>NZ_JBHTGV010000043.1:0-583 GCF_042675445.1 Cohnella sp. GCM10027633 | reverse complement strand
TAAAACAAGGTGAGTATTTATGTGGGAACATCCTTCAAATACAAAAGTTAAAAAACTAAAAGAGAAATATAAAGACTTATATCCTAATGTAGAAATTTTGGTTAATCAATGGGATCCTATTGGTCTAATTGATGGTGGGGCTCCGAAAGATGAATACGATTGTATTTCAGTACAGTTAATTGAATTTCTAATTCAAGGGAAGAAGAACAATGAGATATATGAGTTTATCGTCCATGAGCTTGATGATCATTTTGGAATGGGCATAGATTCAATAGCAGAAGAATATAAAGAGAAATTTATACAAAGGCATACTAAGTTCAGTGAACAAATTACTAACTGGTACGAACAGTATAAACAAGAACAATGAGAGTAACTCGGTGAAGGGATAACTTCAGCTAACACCATATTCACGCATCGGGTCGACGTTGTCGCCCCTCGGTCCGGCAGAAGTCAGAAGTGGAATCGATGAAGCATTTCAGTATACGGGGATGCTGGATCTGCCGGACACATCCGCACCACCTAACCGCATCGCGGCCGCCCTTCGGGCTTAAGGTGGTGGGACGTCGTGAATACAATAACGTTA
>NZ_JBHTGV010000042.1:0-756 GCF_042675445.1 Cohnella sp. GCM10027633 | reverse complement strand
ACGTCGTGAATACAATAACGTTATCTGAAACCGGTGCAATTCAATAAAAAGACACTTGAAGATCAAGTGCCGTTAAGTCTTATATATGTCACCGCGTGAACCTATCTTTACAACTATTATTATTAGTTCATTATCAAGAATAGAGTAAACTACTCGATAGGATCCAACTCGAAGCCGAAATTGATTTTCAATTCCTTGCATTCTTTTTATATCAAGTTCCGGATGCCTGGGGTCTTCAGAGAGAATTTTAAGATGATCTAGGATGCGGTTCCGAGTTACAGAATCCTGCTTTTGAAGATACTTATAGGCATCCTTAAGAAATTTAATTTCGTAATTCATGTTCTACATCCTTAAGGTTAATTAATTCACCTTTTAAGTAAGCTTTATGTGCATTATTTATGGCATCTAAGTCATCTTGAGTAGTAGGTTCATCATCTAGAGGAATTTCCTTTTTGATTGATGAGTGCGAAAGACGCTCCATTAATTCAGAAACCAATTCCAGATCTTTATCTGACAATCGATCAAGCAATTCATTAAATCGTTCTTTACTAATAGCCAATTCTGACAACTCCTTTCAAGAACTAAGTATAACCATTATAACATCAAATACACATGAAGGATTGTGTAAGTAGCTCGAAGAAGACACCGGCATCAGATAACACCATATTCACGCATCGGGCATTCGCCCTCGGTCCGGCACGAAGTTAGAAGAAGAGTCGGAGAGGCATTTCAGTTTCGGGAAGCAGAATCAGCCGG
>NZ_JBHTGV010000041.1:0-830 GCF_042675445.1 Cohnella sp. GCM10027633 | reverse complement strand
TTTTCACCTTTCCCTCACGGTACTGCTTCACTATCGGTCGCCAGGGAGTATTTAGCCTTGGCAGATGGTCCTGCCGGATTCCCACGAGGTTTCACGTGTCTCGCGGTACTCGGGATCCGTCTCGGAGGGGATAGCATTTCGACTACAGGGTTTTTACCTACTATGACGGGCCTTTCCAGACCTCTTCGTCTACCCTATCCCTTTGTAACTCCATGTGAGACGTCCCACAACCCCAGGGAGCAAGCCCCCTGGTTTGGGCTAATCCGCGTTCGCTCGCCGCTACTGACGGAATCACTGTTGTTTTCTCTTCCTCAGGGTACTTAGATGTTTCAGTTCCCCTGGTGTGCCTCCATTCAACCTATGTATTCAGTTGATGGTAACTGGGCATTACCCCAGCTGGGTTTCCCCATTCGGAAATCTCCGGATCAAAGCTCACTTACAGCTCCCCGAAGCATATCGCTGTTCGTCGCGTCCTTCATCGGCTCCTGGCGCCTAGGCATCCTCCGTGCGCACTTATTAGCTTAACCACATTACGACCCGAAGGTTGTAATGACGACACTAGATAAGGCTTGGATGTTTCATTCTTTCGCGCTTTGTTTCGCTATCCAGTTTTCAAGGTACAAGAGTTTGAAAAACCATGCTTTCGCTTGGCCTTTCAAAACTGAACATCGAGCAATAATCTACGGTAATCTGTATAGCCCTTGCGGGCTCCTTAGAAAGGAGGTGATCCAGCCGCACCTTCCGATACGGCTACCTTGTTACGACTTCACCCCAATCATCTACCCCACCTTCGGCGGCTGGCTCCCTTGCGGGTTACCCCACCGACTTCG
>NZ_JBHTGV010000040.1:0-892 GCF_042675445.1 Cohnella sp. GCM10027633 | reverse complement strand
TAGCTCGAAGAAGACACCGGCATCAGATAACACCATATTCACGCATCGGGCATTCGCCCTCGGTCCGGCACGAAGTTAGAAGAAGAGTCGGAGAGGCATTTCAGTTTCGGGAAGCAGAATCAGCCGGACACATCCGCACCGACTAACTGCGCAAGCGCAGCCGGTTCCTGGCGGAACCTTAAGTCGGTGGGACGTCGTGAATACAATAACGTTATGTGAAATACGAGCAATTCGATAAATAACAAAGATCGTTGCGAGGAGTTAATATGAACTCTTTTTCAATTCGATTAGAAATCGAAGAATCAATTAAAAGGTTTCAAATAAATAGAGAGAAGTTTTTTGAAGTTAGAAAAGACCAATGGAAAGAAATCATAAACAATATTGAGAACCGCTTTTTAGTTAAGGCTCATTATACTCATGGTCTGCATTGGGGATGGAACAAGCTTAAAGAACCAAAGTTATCAATGAGATTTATTGATCAACCATTTCAATATATAAGAGAGATAATAGAAGATGATGTATTCTGGTTTATTGTAGAGGACATAAATGACAAGATGTGGGCTTACGAGGGAGAGAAGGATCTCATTTTTGAATTGATTCCTGAGTTATGTCATCTAAATGAATACTACCTAGTGTCAAAGAAATATCAATGGCTGATCTGTGAAGATCATCATGAAATTGTTCATCTAAATGGACAAGAAGTCATTGAACAAATGAAATCTTACGCGCAGAACAATAAAGATAAGATATTCAGTGAATGATAACTGAGTCTGTAAAATCTTTTGTGTAAACTCTCAAACCAATATGAAATAAACTAAGAGAAAGGTTGGTTTGAGAGGATGACACAAGTGGCGCGCTTTAACAAAGATCAGGTGAAAGCATTCGTCAAAGA
>NZ_JBHTGV010000039.1:0-1288 GCF_042675445.1 Cohnella sp. GCM10027633 | reverse complement strand
TGCAACTAGAATAAAAAGTGGACACCTCATAAGCGCAAACAGATAATAAACTCAACAAGAATTAAGAGGTGTCCGGCATGAGTGAGAGAAGACAGCATTACAACGAAGAGTTTAAAGAACAGGCGGTTCGTTACATCCAAGATCAAACGAAGACACTGCCACAGATCGCCGAGGAGTTGAATGTACCAGAAGGCACATTACGTCAGTGGCAGGCGAAGTATCGGAAGTTTGAGAATGAGCCGCTCGTGGATCGCGAAACCCTTCGTGAAAAGGATCGGCAGTTGCAGGATCAAGCACGCACCATTGAGGACCTCCAAGAGGAGATCGCGATCTTAAAAAAAGCCATGCACATCTTCAGCAAAGAAAGGAACTAAGGTTCCAGTTCATCGAAGATCACCGCTCCGAGTTTCGAATGGAGAAGATGTGCGTAGTACTCGAAGTATCACGGAGCGGTTATTACAGGTGGTGCCTGGAGAAGGCGAACGAGAATGCCTACCAGAAACGCCGTAGAGCGCTATTGGCGCGCATCATGTGGCTCTTCTTTGACGCTAAGACACGCTACGGGAGCCCTAAGATTACTAAGCTCCTACAAAGTGAAGGCTGGACTGTTTCTGAGCGCTTGGTCGGGAAGCTTATGCAAGAGAATAACCTACGCTCATGCGTCTCAAAGAAGTTCAAGGTGACGACGACGGATTCCAATCATTCCAGTCCAATTGCGCCAAACGTGCTAAACCAGCAGTTTAAAACCACAGCTCCAAACAAGATTTGGGTCACGGATATTACCTATGTTCCGTGCCGCGAAGGCCGGCTGTACTTAGCGAGTGTAATGGATCTCTACACACGCAAAATCGTCGGTTGGAGGCTCTCTGACCGGATGACGACGGACTTAGTACTCGCAGCACTGGATCAGGCTTATGAAGCTCAGAAACCGGGAGAGGGACTTATCCATCACTCCGATCGAGGTTCGCAGTACGCTTCAGAAGAGTATCGAACAAGACTGCAAAAGTACAAAATGACAGCCAGCATGAGCCGCAAGGGAAACTGTTATGACAATGCCTGCATCGAATCTTTCCACAGCGTGCTGAAGAAAGAGTTTATTTACTGCACACGTTTTAAGACGAAGGCACAAGCGAAACATGAAGTATTTGAGTACATCGAGTTCTTTTACAATCGCAAGAGAATTCATGGTTCTTTGGGTTACGTATCTCCTGATCGATTCGAGGAGATGTACTACAAAAACATTAGCTGAAATGCGTTAGCGAGTGTCCACTTTCTTGACAGAGGTCCA
>NZ_JBHTGV010000037.1:0-1369 GCF_042675445.1 Cohnella sp. GCM10027633 | reverse complement strand
GGGTCTGTCAATAATTTTGTGTAAACTCTCTTATGGGAACCTCCCCCGAGGGGGAGAACGAAGCTCTTACGGCAGATATTGGCCAATTCGTTCTGGATAAAATACGGATAACTGGAGGAGAATTTGTCCCCAGTTTTGCACGCGGCCTGTCCATTTCCGTAGGACATCCATGGTCGCCAAATATAACATTTTAAGCAGCGCTTCATCCGTTGGGAAGATGCTCTTGCCCTTGGTGACCTTCCGTAGCTGACGGTGGTAGCTTTCAATGATATTAGTCGTGTAGATGAGCTTACGGATCTCCGGAGGGAATTTAAAGAACGTTGCGAGCTCGTCCCAGTTCGTTCGCCAGGAGCGAATAATGAGCGGATACTTATTGCCCCAGGCTTCTTCAAAGCGATCCAGCTCCAGTAGCGCTGCTACTTCGGTAGTCGCTTTATAGATCGGTTTTAGATCCGCTGTTACCTTCTTTAAATCTTTATATGAGACGTAGCGCGTCGAATTGCGGATCTGGTGGATGATGCACTTCTGGATCTCTGTTTTCGGATAACAAGCAGAAATGGCTTGAGAGAAGCCGGTCAGGTTGTCGACACAGGTGATGAGGATGTCTTGTACACCGCGATTCTTGAGGTCATTCAGGACGCTCAGCCAGAACTTCGCGGACTCATTCTCGCCGATCCACATGCCCAGTACGTCTTTGTTCCCGTCCAGATCGATGCCGATGACCATATACGCCGCTTTGTTCACAATAGCGCCATCCTGCTTCACTTTAAAGTGAATGGCATCAAGGAACACCACAGCGTATACACCTTGCAGCGGGCGATTCTGCCACTCCTTAATGAGCGGAACGATCTTGTTCGTGACATTCGAGATCATCGTCGGCGAAACATCAATGCCGTACAATCGGATCATATGATCTTGAATATCTCGGACGCTGATGCCCTTGGCGTACATCGCAATGATCTGGTCTTCAATGCCGGTTACACTGGACTGATGCTTCTTGACGATAACAGGCTCGAACTCGCCGTTACGATCACGAGGTACCTGAATATCGACTTCTCCATACTCGCTAATCACGGTCTTCTTGGACCTACCGTTTCGACTATTGCTGGTAGTCTTGGTCTTGACGTCATGCTTCTCGTAGCCAAGCTCCGTGTCGAGTTCAGCCTCCAGCATAGACTGCAACGTCTCAGCGAACAGTTCCTTTAGTGCGGATTGAACGTCATCCATCGTCTTCAGATTGTTGTCTTTGACGAATGCTTTCACCTGATCTTTGTTAAAGCGCGCCACTTGTGTCATCCTCTCAAACCAACCTTTCTCTTAGTTTATTTCATATTGGTTTGAGAGTTTACACAAAAGATTTTACAGACTC
>NZ_JBHTGV010000036.1:0-1601 GCF_042675445.1 Cohnella sp. GCM10027633 | reverse complement strand
GAGGCCACTGAAAAAGTCCAAGTGAATGAAAAGGTACAGACTCTCTTTATTTTGAGGGACTGTACCTTTTTCTTGATATAATGAAAGCATTACGTCGGAAGGATGAAGACCATGTTTCAACCCCAGATCTCGTTTGCATTTAGCCCATATACTGCGCTTTACGACCTCATCGTGCCAAAGGACAATTTGCTACGCCAGATCAATGAATTGGTCGACTTCTCCTTCGTTTATGACGAACTGAAAGCTAACTATTGCTTGGACAATGGTCGCAATGCTATCGATCCTTTGCGGATGTTTAAATATTTGCTCCTGAAATCCATTTTCGAGGTATCTGACGTGGACCTAGTCGAGCGTTCTCGATATGACATGTCCATAAAATACTTTCTTCAGATGGCGCCAGAAGAAGGCGTTATCGATCCGAGCACGCTCACCAAATTTCGGAAGCTGCGGCTGAAAGATCTGAATCTGCTTGACCTGTTAATCGGCAAAACCGTCGAACTGGCCATCGCTCAAGGGATCATGCTGAGCAACTCCATTATCGTGGACGCGACGCATACGAAAGCTCGTTACAATCAGAAGTCGCCACGTGAGATTTTGCAGGATCGCGCCCGCAAATTGCGCAAAGCCATTTACACCGTTGACGAGTCACTGAAAGCGAAACTTCCCGCCAAGAACACGGTGGACACGCTTGAAGCCGAACTCGACTATTGTCATGAACTCATTGAAACCATTGAATCAAAGCTGCGCATCCCCCTACTACCAAAGATCACGGAACCGCTCAACCTACTCAAAGAAACGGTTGAAGATGACGTGGAGCAACTGCGGATCTCGCAGGATCAAGATGCGCGCGTGGGTCATAAGAGCGCGGACTCCTCGTTTTTCGGGTATAAGACACACATCGCCATGTCCGAAGAGAGAATCATTACAGCAGCTATTGTGACAACAGGCGAGAAGCACGACGGCAAGCAGTTACAAACGCTTATCGAAAAGAGTAAAATCGCGGGAATGGACGTTAAGACGGTTATTGGCGATATGGCGTATTCGGAGAAAGACAACATCGCGTACAGCAAGGAAAGTGAAATAGAACTTATCTCACGTCTAAATCCGCAAATTACACAAGGTATGCGCAAGAAGGAAGACGAATTCGAATACAACAAAGATGCGGGTATGTACGTATGTAAAGCGGGCCATATGGCGAATCGAAAAGCGCGTAACGGCAAGAAGGGTGTCGGAGCCAATCAAGTTAACACGTATTTTTTTGATGTTGAGCTTTGTAAGAAGTGTCCCTTTAAGGAGGGATGCTACAAAGAAGGAGCCAAGACGAAAACGTACTCCGTGAGCATAAAATCTGGCGAACATGTCGAGCAAATGGCTTTTCAAGAAACTGAGTATTTCAAGGGAAAGGCGAAAGAACGCTACAAAATCGAAGCGAAGAACAGTGAACTTAAGCACCGGCACGGGTACGACGTAGCGTCGTCCTCGGGTCTACTTGGGATGCAGATACAGGGGGCAATGGCAATATTCGCGGTGAATTTGAAGCGGATATTGAAACTGGCTGACTAACTAAATAGAGAACTTCCCATGAAAAAAGCGGCACCTCC
>NZ_JBHTGV010000035.1:0-1667 GCF_042675445.1 Cohnella sp. GCM10027633 | reverse complement strand
TGATATGCTCCCCACACGGTAGACAGGTGAAATAATAAAACCTGTTTGTCGTGAGGGGAGCATTTTCATGTCCAAAAATAAACTTAAAGCTTTAGAGAAATTAGCCATCATTCAAGAGATCGAAAGTGGACAAATAGGCATGAATGCTGCTGTTAGAAAGTTCGGTTTGAATAGATCCACGCTAGTGAAATGGCGACATCTTTATCAATTGTATGGTGTCGACGGATTAGAGATCCGCACCCATAATCGCAGCTATTCCTCAGAGCTTAAGCGACTAGCGGTGAAGGATTATCTGGATGGCGAATTGTCTCAGTATCAAATTATCGATAAGTACAAGATCGCCAGTCGAACCCAACTTGCCAGTTGGATTAAGAAGTATAATGGTCATATCAGCTTAAGCACCTATACAGGGGGAACGGCAGCTATGACCAAAGGGCGTTCTACAACGTGGCAAGAGAGGCTAGACATTGTCCAGTACTGCCTTGCAAATGGACAGGACTACAAGCAAGCGGCGAGCCATTTTAAGGTATCCTACCAGCAAGTATACGGTTGGGTCAGAAAGTTCGAAACAGGTGGCCAGGAGGCGCTCCGAGATGGTAGAGGGCGTACGAAGGCACCTGAGGAACTCACGGAGACCGACCAGCAGAAGCTCGCTATGAAGAAGCTGGAGTACGAAAATGAGCGGCTACGAGCGGAGAATGCCTTCTTAAAAAAGTTACAGGAGTTCCAAAGGAGGCGTCGTTAAGCGGACATCGACAGGAGAACGTCTATCTCGCCATACAAGCCGTTAAGCAGGCTGAATCGCTCAGCATACAGCTTCTGTGCAAGGTCGCGGGGATTCCCAGGTGCAGTTACTACAAATGGCTTAAACACAAGCCCAGCGCGCGACAATTGGAGAACCAGGAGCTTATGACATTGATGATGTCGATATACAATAAAGTTAACGGCACTTTTGGATATCGTCAGCTCACGTTGCACATGACCAGTACGTATAAGAAGCCAATTAACTACAAACGCGTGCTACGCCTCATGAAGATCAAGGGGATCCAATCGGTAATCCGTCGTAAGAAAAAGAAATACCCACGTTCTACGCCGCAGCATGTGGCCGAGAATCTGCTGAATCGCGAATTCCAAGCAACCGCGCCGAATGAGAAATGGGTAACGGATGTGACGGAGTTCAAATACGGTCATGGACAAAAAGCTTATTTAAGTGCCATTCTCGACCTTCATGATAAGTCAATTGTGTCCTTTGTATTGGGGCATTCCAATAATAATCCGCTTGTATTTAAGACGCTGCAACTGGCACTGGAAGCTGCGCCTTGCAGTAAGCCAATGCTCCATAGTGACCGTGGCTTCCAGTACACCTCAACAATCTATAAAGAAATGCTGGATGCAGCTGACATGAAACAGAGCATGTCTCGAGTAGGTCGATGCATAGATAACGGACCCATGGAATCATTCTGGGGAACTCTAAAATGCGAGAAGTATTATCTGTATGCATACCAAACTTATGACCAGCTAGAACACGACATTGAGGACTACATCCGATTCTATAATTACGAACGACTACAAAGAAAACTAAACGGCCTCAGCCCCATGGAATACAGGGCTAAGGCCGCATAACAATTTTTATTTATTATACTGTCTACTTGACGGGGGGCACTTCA
>NZ_JBHTGV010000034.1:0-1677 GCF_042675445.1 Cohnella sp. GCM10027633 | reverse complement strand
ACAAATTCTCCTCCAGTTATCCGTATTTTATCCAGAACGAATTGGCCAATATCTGCCGTAAGAGCTTCGTTCTCCCCCTCGGGGGAGGTTCCCATAAGAGAGTTTACACAAAATTATTGACAGACCCGAAAAAGAGACTACTCCAAGTCATTTTTAGATGACCAAGGACAGTCCCCGCTAGTTGTTATTGAGGTAAACATTCTTTTCGTTATACCGTAATTGCATTTCGGACTTTTTTGTTTGTGTATAACTGTGAAATTTCAATTTTAGCGTACCTAACCTTTGCTTTAAGCAAAACGCAAAATAGTACGTTACCTCTCTCATGTAGTTTTTAGAAACATAATCTTCAATTTATATATTCAATTGTTTAACGTCTTACGATATGAAATATGCGCTACCAAACTCTTTAAAATTGAATTCGCTATTAAAAATGGAAACGAAGCGATTTGCATAAACAAGGACAGTATTTTCCTGGCATCTTCGATAGATTTGTCTTTAAATGTTTCTTCTGAAATAATCGGAAACAATCGGTGGAAATCCCCCAGAGTATTTACGCTGTTTGAAACAAAGAAAAAGATAAATAACACCACTGCATACATCCAGTTATTATACTCCAAAGACACTTTCAACTTATTTAGAACCCCAGACCCGCCTTTTAAATATGTGATAAAGAAGGCACATACGGAAACTATAGGAATGCTAAATAAGTAATAATACTCAAAGAAGATATTCGTTATTAATGTTGGTTTTAGAACATAAACAAGCATAATTAAAATCGTGCTAATCGACACAGGAATTGCAAATAAAATAAAAAAACTAACTGTGAAAACATTTGAGATCAGCCATTTAGGTGTCAGAAGAACAGCTAGCGGACTAAAGACTACCATAATAATTATAGATGTAAAAAGTGACTCTCCTTTAAACCATAAATAAAATGGAAGCAATGGCATCACTAAAACGTAAGATAGGTTAAAGCACTTTTGAAATAATGAAAGACCATCATAAATTTTTCCGTACATTTCATTTTTATTTTTTTGATTAGTATGCACTCTACTTAACATTGTCAATAATCAATAACCTCCTTTTATAACATCGTGATACTTGATTCAATGAGATAAGTCATTTAATTTTCTTCTCCATATTTTTAGCAAAATTGCAACTAAGTCAGTTAATGAAAAATAATCTGGTCTTGGTTGTTAAATACATCTGCTTCACCTAAAAACTCAATGTAAAATGTTCGACAAAAAAACTGAAATTTCCTTCCTCTGGTAATAATAACAGCCCCAGTTTCTATATTGAAACCGGGGCTGTTATTATTCCAAATTTATTAAGAATGAATATCAAAAAGACAAGTTAACCAATGCATCTTTTAACTCTGAGGAAATCTTAGTCGCTTTACCAGCTTGCATTTTACTATTGGCTAATTGTGATAAGAATTTTCACTCTTAAATATAACCTTATTTTTCAAGGCTATCTCTTACAACTAATCTTCCAAAAGACCGGGAGAATACAAATAAAAGTGTATGAAAATCATATACTTTCTTGGCTTCGAGTCTGTAAAATCTTTTGTGTAAACTCTCAAACCAATATGAAATAAACTAAGAGAAAGGTTGGTTTGAGAGGATGACACAAGTGGCGCGCTTTAACAAAGATCAGGTGAAAGCATTCGTCAAAGAC
>NZ_JBHTGV010000033.1:0-1909 GCF_042675445.1 Cohnella sp. GCM10027633 | reverse complement strand
TTATGTGTGCCACGCATGACGATTAACTCGGCGGTGAAAGTCCGCTGTGGGGGCTTGTAGTTGCCAACCACTAGCCAAGAGCAAGGGTGTCCATCGCGAGGTGGAATCTGAAGGAAGCTGGAGGCAAAATTCCGACCCGAGGAACACGAACATCATCAGGCATCAGGCATGGGATGAGTTTGCATAACAAAACGAAGTCCAATTAACTACACGGACGTGCCAATGTAAATGATGCGGGTACATGGAAGGAAAGTGAATCGTCTTACCGTGGGAGGTCTCATGGACGTGAGGAGATGAACTTCAAATCACGGTTGAAACAAGATTTATCATGAGAAGTCAGCAGAAGCCATAGTACCTCGGATCGTCGACATCCCGAGGGAAGGGCTGAACCTAAGGAGGTGTCGGTCAATGAAGGTTACTAAAGCAGGAGTCAAGTACAGCCAACATCTCGGAAGGGGTGGCTCCAAGCAGAAGAATAGTGCGGAACACGAAGGATATGCCGGAGCGTACAATCCTGCGAAGATAACTGAAACGGACAGCACCAACGTAAACGTGTCGGAGGAAAGACTGCTTGAGCAAATCGTGAGCAGCCACAACTTGAATGAAGCATTCAAGAGAGTGAAAGCGAACAAAGGATCTCACGGGATCGACGGGATGAAAGTGGATGAACTTCTGCAACACCTCAAAGAGAACGGAGAGACACTCAAGCGGTCGATCCTAGACGGTAATTACCGTCCGAATCCCGTTCGAAGGGTAGAAATACCTAAGGAGAACGGAAAGAAAAGAAATTTGGGAATTCCAACGGTCGTTGACCGAGTCGTTCAGCAAGCCATTGCTCAAGTATTAACGCCAATCTACGAGAAGCAATTCTCGGAGAACAGCTTCGGCTTCCGTCCCAAACGGAGCGCGCATGAGGCCATAAGGAAAAGCCAAAGCAACGCACAGGAAGGATACACGTACGTCGTTGACATGGACTTAGAGAAGTATTTCGATACCGTAAACCAAAGTAAACTGGTTGAAGTGATGTCGAGAACGATTAAAGATGGGCGGGTCATCTCGCTCATCCACAAGTTCCTGAAAGCTGGCGTTGTCGTGAAGCACAAGTTTGAAGAGACCGAAATCGGCGTTCCGCAAGGGGGCAATTTGAGCCCTATATTGAGCAATATTATGCTGAACGAACTGGACAAGAAACTGGAAAGCAGAGGACACCGGTTCGTCCGATACGCCGACGATCTGCTCATCTTCTGCAAAAGCAGAAAGAGCGCAGAACGGACGCTAACGAACATCCTTCCGTTTATCGAGAAGAAACTATTCCTCAAAGTAAACCGGGAGAAGACGGTCGTGGACGAGGCGACAAGAGTTAAATTTCTTGGATTCTCATTCTACAAACGAGATGGTGGGGCAAAGGTCCGAATACACCCGAAATCCGTGACAAAGATGAAAGCGAAGATAAAAGAACTTACATCGCGAAGCAATGGATTAGGAAACGAAGACCGAGCAGAGAAACTCAGACGCTACATAACGGGATGGGTAAACTATTTCAAAATAGCGGATATGAAGTATCTGCTACAGACCACTGATAAATGGATGAGAAGGCGAATCCGCATGATCTACTGGAAGCAATGGAAGCGAGTGAAAACGAGGTTTGCAAACCTAAAGTCACTCGGTATCCGGAGCCAACAAGCATGGGAGTATGCCAACACAAGAAAAGGCTACTGGAGAACATCCAACAGCCCAATCCTCTCCACGTCCCTCGGAAACAACACCCTCAAGCAACTTGGATTCGTATTCTTTTCAGATTATTACCGGCAAGTTACAACGTAAACTTAGGAACCGCCGTATACCGAACGGTACGTACGGTGGTGTGGGAGGTCGGCTACTCAAATAATGGGTAGCCTCCTACCCGATT
>NZ_JBHTGV010000032.1:0-1924 GCF_042675445.1 Cohnella sp. GCM10027633 | reverse complement strand
GAAGGGGCTGTCCCAAAAGTCATTATTTAAATGACTAAGGGACAGTCCCTGTTTTTTCGATGTTAGTGTGGTCGGACATCTATCTCCTTACGCTGCCGTTACGGTCGTGAAATTTGAATGGGAACCCCGGTAATCGGGGATTTCACGACCGTAAGAAGCAGCCGCTTCGCTCTCCAGGAGATAGATGTCCTTCTTTTTTCATCGAAGTAAAGCAAAAAGAAATCGTTCCTTGGTAAAATGGAAGTGTCGAGCAACCATTCATACCAAAGGAGCGATTTCTTTGTACATCCAATATACCATGGACCAACTCTGCCTGCCAATGGACCTCGAGGAAGATATCCCTCAAAACCACCTCGTCCGCGTCGTGAACTCGGCGGTTAACCGTTTGGACGACAGTATCTTTGCCTCCGCTTACCCTGGCGGTGGCAGAGATAGCTACCATCCCAAAATGCTGACCAAAGTGCTCATCTACGCCTACACGCAGCGCATCTACACTTCTCGCCAAATCGCCAAGGCTGTCCGCGAGAACGTCATGTTCATGTGGATCGCCGGCAGACAACGGCCGGACTTCCGCACCATTAACCGCTTTCGCTCCGAGCGGATGAAACCCGTTCTGGAGTCGGTATTCACGGCTGTTCTTCAGTTTCTTGTAGACGAGAAGTATGTGAAGTTGGAGCATTACTTCGTCGACGGCACCAAAATCGAGGCCAATGCCAATCGCTACACATTCGTCTGGGGAAGGGCGGTCGTGAAGCAGCAGGAGAAGCTACAAGAGAAGGTTCAGACCTTGTTCGCCGCCATCGACGCGTCCGAGCGTGAGGAAGAACGCGCACATGCTGGAGAAGATCTCGCAGAGTTAGGTGAAGCCACGCAGGTGACGAGCGAGAAGCTGGCGAAGGCTATTGCCAATCTCGAGGCCAAGCTGAAAGAAAACCCGAAGGACAAACCCCTTAAGAAGACCGTACGCATGCTTCGCAAAGACCTCTTGCCTCGTCTGCAGAAGTACGAAGCGCAGCGGAAGATTCTCGGCGAGCGCAACAGCTTCAGCAAGACAGATCCGGACGCGACGTTCATGCGAATGAAAGAAGATCATATGCGCAATGGGCAGCTCAAGCCCGGCTACAACGTGCAGATCGGAACGGAAGAGCAGTTCATCGTCGGCTACAGCCTGCATCAGCGCCCTACCGACACCCGTTGCTTAAAACCGCACTTAGAGAAGGTAAAGAAGGCGCTCGGGAAGCTGCCGGGAACGGTCATCGCGGATGCTGGATACGGCGGCGAAGAGAACTATGCCTACCTCGAGAGTGAAAATCTCGAGGCTGTGGTCAAGTACGGAACGTATCACAAAGAGAAATCAAAGGCGTGGCAAAGAGACATCAGTAAGATCGACAACTGGCAGTACGACGAAGCCGAAGACAGCTGGACATGCGCTTCTGGTCGAAAGCTCGTCTTTCGCTACGAAAGCACGGAGAAGACGGATAGCGGGTTCGAAGTTCGCAAGCGGCATTACAGGAGCCTAAGTTGCGAGGGATGCCCGCTCAAGTCTATATGTACAAAGTCCGCAGGGAATCGGGAAGTCAGCGTCAGTATGAGGTACATGCGTTACAAAGAGCAGGTGCGAGAGAAACTCCGAAGCGAGGAAGGATACGCGTTAGCGATTAGACGAATGATTGAACCGGAGAGCGTGTTCGGACAAATGAAGAACAACCGGGGATTCCGGAGATTTCTGCTTCGCGGTTTGCCGAAGGTGAGCCTGGAAGTCGGTTGGCTTTCACTTGCCCATAATTTGCTTAAGAAGGCGTCCATAGACCGAAAACGTGAACAGGAGGCACAAGGATAATCCCTTGTACCTCCTGTTTTTGTCCATCTAGACGCGATGTGAACCGTTTTTTACTGTGAGCGAGTCCTTTTGGGACAGCCCCTT
>NZ_JBHTGV010000031.1:0-2648 GCF_042675445.1 Cohnella sp. GCM10027633 | reverse complement strand
TCATTAGGATAAGCCCTCGACCGATTAGTACTCGTCAGCTGCACGCGTTGCCGCGCTTCCACCCCGAGCCTATCAACCTCGTGTTCTTCAAGGGGTCTTACGAATTGGGAAATCTCATCTTGAGGCAGGCTTCGCGCTTAGATGCTTTCAGCGCTTATCCCTTCCGCACTTGGCTACCCAGCGGTGCTCCTGGCGGAACAACTGGTACACCAGCGGTGCGTCCATCCCGGTCCTCTCGTACTAAGGACAGCCCCTCTCAAATTTCCTACGCCCGCGACAGATAGGGACCGAACTGTCTCACGACGTTCTGAACCCAGCTCGCGTACCGCTTTAATGGGCGAACAGCCCAACCCTTGGGACCTACTTCAGCCCCAGGATGCGATGAGCCGACATCGAGGTGCCAAACCTCCCCGTCGATGTGGACTCTTGGGGGAGATAAGCCTGTTATCCCCAGGGTAGCTTTTATCCGTTGAGCGATGGCCCTTCCATTCGGTACCACCGGATCACTAAGCCCGACTTTCGTCCCTGCTCGACTTGTAGGTCTCGCAGTCAAGCTCCCTTATGCCTTTGCACTCTACGAATGATTTCCAACCATTCTGAGGGAACCTTAGGGCGCCTCCGTTACTCTTTAGGAGGCGACCGCCCCAGTCAAACTGTCCACCTGACACGGTCCCTTCGCCAGCTTCATGGCGACAGGTTAGAACTCCGATACGATCAGGGTGGTATCCCAACGGCGCCTCCACGTAAGCTTGCGCTCACGCTTCAATGGCTCCCACCTATCCTGTACAGACCGTACCAAAGTTCAATATCAAGTTACAGTAAAGCTCCATGGGGTCTTTCCGTCACGTCGCGGGTAACCTGCATCTTCACAGGTACTAAAATTTCACCGGATCTCTCGTTGAGACAGCGCCCAAGATCGTTACGCCATTCGTGCGGGTCAGAATTTACCTGACAAGGAATTTCGCTACCTTAGGACCGTTATAGTTACGGCCGCCGTTTACTGGGGCTTCGGTTCATAGCTTCGGGTTGCCCCTAACCACTCCCCTTAACCTTCCAGCACCGGGCAGGCGTCAGCCCGTATACTTCGCCTTACGGCTTCGCACAGACCTGTGTTTTTGCTAAACAGTCGCTTGGGCCTCTTCACTGCGGCCCCCTCGTGCTATTCACACTACCGGGGCACCCCTTCTCCCGAAGTTACGGGGTCATTTTGCCGAGTTCCTTAACGAGAGTTCTTCCGCGCGCCTTAGAATTTTCATCTCGCCTACCTGTGTCGGTTTGCGGTACGGGCACCTTCTCCTGGCTAGAGGCTTTTCTTGGCAGCGTGGGTGCATGACCTTCGGTACTGTAATTTTCCCTCCCCATCACAGCTTGAGGTTATAGTGTGCGGATTTGCCTACACACACCTCTCACTGCTTAGACAGACTATTCCATCAGTCTGCGTCATTGCCCTCCTGCGTCCCCCCATCGCTCGTAACGGATTACGGTGGTACAGGAATTTCAACCTGTTGTCCTTCGACTACGCCTTTCGGCCTCGCCTTAGGTCCCGACTTACCCTGGGCGGACGAACCTTCCCCAGGAACCCTTAGGCTTTCGGCGGACAAGATTCTCACTTGTCTTTTCGTTACTCATACCGGCATTCTCACTTGAATGCAGTCCACCAGTCCTTACGGTCTGACTTCAACCCGCATTCAACGCTCCCCTACCCAAGTCGTAGCATTCACTTCATGCTGGTATGCTTAGCGAGGGCATTTGGTCAGAATCTTTGAACAACCTTAGCGGTTGATTCTGACGAAATGTCCCGGTGCTGTGACCAGAACAAAGTGAATGCTACGACATGCCATAGCTTCGGTGGTGTGTTTAGCCCCGTTACATTTTCGGCGCAGAGTCACTCGACCAGTGAGCTATTACGCACTCTTTAAATGGTGGCTGCTTCTAAGCCAACATCCTGGTTGTCTTCGCAACTCCACATCCTTTCCCACTTAACACACACTTAGGGACCTTAGCTGATGATCTGGGCTCTTTCCCTCTTGACGACGGATCTTAGCACTCGCCGTCTGACTCCCGAGTATACATACATGGCATTCGGAGTTTGACTGGACTTGGTAACCCTTGGCGGGCCCCGCACCCAATCAGTGCTCTACCTCCATGATGCTCAACCTCGAGGCTAGCCCTAAAGCTATTTCGGGGAGAACCAGCTATCTCCGAGTTCGATTGGAATTTCTCCCCTACCCCCACGTCATCCCAGAGCTTTTCAACGCTCACGAGTTCGGGCCTCCAGTGAGTATTACCTCACCTTCACCCTGCACAGGGGTAGATCACACGGTTTCGGGTCTACGACCACGTACTTAAGCGCCCTATTCAGACTCGCTTTCGCTTCGGCTCCGCCTTCTCAGCTTAACCTTGCACGTGAACGTAACTCGCCGGTTCATTCTACAAAAGGCACGCCATCACCCCTAGATCGGGCTCTGACTTCTTGTAAGCGCACGGTTTCAGGTTCTTTTTCACTCCGCTCCCGCGGTGCTTTTCACCTTTCCCTCACGGTACTGCTTCACTATCGGTCGCCAGGGAGTATTTAGCCTTGGCAGATGGTCCTGCCGGATTCCCACGAGGTTTCACGTGTCTCGCGGTACTCGGGATCCGTCTCGGAG
>NZ_JBHTGV010000030.1:0-3062 GCF_042675445.1 Cohnella sp. GCM10027633 | reverse complement strand
AGAGGTTGATCGAAGAGGCAACTCAGTCTCGAGGAAGCATAAGCAGCCGGACACATCCCACCACCTAACCGCATCGCGGCCGCCCTCCGGGCTTAAGGTGGTAGGACGTCGTGAATACATAACGTTATATGCAATTGGGGCAAACCATTAAAAAGAACAAGATAATAAAAACATTGAAGGGATGAAAACAAATGACCAATGAAATCAAAGCAGTGATTGAGAACCGTATTCATTTTGTATTTGTACCTGTAAGAAACATGGAGAGAGCTGTGAATTTTTATAGCAGAATATTAGGACTGACAATAAAACCAGGACCATATGGAACTATTTATAATCTTGATATTCAATCCCCTAACATTGTATTAGATAGCAATTTGGAAGAAGGATTTTTACCTGCGAAACACCCATTGTTTTCATTCATTTCGAATGACCTTAAGCATGCTCAACAATTAATTACTAATGAAGGTGGAGTTGTAAGAGATTTTGTATCGTTCGATGATATCTCCTTTTTTGTATTTGATGATTTAGATGGAAATCGGATAACGATCGTAAATAAATAACTTATTAAGTGATGAAAGGAACTTTGAATGTTGATCGATGAAGGCCCCAACAGCATATAACACCATATTCACGCATCGGGACGACTCTGTCGCCCCTCGGTCCGGCACGAAGTTAGAAGTGGATTCGGAGAGGCATTTCAGTTTCAGGGAAGCGGGAGCAGCCGGACACATCGCACCGACTAACCGCATCGCGGCCGGCACCTGACGGTGCCTTAAGTCGGTGGACGTCGTGAATACAAGAACGTTAGCTGAAATTCTCGAGTGCAAGAACGTCCATTAAACCTTTAGAACAGTATAATTACAAGCCAAGTAGTCGCGTGCTAATTATGGGAAACATCACCCTATAGGAGCCGCGACTTCTTCTTTATGCGGAATTGAAGTGCGAGATTTGAAGGACTGGTTTATAATTCCATTATGAACAATACAGATGAAGACCAAATACAGATGAAGACCAAATACAGATGAAGACCAAATACAGATGAAGACCAAATACAGATGAAGACCAAATACAGATGAAGACCAAATACAGATGAAGACCAAATACAGATGAAGATCAAATACAGAGGAAGATCAAATACAGAGGAAGATCAAAGACAGTTGAGGATCCAAACCAGATGAAGAAACATCTAAAACAGTAGAAGGTCAACATAAGAGCACGAGGAAGTTCAAGTTCGAATTTGAATGTGATTCAAGATGTCGAGAACTTCAGCTAACACCATATTCACGCATCGGGTCGACTCCGTCGCCCCTCGGTCCGGCACGAAGCTAGAAGTAGAATCAGAGAGGCATTTCAGGTTCGGGGAAGCAGTAGCAGCCGGACACATCCGCACCACCTAACCGCATCGCGGCCGCCCTTTGGGCTTAAGGTGGTGGGACGTCGTGAATACATTAACGTTATCGGAAATTCTCGAGTGCTGATAAGAGCGTTCAAAAACGATTAAAGTACTGAAAATACATTAAACAAAGTAGTCGCGTGAGATTCCGAAGATTGATTTACTTCGGCACCGCGGCTTTTATTTATGCGGATTTAAAGTGCGGATTTAGAAAGACTGGGTTATAATTCCATTAGGATAGAAGTCGAAAACAGTTGAAGATCAAAAACCGATAAAGATCAAAGACAGATGAAGATCAAAAACAGATGAAGATCAAAGACAGATGAAGATCAAAGACAGATGAAGATCAAAGACAGATGAAGATCAAAGACAGATGAAGATCTAGTGCACGAGTTAGATCAAGATCAGATTTGTGAGTGGATCAAGAGGTCGAGAACTTCCGATAACACCATATTCACGCATCGGGACGACTCTGTCGCCCCTCGGTCCGGCAAGAAGCTAGAGGTTGATCGAAGAGGCATCTCTGTCTCGAGGAAGCATAAGCAGCCGGACACATCCCACCACCTAACCGCATCGCGGCCGCCCTCCGGGCTTAAGGTGGTAGGACGTCGTGAATACATAACGTTAGCAGAAATACCCGAGAACACAATATGAAAGCAGGTAAAACATGAAATATAAACATATTTTATTAGATCTTGACGGTACTATTTCAGACCCAAAGATTGGAATAACTAAATCTGTACAATATGCATTGAACAAGATGGGCATTATAGAGAATGACTTAGATAAGTTAGAGCCCTTTATAGGTCCTCCTCTTAAGAATTCGTTTATTGATATTTACTCATTTTCTGAGGGGCGAGCCAATCAAGCTGTGGAGTATTACAGAGAGTATTTTAAGGAATACGGAATGTACGAGAATGAATTGTATCCAGGAATGCTGGAGTTGTTAGAAAACTTCCAGAACAGTGGATTTACTCTGTATGTGGCTACATCAAAACCTACTGTGTTTGCCAAACAGATCCTTAAGTATTTTCAAATTGAACACTATTTTGAGTGGATAGTTGGCAGTAATCTTGATGGAACAATGTCTGACAAATCGGAAATTATTAATTACATTATTAAGAACAAAGAAATCTCGATAGATAGTTTGATCATGATCGGAGACAGGAAACACGATATTGTTGGAGCAAATAACAATGGTATTGCTTCTATTGGAGTTGGGTACGGATATGGAAGTGAAGAAGAATTACGTAAGGCAAACTGTACATATTACATTAATAAACTGGACGATATTGTGAGGGTTGTTTCATAGAAGTCGGGTACTTCTGCTAACACCATATTCACGCATCGGGTCGACGTTGTCGCCCCTCGGTCCGGCAGTAGCTCGATGTGATTCGATGAGGCATTTCAGTATACGAAGAGGCGTAATCAGCCGGACACATCCCACCACCTAACCGCATCGCGGCCGGCTCCTTGCGGAGCCTTAAGTCGGTGGGACGTCGTGAATACATCAACGTTAGCTGAAATTATCCAAATACATATTAAAACAAGGTGAGTATTTATGTGGGAACATCCTTCAAATACAAAAGTTAAAAAACTAAAAGAGAAATATAAAGACTTATATCCTAATGTAGAAATTTTGGTTAATCAATGGGATCCTATTGGTCTA
>NZ_JBHTGV010000029.1:0-4993 GCF_042675445.1 Cohnella sp. GCM10027633 | reverse complement strand
GTGGAATCGATGAAGCATTTCAGTATACGGGGATGCTGGATCTGCCGGACACATCCGCACCACCTAACCGCATCGCGGCCGCCCTTCGGGCTTAAGGTGGTGGGACGTCGTGAATACAATAACGTTATACGACATACCTGGATTCCGATCCGAGAGGTGATTCAGAGATGTTTTCATTAAAAGCAGCAGTTACCCAAATAATTAATGTAGGATTATTGATTTTGTTTGGGTTTATGATCTTTAAAATAATCAGAATTCTAAATAAAAAAAGTAAAGAATGAAGTCAAGTATATACTCTTCAAGTCTGAGATTAGCAGCCTGCTTGAACTCGTTATTGTATATCGATCAGTCTTAGAACTTCTCGGTGAAGGAGTGGTTGAGATGATACTTGTAGTGATACTACTAATCATCATAGTCCTAATACTATTAAACATTAACAGTAAACTACCGAAAAGAGACACAGTAAAAGAAGCCGTAAGAGAAGCAATGAAAAGAGATAGTGAGAGAAGAAAGAATATAAATGAGTAAGCTTTTCAGAGAAGCCAGGTACGTCGTATAACACCATATTCACGCATCGTGTCGACTCCGTCGCCCCTCGGTCCGGTACGAAGTTAGAAGTCGATCGGAGATGCATTTCAGTTACGAGGAAGCAGGAGCAACCGGACACATCCCACCACCTAACCGCATCGCGGCCGCCCTCGGGCTTAAGGTGGTAGGACGTCGTGAATACAATAACGTTATGTGACATTGCTCAAATACATATTTTGGGGGCCAAATAACATGTGGGCCGATGCACTTGATGAACACCAACAAAAATTTCTTAAGTCCATCTTCAACAACATTCCACAGTTAACTAATGTAAATATTCTTGAATTGAGGATTACATACAATGATAGTGTTTCCATAAGATTGGATTTACCTGAATATGCAGATAAACCACCTCAAAAATGGACCGATCAAGGATATAATACTGTTCAACTTCAGATAGATTTCTCCGGAGTAGATGTATTTGATATTCAATTAGTCAGAAAGATAAGTGGAGCGGAGACAGTAAATAGAATTGAAATAATAAGAGATTCAGAATTGAATAAGATAAATATAACTCTAGAAGGTACTTACAAAGGAACAATTAAAGCGGAACATGGATATATACAAACAATTCAAGGATATATAAATGAGATTTAAATACAGTCTGGGTATTTCAAAGAAGGAGCAACGTCACATAACACCATATTCACGCATCGGGTCGACTCCGTCGCCCCTCGGTCCGGCCGAAGTCTGATGTGGATTCGATGAGGCATTTCAGTATACGGGAAGCGGAATCAGCCGGACACATCCGCACCGACTAACTGCGCAAGCGCAGCCGGCTCCTGGCGGAGCCTTAAGTCGGTGGGACGTCGTGAATACAATAACGTTATGCGAAACCGTCTAAATACATTAAAACTCATCTTTCTAAAGTAGGTGAACCAATGGAGCCAAGTAGAATTCTCTCAATTACATCTACGGGTTTGACCTATCAGAGTCAAACAGGTCAGAATGTTTTTGTTGATTTTGAATTGTGTAAAACAAATTTCGCTAAATGGCTTCAAATTGAAAACGAACTAACAGATGAACAAACAAATGAATTAGAACAGAAGACCAGGTGTGTAGCGATACGAGATGCTTTTGAAGATCCTAAATATATAGAATTTTTCTCAGAGCCAAAGTTAAGAATTGAATTCAAAAAATCATTATTTAAAGATGACTACAAGAAATTTAGAAAATTAGATTTTAAGATAAATGAAGTAGGATGGAAGACTTTTGATATGGGGTAGATTCGAAAGAGGAGACGGCATCGCATAACACCATATTCACGCATCGGGTCGACTCCGTCGCCCCTCGGTCCGGCAGAAGCCTGAAGCATTTCGATGAGGCATTTCAGTGTTCGGAGAAGCGGAACCAGCCGGACACATCCCACCACCTAACCGCATCGCGGCCGCCACTTCGTGGCTTAAGGTGGTAGGACGTCGTGAATACATGAACGTTATGCGAAACCGTCTAAATTCATTGAACATTCTTCTTAAGTAGGTGAATCAATGGAGCCAAGTAGAATTCTCTCAATCACGTCTACGGGTTTGACCTATCAAAGTCTAGAAGGTCAGAATGTTTTTGTTGATTTTGAATTGTGTAAGATAAATTTCGCAAAATGGCTTCAAATTGAAAACGATCTATCAGATGAAGAAACAAATGAAATAGAAAAGAAGACTAGGTGTGTAGCAATACGGGATGCTTTTGAAGATCCTAAATATATAGAATTTTTCTCTCAACCAAAGTTAAGAATTGAATTCAAAAAATCATTATTTAAAGATGACTACATTGAATTTAGAAAGTTAGATTTTAAGATAATTGAAGTAGGTTGGAAGACCTTTGATATGGGGTAGATTCGAAAGAAGAGACGGCATCGCCTAACACCATATTCACGCATCGGGCATTCGCCCTCGGTCCGGCAGGAGTCTGATGTAGTTCAATGAGGCATTTCAGTTTCAGGGAAGCTTGAGCAGCCGGACACATCCCACCACCTAACCGCATCGCGGCCGCCCTACGGGCTTAAGGTGGTGGGACGTCGTGAATACATGAACGTTATATGTAATGGCTGGAAAGACAGGAGGTCAAAGAATTGAAAGATGAAGTACAAAAAAAGAAAGAAACAAAAGACTTTATCTGGATGTTAGTAGGAAATGTGATTCCTGCTGGAATATATGAAGTCAATAATAATCAAATTGAAATTGAAGGGACGAAACATTTTAAGCCGGGCAGTAAAGTGTTTAGTTCACCTATTCAATGGGGAGACGGTTATGAAAGAACCTATGTTATTGCAAGGCACAAAGAAAATCAAAAATACATTGCAATCATTATGGAAACAAGATTAATAACAAACTGGAGAATACAAAAAGTTTATACACCTTATATATTAAGAAAAGTAAAAGAGCTCCCATACCATTGGAATAATTCAGATAAATCGCGAGATGAGATATTAGAAATGCTTAAATGGCTACCACAAAGATCATTGAAAAGTTGAAAGAGTGTTCTTTGGTAATTCGAAGAAGTCAGCCACTACATATAACACCATATTCACGCATCGGGCATTCGCCCTCGGTCCGGTAGAAGTTAGAAGTGGATTCGGAGAGGCATTTCAATTTCGGGGAAGCAGAATCAGCCGGACACATCCGCACCGACTAAGCGCATCGCGCCCGGCAGCTTCGCTGCCTTAAGTCGGTGGGACGTCGTGAATACAATAACGTTATAAGAAATCCCCGCAAAACATTTAAAGAGGAGTGATTAAAAATAATTCGCAAACTAATTATGTTGGTTACCTTTATATGTATACTTTCTGGGTGTGATGGATCTACCAAAGAATATACACCTGAAATATATAAGACAAAGGAAGAGGCTTTGAAGAAATATGTTGAAGAAGAGAATTTTACTGGATCTATCATTCAACTGAACTTGAGAGATAAAAAGAAGATACTCTTAAATGGATTTAGAAAGAATGCTTATTTTTTAGGGGAGTTAATTGAACTGAATGGAGGACACGCAGCATTTAAAATAACTCCTACAGTAGATTTCGGTAACACATCAGGGGCGGGTTGGACATTTAGTACATTGGATAAAAGCAACTATAATTTTTCAATTTCTGCAGATGGTAAAACTCACTCTGGGTATTTTATAGCAGAAATTGCTTCTTATATCTCGATAGAAAAATTAGAAGACAATTCTGAGAAAATAATAAAGGCTGGAGAACAAATACTGTCATACGAAATAATCAAATAAACTTTAGTTAAGCTTCGAAGGCGGGGACATCTTATAACACCATATTCACGCATCGGGCATTCGCCCTTGGTCCGGCAGGAGATAGAAGTGGATTCGGAGAGGTATTTCAGTTTCGGAGAAGCATAATCAGCCGGACACATCCGCACCGACTAACTGCGCAAGCGCAGCCGGTTCCTGGCGGAACCTTAAGTCGGTGGGACGTCGTGAATACAATAACGTTATAGGAAATCAGCGTAAAGCTAAAATAAAAGAACCGAATAGGAGTCACTTAATGTCGCAGACGCTGACTATCAGTAGAGTAAAAGCAAAAATCAAAACTACTGAAGTGACAACAGTAGTTTTAAGTCAAAAAGACATTAACATCAAAGTAAGAGAAGAACTTGGTCAGGTACTTTTGGTTGATGCGAAAGACTGCTTTGAAATGTTTTTATTAGCTAGTTTGTTCAAACATGCAATGCAAACACACGATGTGATCTATTTTGAACGTGAAGATGATTTAAGTTGTGATCTATTTGTTTTCAATGGCGCGATCACACCATTGGATCAAAAAGATTTACGAAAAATCAAATCAGCTATTAAGTTCATTAAACCAGAAACATATAAACTCAATTTATTTGATTCTCATGATGAATCGGTATGGGAAACCTGGAAACATTGGAAGTATGATGAGCAATTGAGAGTCAAAGCGAGTAAGGATCTTGCAATCATTAACTCATCTCAGCTTGGATTTGAATTGTTATTTCATCAATGTGCATACTTAGCAAGTTCGTTTTCGGGACATTCACATTTTGATTGGCATTCAACAAAGAAATCTATTGAACTAATAATCAGAAATATTGAACGCAATAAGTAATTGGAAAGTTTGTAAGTGTTTCGAAGAAGACGCTGACATCCTATAACACCATATTCACGCATCGGGCATTCGCCCTCGGTCCGGCAGAAGTTAGATGTGGATTCGGTGAGTAATTTCAGGTTCGGGGAAGTAGAAGCAGCCGGACACATCCGCACCGACTAAGCGCATCGCGCCCGGCGACTTCGTCGCCTTAAGTCGGTGGAACGTCGTGAATACAATAACGTTATCTGAAACCGGTGCAATTCAATAAAAAGACACTTGAAGATCAAGTGCCGTTAAGTCTTATATATGTCACCGCGTGAACCTATCTTTACAACTATTATTATTAGT
>NZ_JBHTGV010000028.1:0-6825 GCF_042675445.1 Cohnella sp. GCM10027633 | reverse complement strand
CTTTGACGAATGCTTTCACCTGATCTTTGTTAAAGCGCGCCACTTGTGTCATCCTCTCAAACCAACCTTTCTCTTAGTTTATTTCATATTGGTTTGAGAGTTTACACAAAAGATTTTACAGACTCCATCACGGACTTACGACGTTAAATGTGTTGATGCTCGCTCTTATTGCGGTTGCTGTTTTTGAATTATTGCTCGGTATTGCAAGAACATATGTTTTCACGCATACGACGAGTCGAATTGACGTGCAGTTAGGCTCCAAGTTGGTTGCTCATCTATTCAGATTGCCGCTTGTTTACTTTGAAAACAGGCGTGTTGGCGATACCATAGCTCGTGTGCGTGAACTTGAGAACATTAGGCAATTTTTAACGGGAACGCCGCTTACTTCCGTACTTGATGTTTTGTTTATATTCGTATATTTGTCTGTGATGTTCTATTATAGTTCAACCTTATCCTGGATCGTAGTTGGAACAATCCCCTTATGTATTATTCTGTCTCTAGCTATAATTCCGATGCTGAAGAGCAGTTTGGAGGAAAAATTCTTAAGGGGGGCGGAATCTCAAGCGTATTTGGTAGAGTCCGTAACCGGCGTGCAGACGATTAAGTCGTTCGCGTTGGAACCGTTATCTCAGAAAAGATGGGATAGCTTGCTAAGCAACTATATTCGTTCGAGTTTTCGAACGCAAATGTTGTCCGGTATTGCAAGTTCTATTGGACAATTTATTCAAAAGGTCTCCAATCTAGCTGTGTTGTTCTATGGGGCACACCTCGTAATGGCCGGTACAATTTCGGTTGGACAACTCATTGCCTTTCAAATGTTGGCTGGTAGAGTCAGTGAACCAGTCATTCGACTTGTCCAGATGTGGCAGGACTTTCAGCAGGCTGCATTATCAATCAATAAGCTCGGTGATATTTTCAGAACGAAATCAGAGCCTGTTATGGATGCCTCCAAAACAAGATTGCCGAAGATTAGGGGGAATGTTCGGTTTGAAACGATTACGTTTCGTTATCGACCAGACGGGCCGGAAATATTACGTAAAATTTCGTTTCAAGCACAATCTGGCATGGTTGTAGGTATTGTAGGTCGAAGCGGCTCAGGTAAAAGTACATTATCGAAGCTGTTGCAACGATTGTATGTTCCTGAATCCGGTAAAATTCTGGTGGATGGGATTGATATATCCATGGCAGACCCCTCGTGGCTAAGAAGACAAATTGGGGTTGTTCTTCAAGAAAATTTCCTTTTTAATCGCAGCATTCGAGAGAATATCTCAGTTCACCACCCGACAGCTTCCATTGAGGAAATCGTGCAAGTAACTAAGTTGGCTGGAGCGCATGATTTTATACTGGAGCTTGCCGAAGGATATGACACTCTTGTGGGCGAACAAGGGGCAGGGCTGTCGGGAGGACAGAAACAACGCATTGCGATTGCTCGCGCGCTGCTGGCTAACCCATCAATCTTAATATTCGACGAAGCGACTTCGGCGCTGGATTACGAATCCGAGAGAATTATTCAACAGAATCTTAAGCGGATATGTCAGGGAAGAACGGTATTTATTATCGCACACCGGTTGTCCACTTTATCAAACGCCGACACGATTATGGTTATCGATAGGGGAGAACTGGTCGAGCAAGGCAATCATAATGAACTATTGAACCGCAAAGGATTATACTTCTATCTTCACGGTCAACAGGAAAGAGAGAAGATCGGATGAGATTATGGAAAAGAGATCGTCTGGAATATGAATTTCTTCCTGACGCAATAGAGTTAGAACAGTCACCACCCTCGCCTTTAGGCAGAGTGTTAATATGGCTGCTGGGGGTACTGTTCCTTAGCTGTATTGTATGGGCATGTATCGGAGAAGTGGATGAGGTTGCAGTTGCCAGAGGAAGAGTCATGCCTGATGGCAAGATTCAGGTGATCCAGCCGTTGGAGCAAGGAGTCGTGAAGGAGATTCATGTAAAAGAAGGACAAAGGGTCATAAGAGGTCAATTGTTAATGGAACTGGATTCAGCAACAACTCAGGCGGATATAGACAATCTCGAGAAGGAACTATTTATAGCGGGGCTTGAGAAGGATATGGCTATTGCGGAGTCACAAGGGAAGTCGATACAAATGAATGCAGGCAAGTTGGATGATATCGAATATGCCTTTGAGTTTCTATTAATACAGCAAAAATTGATGGCAGCAAGGGCACAGGAATACGGCAGCAGACATTATTCTCTGCAACTGGTCGTCAACCAACGAGAGCACGAGTTGGACATTGCTAAGTCCAACATGGAGTCTCTTGAGAAGAAGAAGCGGTTACTTGAGATGGAACGTAATCTGGAACAGCCTGAAGCTCAAAATTCTGTTGACTTGCTGAATGCAGACAGCGAGCTATATGAGGCGGAGCGAAATATTAGCGTACAGAGCAGTGAAATGAGCAGAAATCAAAAGTCGCTAGACGAGGCTAAGGCTAACCTGGAAACGTTGAAATATGAGAGAGAAAAACAAATTCTAGACGAGTTGATCCAGAAGGAAAAGGCCTACTCCAATCTGGAAGCTGAGTTGCTTAAATCAAAGAAACGTCTTGAGTTCCAGCATCTTGTGTCCCCTGTTGACGGAACAATTCATGGGGTATCCTCCTACACCATCGGTGGGGTTGTAACTTCTGCACAACCTGTCATTACGATTGTTCCAGAGCTTACCCCCCTAGTTATAGAAACGAATATATTAAATCAGGATATTGGGTTCATAAAAACAGGCCAGACAGTTACCGTCAAGATAGATACATTTCCTTTTCAAAAATACGGATCGCTGGAAGGAAAAATTGAATACATAAGTCCGGATGTGTTCGAAGATGAGAGGCTTGGTCTCGTCTTTAAGGCCAGGGTGGCGCTTCACGAAACGATTTTTAACGTTAACGGACAGAACGTACCGGTAGGTCCTGGCATGACCGCTACTGTAGAAGTAGAGACGGGACGACGGAAAATTATTGAATTTTTCCTGTCACCTATTATTAAGTACGCGGATGAGAGCTTGAAGCTAAGATAAGGGAGGCTTGCAATAATGCGAATAAAAAACTTTTTATGCGTGGGCTTTCTTCTTGCAATGACTCCCCTACTTTTGGCAGCGGGTCTACCAATAAATCAAGGGAACAAGCCGTCCGAGAATTTGCCATTCAAAGTGCAAATCTCCAAGCTGAGTTATTTAGAGGTTCAAGGGGTTCAGATAATTAATTGGGAAGAAGAACAGATTTTGACGTTTAGAATTAGGCTTCAAAACAATGAATCAGTGCCAAGAGAATATATGAATTACGGATTTAAACTTACAACATCTTCTGGCTTAAAAATCACTGCCAAGATGGTTCGTGAAGAGGCAGAAACCTTTCGCGTAGAGGGGCATTCCGTTAAAGAATTTACCTATTATGCAAAGGTGAGCAAGAAGGTTCGAGTAAACCAACTCAAATTCGATTTCTTTGAATGGAACTACCGGTATACATCTTTCGAGAGGAAGCTTAGTCATCTGAACATTCCTGTCAAAGAATCGGTCATTCCTTATCAAGAGAAACTTATAATAAGTGATAAACTGGGCCAATATTCCATTCAAGTTGATCGGATGTATTATTTCAAACATTCACAAGGTATAACGGTCAGCACGAAAGTCTGGGTTTCAAACTTGGGTAGGCAAGGGCGGGAGGAACCAGAGTTTTCCTACTGGCTTCGAACGATAACCGGTGACATGTATGAATTGGTACGAAAGGAAACAGATAAACGTCAATTTAAGGCTAAAGAGAAGGGATATCTTGAATTGTACGCGGAATTACCTGCGGGAACATATTCCACAGATACTCTCGTGTTGACAACAAATCTCGATAAGTCAGATGAGAAATTACCGGTTTACGTGTTACAACTCATGGCGATGGAGGAGTTCCCGGTTTCCGCGACTTTCGAAGTTCCGACAAGCTCAAATTCGTATATTCAAACTAGTATTGAAAGTCAGGTTTTTACGAGACCGGATATAACGAATTCGAAAAACAGGATACTGTCAACGACGCTTCATATTAATAATCCGGGTAAACGTAACGAGAAAATTCCCGAATTAGCGGTAATTTTCGAAAGTGCTGACCGCATCCAAGTCACAGGGAAACTTGAAGGGACGGATAAGGATCAGCAACTACTTCCTCTGGAGACAAAAATCCTTACAATTAATGTAACTATACCTCAAGATATTCAAATTGAAAATGGAAAGTTGATTCTCCTTGAATCTGTCGACCGCAATATCGATAGCATTATGTTACCTGTAGCGTCATTCCCAATACAGATGAGCAAACCCGATGCGAACAAGCGGATTGTAAGTGCTCAGGGAGACTACAAGATCACGGTTAGTCGATACTACAGATTGCCATGGGGGGAAGAAGATCTTGTCGTCGCCGATGCAGTTCTACACTCTTTGCATAACCAAGCGATAGAAGTTCCCGTGCTTAAATCCTATTACTATATTGGTAATATGAAAATTGAGAGTACAGTGATCCCGCTTGATCGGCTAATGACTTTAAATCCGGGTCAGGGAGTAAAATTTCAAATTGTGGGTCGCATTCCGATGATGTCTAGTTCTTTAGAGGGGAAATTAATGATAGAAAGTCAAATCGGCGATGAAACAGCTTCTGTTACTGCATTCGATATCGCGACACCCTCACAAGTAACGCTAGCGAGCAGCACATATAACCTTAATCTGATCGGTCAGAAATCGAGTTTAAGCCTAGGTGGGTTATTAGTGTTCCCGGGGAGTCGCTTGGATACAGTAGTGCTGCAAATGATCTATGAAAATAAGGAGAGGAGGTCAATGGCAGCTCAAAGGTGGACTGGCTATCTCTTCAATCAAGATCTTGTTTATCCGGTAGATGTTATTAATAGCGAGCAAAGGCTGGGGGCGAATAGAAGTCTTGCGTTTACGATCATTGGCCATCTGCCGAAAGGGACGCAACTATCTAATTATGAATTAATCATTGGTTTGGAAAACTCCAATCAGGAATCCGAAACCGGTGGATCTGTTCCCGTTATTGTGAATCCGATTCGCTTTAAGCTCCCAGGGGAGGTTCCTCAAAAACCTAGTGAATTCTTTGTGCTTCCGTACAAAGGATCCATTTCGGGATTGACGATGGCGAATACGCCAAGTCAAGGATTAAAATTGTCATTTAATGCCCAACTGCAAACAACGATTGAATTGGATGAACTGGACACGGAATATGGCCTTTCCTTTGAAGTATATGATTTGAATGGCCGAATTTTGAATATGCAATCGTATCAATTTGATGATTCCTCGAATGAGTACGCCATCCGGTTGGGCGAGGGTAAATATGAGCATCAGATCTTCAGTTATAGTTCCGAGGTCCAATCGCAATACAAAGTAAACGTATATTTGAGCTATAAGCAATGGAAGAAACTGCTTTTCAGTCAAACGCTAATTACTGGATTTAATGCGGGAGCTTATTGAACACGGAAGTTATTGTAATGAATCAACAACAATCATGGTGGTGATTAGGATCAAAATCATTTCAAGGATATTTCCAAAAAAACTCTTGAAAGTGACTCTGGTTGTGGGCATTGTCGGATTCTTAACGGCCGTACTTCTAGTAGGAGGAGTAATAATAGGAGTGGGGTTAATTTTTACACCGGACAAATCATACAATGCTGAAGAGAAAGCGCTGATGGCGCAAATGGAAGTCAAGCTGGAGAACTTGTTGGGCGAGGATGCACGAATTGTAGGATTCAGGGAAGGAAAGTTATATCGAGGGACATATGTATTTGAGTATGTAGTAGATAGTATAAACTATCATTCAACTTTGGATTCCAATACGGAGTTGCAAATATGGGATCCAAGGTGGATTTATCAAGATGTAATGTCGAAGTTTGCAGAGGTAGAATTTAATAAAATACTTGAATCCTATTTTCCTATCAAGACACGGTTAGCTACTGCTCTCTTTATCAAAGAAGATTCATGGACAGGTCAGGACTATAAGTCGCTATTAGATAAGAGGAGGAGTGAACTCTTCTATGACTTAATCATCAAACGTGACATACGTCTGACAGACAAATTAATTGAGCATGAGATAAATTCGCTATTTCGTTTGATGGAGGATTTGAGAAAACAGAAATATGTGCTTGCGGAAATCGAGATGGAATATAAAAATGTAAGCATTATATTCGAAAAAAATGATGCCATGATAACAATTTATCAAATGAAAGATAAGTACAGACTGGCATTAGATAGATTAAAAAGCAGCTTGAAATAGTCTTCTTAACTAACTTATATGGAGGTAATACAATGACAAAAGTCAGTGATTATTCTTATGGTTTTTTGAGTAATCAGATCTACCGGAAAAATTTAACGAAGAATGAGATAGAGATTGACCCGTTCGGAAGAATGTGGGAATTGGTTGATATAATTGATGATAATAGCGGATATGGCCAATTGGGTAGCGGCTTTTATGCTGGGATATATGAGGAAGTAGATGCTAATAAAAATAAACTAGGTAACATTGTATTAGCTATCAGAGGCACGGATGACCCATTTGATATTGATATTACTTGGTGGGACCCCACATCATGGGACAATGCGGTACCGTTTATTGAAGATGTGATCGTAAATGATTACTTAGGCGTCGTTAGAGGTAATGCTACTCCTCAACTCCCAGTGGCATTGGATGTCATAGATTGAGTCTGTAAAATCTTTTGTGTAAACTCTCAAACCAATATGAAATAAACTAAGAGAAAGGTTGGTTTGAGAGGATGACACAAGTGGCGCGCTTTAACAAAGATCAGGTGAAAGCATTCGTCAAAGAC
>NZ_JBHTGV010000027.1:0-10873 GCF_042675445.1 Cohnella sp. GCM10027633 | reverse complement strand
GTGGAATCGATGAAGCATTTCAGTATACGGGGATGCTGGATCTGCCGGACACATCCGCACCACCTAACCGCATCGCGGCCGCCCTTCGGGCTTAAGGTGGTGGGACGTCGTGAATACAATAACGTTAGATGAAAGTCAGCTAGAGCCTATTAAACCATAGTTAGTTTGTTGAAGGATTTATGACGATCTTGCGTGTCCGCAGTTAACTTTTGAAGATTTATTCAATGATGCCAGCGTGACAACAATCAACTAGGATGGTGGTTATATTTGATAGAAATCAATTATGACAGAGAGAAAGAACGTGTTTTTGATTTGAGTTATGTTCTGAAAGAGTATATACCTGATTCAATTTACAAGGAGTACCCTATAAACACTGAACTACACTTTATGCAGAAATTATTAGATAAAGATCCCGCTATTCATTATCTGGGATCATCTGAAATGATTTGGAGCATTGATTATATGTACAAATATGAAGAGAAGAGTTTTACCCTCGTTTTGGATGAAGATTATGGTTTCATCAGCTACGCAGTGGATGATAGTAAGGAAAGAAACGAAATAGCAGAATATTTAAAGAGACTTATAGAAAACCGATTAGCGTGACAACATTCAGCAAACTAGTTTTGAAAGTAGATCAATGAAGCCAGCGCGACAATATTCAGCAAACCTGTTTTGAAAGTAAATCAATGAAGCCAGCGCGACAATATTCAGCAAACTTGTTTTGAAAGTAAATCAATGAAGCCAGCTTAGCAATATTCAGCAAACCAGTTTTGAAAGTAGATCGATGAAGCAAGCGTGTCCGCATTATTTCAAGCATGAAGTTAAGTACGGGGAAGAGCTGACCATCATCTAACACCATATTCACGCATCGGGCATTCGCCCTCGGTCCGGCAAGGAGTTAGAAGTAAGCTCGGAGAGGTATCTCAGTATCAGGGAAGCGGAATCAGCCGTACACATCCCACCACCTAACCGCATCGCGGCCGCCCTTTGGGCTTAAGGTGGTAGGACGTCGTGAATACAATAACGTTATCTGCAATTGCCCAAGTCAATGAAGATCATCCATCCCTGACCCCAAACATGAAACCAAAGTGGACACGAAGGGATCTCGACGAAGAAGTCGAACAATTCATATTAGTCAGTAACCCTTTTCTCGCCGAGGACGGCGATGAAGATGAATTGTTCGACGAGCTTGTCCACTTGATTTCATAACCGTTTGGGTCGGGAACGAAAGATTCGTTTATGAATTCTTAACTCTAATGAAGATCTTGATTCTAGAACATCAGTTACTTGATACAGTCTCACACCGATCGACCGATCCAGCGCCGCCCCAATGGTGCATCGTGGATCGACCGAAACTTCGGGATGAGACTTCAAGTACCTGATAGACAAAACGAATCAAGACTTCAAAAACAGAGTTAAATCATAAAGTAAACGAATCTTTCTTGGATGAATCGAGGAAGAGGGCAACAGCAGATAACACCATATTCACGCTACGGGCCGGCATTCGCCGACCCTCGGTCCGGACCGGAGCTCGATGCATTTCGAAGAGGCATTTCAGTATACAGTGAAGCGGGAACAGCCGGACACATCCGCACCGACTAAGCGCATCGCGCCCGGCGACTTCGTCGCCTTAAGTCGGTAGGACGTCGTGAATACAATAACGTTATCTGCAATTGCCCAAGTCAATGAAGATCATCCATCCCTGACCCCAAACATGAAACCAAAGTGGACACGAAGGGATCTCAACGAAGAAGTCGAACAATTCATATTAGTCAGTAACCCTTTTCTCGCCGAGGACGGCGATGAAGATGAATTGTTCGACGAGCTTGTCCACTTGATTTCATAACCGTTTGGGTCGGGAACGAAAGATTCGTTTATGAATTCTTAACTCTAATGAAGATCTTGATTCTAGAACATCAGTTACTTGATAAAGTCTCACACCGATCGACCGATCCAGCGCCGCACCAATGGTGCATTGTGGATCGACCGAAACCTCGGGATGAGACTTCAAGTACCTGATAGACAAAACGAATCAAGACTTCAAAAACAGAGTTAAATCAAAAAGTAAACGAATCTTTCTTGGATGAATCGAGGAAGAGGGCAACAGCAGATAACACCATATTCACGCATCGGGACGACTCCGTCGCCCCTCGGTCCGGCACGAAGTTAGAAGTGAATTCGGAGAGGCATTTCAGTTTCAGGGAAGCGGGATCAGCCGGACACATCCGCACCGACTAAGCGCATCGCGCCCGGCCACTTCGTGGCCTTAAGTCGGTGGGACGTCGTGAATACAATAACGTTATAGGAAATCAGCGCAATAATAAAAAGCTAAAAACTTACAAAACCATAGAAGAGAGTGAAGAACATTAAGATAGTCGTGGATTTAGATAATACATTACTTGATGCCACTACGCCCCACCTAAAATACTATAATCTAGCTTCAGGGCTAAACTTCACAAAAGAAGATGTAATTGAATTTTACATATATCGTTTATACAACTGGAATAAGGAAGAACGTGATAGAATTTATTACGAACATGGCTATAATATTCATTGGGAGTCAGTCCCATATTTGATGTCAATAGAAACACTAAATCAATTATTTATGCAACATCATATAACAATAATGACTGCACGTCCCTCACATTACCGAGACGTCACAGTTAAGTGGCTCGAATATTATGGTGCTAAATATCACGATTTAGTTTTTACAGAGAGTAAGTATAGTGAGTTTAGAAACATCGAGGCTGATGTATTAGTGGATGATGCACCACATTATGCAATGGAGTTTTCACAAGTGGGAACACCGGTAATTTTATTTAATCAACCGTATAATGATCAGATCGATAACGAATATATATATCGTGCAACAAGCTGGAAGGCAGTAGAAGAACATATCATTAATCTGAATAAGATAGTTAACAAATATATGTCTAAGTAACTCGAGGAAGGCGCTGACATCCTATAACACCATATTCACGCATCGGGCATTCGCCCTCGGTCCGGCACGAAGTTAGAAGTGAATTCGGTGAGGCATTTCAGTATCGGGGAAGCAGAATCAGCCGGACACATCCGCACCGACTAACTGCGCAAGCGCAGCCGGTTCCTTCGGAACCTTAAGTCGGTGGGACGTCGTGAATACAATAACGTTATGCGAAATACCCCAATGCAGAAAGGAATATGAAAAGTGATTAGATCTATATCGATATGCCTTTTTGTAATTATAATGTTGATATTACAGAGTTGTTCAGGTGATATTAATAAGTCATTTGAAGGGACATGGATAGCAAATCAAGAATCACAAAAGATATCAGGAAATTCAGATGGAAAACATACAAAATATAGAGTGCTGGAATATAATTACTGGGAATCAAAAAATGAAAAAATAAAACTATCAAACTACACCCAAATATCTCGAAGCGGTAAGGAAGAGATCGATCACTCGGGAATTGAAGTGAAATATGAAATGAAATCAAAGAATGAAATTATCATAGATAATATCGTTTTTAGACTAGAGATTAATAAAGACAAAATGATCATAAAGAATGATGATTTAGAGATTCAATTTGAAAGATATAATAACAAATAGATGAGAGCAAGGTACTTCGCATAACACCATATTCACGCATCGGGCATTCGCCCTCGGTCCGGCAGAAGTTAGAAGTGGATTCGGAGAAGCATTTCAGTAGCAAGGAAGCGAATTCAGCCGGACACATCCGCACCGACTAAGCGCATCGCGCCCGGCCACTTTGTGGCCTTAAGTAGATGGGACGTCGTGAATACAATAACGTTATCAGAAATCAATGCAAATCAATCTGTGTAGGTGAGCATATGTGGGGACAGTATAAAGAAATATATAAATTCAAACCCATGAATGAAGTCTTTCAAGAGATTATTACTCCCGTAATGAAAATTGATGACAGACCTCTCTATTATATGGGGGAGGGATTTTTTATATCTTATTCTGACAAGCTATTTATCATTGAGAACAATGAACGAATAGAAATTGGTCCAGAGGGAGAATATGCATTAAATCTATTCTATTTTTCAAATAAAAACCAAATCAAAAAACACTTTAATATCTCAAATGAGTTTGCTCCATACAAAACAAGTGTGTTTCATATTGATTATGAAATAGAAATTGGAAACTCAAAATTAGAGATCTCAAATAATCTTAGAAGACAGAAAATTAGACATCAAGCTAGTCAATCAAGGAGATACAATAAGGAAGCTGGTAGCTTTGATTTTTATTGTAATGAAATTGAATTTGATGATTACCGGCTATTTTTCTTTAATGAAGATAGAAAAGCGCTGCTTGAAGCTATTGAATATACATTTAAAGAACAATTGTGAGTGGACTCAGGATGACATTGACTTCTGATAACACCATATTCACGCTTCGGGTCGACGTTGTCGCCCCTCGGTCCGTCAGGAGTCAGAAGTGGATTCGATGAGGTATTTCAGTGTTCAGGGAAGCGAAGTCGGCTGGACACATCCGCACCACCTAACCGCATCGCGGCCGCCCTTCGGGCTTAAGGTGGTGGGACGTCGTGAATACAAGAACGTTATGCGTAATTACTGTAATTTCATTTTTAAAGAAAAGGATGACAACCAATGCAAGTTGGAGATTGGGTTACAGCCTATAATAAAGGCTTTTTTCAAGTAATAAAGATTATGAAAAGATATTATGACGAATCCCACAGAGGTGGGATTCTTGGTAATAATTCAATCGGTGAAGAGTTTCCTGATCCAATGGTTGTATTAAAGAAAGGATTTACTTCTAGTCTAAAACCATCTATAAGTTGGGATACTTGTGCTCATTCTTTGTGTAGCAAAGTATGTGATGAAGAATTAATGATAATTGAAGATAAGTTTATTAAAGATGAGAAGCTTAAATTCAAATTTGAGAACTTTAAAATTCCTCCGATTACAACAGTAATTAATATAGGATTCAATTCTAATAATCAAATATTCGATCTTGAAGTATTACGATCAGAAATCAAAAATGGAATGACATTCTTAGAGATCAAAAAGAAAACAAAAAGTGATCTTGTATTTGAATATCCTCATAATAGTACAATTCAACTCGTCAATTACGATCACGAAATAAATGAAGAAAAAGAATTAATATATAGAGGAATACATATTGTTTGAAAGTTGATCAAGAAGACAGTAACTACGCATAACACCATATTCACGCATCGGGCATTCGCCCTCGGTCCGGCACGAAGTTTGAAGTGGATTCAGAGAGGGATTTCAGTTTCGGAGAAGCTGGGGTAGCCGGACACATCCGCACCACCTAACCGCATCGCGGCCGGCTCTTCGAGCCTTAAGGTGGTGGGACGTCGTGAATACATGAACGTTAGCTGAAATTGCCTAAGTACTATAAGAACGGAGAGATCAGTATGTGGATCCCATATGAAGTAATTAGAAAACATCCACATGATTTTACTGTGAGATATAGATTTTATAGTGTTGCTGAGGGCGGAAGGAAATACATTCCTCATCAAGGTTACAGGGCGGATTTTGCCTTTGAAGAGGATTTTGTTAATAGACCGTTATCTTTAAGAGTAATTCATCCTGAATTTGAGGATAAAGAAAATCAAATAATATTAAATGATGCAGTTTCTGTTCCGATTTGTGGTACAGCTAGAATGTGGGTTTTAATTGCAACTGCAAGAAGAGAACGAGATGTAAAGACAATTAAACTCGGAATGAAAGGATATTTCATGGAAGGTTCAAGAAGAGTAGCAGAAGCTGAAGTAATAGAAATAAATGGATTATTTACAAATCCAATGTATGAGTAAGAAGCGTGAAGGACTGATTTGTATTGTAGTTCAAAGATGAGGCAACTTCAGCTAACACCATATTCACGCATCGGGACGGCATTCGCCATCCCTCGGTCCGGACCGAAGCTCGAAGCATTTCGGAGAGGTATTTCAGTATACGGGGAAGCATAATCAGCCGGACACATCCCACCACCTAACCGCATCACGGCCGCCCTTTGGGCTTAAGGTGGTAGGACGTCGTGAATACATGAACGTTAGATGAAATCTTCGAATGCTAGTAAAATCTAAAACAATAAAGGAACATGCATCTATGTCCTTCAATTTATATCATTATTTTGACAGAGACAAAGGACCGTTTAAGAACTTATCCAAGCTGACAAGTGAAGTTGCAGAAGAGATCTCAAATAAGATCAAAATAGATGGAGACACGTTTGCAAGCCAACGCTCGAAAGACTATATGTACATTAGAAGAGAATTGGAATCTAAAGCTCGCGCGCAATTCATCGCAAAGGGAGGCAAACCACAAAACATATTTCCTCATTACTTGACGGTAGAAGCATGTGAATGGATAGCATCATGGTATAGGAATCCTGGAGTAGTCGTTATACCTTGGGGAGAGTTTTTAGAAGAATCAATTAGTTTTACGTATGGAGATCTATTCCCCACAATGAGATATGAAGATAGCAAACCGTATCGAAAACAAGTCTACACAAAGAATGAAATCTTAGAAGTCATTAAACGATTTGGGTTCCCGCAAGACTGGAATGTAAAAGGAGATCAAGGGCCTGAGAGATATATAGAAGTTCAGGTATGGGATGAAGAAGTGATAAAGCAGTATTTGTAGGATTGACTGAGGGTCGAAGACTTCATCTAACACCATATTCACGCATCGGGCATTCGCCCTCGGTCCGGCAGGAGTTAGAAGTAGATTCGGTGAGGCATTTTCAGTATCGGGGGAGCTAATCAGCCGGACACATCCCACCACCTAACCGCATCGCGGCCGCCCTTCGGGCTTAAGGTGGTAGGACGTCGTGAATACAATAACGTTATACGACATTCTCCAATACCATAAAGGAGCAAAAAAATGAGCGATAAATCCCCATTATTTGTGAGTTCTTTAGAATTGGTTGCACATGCTACAGAATTGTATACGAAAGGAAACCCAAAGAAATATAAGTTCGTAATATTGCACTTAGCGAATTCAATTGAGCTAATCCTCAAAGATCTATTAATTGATAAAGGAATAAGCATTTATAAGGGACGTTCAACTGAAACTGTTTCAGTTTGGACTGCATTTGATGAACTAAATAATGTAGGGGTGATTATAAAGGAAAGACCAATAATTGAATTATTAATTGATGATAGAAATACAATTCAACATAGATTTGGCTATCCTAATGCTGAAACAGTATATTACTATCTCGAAGTCGTTATTAAATTCTTTAAAACCTTTTTGGAAGAGCAATATGACGTAAAGCTCTCTGAAGCATTAGAACCTCATTTATCTCTTGAAGATATGCAGTTTTTAGGGCTAATCGAAGATGGGTTCTTACTATTTGATAAATTATTTAAAATTTCACCTGAATCTGCGGTGATTCAAGCATATCAAACATTTGAAAAAGAGTTTGTTCAGCTAATACATGATCATTTAAATACTGATCCTTATTTGCCTTTACTTAGAAATCCGTTGTTTATGAACTTGTTAGTAGAACTACAGGCGGCTGGTTACATTCAACCCGACTCAATTATTAAGTTTAACATTTTAAGGCAAAATAGAAACATAGCAGCTCATTCGACTGGCGAATCTGATAATAACTCAATGTTTGAAGCTCTTAAAATTGCAAAAGAATTACTTACGGGATTCAGGAATGCACAGAATGATAAATATATAAATGATATAAAGCTCAAGGAATTAACTAAACCATCTGAGAGTTGAGCTCTGAGGTGGAGAACGTCGTATAACACCATATTCACGCATCGGGCATTCGCCCTCGGTCCGGCACGAAGTTAGAAGTGGATACAGAGAGGCATTTCAGTTTTCGAGGAAGCGGGATCAGCCGGACACATCCGCACCGACTAACTGCGCAAGCGCAGCCGGCACCTGGTGGTGCCTTAAGTCGGTGGGACGTCGTGAATACAATAACGTTATATGCAATCGGGGCAAGTGCTGGTTTAAGTTCTACTCAATGCAAAGGTACTTAAAAAGCTTCAAGATCCATCAACAGCAACAGATTAGGACATGGAGTGTTTACAAGAATCGCCGGTGGCAAATGGTAGAACAAGTTGTGTTTGCATTAAGAGAGCACTTTAGATTTGAAGAAACCATTGAAGTAAATGAGAGAAGGAATATTTAATGAATTACTATATAGCTTATATATTAATAACCGTATTAATGTGGATCCGATTATCAAGTTGGATGGTTCGTCAAAGAATATTGATTATTTTTCTGACGCAGATTGTATTTTTTATTGGATTGTTCTTTAGTAATCTTGAGAATATTATTCGAACTATCTTTCAAATCAACATTATTATTCTGTGTATTATCTTAGTAATAATACTTGTTAAGAGAGATAAGAATAATAAACAACTCAATGAAGGTAACTCTTAGAAGGCCCCGACAGCATATAACACCATATTCACGCATCGGGCATTCGCCCTCGGTCCGGCACGAAGTGAGAGGCTGATCGAAGAGGCATTTCAGTTTCATGGAAGTACAAGCAGCCGGACACATCCCACCACCTAACCGCATCGCGGCCGCCCTTCGGGCTTAAGGTGGTAGGACGTCGTGAATATAATAACGTTAGGTGAAATACATGCAAAATCTGATTAAACAAAAGATCTTAGGAGATTTGAAAAATGACTTCAAACTACCTAGTTTCAGAAACACTTGATAAATTACTAGAGTTAGATGAAGAGTTAAAGGTCAATAATTCATCTTTAGAATATTATTTAGGTATAATTTTACGTCGTGAAGATGGCTTTAAGTATGATTGTACTCCAGACGACTCAAGAGTGTTTGCACACACTGGTTCTGATGGAGATCATTTCGCTTTTTATACAATTGACGAAGCAGTGGCTTTGGATGAAGCTCCGATCTTACTCATCCAGCCAATGATGTTTCAAATGCCAGTAAAAGTAGTGGCTAAAAACATTAGAGATTTATTTGCTATCTATCTCACGATTAAAGAGCTCTACATATTGGAAAGATTTGATTGGTATTTGAGTGAGGAAGACATGATAAAAGATATAACGAACAATTATGAGAAACAGATAATTGAAAGAAATTCGGAAATTGAATTTATATCAAAGAAATTAGTAAATCATTTAAACCTAAGCCCAATCAATAATGTGTACAAGTATATAACTGATCTCAGAAGAGAAATTAAAGTAAAGTGATTGTAATTCGAGGGGGCATGTACTTCACCTAACACCATATTCACGCATCGGGCATTCGCCCTCGGTCCGGCAGAAGTTAGAGGTGATTCGGAGAGGTATTTTCAGTAGCGGTGAAGCGGAATCAGCCGGACACATCCCACCACCTAACCGCATCGCGGCCGCCCTTCGGGCTTAAGGTGTTAGGACGTCGTGAATACAATAACGTTAGGTGAAATATGTCTAGAACATATTGAAAGGATAGAACTAAAAATATGAAATCAAATAGAACAGAAATTGAAGAAGACATATTAGAGAAATGTAAGCAATTAGTTCTTGAACTAAGAGGCAATAAGGCTGGAAGCGGGAATGCATTATTAAATTTTGAATTAATCAACCAACTTTACGATCGACTTATTCAATACAAAAAGCAAATTAACGACAAAGAAATAGTCAATAAAGAAGTGGTAGGTGTATTATTCTATACTTGCTCACGTTTTTACGTTCAGAGTAATTATGCAAATAATAGAGAAGAGCTATTAAATCAATTTAGTAAGCTGAATCTTGTTTTGCTAAAACTATATATGACTTTGGATGAATAAGAGAAACCATACGATAGAATCTCATAGAAGAGACATACTTCACCTAACACCATATTCACGCATCGGGCATGCGCCCTCGGTCCGGCACGAAGTTAGGAGTGGACTCGAAGAGGCATTTCAGTTTCGGGGAAGTGGAATCAGCCGGACACATCCCACCACCTAACCGCATCGCGGCCGCCCCGTTGGGGCTTAAGGTGGTAGGACGTCGTGAATACAATAACGTTATCAGAAAGTCAGCAAGAGCAGATAAAGTCATGGCGTGTCCGCGGATATTGGATATAGTAAGCATTAATGAAGTCAGCGTGTAAACGTAAACCTGCATGAGTAAGCTTTTCGAAGAAGCCAGCGTGACAACATTCAGCAAACCTATATGAGTAGGTATTTCGAGGAAGCCAGCGTGTCAACATTCAGCAGACCTATATATGAGTAGGCACCTCGGAGAGGCCAGCGTGATAACACTCAACAGAGCTATACGTGTAGGTATCTCGGAGAAGCTAGTGTGTCAACATTCAGCAAACCTATATGAGTAGGCACCTCGGAGAAGTCAGCATGACAACACTCAGCAAACCTAGATTAGTCATTTCGAGGAAGCCAGCGTGATTACATTAAGCAAGCTATATGAGTAGGTATCTCGATGAAGTCAGCGTGACAACATTCAGCAAACCATTTGTTCGAGCATCTCTAAGAAGTCAGCGAGACAACATTGAGCAAACCTATAGGTGAAGGTCAATCGATGAAGCTAGTACAGTGATTCGAGGAAGAAGCGTGTCCGCAATATATCAGTTGGTAGTAGCTCGAGGAAGTGCTGACCTTCTGATAACACCATATTCACGCATCGGGACGACGTTGTCGCCCCTCGGTCCGGCCGAAGTCTGATGTGGATTCGATGAGGCATTTCAGTATACGGGGAAGCGGAATCAGCCGGACACATCCGCACCACCTAACCGCATCGCGGCCGCCACTTCGTGGCTTAAGGTGGTGGGACGTCGTGAATACAATAACGTTATCTGAAACCGGTGCAATTCAATAAAAAGACACTTGAAGATCAAGTGCCGTTAAGTCTTATATATGTCACCGCGTGAACCTATCTTTACAACTATTATTATTAGT
>NZ_JBHTGV010000026.1:0-14516 GCF_042675445.1 Cohnella sp. GCM10027633 | reverse complement strand
AAATTCTCCTCCAGTTATCCGTATTTTATCCAGAACGAATTGGCCAATATCTGCCGTAAGAGCTTCGTTCTCCCCCTCGGGGGAGGTTCCCATAAGAGAGTTTACACAAAATTATTGACAGACCCCCATATTCACGCATCGGGACGACTCTGTCGCCCCTCGGTCCGGCAAGAAGTTAGAGGTTGATCGAAGAGGCATTTCAATCTCGAGGAAGCATAACCAGCCGGACACATCCGCACCGACTAACTGCGCAAGCGCAGCCGGCTCCTGGCGGAGCCTTAAGTCGGTGGGACGTCGTGAATACATAACGTTAGATGAAATCCACGCTAAATCATTTAAAGATGAAGGGATCAACAGCATGTATATACCAAAACATTTTTTAGTCGAAGATCACGAACAGATCTTTGACTTTATCAATAACAATGCATTTGGCATTCTATTCTCAAATCACAATAATAGTCCTTATGCATCTCATTTGCCTTTTTACTTAGACACAGAAGAAGGATACTTATATAGCCATTTTGCTAGACCAAATGAACAGTGGAAAGACATAGAAGGGCAAGAGGTAATGGTGGTATTCTCTGGTCCACATACATACATTTCATCATCTTGGTATGAGACGAATCAAAGTGTACCAACTTGGAATTACGTAGCTGTTCATATATACGGACAAATAGAAATAATAAATGACCAAGATGAAATTATTAGTTCACTAGAAAAACTAGTACAGAAATATGAAGAACCAAATAGTACTTACAAGTTGAATGACTCAAATAGATTGTTTGTTGAAGGGCTATCTAAAGGGATTGTTACATTCAAGATGAAGATTGAAAAGTTAGAAGGAAAGTGGAAACTAAGTCAAAACCATTCTGAAGATAGACAGCAGAGAGTCATAGAGAAACTCGAACAATCAAAATCAGAGAATGCCAGAGAAATATCTAAACTAATGAGAAGCAATAAAAAGAGTTAATCTTGAGAGTAATGCTTCGAAGGCGTGGACATCATCTAACACCATATTCACGCATCGGGTCGACTCCGTCGCCCCTCGGTCCGGAAGTAGCTCGAAGTTTTTCGGTGAGGTATTTCAGTATACGTAGAAGCATATTCAGCCGGACACATCCCACCACCTAACCGCATCGCGGCCGCCCTTCGGGCTTAAGGTGGTGGGACGTCGTGAATACAATAACGTTATACGACAATACCGCAAGAGCATGAAGGAGCTGATTACTTTGAAATATAAGGCAGTTTTTCTTGATTTCTACGGAACTTTAGTCCATGAAGATGATGATATCCTACCTATCATTTACGATCAGATAAGAGCTAATACTGATGTTGAATGTACCTCAAGAGAAATCGGAAGCTTTTGGTGGAAAGAGTTTTCAAGTATTTTAAGGAACAGTTATGGAGATTCTTTTCAATCGCAAAGAAGTATTGGAATTAACTCTCTGTCCAAGACAATTGAGACATTTAAATCTAATTGTCTGGCAGAAGATCTAATTAAAATTCAATTTGATTATTGGATTAAGCCTAAACTATATCCTGACACAATTCCATTTCTTAAGGCACTCGAAGGAATTCCCGTATTCATACTATCTAATATTGATACAGCTGATATTCTGAAAGCAATTGAATTCCATAATATTAAGATTACAGATATCCTTACAAGTGAAGAAGTTAAGTCATATAAACCTAGACCTGAATTGTTTAATGAAGCACTTAAGAGAAGTCAATTAAATGCAAACGAAGTTATACATATTGGAGATTCAATTTTCAGTGATGTTGGAGGAGCACAAAGTCTAGGCATAGGCGTAATTTGGCTAAATCGTTTAAATAAATCTATCCCAGAGGGAATACCCTCTAATATTAATATCTGTAAAGATTTGAATGAAGTAAGAACATATTTGTTCAGCGGTTTCGAAGAAGGCAGTATCGTCGTATAACACCATATTCACGCATCGGGTCGACTCCGTCACCCCTCGGTCCGGCCGAAGTCTGATGTGAATCGATGAGGCATTTCAGAATACAAGGAAGCGGATTCAACCGGACACATCCCACCACCTAACCGCATCGCGGCCGCCCTTCGGGCTTAAGGTGGTAGGACGTCGTGAATACAAGAACGTTATACGACATTGCCTAAGTAAGAACATCCATCCCAGACCCAAACCTGAAACCTGGTGTTCAGAGAGGTGTCTCGAAGAAGAAGTCGAATAATTCATATTAGTTTAACCAATCTAGACGATACGTCAGTCACTACGAATCATATGAATTGTTCGACAACCAGGTTTCAGATCGTTTGGGTTGGGAACGAAAGATTCGTCATGAGCTCTTAACTCTAAAGAAGACCTTGATTCTATAACTGATCAGTGACTTGTAAGGTCTCATTCAGATCTTAGTACGTCGCACCAATGGTGCTCCGAACTAAACGATCTATTCGAATGAGATTACAAGCACTGATCAAAATCAATCAGATACTTGCAAGTCTCATTCTGACTTTAGTTCGTCGCACCAATGGTACTCCGAACAAGACGTTCTGTTCAGAACGAGACAACAAGTACTGATTAATATTAGAATCAAGGCTTCAAAAACAGAGTTAAATCAGAAAATATAACGAATCATTCTTGGATGAGTCGAGGAAGAGGGCAACGTCGTATAACACCATATTCACGCATCGGGACGACTCCGTCGCCCCTCGGTCCGGCAGAAGTCCGATGTAGATTCGATGAGGCATTTCAGTATACGGGGAAGTAAATTCAGCCGGACACACCGCACCACCTAACCGCATCGCGGCCGTCCCTTCGGGACTTAAGGTGGTGGGCGTCGTGAATACAATAACGTTATAGGAAATCAGCGCAATGATATTAATGAGAAGGAGAAGATCTTATGTTTGGTAGAGGGGATACAAAGTATCCTGTTCCATTAACATTGAAGAAGTTGAAGGAGATAGATTCTCATTTGTTTGCAGAAAGAAATACGAATATTGAGAACCTAATTAGTTTAGATTTTGATTTTGATCTTCTAAATCAAGATGCTGATTTTGCTTACAATAATCATCCCCTTGATGTAATTCCATTTGCATTAACAGCATTTGCAGGTGAACACTTTGGTTTTCTTACTGATTTCGGGACGGTTATAGATCTGGAGAATGCAAGCATTGTTCATGTAGAAGCAATGCCTGCAGGAGAATTTCATGTGACTTTAATTGCAATTAACTTGAAAGAATTTCTGGGGCTGCTACTTGCTAATCGTGATTGGATTTCCTATATATATGAACAAAATATTGAGGAAGATAAATCAAGTGATTCAAACCCGGATTTTTCATATTTCAGTAAATTGCTCAACGACCAAATAGATATATGGCCTTTAATACTAGATAATTACAGAGAAAATTTAATTGAAATTAGATCAAAGCGTATTGTTGTCTCTACTTTGAATGGAATAGGAATAACAAGAATATCATCAGACAATTTAGGTCCCAATTTAATTATCGATTCTAATAAAGATTACGAATATATCTATGATGACGTAAAGAATTACCTTAAAAATGCAAGTATAGAAAACAAACTAGCTTGTATAGTTGATCTTCAAGAACTAGGAGTACTTGCTAGTATTGGTGAGCTAAATGAATATTTAATTAATGAACTAAAGAATATGGGTTTTTTCTACGAGTCAAAAATGCTTGGATTAACCAACAAGTAATAAAATTGAAATAATTCAAGGAGAAATAAATTAACTGAAAGTAGCTCGATGAAGGCGCTGACATCCTATAACACCATATTCACGCATCGGGACGACTCTGTCGCCCCTCGGTCCGGCAAGAAGTTAGAGGTTGATCGAAGGGGCATTTCAGTCTCGAGGAAGCGTAACCAGCCGGACACATCCGCACCACCTAACCGCATCGCGGCCGCCACTTCGTGGCTTAAGGTGGTGGGACGTCGTGAATACAACAACGTTAGCTGAAATCAATGTAATTCAGAGATCAAAACAATGAGGTAGAAACCATGATTATAAACTTAAATCAAATAAGTTCAAATTTAAGTAAAGTCATTGAAGTTGAAGAAAATGAATTATTAACTGCCAAAGTCCAAATGCCCTTATTCTCTAAGTACTCTTCTACAACAATGACTTCAAATGGCGAACATTTGTATAGTACGCATTTCCAACTACTAAATGAAATTAAGAATTCCATTCCACTTAAATGGCTTTGGAGTGAGCAAGTAACTGAAGCATGTATTGTTAAAGATGGAACTGATACCATCATTGGAGCCGTTCAGCATATTAGAAAGGAATTTATACTAAGTTATTATGAAGTCCATCTTAAGAATGAAAACATAAAAATATATGAGGTCACTAAAAAGAGTCTCGTCCATTTACTTATCATTTACGAAGACAAGCAGATTGGTCAAATTGAAAAGAGTCTGAAGAGATACAATAATCTAGACCGATACCAACTGTTCCTTTTAGATGATTTTTCGAGGTTTAAAGATATCTTAATACTATTTGTTGGTTATTTTGATAACTGGAATTATTCGGATATCGGTGAGGTTGTTGCTCTTAAAAGAGAAATTGCATGGGAGTGGTCTTATAGTAAAGCAAATTCAAAATATAATAAAAACTGGATTCAGGAGAATTTTCACTTAAGTGAAGAACATAGAGCAGCAATTAATAATGAACAAATGGGAATTATTTTCAAACTATTTTTATTGTTAATGGGGTTAATGGGATTAGCAGTAGTCATTGGTTTTTTAGTTCAAAAATGAATCCAGGTGAGATATGAATGTGAATCAAGAAGACATTGACTTCAGCTAACACCATATTCACGCATCGGGACGACGTTGTCGCCCCTCGGTCCGGCACGAAGTTAGAAGTTGATCGATGAGGCATATCAGTTTCGGGGAAGAATAATCAGCCGGACACATCCCACCACCTAACCGCATCGCGGCCGCCCTCCGGGCTTAAGGTGGTAGGACGTCGTGAATACAATAACGTTATATGAAAGTCAGCAAGAGCTTATTAAGATCAGGAGTAGTTTCTTCAAATTCAAGATGTGCATGCGTGTCCGCGGTAATTAATATTGAGACCATGGTGAGTTGCTTAGCAGTAGGATTTTAACAAACCTATTTAATAGGCAACACAAGGAACTCCATGTGCAAGTAAAAACAGATTTTGATAGCTGCTCAATGAAGTCAGCGTGACAACATTTAGCCAACCTATCTTTAAGGCAACACGAGGATATTATCGTGACAACATTAGAAAACCTATCTTGGAAGCTACTCGAGGAAGTCAGCGTGACAACATTCAGCAAACCTGGGGGGATGAAATGGACAATAAATATAATCCATATATAGACCAAACCATTCATACTACCCAACCAGAAGAACCGAGAGATGAGCTACATACAAGAGAAGGATTCAATGATGTGTTAAAGCATTATGACGCTGTAAATGGGTTTCAAGCTCCTAAGCAATTAAGACAAATTCCGAAATCGATTAGACTTATAACGAAATGGCTAATTATTTTGTTTGTCGTGATATCCATCGTGGCTATAATAGGCCAAATAATAGATGTAATAGATCATATATAAAGCATAAAAAATCAAGATCAGCGTGTCCGCATAAGTGAATGTAAATCGAGGAAGAGCTGACCTTCATATAACACCATATTCACGCATCGGGCATTCGCCCTCGGTCCGGCACGAAGTCAGAAGTGGATTCGGAGAGGCATTTCAGTTTTAGGGAAGCGGGAGCAGCCGGACACATCCGCACCACCTAACCGCATCGCGGCCGGCTCTTCGAGCCTTAAGGTGGTGGGACGTCGTGAATACAACAACGTTATGTGAAACACCCGAAAGAGAGGAACTAATATGTCGTGGTTGCAAGGTGGACCATTCCTTGATGTCAGTCTCATAATTGAAGAAATCAATATCAAAAAACTAATCCAAATGATCACCAGTGTAAATTGCGTAACTATTTATGATGAGAATATTGAATATAAAACAACTAATTTTGAAGTTGGATATATCTATGATGATCAAGACGAAAATACTCGCAAGATACATACACTTGATTTGAATTTGATTGTAAATGTACAGGGTACGAGAAAATCAATATTACATATTGAACGAATTGCTGAGAAGACAGTTTTAATAGATTTTTGGTTCTTCGGTAGCGAATTTGATGCTCCTGAATGGGAGCAGCAAGGGATAAGAGATGAAGATTATCATTACTTTTTAGATTTCTTATCTTTATTACTAGAAGAATTGAAAGGGATAGTCGGTTCAGTTGCAATTGAGGATGATGTTACTGTACTGATTTCTCAAGATCATGTACGACCAAACAAAGTTTTTAGTTTCGCCCAAATAAATCCAATGAAGATTGTAGAACGAGGAAATCAATTTAAATATATTGGAGTTGGGGTAAGATTTAATGATGATATACAAATTACGAACTTTTGTAAGTAACTCATAGATGACGGGTGCATCACATAACACCATATTCACGCATCGGGCATTCGCCCTTGGTCCGGCAGAAGTTAGAAGAGGATTCGGTGAGGATTTTCAATTTCGGGGAAGTTGGGGCAGCCGGACACATCCGCACCGACTAACTGCGCAAGCGCAGCCGGCTCCTGGCGGAGCCTTAAGTCGGTGGGACGTCGTGAATACAATAACGTTATCTGCAATTACTGCAACCCTATGTTAGAAGGAGAATTCATTGATGTCGATAATGCTTACTTCAAAGGGATTCTACGACTCTGAAGTACTTGAGGGATTCATTCAATACATAGATGACAATAACTTTAAGAAAGAAATTTGTTTTATTACGACTGCAATTAACAAAGCTGATCGGGATTTCCATATGACTGAAACTGAACGATTACTCACTGAGGCTGGATTTACTAAAGTATCATTTTTGGATATTGAAGTAGAAGATTCGAGAGTATTGAATGAATATCCAGTCATTTGTTTGTTTGGGGGTCATCCGTATTTTCTGATGAGTCAGATAAAACAATCAAAGACTGATATAATACTTAGAGAACTCAATTGTGATGGCAGATTTATTATTGGACACAGTTCAGGCGCTGTAGTACTTGGAAAGACAATAAGGCACGCAAAGCTTTTGCATCCGGAATGGGATGATCTTGGACTAAAAGAGTTTGATGGAATTGGATTAACAAATGAAATCATTTTACCTCACAGTAACCGGTATAGTGAGCAGCGAGAATTGCTCGAAGATTTTGAAAACCAAGAAGGTCAAAGGTTAATATATATTGAAGATGGAAAGTACATATTTCTGTAAGTATATCGAGGATGGCAGTAACAGCAGATAACACCATATTCACGCATCGGGTCGACTCCGTCGCCCCTCGGTCCGGACAGAAGATCGATGATTTTCAATGAGGCATTTCAGTGTTCGGAGAAGTGAAATCAGCCGGACACATCCGCACCACCTAACCGCATCGCGGCCGCCCCTTTGGGGCTTAAGCTGGTGGGACGTCGTGAATACAATAACGTTATCTGCAATTGCCCAGAGCAATGAAGTTCATCCATCCCAGATCCATAACATGAAACGAACGGGGACAGTGAAGGGATCTCGTAGAAGAAGTCGAACAATTCATAATAGTCATACTGCGAATCTCGCCTGTACGGCGAGGAGCACTGATGAATTGTTCGACAGTCCCCTTCGTTTCATAAACGTTATGGGTCGGGAACGAAAGATTCGTTATTGTATTTTTACTCTGATGAAGACCTTGATTCTATAGGAGATCAGTGACTTGTAAGTCTCATTCAGCCCCTTAGTTCGTCGCACCAATGGTGCTCCGAACTAAACGATCTGTTCGAATGAGACTACAAGTACTGATCAAAGCAAATCAGATACTTGTAAAGTCTCATTCTGACCTTAGTTCGTCGCACCAATGGTACGCCGAACTAAACGTTTTGTTCAGATTGAGACAACAAGTACTGATTATAAGAATAGAATCAAGGCCTTCAAGATCTGAGTTAAATCAAAAATATAACGAATCTTTCTTGGATAATCGAAGAAGTGGGCAACAGCAGATAACACCATATTCACGCATCGGGACGGCATTCGCCATCCCTCGGTCCGGACCGAAGCTCGAAGCATTTCAGAGAGGCATTTCAGTATACGGGGAAGCATAATCAGCCGGACACACCCGCACCACCTAACCGCATCGCGGCCGTCCCTTCGGGACTTAAGGTGGTGGGGGCGTCGTGAATACATTAACGTTAGATGAAAGTCGAGCTAGTACATACAAAGTTACTGATCAAATACGTCAAACCCAAATGAGTGATCTATTTGAAGAACCGTATCAAACGGGATCTATCTTATTATCTTCATGCACATGAAAACAAATTTAATCAATTTCTTCATTACTTTGCGTTTTTGTTTGCTTTTTTAGGTTGGATTTTTTTATTCGTTAACGTCTGGGTAACTGTTGGGCTTGCGGTATTGCATTACTTGTTTTCTTGGATTGGTCACTTTTATTTTGAAGGTAATAAACCTGCATCTTTTCGATATCCGCATATTGGATTTTATGTTGGGTTTATGTGGTTTTTTATTAGGACATATGAATTAATATCAAGGCGAGAAGTGTTAAGTAAATTTAACAACTTGAAATAGTAATGAAATGGTATTAGGAACAGCAGAATATGAAGGTTTCTCAGGAAGGCTCGACCATCATCTAACACTATATTCACGCATCGGGGCATTCGCCCCTCGGTCCGGCACGATGTTAGAAGTGAATTCGGTGAGGCATTTCAGTTTCAGGGAAGCGGGAGCAGCCGGACACATCCGCACCGACTAAGCGCATCGCGCCCGGCACCTGACGGTGCCTTAAGTCGGTGGGACGTCGTGAATACAATAACGTTATCAGAAAGTCAGCAAGAGCTGATTAAGTGCAGGGCGTGTCCGCGGATATTTGTTATAGTAGGCATCTCAGTGAAGCCAGCGTGTCAACATTCAGCAAACCTATATGAGTAGCTATTTCGAAGAAGTCAGCGTGTCAACATTCAGCAAACCTATATGAGTAGGCATTTCGATGAAGCCAGCGTGACAACATTCAGCAAATCATTGTATAGGTAGCTCGATGAAGTCAGCGTGTCAACATTCAGCAAACCTATATGAATAGGCATTTCGATGAAGCCAGCGTGACAACATTCAGCAAATTATATGTATAGGTAGCTCGATGAAGTCAGTGTGTCAACATTCAGCAAACCTATATGAGTAGGTATTTCGAAGAAGTCAGCGTGTCAACATTCAGCAAACCTATATGAGTAGGCATTTCGAAGAAGCCAGCGTGACAACATTCAGCAAATAATTGTGTAGGTAGTTCGATGAAGCCAGCGTGACAACATTCAGCAAATCATATGTATAGGTAGATCAAAGAAGTCAGCTTGTCAACATTCAGCAGATCTATATGTGTATGCATCCGCAGAAGCCAGCGTGACAACATTCAATAGACTATATATGTAAGCATTTTGAAGTATCAAGCAAGACAACAAAGAGCAAATCTACAAGTGAAGTCCAATCGATGAATCAAGTGTGTCAAAGATACAGTGATTCAAGGAAGAAGCGTGTCCGCAATATATCTGTTGATAGCAACTCGAAGAAGTGCTGACCTTCTGATAACACCATATTCACGCATCGGGGCGACGTTATCGCCCCTCGGTCCGGCAGTAGCTCGAAGCATTTCGATGAGGCATTTCAGTATACGGGGAAGCAGAATCAGCCGGACACATCGATCCCCCTAAGATAGGAGCTATCTAAGGGGGATCGACGTCGTGAATACATCAACGTTAGCTGAAATTCGTCAACTTCAAATGAAGAGAGTAGATCAAATTCAATGGAAATAAGAAAATTTCATGTTTCGGATATAAGTCAGATTGTCTTATTGTTCTATGAAACAGTTCATAATGTGAATAAGAAAGATTACACACAGGAGCAACTTGATGTATGGGCATCCAAAGATGATGAAGAGTTTAGATTGGAGTCTTGGAGAGATTCTTTACATGATAACATTACATATGTTGCCCTAATTGACGGCAGAATTGTTGGATTTTCTGATATGACGCATAAAGGACATCTGGATAGACTATATGTTCACAAAGATTTTCAAAGGCAAGGGATCGCTTCAGCATTGGTAAATGTTCTTGAAACTGAAGCAAGTAGACTGGGCATTAATGAACTAAATACAGACGCAAGTATCACAGCAAGATCTTTTTTTGAACATCATGGATACCAATTAGTTCAGGTACAGAGTGTGGAACGAAAGGGTGTTAAGCTAGTTAACTTTAAAATGATTAAAGAATTAAATAAAACGCTTTTATATTAATCAAGGCTGAAAGTAAATAAAGTCATAAATAAAGCTGGAATAAATCTATGAAGAACACTTTTTAAGTAATTCAGGAAGCGACGAACTTCAGCTAACACCATGTTCACGCATCGGGCATTCGCCCTCGGTCCGGACCGGAGTAAGAAGTGGATTCGGAGAGGGGTTTCAGTGTTCGGGGAAGTAGATGCAGCCGGACACATCCGCACCGACTAAGCGCATCGCGCCCGGCAGCTTCGCTGCCTTAAGTCGGTGGGACGTCGTGAACACAATAACGTTAGCTGAAATCATGTTAAATGATAAATTCCTTTTTGAAAGCGGTGGCCAGGGATGATTCAAATAAGAAAGTGCACTCTTGATGATTATGAGATCATTGATAATTTATTTAGGAGACTAATCAATGAAATTATTATAAAGACTACAGGTGATGAGAATCTATTTAGTTTGACTGATACAAGAAGGGCATTTAATCAAAGTATGGAACAAGGAATATACTCGGTGTTTGTGGCGATAATTAGTAGTCAAACAGTAGGCTTTATTGCAATGTGTGAAAGTTTTTCTCTGTACGCTGACGGTAGATTTGGAATCATACAAGAGCTATACGTACTTGAAGATTATCGCTCAATGAATGTCGGTGGAGAACTATTAAAGTTTGCAATAAGTTATGGTCAGGATAAAGATTGGAAACGACTTGAGGTATGCACGCCACCTATACCAGAGTTTGAAAGAACATTAGGGTTCTATAAGAAGAATGGATTTTCAATTACAGGTGGAAAGAAATTAAAGATAATGATAAGCGAGTAAGTATTTCAAGGAAGAACATGACTTCAGCTAACACCATATTCACGCATCGGGCATTCGCCCTCGGTCCGGCATGAAGTTAGAAGAGGATTCGAAGAGGCATTTCATCAGCGGGGAAGCGGAATCAACCGGACACATCCGCACCGACTAACTGCGCAAGCGCAGCCGGCACCTGGCGGTGCCTTAAGTCGGTGGGACGTCGTGAATACAACAACGTTATCTGCAATTGCCCAAGTCAATGAAGAGCATCCATCCCTAACCCCAAACATGAAACCAAAGTGGACATGAAGGGATCTCAAAGAAGAAGTCGAACAATTCATATTAGTCAGTAACCCTTTTCTCGCAGAGGACGGCGATGAAGATGAATTGTTCGACGAGCTTGTCCACTTGATTTCATAACCGTTTGGGTCGGGAACGAAAGATTCGTTTATGAATTCTTAACTCTAATGAAGATCTTGATTCTAGAACATCAGTTACTCGATAAAGTCTCAAACCGTTCGACCGATCCAGCGCCGCACCAATGGTGCATCGTTGATCGACCGAAACTTCGGGATGAGACTTCAAGTACCTGATAGACAAGACGAATCAAGACTTCAAAAACAGAGTTAAATCAAAAAGTAAACGAATCTTTCTTGGATGAATCGAGGAAGAGGGCAACAGCAGATAACACCATATTCACGCTACGGGCCGGCATTCGCCGACCCTCGGTCCGGACAGAAGTAAGAGGCATTTCGAAGAGGCATTTCAGATTACCGGGAAGCAAATTCTGCCGGACACATCCACCACCTAACCGCATCGCGGCCGCCCTTCGGGCTTAAGGTGGTAGGACGTCGTGAATACATGAACGTTATACGCCATTGCCTAAGTAAGATCATCCATCCCAGACCCAAACTGAAACCTGCATTTACAGGGGAGGATCTCGAAGAAGAACTCAGACAATTCATATTAGTTAGTTTCATTTCGCGAGCGAACTGATACTGAGGTGGTAATATGAATTGTATGAGTAGCAGGTTTCAGACCGTTTGGGTCGGGACCGAAAGATTCGTTAAAGCTCTTAACTCTTATGAAGACCTTGATTCAATAAACCAGATTAGGTACTTGTAAAGTCTCATTCAAACCTTTAGTTCTTCGCACCAATGGTACTCCGAACTAAACGATCTGTTCGAACGAGACTTCAAGTACTGATCAAAGAATCAAGGACTTCAAGGGCACGAGTTAAGAGCAAGACCAACGAATCTTTCTTGGATGACTCGAGGAAGTAGGCAACGGCGTATAACACAATATTCACGCTACGGGTCGGCTTTCGCCGCCCCTCGGTCCGGACCGGAGCTCGATGAATTTCGAAGAGGCATTTCAGTATACGGGGAAGCATATTCAGCCGGACAACCCTGCGAACCTAACCGCGTCGCGGCCGCCCCGTTGGGGCTTAAGGTTCTCGGGTTCGTGAATAAGATAACGTTAACTGAAATCTCCGAGAGCGAAAGTGCATAAAAATAAACAATAAAATATCAAACAATTTAGTCGCGTGTAAGTCCGAGAATTGAGTCGTCTTCGGTGCCGCGGCTTCTTTTTATGCGGAATTAATGTGCGGATAACTTGAGACTGGGTTATAATTCCATTAAGACCAAAGACAGAAGAAGACCAAAGACAGAAGAAGACAAGGACAGAAGAAGACCAAGGACAGTAGAAGACCCAGGACAGATTTTGATTGTATACCAGGAAGTCGGAGACTTCAGTTAACACCATGTTCACGCATCGGGCATTCGCCCTCGGTCCGGCCGGAGTAAGAAGCGGATTCAGAGGGGAATTTCAGTGTTCGAGGAAGCTGGGGCAGCCGGACACATCCGCACCGACTAAGCGCATCGCGCCCGGCACCTGACGGTGCCTTAAGTCGGTGGGACGTCGTGAACACAATAACGTTATCTGCAATTGCCCAAATCAATGAAGTGCATCCATCCCTGACCCCAAACATGAAACCAAAGTGGACACGAAGGGATCTCAACGAAGAAGTCGAACAATTCATATTAGTCAGTAACCCTTTTCTCGCCGAGGACGGTGATGAAGATGAATTGTTCGACGAGCTTGTCCACTTGATTTCATAACCGTTTGGGTCGGGAACGAAAGATTCGTTTATGAATTCTTAACTCTAATGAAGATCTTGATTCTAGAACATCAGTTACTTGATAAAGTCTCATACCGATCGACCGATCCAGCGCCGCACCAATGGTGCATTGTGGATCGACCGAAACCTCGGGATGAGACTTCAAGTACCTGATAGACAAAACGAATCAAGACTTCAAAAACAGAGTTAAATCAAAAAGTAAACGAATCTTTCTTGGATGAATCGAGGAAGAGGGCAACAGCAGATAACACCATATTCACGCATCGGGACGACTCCGTCGCCCCTCGGTCCGGCACGAAGTTAGAAGTGAATTCGGAGAGGCATTTCAGTTTCAGGGAAGCGGGATCAGCCGGACACATCCGCACCGACTAAGCGCATCGCGCTCGGCCACTTCGTGGCCTTAAGTCGGTGGGACGTCGTGAATACAATAACGTTATAGGAAATCGGGGGAATGCAGATAAAACCTTAATATCATAAAGAAGCATTAAAACCCATATGAATTGATTTTCTCTAATAGCCTGAGATTAATCATAAATTGAATGATTGGTTACTTGGCTACGTGCATTGATGAACCTCTCGAGAAAAAGCGACTTAATAAGATGTGATGAACCGCCTGCGGCAGCCTAAAGATTAAGAAAAGGGAAAAAGAAAAAAAGCATTTTAAAGAAATGCCTGCGGCAACGGGATGGAATAAAACGAGTGTTCTCAAGAATTTCCGGTGGCCACTAAAAGGATTAAGACGAGTTTTTCAATAACTGCCTGCGGCAGCTGAATGAATCAAGACGAGTTTTTAAAGAACCGCCTGTCGGCAGGAGAGTTCCAGGACGAGGAATCAAAAAAGGTAATAATGAAAAAGAGAATAAATACAGTTTTGAAAGCAAATTCGAAGATGCCCCCGACATCCTATAACACCATATTCACGCATCGGGCATTCGCCCTCGGTCCGGCACGAAGTTAGAAGTGGAATCGGTGAGGCATTTCAGTTAGCAGGAAAGCTGGATCAGCCGGACACATCCGCACCGACTAACTGCGCAAGCGCAGCCGGCACCTGGCGGTGCCTTAAGTCGGTGGGACGTCGTGAATACAATAACGTTAGCTGAAATTATCCAAATACATATTAAAACAAGAGTCTGTAAAATCTTTTGTGTAAACTCTCAAACCAATATGAAATAAACTAAGAGAAAGGTTGGTTTGAGAGGATGACACAAGTGGCGCGCTTTAACAAAGATCAGGTGAAAGCATTCGTCAAAGA
>NZ_JBHTGV010000025.1:0-16571 GCF_042675445.1 Cohnella sp. GCM10027633 | reverse complement strand
CTTTTACAATCGCAAGAGAATTCATGGTTCTTTGGGTTACGTATCTCCTGATCGATTCGAGGAGATGTACTACAAAAACATTAGCTGAAATGCGTTAGCGAGTGTCCACTTTCTTGACAGAGGTCCAGTGGTGCCGCTAACGGGGCGAAAATGCAGGGTAGCGGCGGTTTAGCGGCACGTGGTGCCGCTAGCGGGTCAAAGGGGCAGGAGAGCGGCGATTTAACGGCACGTGGTGCCGCTAGCGGGCGATTAAAGAAGAGGCTGTCCTATGGACAGCCTCTTTGGTCATTCATACCGTCGAAACCGAGGTAATCCCAGCCGGCGCGATGGCGGTGCGGTTCTTGCCCGAACGCTTCGCCTCGTACAGCGCGTTGTCGGCGCCCACGAACAGCGCTTCCTTGTCCATGCCCGTCGCGTAAGCGTTCAGACCGATGCTGATCGTCACCGCTTGCCATCCGATCGCTTCGTGCAGCTCGGATTCGACGGACGCGCGGATATGCTCGACCGTATCGTACGCTTCTTGGAAGCTTCGCTCCGCGAAGATCAGGGCGAATTCCTCCCCGCCGTAACGGGCGACGATATCGTTGCTCCCCACGTTCGACCGTATGAGCTCCGCGACCTTCTTCAGCACGGCATCCCCGGCTTTATGCCCGTAAGTATCGTTAATCTTCTTGAAGTTGTCGATGTCGATAATGGCAAGCTGCAGTTGAAGCCGTCCGTTGTCGGCCTGTATGACGTAGTTGTCCATGAATTCGTGGTAAGCCATGTGGTTGTAAGCATCCGTCAGCGCGTCCGTCTTCGCGAGCTTGTCCATCAGGATCGTGCGGACGAGCAGTTCTTGATTGGATTCATAGCTGGAGCGAAGGTGCATGAGCACTTCCCGTCCTCTTGCCAGCACGCCGAAGGCGATGCAACAGAAGATAATCAGGATGCACGACAGCGTAATGATGTCGACGACGGATAACGTCCGTTGGAATTGCCCGTCGTAGACGCATAGGAGGAACAGCGCGATGGCGGTATTCGAGACCGCGTAGAGCAGTTTCTTGATCTGGAAGTAGAAGATGCTGATCATGACGGGAAAGAACAGGAAGAACAGGAGATAGTCCAAAGAGGCGTGAATTCTCGTAATGGCGATCGTGAAGATGGCGCAGGCGGAGATGAGCACGTAATCGTGATGTTTGGGGAGCCAGCGTACGCCGCCTTCGGCGAGCAGTCCGACGAGCGCGAACAGAATGGTCGGTCTGACGATATGAAGCTGCGCGAAATCGTCTTTGGGCATTTTGGTAATGATGAGGAAGAGGAGCTCGATGACGACCGATAAGCAGAAGATCATCCAATAACCGTGAAGGAGAAGACGATTCCACCGCTTCTGGTTGAATTCCAGCGAAGGAAATGACATTTGGTGCTTCCTTTCTAATTCAAACTTCATAAAATATACCACAGCTTGCGTCCCATCGTATATCCCTTTTTGGGCTACCATATAGATTAGTAACAAGCCGATGACGGCGAAGCCGTCTATCGTCGGAGGAGGGGGCAGGGGATGAAAAAAGTCGGTCACATCGCGGGATGCCGGCAAGATCAGCCTTCCCTGGAACGGCTCGCGGGCATGCTGAACCGGACGCTCGCGAGCGAGCCGGGGCCTGTTATCGATTGCGTCGAGTGGGAGCTGTCTATGGACGACGGCAGCATCCATTGCCAATTTCCGTTGGGTTCGGACGGTTCGGATAAACACCGAGTATGCGATAAGGTCGGGCGTATACTCGCCGAGTATACGTTGTCGGAGCATGAGCCGTCGCTCTTGCGCGGCATCTTCCAAGCGCGTTACGGATTGAAGGATACGGTCGAGATCGATTCGCTGATCGCGGAAGCGGTGTCGATGCTCGACGGAGAGCCCGACATCGAAGGTTCGTGGGCGGGACGGGGCAGGGAGCGGAGAATCGGCAAGCTGACGACGAGGTATTCCGCATATCTGGCCTTGAACCGCAGCTTGAACTTGCAAGGCTTCCTCCGGTTCCGTCTGAACGAATATCGCGCCGAGGTTCTCGAAGCCGCGGACACGGCCATCGAAGAACGGTTGATGGAGAGGCAGTACCAGGAATTCATGTCGCTCTTGCGAACGATGGCCGAGTGGCAGGAAATCCGAACGTCCGCGGTTCACGTGCTTCACGGCGGAGGGAACGCGTTCAAGCTGCTCGACGAACAGATGCGTCCGCTGGAATCTCCGTCCGCCGATTACGAACCGAAGGAGGAGCTGGAGGAGGAGAGCAGGGTCGTCAGCCGATTGCTCGCGGTATCTCCGCGCCAGCTGTTCATCCATACTTCGGAGCCGGAATCGCAAGTCATTCGTACGATTATCGGAATATTCGGCAATCGGGCCGCGTTATGTCCCGACCTGCCCTGACGCCGAGCGAGCCAGTATTCGCCCGCTTGACTGCAGCCCCTGCCGGGGCGTATAATTTGCGTATTCAATCCACATCGAACAGCAATGAGAAAGACACCGATGCCCGTTACGGACGGCCCAGAGAGAGGAACCTTGGCTGCAAGTTCCTTCCGGTACCGGCGCGCATCGACCCCTTTCGAGCTGCATGGAGGAACTCGGACTCCCTCGCGGGAGAACGCGATACTATTCCATGCCGGGTCATGACCGTTATTCATGCCTGAGAATCGGGCTTTATCGCCGATTGAAGGAGGGTGGAACCACGGGCCGCGAACGAAGCACCCGTCCCTTTCGGGACGAGGTGTTTTTTTGTTGGTCCGATTCATCGAGGAGGCGTCAAGCATGTCGGTTCAAGTACAAGTGCAAGTGAAATTTCCGGACGGCGCGGTCCGTTCCTTCGACAACGGCGTAACGGTGGAAGACGTAGCCGGTTCGATCAGCTCCGGTCTGAAGAAGAACGCGATCGCGGGCAAGATCAACGGCAAAGTCGTCGATCTGAGCACTCCGATCACGGAAGACGTATCGCTCGAAATCTTGACGGTCGATAACGCCGACGGACTAGAAGTCATGCGCCATAGCGCGGCTCACTTGATGGCGCAAGCGATCAAGCGGATTTACGGCGGGAATCAAGTGAAGTTGGGCATCGGTCCCGTCATCGAGGACGGCTTCTATTACGATATCGACATGGAGCAATCCGTCACTCCCGAGGATCTGGAGAAGATCGAGAAAGAGATGGAGAAGATCGTGAAGGAAGACCTTCCGATCGTTCGCCGCGAAGTGAGCCGCGAGGAAGCGCTGCGGATTTTCGGAGAAATCCAAGATCCGCTCAAGCTGGAGCTCATTCGCGATCTGCCGGAAGGCGTCGCGATCACGATCTACGACCAGGGCGAGTTCTTCGACCTGTGCCGCGGCCCTCACGTGCCGTCGACCGGCAAGATCAAGTCGTTCAAGCTGCTTAGCGTCGCGGGAGCCTACTGGAGAGGCGACAGCAAGAACAAGATGCTGCAGCGTATCTACGCGACGGCGTTCGCCAAGAAGGCGCAGCTCGACGAGCATCTGCACTTCCTCGAGGAAGCGAAGAAGCGGGACCATCGCAAGCTCGGCCGAGAGCTCAAGATGTTCACGTTCTCCCGCGAAGTCGGCCAAGGGCTTCCGCTCTGGCTGCCGTACGGCGCGAAGGTCCGCCAGACGCTGGAGCGCTATATCGTCGATCTCGAAGAGAAGCTCGGCTATACGCACGTGTACACGCCGGTTCTCGCCAACGTCGAGCTGTACAAGATTTCCGGACACTGGGAGCACTACAAGGAAGACATGTTCCCGCCGATGGAGCTCGACAACGAGGAATTGGTGCTTCGCCCGATGAACTGCCCGCACCATATGATGGTGTACAAGAGCGAGATGCGCAGCTACCGCGACCTGCCCGTCCGCGTGGCCGAGCTCGGCACGATGCACCGGTACGAGATGTCAGGCGCATTGACCGGCCTTCACCGCGTGCGTGCGATGACGCTGAACGACGCGCACATCTTCTGCCGCGTCGATCAGATCAAGGAAGAATTCAAGCGCGTCGTTACGCTGATCCAGCAAGTGTACGAGGACTTCGGCATTAAGGAGTACCGCTTCCGCTTGTCCTATCGCGATCCGAAGGACACGGAGAAGTACTGGCCGGACGACGAGATGTGGGAAACCTCGCAGCGCATGCTCCGCGAAGTCGTGGAGGAGCTCGGCTTGCCGTTCTTCGAAGCGGAAGGCGAAGCGGCATTCTACGGCCCTAAGCTCGACGTGCAAATCAAGACCGCGCTAGGCAAGGAAGAGACGCTGTCCACCGCGCAGCTCGACGTGCTGCTGCCGGAGCGGTTCCAGCTCGAATACGTGGGCGACGACGGCAAGAAGCACCGCCCGGTCGTTATTCACCGCGGCATTATCAGCACGATGGAGCGCATGACCGCGTTCTTGCTCGAGAACTTCGCGGGAGCGCTGCCGCTCTGGCTGTCTCCGGTGCAAGCGAAGCTCATTCCGGTTAACCCGGCGTACGAAGCTTACGTGCGCGAAGTGGCCGAGAAGCTTCAACTCGCGGGCGTTCGCGTCGACATGGACTTGCGCAACGAGAAGCTCGGCTACAAGATTCGGGAAGCGCAGCTCGAGAAAATCCCGTACATGCTCGTCATCGGCGAGAACGAAGCGGCGAACGGAACGGTTTCCGTGCGCCGCCGCGGCGAAGGGGATCTCGGCGCGCAGCCGGTGTCGGAATTCGTTGCGCGAATCGCCGGCGAGATCGCCTCGAAGCGCGTAGATTAATGGAGAAAGCCTGTCGCGATTACGTGGCAGGCTTTTCTTCGCGCGACTCGGCGGAGCGATCTTGTCGTTATTTTCCTATTAAATGGTAAATATTCTCTTTTAATCGCGTCTGTGATAGAATGGGAATTAACATTACTCTGCGTCTGTTTAGGAGTGACAGTATCGATGAGCTTCCTCCGAGAACCCGATTACTCTGGCGCATTCCGGTCAGAAGATGAGCTGCTGGGAGAGTTGTACGCCCAGATGCTTCGCGTCGTTCGCCACAAGCTATGGCGCAAGAGCGACGCGAACGATGTGGTTCAAGAAGCATGGGTGCGTATTCTAGAGAAGAGATCGACGCTTCGGGAGCAAGACAAGATCATTCCATGGGCGAAGGCGATCGCCGCGAACCTGGCCTCCAACGCCAACCGGGCGAAGCGGCACGAAGTTCCCGGCGATATTTACGATCAGGCTTACGACGCCTACTCTTCCGCTTCCGGGCCGGAGCTGTTGACGGAGCTGTCCGACTTGCTCGGCCGGCTGGATCCGAAGGCCAGAACGATGCTGCTGTATAAGTTCTACTACGGCTTGAAGGACGCGGAGATCGCGGCGGCGCTGCAATTGCCCGTGGGGACGGTCAAGGCGCAAATTCATCGCAGCAAGGCGAGACTGCAGGCGCAGGGCAAGGAAGACGAACGGAATCATACATAATCGCGAAGCTCGCTGTCCATGCTATGCTGTGGAGGTGAGTGACATCGTGGCTAAGAAGAACAAACAAAAGCAAGCTAGCCAGGATACGGAGTTTGCCGCCGACAACGCGGTTAATAACGTGTCCAACAAAAACGCGCAAAGAAACGCGAATCAGCAAAACCGTTAAATCGGTCGTCTGAGTGTAATGTTCATGTTAGGTTAATACTTAGATTGTCCATGATACGAAGAGGATTCCTAATGGAATCCTCTTTCTTTTTGTTAAAATCCATTATATAATGTTAGAAAAAGTTACATACCCTTATGTGGGAAAGTAACAATAGAGTCGTACCGGGAGTGGTGGAGATGTCACAGTGGCAGCGATGGTTCGATAAAGGGGCCGATCGGTTCATCAGACGAGGTTCGGCATCACCGTACGAGCGCGGAGCAAGCTCCGCGCAGCAAGCCAACGAGTCCGAACGGGAGAATCAAGCCGCGCTCCGCCGGATGGTGGAGGAAGCCGTCGTCATCTCCGACAGGCTGCAGGCGACCGTATCCGAAGTCGACTCGAGCATGGGGCAACTCGGCGCGATCGCCGACCGGTCCGCGGCTCAGGAAGACAAACTCCGCGCGAACAGCAAGACGGCGATGACCCGTCTGGAGGAAGCTTTCTCCGCTCTGCAGGAAGTGTCGGCCGCATCCCAGGAGATCAGAAGCGTAACGGAAGTGATGAGCGCGCAGAGCAAGGAGACGCGGGAAGTCGTCGTCGAAGTATGCCGGTCGCTTACCCATACGGACGAAGTCATGAACGATCTATCGACGAACCACGGCACGATGGAGGCTCGCGTCAACGAGTTGATCGACCAGGCTTCCAAGATCGGCGAGATCAACGCGCTGATCCAGGAGATCGTGGCGCAGACGTCGCTGCTCGCGCTTAACGCGGCGATCGAAGCGGCGCACGCCGGAGAGCATGGTCGCGGATTCTCGATCGTCGCCCAGGAAATCCGCAAGCTGGCGGAGCAGAGCAGTCAAGCTGTCAAGCGTTCGTCCGGCATCGTTCAGAATATCGAATCCGGCATCCGGCAAGTCGTCAGCTCCGTCAATCAAGAGAAGAAGTCCGTGTCTCTCGGCATGGAAGAGATGGGCAAGACGCGCGAGCGGATGGACATTATCTTCAATCAATTCCTCAAGGTCGACGAGCACGTGAACCGCACGCTCGAATTCGCGGTCGAACAGGCGGACCGCACGACCGCGACGAACGTGATGCTGGAAGATGTCGTCGAGTCGCTCGGCGCAACGATGACGAGCGTGGACGACACGCTCGCTCAGAACAATAGGCAACGGGCGGAGATCGGCAACCTCGGCCGCGTCTCGGAAGAACTGAAGGAGTCGGCGGACGAACTCGTCGCCGCCGTGCAACAGGCGGGCGGGCGCATGTGGGAAGGCGCCGTATCCGCGGACACGGCGAAGTGGACCGAGCTGCTGCGCGTCGTAACGACGGACGCGACGCTTGCGGGCTTGGACGAGGAGACTCATCGTCTCGTATTGGGCGGCTTGCTTAAGCGTTCGAACGGCATGGAGGCGATATGGTCGAACCGCGCGGACGGCTCCTTCGTCTATTCCGAGCCTGAAGCGGGGTTGCTGAACGCGCGAGGCCGCGAATGGTGGAAGCGCGCGATGGCGGGCGAAGCGTTCGTCTCCGAAGTCTATATATCGGCTATAACGAAACGTCCGTGCCTAACGGTATCGATGCCGCTTAAGCGGTTCGACGGAACGGCGTTCGGAGTCGTCGGGATCGACATTACGGTTTCTTAAGAGGGGGTTGGGATCGTGGTAGAGCCATTGGCGTACGCGCATGCGGAATCCCGTGCCGTTCGCAAGCCGGCCGACGTCCATTCGCTGCTGCAGGCGCTTATCGCGAAGCGGGAGCAGGAGGTCGCGGACATCGAGCAGTTGGTCGAGCGCTACGAGGTTCGGCTGCGGAAGGAAGAGCAGGCTTACGGCGCGATGTCGCCGCTACGGCGCATGCTGGCGGGCAAGAAGCCCGATCATCATCGCGCGCTGGAGTATATCCATTACGTGAAGAAGCCGATGGAGAAGGTTCGCGCGCTGCGGTTGGAAATCGCGAGGTACGAGGCGATGCTGGACGGCTCCATGCCTGCGGAAGCGGCGTTGCTTGAAGAGTAATCATAGATCTATAAATATAATGGCGTCGCCCAGGAGTTCAAATCCTGGCGACGCCATTTCTATTAAGTAATCGATATTTAACTTACGGTTGCGATCTAAGTTTATCCACGTCGAGGAAGTCCGGCTCTTGGCTGTACGCGGGAACGCCGTGAATGCCGACGTCCAGCCCGACGAGTTCTTCGTCGCGTGAGACGCGTACCGGCTTGAACAGTTGAATCAGCTTGAGCGAGCCCCACGTCATCGCGAAGCCCCAAGCGGCGATGACGACGAGTCCGAGCGCCTGTACGCCGAGCAGCTTCCATCCGCCACCGTAGAACAAGCCGGCGTTCGCCGCCGTGCCCGGCATCGCGAACAACCCGACGGCGAGCGTGCCGATGCTGCCGCTTATGCCGTGAACGGCGAACGCGCCGACGGGGTCGTCGACCCGGCGCTTCTCGAGCCATTCGCTGGCGAGCACCATCGCGACGCCCGAGACGACGCCGATGGCGATCGCGGCGGCGTTCGAGACGAAGGCGCAGCCGGCGGTAATGCCGACGAGGCCGGCGAGAGCGCCGTTGATGACCATCGGAGGATCGGCCTTCTGGTAGCGAACGATCGTGAACAAGATGCATGCCGCGCAGCCCGCGGCCGAAGCGAGCATCGTCGTGACCGCGATATGGCCGATGCCGGCGTGCGTGGCGCTCAGCGTGCTGCCCGAGTTGAAGCCGAACCAGCCGAACCATAGAATGAACGCGCCGACGGATGCAAGCGGCAAGTTGGAAGGCGGCACGATGTTCGTCTTGCCGTCCTGTCCGAACTTCCCGATCCGGGGGCCGATGAAGATCGCAGCCGCTAACGCGGCGAAGCCGCCGAGCGCGTGGATGGCCGCCGAGCCGGCGAAGTCGATCATGCCCAGCTTGGCCAGCCAGCCGTTGCCGGACCATACCCAGTGACCGGATATCGGGTAGATGAGTCCGGTCATCACGATCGTATAGATAATGTAGGCGCGGAAATGAATGCGTTCCGCGACGGCGCCGGAGACGATGGATATCGCCGCGATGACGAACGCGCATTGGAAAAACCAATACGTGTCGATCGAGATGTTGAAGCTGAGGTGCGACAGATCTCCTTCGAGGAAGAAGCCGGACCATCCGATCCAACCGCCGGCGTCCTTGCCGTACATGAAAGCGAATCCAAACGCGAAGAAGACTAAGGCGCCGAAGGCGATATCGACGAACACCTTCATAATGATGCTGACCGCGTTCTTCTGTCTGACGAATCCTGCCTCCAAGAGCGCGAAGCCGCCTTCCATGAGCAAGATCATCGCGGCCGTGAGAATGACCCAGACGGTGTCCAAGCCTTTTGACAATTCGGCGATATCCATCGTTTGTACCCTCGCTTACATATATAATCTAACATGAGATCCTGAAATCCGACCTCATTATATCGACGTGCGCTTGAAGTGTCAATGAAATATGTGATGTTATCTGACATTTTTTCATTTTCGATTGTGGATATGTTACATTTCTTTCTCAGTCTGCAGACCGAGACCGAATTACGCCCCGCGCCGCTTTCGCGCGAGGAAGCCGCTGCGCTATACTGTGTTCAGATCGATAAAGTCGTTCGGATACGGAGGGTTTCTAATGGATTCGTCGTTCATGCATAGATTTCTATGGGGAATCGTAGCCATCGCGGTCGGCGCGGTGTTCTTGCTCAATCATCTCGGCGTCATCACGATGAGCATCGGAGAATTCTTCTCCTTATATTGGCCTGTATTCGTCATTCTGTTCGGCGTCCAAGGGATGTTGCTGCAGAAAAAAGGAGTCTTCTGGTGGAATCCGTTCGTCGTCTTGATCGGATTCTTGTTCCTCGGCCGGAACCTGGAATGGTTCGATTGGGATCTATCCGATATGGTGCAGCTGCTATGGCCGATCGTGCTGATTCTGTTCGGGGTGTCGATGATATTCAAAGGAGGACGTAGATCCAAGCGGACAAGAGAGGATGACGAGCAATGGAATCCGATCGTGCCGCCGGAACCTCCAACGCCGCCGATTCCTCCGATCCCGCCGATGCCTCCGGGTCCTCCTCCGGCGCCGCCGGCGGACGGGGAGCCGTTCGGCCGTCCCGAAGCCGCGAACCCGCCGCCCCCTCCCCCTTGGAACGCGAGCGCGGGCCCGGGCGAACCGATTCGGGATTGGAAAGATCATACCCAGGAATGGAAAGAGCAGTGGAAAGACGCGAAACGGGAGTGGAAGGACGCGAAACGCGAGTGGAAATCGAATCACCAAGGGCATCGTAATTGGCAGCACTCGCACGAGCATCAGTGGCATCACGGTCACGGAAAGCGCTGCACGCATTCGCGCTTCATCGGGGACGTGTACCTCGGACACGATTATTGGGAATTGACCCCGATGAGCATCTCGCACTTCATCGGCGACACGACGCTCGACCTGACGAAGGCGCAAGTGCCGATAGGCGAGACGAGAATCGAAGTGTCTTCCTTCATCGGCGACGTGAAGGTGTACGTTCCGAACGATACGCGAATCGGCGTCCAAGTCGTCTCGAGCTGCCTGATCGGCGACGTCAAGGTTCTCGATCAGAAGCGCGGAGGCATGTTCAACCATATCTCGGTCGAATCGCCGGGTTACGCGGATGCCGAACAACGGGTCATCCTCGTCATGAGCAGCTTCATGGGCGACGTGCGCGTCATGAAGGTCGGGTGAATCGATGAGGACGTTCATTCGGTATAGCAAATGGAGGGCTCCGATCTACGCCGGGGCCGCCACGTTGGCGCTGATGACGCTGTTGTACTTCATCTGGTATTATATGTCGGATTTAGCCCCCGATACGGAACTGTGGCTGACGTGGACGACGGTGCTGCTGCTCGTGCAGGTCGGCATCTCTTACCGGTTCGGGGTATCGACGCAACGCAAGATCGATCAGCTGCAGCTCGCGATGAAGCACGTGTCCGCCGGCAATTGGGGGGCTCGGCTTCCCGAGCTGGAGCATGACGCGTTCACCGAGGTGCATCGGGATTTCAACCGGATGCTCGGATCGCTGGAATCCCGCTTGAAGCTGCTTCAACAGTTGGGCGAGCGCGATATTATGGAAGAAGCGACGAGCCTGGAAGCGGCCGTATTGGAAGAGAGGCGCAGGCTGGCGCGCGATCTGCACGACTCGGTGAGCCAGCAGCTGTTCGCCTTACATATGTCCGCCTCGTCGCTGCCGAAGCTGCTCGAGAAGAGCCCCGAGCACGCGAACCAAGTCATGGAGCAGCTGATCTCGATGTCTTCTACCGCGCAACGCCAAATGCGCGGTTTAATCGCGCAACTGCGGCCGATGGAGCTTCAAGGCAGGACGCTGTGCGAAGCGATGGATCGCTGGTTCCCGGACTATTGCCGCCAGAACGGGCTGCAGGGCACGCTCGATATTCAATTGCGCAGCGAGTTGTCGGAAGCGATGGAGCACCAGCTATTCCTCATTATTCAAGAAGCGATGGGCAACGTGGTGAAGCATGCGGAGGCGAAAGCCGTTCGCTTGTTCCTGGGAGAGACGAACAATCAAGTCCGCTTGAATATCGAAGACGACGGTTCCGGCTTCCGGGGGGAACAAGTGAGGACGGGCGCCTACGGCTTGTCCACGATGCGGGAGCGCGCGCAGAAGCTGGGCGGGGAAGCGGAGATCATGAGCAAGCCCGGCTCCGGCACGAAGGTCAACGTATGGTTCCCGATTTTCGAATCGGCGGCCGAATAAGAAGAGCGAAGAACGACTGGGGAGATGAGCCTATGACGGAAGCTTCGGCTTCTCCGTGGAAAGTATTGATCGTGGACGATCACGAAATGGTAAGAACCGGGTTGCGGACGTATCTCATGCTGGACTCGCGCTTCGAGGTCATCGGAGAGGCGAGCAGCGGCGTGGCCGCGGTCGAAGCGTTAGCGGGCGGCGGTTACGATGGCAAGCTTCCTCAGCTCGTGCTCATGGATCTCATGATGCCGCAGATGGACGGAGTAGAGACGACGAGAGCGCTGCTCGAGCGCTTCCCGGAGCTGCGCATCGTCATCCTGACGAGCTTCCTCGAGGACGAGAAGGTGGTCGAGGCGATCGAAGCGGGGGCGGTCAGCTACGTGCTGAAGACCGTATCGGCCGACGAGCTCATCTATGCGCTGCAAGGGGCGATCCGGGGCATGCCCGTCATGAGCGGGGACGTCTCGCAGGCGTTGACGCGCGGTCTGCGCAAGCGCTCGGCCAACTCCGACGCCGAAGGCTTGACCGAGCGGGAACGCGAGGTGTTGCTCTTGATCGCGGAAGGCAGATCGAACAAGGAAATCGGCGACGAGCTGCATATCAGCATCAAGACGGTCAAAACCCACGTCAGCAACCTTCTGATGAAGTGCGAGCTGGAGGACCGTACGCAGCTGGCGATATTCGCGCATCGCAAAGGTTGGGTCAAGGAAGGATAAAACCGCCCGAAGCAGGATAGGCTTATGAGGAAACCAAAGGGGGTAGTATCCGGATGCAATCCCTTCCCTCCTCGCTTACGTCGCAGGAACAGGAATTCGTCATCGTCAAAAACGGGTTGTCGGAGCATGGGTTCGCGTTAGGCGGCAATTGGGATTACGATCACGGTTCGTTCGACTGCGCTCTCGACGACGAGAACAAGGTATGGCTAAGATTGCCTTTCGACGTGACGAACGGCAATCTGGACAGCGAGTCGCCGGAGATCGACGCGAAGATTCGATTCGGAGAGCCTTACGTGTTGAAGCACCTCTATAATGAAGGGATCGACAAAGGCGCGATGCCCGGAGTCATGAGCGCGGCGTTCAATCAGTTCTCGGATCCGGTCGACCCGGACGCTTCGATCGAGAGCCGATGGATCGAACGGGCGAAGACGAAGCTGCGCAAGGTCGAAGCGATCTATCCCGCATGAACGGCACGAGGTGCCGTTCTTTTTTTGCTTTTTGCGGACGTCGGTAAATTCGCCCACGCTTTTACTTCGTTCTCATTTCCGTTTAAGATAGTTTTAAGGTTTCGCGATTAAGATAGGAACAAGATCAACAGTACGGCGCCGGGGACACGGCGCGAGGAGGCCATCGCGATGGATGAATTCAACAATAAGAAACCGGAAGATCAACCCGAAGAGCTAGACCAGAATAGAAGGGACGATCCGTACGCGAGCGTGCGCAGAGAGTCCGAGCCTTATACGTTCGGCCCGTTCGGGTCGAATCCGCCAAGACAAGCCGCGAGCGAGCCGTTCGGCGGAGAGCAACCGCGCGACATCGTCGTTCCGGCGACGACGACGAGAGAATACCGTCCGTTCACCGTCTCCGGAGGGGTGCCCCGCAGCGAATTCGGGGCGAAGGAGCCGCGCAGATCGTCTTTCCGTTCGGCTTTCGCCGCTTTCTTGGTCGGCGTGCTGACCGTAGGGGCGTTAATGTACTCGGCCGACCGTTGGAACTGGTTCTCCGACGAGCTGCTCGGAGGCGGTACGAAGGCCGCTCAGGAAGCGAACGTGAAGCCGGCCAGCAATCCGGTGAACAATGCGGCGGACGTCGTGCGGCCGAACAATATCGCCAAAATTTTCGAGCAATCATCCCCTGCCGTCGTTCAGATCGAGACATACGCCAAGGCGCGCAGCAGCGGTTCGAACGGCATGTGGGAAGACGACTTCTTCCGCCAGTTTTTCGGGGACGACTACGGCAGGCAGGATAGCGGCCAAGGCGACGGGGCGCTTCAGCAGAGCGGAATGGGCTCCGGGTTTATTTTCGACTCGACGGGCTATATCCTGACGAACCAACACGTCATCGCCGACTCGGACGAGATTAAGGTCATCGTTGACGGTTACGATCAACCGTTCACGGCCGAGCTGCTCGGCTCGAGCTACGAGCTCGACCTCGCGGTATTGAAGATCAAGGGAACGGATTTCCCGACGCTGAAGCTCGGCGATTCCAGCGGTATGAACATGGGCGACTGGGTCGTGGCGATCGGCAACCCGTACGGCTTCGACCATACGGTGACGGTAGGCGTGCTGAGCTCCAACGAGCGCGAGATCAACATACCGGACGCGAACGGGACGCGCGAATACAAGCATCTGCTTCAGACGGACGCCTCGATCAACCCGGGCAACTCCGGCGGTCCGCTTATTAACCTTCAGGGCGAAGTCATCGGGATCAACACGGCGGTCAGCTCGCAAGCGCAAGGCATCGGCTTCGCGATTCCGACGAGCACGATCAAGGAAGTGCTGGACAATCTGAAGAGCAACACGAAGATTCCGCAGAAGCCGGTTCCGTTCATCGGCGCGACGCTCATGGACGTTACGACGGACATCGCGTCCAAGCTGGGCATCGACGAGAAGACGAAGGGCTCCTTCGTCCGCGAAGTACTGTTTAACTCGCCTGCTTACAAAGCCGACCTGAGACAGTACGACGTCATTACGGGCATGGACGGCAAAGCATACGGCACGATGAACGATATGATCGCGGCGATCCAGAAGCATACCGTCGGAGACAAAGTGACGCTCCAGGTGCTGCGCGGCGGGAAGAAGCTCGACGTTGCGGTCGAGATCGGCGATCGCAACGAGTTCGAGACGCAATAAACGATAAGCGCTTAGAGAGCGGGATAGCCTTGCGGTTGTCCCGCTCTTGTGTCGATAGGAGAGGACGGGTATTCGTGAGACCACACATTGCGGTAATCGATGACGACGAGAAAATCACTTCGCTGCTGCGGCGAAGCCTCGCGTTCGAGGGGTACGACGTATCGACGGCACCGGACGGCGGAGAAGGATTGAAGCTGCTGAGCCAGCGGCAGGCGGACCTCGTCATCTTGGACGTAATGATGCCGAAGATGGACGGCTGGGAAGTGTGCCGGAGGCTGCGGGAAGCGGGAATCGCTTCGCCCGTGCTGCTGCTGACCGCGAAGGACGAAGTCCAAGACCGGGTGAGAGGGCTCGATCTCGGCGCCGACGACTACCTCGTCAAGCCGTTCGCGCTCGAAGAGCTCATGGCGAGAGTTCGCGCGCTGCTGCGAAGAAGGCCGGAGAAAGCGGAGGAATCGGCGCAGTTCCGGTTCGACGACCTGCTGCTCGACGTGGACGGACGGGAGACGATCCGCGGTGATCGTCGCGTCGAGCTGACGGCGAAGGAATTCGACTTGCTTCATCTGTTCATGCAGAACCCGAAGCGCGTCTTGTCCCGCGATCAGATCATGGAGCGAATCTGGGGCTACGATTACAGCGGAGAATCGAACGTGCTGGAGGTCTACATCGCGATGCTTCGCCAGAAGCTCGAAGAGCAGGGGGAGAAGCGGCTCATTCAGACGGTCCGCGGCGCCGGTTACGTGCTGAAGGGAGATAGCTAGCCATGTCGATCCGGCTCAAGCTGACGCTCTGGTATTCCGGATTGTTCGCGGTCGCTTTTATTATCTTCGGCATTACGGTCTATAACGTCGTTCATCATAATACGATGTCCGAATTACGGGAACGGCTGAAGGCGGTCGCCGCGGAAGTGCAGCCGTCCGGCGGGTTCTTCGGCGAGTATAACTTGGATTCCACGGCCCCGGGGTTCGATGCTACCGTGATCGGGATGCAACTGATCGATTATTCCGAACGCCAAGACGGCATCGTACGGGGCAAATCCCGCAACATGATCGGCACCCGCAGTTCGGAGCTTACGTTCCCGTATCCGGAGCAATCGGATGCGCAAGAACGCTTCATCAGCAAGACGATCGGCAAATATACGTTCTATATTTACGAGAAGCCTCTGCCGTACAAAGGCACTCGCGATATCGGCGGATTATTGCAGGTAGGCGCGAATACGGATAAGGAAGAAAGATTCTTCTCCCAATTAAAAGGCATTCTGTGGTTGTCCGGCGGAGCCGCGCTGCTCGCGGCGTTCCTGCTGGGCATGTTCCTCTCCCGCAAGGCGCTCTCGCCGATCGGCCGCGTAACGGCCGCCGCGCAGCAAATACAGAGCGGCTCGGAGCTCGGTCTCCGCATTCCGCGGGAGAAGGCGGACGACGAGGTCGGGCGATTGACGGACACGCTCAACGGCATGCTGTCCGGACTGGAGCGGGCGTACAAGAACTTGGAAGAGTCGAACGTCGCCCAGCGCAGATTCGTCTCCGACGCTTCGCACGAGCTGCGAACGCCGCTCACGACGATCCGGGGCAACGTCGATCTGCTCGAGAAAATATGGGCGGAAGACAAAGCTTCCGAGGATGGAGAGACGCCTGCGCAGGAGCGTCGTTTGACGGCCGCGGACAAGCGCGAGATGACGCTGGAATCGATTCATGACATCGCCGACGAGGCAAGGCGGATGAGCCGGCTCGTGAACGACTTGCTGGCGCTCGCGCGCGCGGACGCCGGCTACGTCGTCGACATGGAGAGCATCCCGCTGGCCCCGCTTGCGGAAGAGGCGGCTCGCAGGGCGTCGTTCCTGCCGCGTCGGGCGGAGTGGATCGCCGGCCCGCTCGATGCGCTGGACGGCGTATGGGTGCGAGGGAATCGGGACTACTTGCTGCAATTGCTGTTCATCCTCATCGAGAACGGCTTCAAGTACACGCCGGAAGGGACGGTCAGGCTATACGCGACGTTAGCCGGCCAATACGTCGGACTGACGGTCGTCGATACGGGCATCGGACTCCAAGCGGAAGACATCCCTCATATCTTCGAGCGGTTCTACCGAGCGGATTTGTCCCGCGGCGAGACGGCGGGAACGGGGCTCGGCCTCTCGATCGCGAAGTGGATCGCCGAGCTGCACCAGGCGACGATCGACGTGCAGAGCCGCCCTGGAGAAGGCTCCGCGTTCACGCTATGGCTTCCGGTCGGCAAGGGGCCGGATCGAATTCATGGATAGACGAAGCGACCGGCCCCGAGCCGGTCGTTTTTTATGTGTGCCACGCATGACGATTAACTCGGCGGTGAAAGTCCGCTGTGGGGGCTTGTAGTTGCCAACCACTAGCCAAGAGCAAGGGTGTCCATCGCGAGGTGGAATCTGAAGGAAGCTGGAGGCAA
>NZ_JBHTGV010000024.1:0-19928 GCF_042675445.1 Cohnella sp. GCM10027633 | reverse complement strand
TAGCTCGAAGAAGACACCGGCATCAGATAACACCATATTCACGCATCGGGCATTCGCCCTCGGTCCGGCACGAAGTTAGAAGAAGAGTCGGAGAGGCATTTCAGTTTCGGGAAGCAGAATCAGCCGGGACACATCCGCACCGACTAACTGCGCAAGCGCAGCCGGTTCCTGGCGGAACCTTAAGTCGGTGGGACGTCGTGAATACAACAACGTTATCTGCAATTGCCCAGAGCAATGAAGACCATCCATCCCTGACCCAAACCTGAAACCTGGTATTCAGAGAGGTGTCTCAGTGAAGAAGTCGAATAATTCATATTTGTTGAATAGATCTTGATGACGATACGTCAGTCACTACGAATCATATGAATTGTTCGACAACCAGGTTTCAGATCGTTTGGGTTGGGAACGAAAGATTCGTTATAGGTTCTTAAACTTTAATGAAGACCTTGATTCTATAAGAGATCAGTAGCTTGTGAAGTCTCATTCAGTCTTAGTTCGTCGCACCGATGGTACTCCGAACTAAACGATCTGTTCGAATGAGACTACAAGTACTGATCAATACTAATCAGATACTTGTGAAGTCTCATTCTGACATGAGTTCGTCGCACCAATGGTACGCCGAACTAAATGATCTGTTCAGAACGAGACAACAAGTACTGATTAGAGAATAGAATCAAGGCTTCAAAATCAGAGTTAAAACAATGTATAACGAATCTTTCTTGGATACTCGAAGAAGAGGGCAACAGCAGATAACACCATATTCACGCTACGGGCCGGCATTCGCCGACCCTCGGTCCGGACCGATGTATAAGATGCATTTCGAAGAGGCATTTCAGTTTCGAAGAGGCATATTCAGCCGGACACATCCGCACCACCTAACCGCATCGCGGCCACCACTTCGTGGCTTAAGGTGGTGGGACGTCGTGAATACAATAACGTTATCGGAAATTCTCGAGTGCTGATAAGAGCGTTCAAAAACGATTAAAGAACTGAAAATACATTAAACAAAGTAGTCGCGTGAGATTCCGAAGATTGATTTACTTCGGCGCTGCGGCTTTTATTTTTGCGGATTTAAAGTGCGGATTTAGAAAGACTGGGTTATAATTCCATTAGAATAGAAGTCGAAAACCAATGAAGATCAAAGACTTATGAAGATCAAAGACTTATGAAGATCAAAGACTGATGAAGATCAAAGACTGATGAAGATCAAAGACTGATGAAGATCAAAGACTGATGAAAATCAAAGACTGATGAAGATCAAGTGCACGAGTTAGATCAAGGTCAGACTTGTGAGTGGATCAAGAGGTCGAGAACTTCCGATAACACCATATTCACGCATCGGGACAACTCTGTCGCCCCTCGGTCCGGCAAGAAGTTAGAGGTTGATCGAAGAGGCAACTCAGTCTCGAGGAAGCATAAGCAGCCGGACACATCCCACCACCTAACCGCATCGCGGCCGCCCTCCGGGCTTAAGGTGGTAGGACGTCGTGAATACATAACGTTAGATGAAATTGATGAAAATCCAAATCATTAAGGAGATTAAAGCATGCTTAGATGTTCATGGTGTATGAAAAAAATTAAAGAGAATAAACCTTGTTTTGGATTGGGCGTTAAGTTTGCAAAAGGCTATGACATTCAAGAAGAAGATGGAAGAATCAGCACAATATTTATGAAAACCAGGAATACACATGTGCCATTAATAGTAACTGCAAAAGGATCCGAGGCTAAGAAACAAGGCCAAGATGGTATTTTTTCACTTTGTAGCGAAAAGTGTGGAGAAAAAATGAAAAAGGCTATTAAAGAAGAGGTTAGCTTGTTCTCAATGCATGGGGAGTATATCCAACTTAAATAACTAAATAAAGAAAAAGTGAAAGTGGAATTGTAAGTGAATCCAAGAAGCCATCAACTTCATCTAACACCATATTCACGCATCGGGCATTCGCCCTCGGTCCGGCAGGAGTCTGAAGTTTGATCAAAGAGGCATCTCAGTTTCGGGGAAGCAGAATCAGCCGGACACATCCGCACCGACTAAGCGCATCGCGCCCAGCCACTTCGTGGCCTTAAGTCGGTGGGACGTCGTGAATACAAGAACGTTATACGACATACCTGAAGTGCTGTTATGAAAATTAAAGGCTTAACTAGTTTGCATACAAGGAGCAAACGACTGATTCAAAATGAAAGACTACTGAAGTTCAATTTATTGAGTTGTTTCCAGTGCGTCGACTAGCATAATAATAATTGGAGGAATGAATTTGGACATTCTATACAAAAAACTACAACAGATAAAACAAAAACCTGCACTATACATTGGGAAAAAATCATTGCCATTGCTCCGGGCATTTCTGGATGGTTATATAGAATATCACAATGAAACAAATGAACCTAATGAACCAAACAATTTCTTTATTTCGGAATTTAATGAGTATCTTCAAAGGCGATTCAATGTTAGTCGATCTCATGGTTGGGTGGAAATTATTATTTTCTTTTCAATAAATGAAGATGCTGCATTTGATGCATTTTTTCTGTTGTTAGATGATTTTTTCTCTGAAACTCAACAATAAATCAATATAAATAATTCTGAAATCTTTATGATTATCGAGAGGACAGGTACGTCGTATAACACCATATTCACGCATCGGGCATTCGCCCTCGGTCCGGCACGAAGTTAGAAGTGGATTCGGAGTGGCATTTCAGTTTCGAGGAAGCGGGAGCAGCCGGACACATCCCACCACCTAACCGCGTCGCGGCCGGCTCTTCGAGCCTTAAGGTGGTGGGACGTCGTGAATACATGAACGTTATCTGAAATATCAAGAATGCATGCGTTCTAAACCGGAGGTGTACAAATGACAAGAATATTGGTTGTCTCCGACGAAGAATCGAAGTACATATGGGATCATTTTGAGCCTAAGAAGTTTAAGAACGTAGACATTATTATTTCATGCGGTGATCTTAAATCAGAATATCTATCTTTTTTAGTGAGCATGATTAATGCTCCTTTGTTTTATGTGCATGGGAACCACGATACAAAATATCGATCATACCCGCCAGAAGGCTGCGAATGCATAGAAGATAAGATAGTTACTTATAAGGGAATTAGAATTATGGGACTTGGGGGAAGTTACCGATATAGCGCAGGAGAACATCAATATTCTGAAAGGCAAATGAAACGGAGAATAACAAAATTAAGACTAAGGCTTTGGCTAAGTAAAGGAATTGATATCCTAGTAACACATGCCCCAGCTTACAAGATTGGAGATGGGGAAGATTTGTGTCATAGGGGATTTGAATGTTTTATCGAATTTCTTAGTAAATATAAGCCGCGATATCTATTGCATGGACATCAACATTTGAATTATGGAAGAAACCAAAGAATTCATAATTTCAAAGAGACAGAAATCATAAATGCATTTGGATACTACTTTATAGAGCTTTAATAAGTGGTTCAACGAAGTCTTGATACTTCAGATAACACCATATTCACGCATCGGGCATTCGCCCTCGGTCCGGCACGAAGTCAGAAGTTGATCGAAGAGGCATTTCAGTTACGAGGAAGCGAGAGCAGCCGGACACATCCCACCACCTAACCGCATCGCGGCCGCCCTTCGGGCTTAAGGTGGTAGGACGTCGTGAATACAATAACGTTATCGGAAATTCTCGAGAGCAATAAGATCGTTAATAGATCGACAACAAAAAAACATATAATTATTTAGTCGCGTGAGAGTCCGAAGACTGATATTCTTCGAGGCCGCGGCTTTTATTTATGCGGAATAAAAGTGCGGATCTAGTAAGTCTGGGTTATAATTCCATTGTGAGGATATTGCATATGTACAGACTTAAGAATATAACTCGAATGGGTAGAGTGGATAACATGAGAGCGAAACTGTATTTATTTATACTACTTCCAATCACTTTAATTATTTGTTTAATAGGTTATGGTGTGTACTGGGCGTTCTATGACATGAACAGATTAAAGGGAGGTGAACTCATCACGCAATCAAGTTCACCAAATGGAATGTATACGATAAAAGCATTTCGTTCTAGTGGCGGAGCAACGACAGACTTTACCATCCGAGGTCAACTTGTATTTAATCTAAGTTCAAAAAAACCTAAAAATATTTATTGGAATTATAGGGAGTTTGCTGCGGAGATTGTGTGGCTAGACAATGATACAGTATTAATAAATGGTCATACATTGAATCTACCGAATGATAAATATGATTTTAGGAGACATTAAAAAAGATTACATAAACAAACAAAAATAGGGCCAATCATACTTGCAAGTTAATCGAGAAGTCGAGAACTTCCGATAACACCATATTCACGCATCGGGACGACTCTGTCGCCCCTCGGTCCGGTAAGAAGTTAGAGGTTGATCGAAGAGGCATTTCAGTCTCGAAGAAGCGTAACCAGCCGGACACATCCGCACCGACTAACTGCGCAAGCGCAGCCGGCTCCTGGCGGAGCCTTAAGTCGGTGGGACGTCGTGAATACAATAACGTTATAAGAAATCCCCGCTAAATCGAAAGATCTTAAAGGACAGAGGGAATCATGAATGAATTACTCTTGGCATGAGATCGAAGAGAAAGATAAATATGTACAAAAGTATGTTGTAATAATTGCTAAATACAAGAATCAATATATTTTGATCAGGAATAAGAGTCGGCTAGTTTGGGAACTACCAGGTGGCAAGATAGAGAAAGGAGAAGAAGTAATCGAAGCCGCCAGCAGAGAATTGTATGAAGAGACAGGTGCGCTAGTATTTAATTTATCTGAGATTGGAATCTATCAAATGAACGGAGAGTACGGAGTAGTCTTAGAAGCAGAAGTTGAAGAGTTAGGGGAACTGCCGGAATTTGAGATTGCTGAAATTAGATTAGTTCAGGTAATACCAAAGGGATTAAACTACGGAGAGATCTATTATCAGATATTAGAGAAATATCAAGAAGTCAAAAAGTATAAAGAGATAAAAACGGAAACAGTAAATTTAAAAGAGAATGTAAAGCTGTGATAGTGACTCGAAGCTGGCGGGGACATCTTATAACACCATGTTCACGCATCGGGCATTCGCCCTCGGTCCGGCCGGAGTTAGAAGAGGATTCAGAGGGGAATTTCAGTGTTCGGGGAAGTTGGAGCAGCCGGACACATCCGCACCGACTAAGCGCATCGCGCCCGGCACCTGACGGTGCCTTAAGTCGGTGGGACGTCGTGAACACAATAACGTTAGGTGAAATTAATGCTGTGCTAAAAGACTCTAAAGAATAGAGGACCATAAAAGATGAAGGACAGAATTCTTGCATTTTTAATTGATCATATTATTGGGACTATAATATTTGGAATTGTCTTTGTTTTAATAAACTTAAACTCTTTCATTGCTCCTACTAACGAAAACATTAATAGTCGATTCGAATCGTTTAATTTTGTATTGGCAATTGGAATGATATTTTACTTTTTGAGAGATGTTTTTGAAGGAAGGAGCCCCGGGAAGAGGGTTCTTGGAATAGCAGTAAGGGGCAAGGAAGATTCCGACCGAGTGCCAGGAAAGTTTCATTTAATACTAAGGAATATAACATTAATAATTTGGCCAATTGAATTAATTATTCTAGTTATTAAGGGACAAAGAATAGGAGAAATGATTTCAAAAACTCAAATTAAAAGTATTTCTAAGGCTAATCATCAATAATTGCAAAGTACATAATTTGAGGGAATCTCAAGAAGGCATTAACATCACCTAACACCATATTCACGCATCGGGCATTCGCCCTCGGTCCGGCACGAAGTTAGAAGAGGAATCGATGAGGAATTTCAGTGTCGGGGAAGCGTGAGCAGCCGGACACATCCCACCACCTAACCGCATCGCGGCCGCCCTTCGGGCTTAAGGTGGTGGGACGTCGTGAATACAATAACGTTATCAGAAAGTCAGCAAGAGCTGATTAAGTAAATGGCGTGTCCGCGGATATTGGTTATAGAAGGGATCTCGGTGAAGTCAGTGTGTCAACAATAAGAGCTATATGAGTAGTCATCTCGGTGAAGCCAGCATGTCAACATTCAGTAAACCTATATGAGTGGGCTTTTCGGAGAAGCTAGCGTGACAACATTCAGCAAACCTATTTAAAGTAAGCATTTCGAAGAAGTCAGCGTGACAACATTCAGCAAACCTATTTGAAGTAGGCATTTCGAAGAAGTCAGCGTGACAACATTCAGTAAACCTATATGAGTAGGCTTTTTGGAGAAGTCAGCGTGACAACAATCAGCAATCTTTATGAGTAGGCTTTTCGGAGAAGCCAGCGTGACAACATTCAGCAAACCTTTATGAGTTGGTATCTCGGAGAAGCCAGCGTGACAACATTCAGCAAACCTATATGAGTGGGCTTTTCGGAGAAGCCAGCGTGACAACATTCAGCAGAGCTATATGTGAAGGCCAATCAATGAAGCTAGAGTGTAAAGATATAGTAATTCGAGGAAGAAGCGTGTCCGCAATATATTTGTTGGTAGTGGTTCGAGGAAGTGCTGACCTTCTGATAACACCATATTCACGCATCGGGTCGACTCCGTCGCCCCTCGGTCCGGACCGGTGCTCGATGCATTTCGATGAAGCATTTCAGTATACGGGGAAGCAGAAGCAGCCGGACACATCCGCACCACCTAACCGCATCGCGAATTGCATTTGCTCTCGTATATGCAACTGCAAAAGTTATCAATAGATACAATGGGGCACTCGGAATATTTTTTTTCGCGATATGGTACTTCATGTCAACTGTATATGGGGTACTACAAATGAAGAAGGATTACGACTTACATATATCGGACAATTGGAGTAGTTTTTTTGGTTGGGAATTTGTATTGTGGGAAGTTGGTATACCTTTATATATTGGTGTTGCACAAGCAATTATATTATTTTGTCACTTCTTCATTAGAATTTTGATTAAAGAAATAGAGGAATATAAAGCATCACTTAAGTAATGCAGAGGAGACACGAACGTCATATAACACCATATTCACGCATCGGGCATTCGCCCTCGGTCCGGCACGAAGTTAGAAGTGGATTCGAAGAGGCATTTCAGTTTCGGTGAAGCTGGAGCAGCCGGACACATCCGCACCGACTAACTGCGCAAGCGCAGCCGGTTCCTAGCGGAACCTTAAGTCGGTGGGACGTCGTGAATACATGAACGTTAGGTGAAATTAAGGCAAGTTCTGATTAAGTGCAAATACAATACAAATCCAAGTGATAAGAGAATCTCTAAAAACTTGTTGTTTTACAAATTAAACGTTCGAGAGGGGAGATTTGTTTGTCTTTGAAAAGTATATACCCATTCTTGATTATGATTTGGCTCACAATTCTAACGATATGGGCTGTTAACAAGCTTTATAATCCAGCTCAATCAGTAACTGTGCATGGGATCCCTGGAACACCAATTCCTCAACAAATTTCTACGGTTCAAATGGATAAAGATACTGTATGGGTTATTGATGCAAATAGTAATTACATTAGAATTATTACACATGATGAGGATGGCTACCATATCAGAGGATCGGAAATGGAATTTCAAGAACTAAAATAAGGTCATAACTGCGAAAGATAGATGATAAACAAAAACTATTTAATAATGGTTATAGCTTTTCCAAGAAAAAAATAATAGTTTGTAGTAATTCAAGAGGGCCTAAACTTCACCTAACACCATATTCACGCATCGGGCATTCGCCCTCGGTCCGGCAGGAGTAAGAAGAGGATTCGATGAGGCATTTCAGTGTTCGGGGAAGCTGATGCAGCCGGACACATCCGCACCGACTAAGTGCATCGCGCCCGGCAGCTCCGCTGCCTTAAGTCGGTGGGACGTCGTGAATACAATAACGTTATATGAAAGTCAGCAAGAGCTTATTAAGATCAAGAGCAGTTTGTTCCAAGTCAGAAGTGCATGCGTGTCCGCGGTAAATATCATTTGAGCCTTTGGGGAGTAGCTTAGTTGAACGAATTTAGCAAACCTAATGTAAGAGCAGCATGACGAACTTTTCGTGCCAAAGAAATATGATAATGAAGGCAACTCAATGAAGTCAGCGTGTCAACATTCAGCAATTCTATCTGTAAGGAAGGCATATGACGGACTTATCGTAGAATCATTAATCAAAGCGTTTTGAAGGTAAGATCCAGGAAGTCAGCGTGACAACATTCAGCAAAACCGGGGGAATGAAATGGAAGATAAATATAATCCATATAAAGACGAAACCATTCATACTACCCAACCAGAAGAATCAAGAGATGAGATACATTCAAGAGAAGGATTCAATGATGTGTTAAAGCATTATGACTCTGTAAATGGGTTTCAAGCTCCTAAGCAATTAAGACAAATTCCGAAATCGATAAGACTAATAACAAAATGGCTAATTATTTTGTTTGTCGTGATTTCCATCGTGGCTATAATAGGCCAATTAATAGATGTAATAGATCATTTATAAAGCATAAGAAAATTAAGATCGGCGTGTCCGCATTAGTGAATGTAACTCGAGGAAGAGCTGACCTTCATATAACACCATGTTCACGCATCGGGCATTCGCCCTCGGTCCGGCAGGGGTCTGAAGTGAATTCGATGAGGGACTTCAGTATTCGAGGAAGCCGAATCAGCCGGACACATCCGCACCACCTAACCGCATCGCGGCCGGCTCCTGACGGAGCCTTAAGGTGGTGGGACGTCGTGAACACATGAACGTTAGGCGAAATCCGGAGCAAATCACAATTAAAGCAAAAAATCGTATTTTCTTTTCGCGTGTAGTACTCTACGAATTTCAACAAACTCCAGGTGAACAACGTAGAATACTAAATAACTATCAATAACTAACATTCTGTAATTCAAAAGTTGTAATCGTCTATCATTAGGAATCGGTTTACTTTGTGGAAAGTATGCAAGTATAGAGATTTTCTCATCAAATGAATTAAGAAGATTAAGAGCAGCAGAAGGGTTATCAATGGAGACATACTCGATGATATCGGTAATATCTTGTGCAGCGGAGGGTAGATATTTAATCGGCAGCTTTTTCTCCATTGATACGGCTCCTTAAAGTTTTCATCAGAGCTTCATGATCAATTTTTTGGACTGATGGATCTACACTTTCTTTCTCAGCGACTGCCAGTTTTTGATACAGTTCTATAACCGCTTGTTGCTTCTCATATAAGGCATGACTCATAACAACCAGATCTTCATGACCATTTTTAGTGATAAACACAGGCTCGCCTTCAGAATGGCATACTTCAGAAATGTAATTAAAGTTATTTCTCAGATCGGATATGGGTTTGATAATAGGCAATGAAATCACTCCCAAGAGAAAATTGTGACAACTTTATTTTATCATAATTATGATATCCAAGAGAAGTGAGTATTAAACAAAGTGAAGGTATTTCAAGTGGATTTCGCCTAACACCATGTTCACGCATCGGGCTACGCCCTCGGTCCGGCCGGAGTAAGAAGTGGAATCAGAGGGGAATTTCAGTGTTCATGGAAGTTGAGGCAGCCGGACACATCCGCACCGACTAAGCGCATCGCGCCCGGCACCTGAAGGTGCCTTTAGTCGGTGGGGCGTCGTGAACACAATAACGTTATAAGAAATTCCCGCAAGAGCATTTAATACATAAGATCGAGGTGATCATCATTAACGCATCAGAACTTGTTCAAGTTGAATTGTTAATGAAATCATTTCAAAGATCATGGTTTATTGCTGGTGGTTGGACGATAGATCTCGCCGTGAATGAAATAACAAGAACTCATAAAGATATGGATATTTGTATTTTCAGAGAAGATGTTCCTTATGTAATTACCTATTTTAGTGAGTGGGATATACAAGTAGCCATCCCAGGTGAACATAGATTAGAAGCGTTTAAGAACTTAAGCGATTTAGATCCACCAAGATACTGTTTACATTTGTTTAAAGGTAATGAGTTCTTAGAGATATTAGTAACAGAGCGAATAGAAGAGAAAGTGATATTCAGAAAGAACAGATCGATTAAAATGGATATTTATGATTTCGCAAAGGGAAATCATACTAGACCATATGTAAACCCTGTATGGCAGCTGCTCTTTAAGAGCCTTAGTACGAGAGAAGAAGATGAACATGATTTTAAGATATACATGGATCGAGTGAATGATGATTCCTCAAAGAAATGGTTATTACAAAATATCATTGAGGCAAAGGGGAATAAGAACTGGATAAGTAAACTTGAAAGCTATTTCAGAGAAGGCGGGAACATCTTATAACACCATATTCACGCATCGGGTCGACTTTGTCGCCCCTCGGTCCGGACAGAAGTAAGAGGCATTTCGAAGAGGCATTTCAGATTACAGGGAAGCCAATTCTGCCGGACACATCCGCACCACCTAACCGCATCGCGGCCGCCCCTTCGGGGCTTAAGGTGGTGGGACGTCGTGAATACATGAACGTTATGCGAAACCAACGAACAATGAACGTTATGCGAAACCAACGAACAATACATATGTAATACCAACAACAAATACATTCATGAAGGTGATCTCTTGGGTGCATGGGGAGTAACATCATTTGAAAACGATTCAGCTTTAGACTGGCTTTCAGTATTTGAAGAAGAGAGAGACTTGTCCCAAGTAGTCATTACGGTGTATGAATTTGTGAACGAATATAAAGAAGATGAGTTTGTTGATAGTGGTATTTCATCAGAATTAATTGCGGCTGCTGAAGTTGTAGCAGCTTTATTCGGATCACCGTGCTCTGATCTACCACCTGAAATGGTCAAGTGGATTAAAAAGAAGCAATCATATGATAGATCACTAATCTCAATATTTAATAAAATCGTAATCATTATCTTCACTAAAGAAGAAGTAAATAAAGTCTGGAAGGAAAAATCAAAGGAACAAAAATGGAACTTTTCACTAAATTTACTTTCTGAAATAGTGATAGATCAACTCAGTAGATTGATAGAGAAGTCTGAATTAAATGAGTTATGGAAATCAAGTGATAAATATGAGAAATGGATTGAAGAGATAACCGATTTAATGAATAGATGTCGAAGGAAGCAATAGTAACTCAGTGAAGTCGTTGGCATCGCATAACACCATGTTCACGCATCGGGCATTCGCCCTCGGTCCGGTCGGAGTAAAAGAGGATTCAGAGGGGCATTTCAGTGTTCGGGGAAGCTGAGGCAGCCGGACACATCCGCACCGACTAAGCGCATCGCGCCCGGCTACTTCGTCGCCTTAAGTCGGTGGGACGTCGTGATTACAAGAACGTTATACGACATACCTGGAACAAGATGAATATCTTACAACACATAGAAAGTTGGGTGCTTATGAATTTCCTGTGGGAGAATGCAGTCATACAGATAATTGCATTATTGATGTTAATTCTATTCATCTATCTCATAGTCAAAGTAATCAAATTTTTAAACAGAAAGTAATAAATATCGACTTAGAAAGGACTGGAACTCTTCAAATCTTAGATTAGTCCGCATGAAGTCGTGAAAGTTCAATTTTAATAAAAGTCAATATATAATAATAGAGAGGATAATAATAATGTATGAGTACATTTTTGTAGAAACTTCACTTGGAGGATTTTTTACTTCTGCAACTCATCAAGAAACAATTCAGGAATATGCGAGAGATGGATGGCGGTTAGTGCAGGTATTACCAACGAATTACAATGGACATGGTAAACCAACTTCGTATGAGATAATTTTTGAAAGACCATTGAATAAAGAATAGTTGAGTAGAGTAACACCTAACCGCATCAAGGTCGCACTTTCGGGCTTAAGATGGAGGGACGTCAAACAGAACGTTAGTCGAAACCAACGGCGCATAAAATTACAAAATCAATACATATCATGGGGGATTCGAAATGAAAGAAATAATCTATACCAATTATTACTGGCAAGACGAAGAAATTCGTTTGCGCGCAATTGAACATGAAGACTGGGAAGAGTATTATTACAACCGATTTGATAGTAATGCACGGAGATTATTAGAGTGTGCAGTTGAGTTACCACCGACAATTTCAGAGGCGAAGAGCTTTGTAGAGAAATTCGCAGGATTATCGTCTAGAAACGGACGATTAATGTTCACTATAGAGACTTTGAACGGCGAAAATATAGGAAGTATAAATTTAAACAGCATTGACGAAAAAAACGGAACCTTCAGTATCGGGATCCAGATCGATCGGGATCATCGAGGTAAAGGATATGGTACAAGAGCTGTTAGAATTCTATTAAGATATGCATTTTTTGAAAGACGGCTAAATAAATTTAATGATTATGTTCTAGAAGGAAATGAAGCTTCCGCTACAATGATGAGAAAGCTCGGGTGTGTTCAAGAAGGAGTGCGTCGTAAAGACATTTACACTAACGGGAAATATCATGATCTAATCCTTTTTGGAATGACTAAGGATGAATTTATCGAGAAAGAGAAAGAAATATAAATTATCTATGCAGTTCGGAGATGCTGTTGACATAGCCTAACATCATATTCACGCATCGGGTCGACTCTGTCGCCCCTCGGTCCAGTAGGAGTTTGAAGTATGTCTATGAGGCAATTTATTATTCTGATAAGTGGATGCGGCTGGACACATCCGACTACCCAACCTCATCGCGGCCGCCCTTTGGGCTTAAGGTGATGGAACGTCGTTAATACATTAACGTCTATATAATTCATGTAAGTCCATATAGAAAAGATATAGGTCCTCAATTTATTGAGGACCATTTTTGATCCCAAATTAAGAAAAAAGAGGAAATAAAGATTGTGAGTAGAATAATTAATTCAGTTAAGTATTTAATTAAAGGGAGTTTGTCATGGCAATCATTATGATGATTATTGGATTTCTAGTATTAGTGGGATCTATTGTTTGGGGATTTAATATATTTGATGAGTCAAAGCAACATGATTCAATAGGCTTATTTAGTGATTCTGTTTCCACTATTCACAGAGGAACGGCTTATACAATATGGATTATTGGAGGATTAATAGGATTCTTCTTTATTGCAGTTGGTCGAATAATTGAATTGCTCGAGGAACTAGTAAAATTAAAACACAAGTCATTGGAGAAAAAGATTTAGTAGGTCCGGTACGAAGTTAGAAGTTATAATCTGGAGGAGTATCTAAGATGAGATCAATAACATCTATTATAATAATTGTAACTTTATTATTTTTAATTGCGGCAACTCCAAAAGCTGCAGAATACCAAGTAGACGAATACCAAGTTTTTATTAATAAACATAAAGTTTCGGATAATTTAAAGATTGTAATTAAATCAAATTCTATTATGTTACCTGCAGCCGAAATTTTTGAAGTATACCGTTTTAAAATTAAAAAGCAAAAGGATAAAACAACCATTCTCACTGATGGATATAAGACTATTGAGTACACTATTGGCAGCAAAACTGCACTTGTCAAAGGGATGAATCAGTATACAAAAAAGAATTATGGAGATAACGGTTTGACGATCAAACTCCCAGTTGCACCATTTGTTGTTGATAAGGTTGTATATCTGCCGCTTTCTCTTTTCTCTAAGAGTCTCGCGTGGGATTACACCGTCAATAAATCAGAAAAAGTAATTAAATTTATTCAGCAGTCGGCGAAGAAATCGGACGAATAGTAGGATAATTAATAAGACTTAAACTGAATGTATTTCAAGTAATCGGAGACTTTATCTAACACCATATTCACGCACCGTAGCCTTACGGCTGCTCGGTCCGGCACGAAGTCAGAATCGGTGTCGGAGTTAAGTCGGTGGGACGTCGTCTTCCAATGCTAGTAAAATTTAAAAAAATAAAGGAACACGCATATATGTCCTTCAATTTATATCATTATTATGACAGAGACATAGGACCGTTTAAGAACTTATCCAAACTGACAAGGGACGCAGCAGAAGAGATCTCAAATCAATTCATTATTGATGGAGACACTTTTGCAAGCCAACGATCGAAAGATTATATGTACATAAGAAGAGAATTGGAATTTAAAGCTCGCGGGCAATTCATCGCAAAGGGAGGAAAACCACAAAACACATATCCTCATTACTTGACGGTAGAAGCATGTGAATGGATTGCATCATGGTATAGGAATCCTGGAGTAGTCGTTATACCTTGGGGAGAATTTTTAGAAGAATCAATTAGTTTTACGTATGGAGATCTATTTCCCACAATGAGATTTGAAGATAGCAAACCGTACCGAAAGCTAGTATACACAAAGAATGAAATCATAGAAGTCATTAATCGATATGGATTCCCGCAAGACTGGAATGTAAATGGAGATCATGGGCCTGAGAGATATATAGAAGCTCAGGTATGGGATGAAGAAGTTATAAAGCAGTATTTGTAGGATTGACTGTGGGTCGAAAACTTCATCAAACACCATATTCACGCATCGGGTCGACGTCGTCACCTCAAACGGTTAGTTGAAATTCCTGAAAGCAGTTAAATACATTAAACTGAAAGTTACTCAAGTTCTGTAAATACACTATGATTAGAGCTGTAACTTATATAAACATTAATCTAAAACAAAGAGGTGACCTTTATGGGAAATACTTATTATAAGATCTTAGGAACTATCTTCTTAATTACTAGTGGATTAATATATACGACCGAAAGAATAATCGAAAAACTTTCAGCAGCAATACATGCTGCAGGCTATGCTTCAAATGGCGCTGGGGTAGAACGAACCGTTCATTATCATGGTTTCTTTGAAAACTTCTTTGTATGGTTCTTCTTCCTTGTAGGTTTCATATTACTTGCATATGGCTTTCCAAAGAACAATACGGATACTAAGTGATTTGAACACCATATTCACGCATCGGGCATTAGCCCTCGGTTCGACAGGAGTTAGAAGTCGATTTCAATAGGCATTTCAGTTGCGGGGAAGCGGGATTATCCGGACACATCTGCACCGACTAAGCAGCATCGCGCCATGGTGAAGGAGGGACCCATTGAACATAAGGAGAACAGGTCGAAGCGCTGCTGTTATTTTATTATTAGTAATTGCCCTATCCCTACTTGGATGTCGCTCTGGAAATAGAGCACCTTATTTAATTATCAAGGATGATGCGGGAGAATCCTTAATGACTGATCGGGATCTAGAAACTTTAAAGGTAATGTCTTTACTAGACGCAGGCGGAAGTCGCGGGTTATATATCGTACCTAAAGACAAGAATAAGGTTGAAGAGATTACAACCAAGACATTACATAAGTCTTTGGAGATCTATTACAAGAATGAATTTATATATTCTCACAAATCCAACATACCACTAAAGGTAAAAATCTGGTGTTCGTCATGGATGAAGAGATCTTAAAAAGATTTGAACAAATACTGAAAGATAATCAATAAGAGAGTTGTAAGTTTATTCAAGCAAGGCGATGACATCCTATAACACCTTATTCACGCCTCGGATCGACTTCGTCGACCCTTAGATTGCCCTGATTGCAAGCAAGAAAAGCTTGATGTGAATTTTTATATGGATTGGGATTAATGTGGTAAGGGGAGATACAATGAATATCAAAGAGACGGGAATAATTTTATTTTTGGGCAATTATGAAGAAAATGTTCATTTTTATGTTGAAAAACTTGGACTCAAGATCAGAGAAAGAAAAGAAGGACTTACAAAATTTGAGTTCGGTAACAGTTATTTAATGGTCGAAAACAATGGGGTATTAAGTAAGACAGAGAAGAATAGAAGTCAGAATCCTACGGTTATTAGAATTGAAGTTGAGGATTTTGATGATTCTGTCAAAGAGCTTATTGACAGAGATGTTCAGGTCGAAGTACATAGATTTGATTGGGGAACAATAGGAGTAATAATTGATCCAGAGGGGAACAGACTTGAACTAAAAAACTATGTGAAGTGAAGTCAATGAGGGCAAGAACGAACCGAGAAAATAATCGACAAGCGAGGTTTTAGGATGAATTTCAAATCAATTCTCATTGATCAATTTAACGCTTGTTATAACGATAAGAGCTGGTTTATTCCTCTTCAAGAAATATTAAGTGAGATAAATGCAGAACAAGCTGCAATAGAAAGTACAAGCAAACAATCCATATGGGCAATCGTGAATCATCTTATTTTTTGGAATGAGAAATGGTTAGAGAGATTTGAGTTAGCATATTTTGAATTAGATGGCTCCATAAACAATGATGATACTTTTTATGTAGATCCAAACACCATTAATGAAGCTGAATGGAATAGTACTTTACAAAGACTCGATACAGTATTTAGAAGATGGAATAGTGCGCTTGAGGAAAGTGAAGAAAAGAAACTTAACTTGGAAATCCCAACATATTTCAATGCTCCATGGTGGGGAGTAGTGTCCAATTTATCCATACATAATGCCTATCATATAGGTCAAATAATGCTTCTCAAAAAACAAATACAACTACAATAAATTCAGGAGTGTTTTCTTTTTTGATATCTGCCCTCGAATGGATTACAATTCCAATTAAGGGCTTTTTATATTTATATGGCTAAGCCAGAAAGAGGGATCATTAATGAATGGCTCATCAGGTGCAGTAACATTTTTACCAAGTATATTATTTATCATCTATGGACTTTTTATTTTGCTTGGTTTATATAGTCTTTATCTTTTTATTAAGCTTGCCATTCGCGGGATAGCTGCGTTAGACATTTACTTAGATGAGAAGAAAAATAAAAGATAGGAAGGAATTACAGTACACTGGGAACGGGAGCAGCCGGACACATCCGAACCACCTAACCGCATCGCGACCGCCCTTCGTGCTTGAGGTGGTAGGACGTCGTGAATATAAGAACGTTATTGCAACTACTGCAATACATGTTTATGAGGGGGATAGTCGATGAAGCTCAAATATAAATACTCCGAAAGAGAATTTATTCAGGCAATGAACCAGTCTAGTAGAGATACTAGGCGATGGTATGTGGATTTTATTATAGCAATTTTATTGCTGGCATACGGAATCTATACTTATATGGATGGATCAAACGGATTTATAGTGTCTTTTCTAATAGTTATATCGGTATCTATCATTGTTGCTATGTTCATTCGAATGGTCATTTTACCTAGAGTGTTATTCAAGAGAGAACCAAAGTATAAAGAAGAGTATGAGTTGGAGTTCCTCGAAGATGAAATAAGATTTACTGCCGGTGCCCTAAAATCATCAATTCCTTGGAGTTTTTATAATGATTATAAAGAGACAAAAGACTTATTTATTTGATCTATAGTAGAAGAGGATTTGCGATTATTCCAAAGCGGGTGTTTGATGTCCCGGATGAAATGATTACCTTTATAGGTCTACTAAAGACAAAAATAAAGAAATAGGTGTGAATGTATCTCAGGCAATAGATATTACTCTTCAACTCTGAGGTTTGCATCTAGTTGGTGTTCAAGGAGGGTACTAGATTGAAGATATACATACGTAAAGGAATAGATAATGAAATTGCAAATCATAACTTTTATGCTGCATATGACGGATTTAAGCAGATGGGTTTTGAAATTTGTTTTTTCCATAATATTAATGAGGTATCAGACCACCAGGTACAAGACATCGTTGTTGGAGATGTAGATGATGTTAGAAGGATACTTTTCAATTATGACATTGTTGCGCCTGAACTAGATTATCCTGAGGAATTAACAGCTTATCTAGGGAGAAGAGTGTGGAAGTCCACGCTTAATGTAATTGCAAATAATCCGGATAATTGGAATGTCTTTATCAAACCAATAGAAGATAAAAAATTTACAGGAGTTGTGGTTAGAAGTACTAAGGATTTAATGGGGTGTGGGACGTACGGAGAAGATACTGAAATCCATTGCTCAGAACTAGTAAAGTTTGTTGCAGAGTGGAGATGTTTCGTAAGACATGGAAGTATCTTGGATATTCGTAGATATCGCGGAGATTGGCGATTACATTTCGACGCACGAATTGTTGAGGAAATCGTTCTGAAATACATAACGGCTCCCAAAGGGTATGCAGTAGATATTGGTTTAACTGATAAAGGCGAAACCATATTAATCGAAGTAAATGACGGATATGCTTTAGGGCATTATGGAATGTTTTCATTGGATTACGCTAAGTTATTATCAGCTAGATGGTCAGAATTAACTAAGACTCCTGATGAATGTGATTTTTAACAATAAACTTGAAGGTGTATACAAAGTGAACAGAGACGTCGTATTAAACTCTTGGAGGAATGAATTTGAAATCATTCGGATTTGCCTTGTTAATAACAGGTATATTATTTATCGGCTTGAGTGGATTAGAGAAAATCATTATATATGCTTCTCTACATGACAGAGCAGGTGATTATCAAGTCTTAAAAACGATAACACCAAATGAGATCTGGAATGTGATCACTTTGACATTTGCCTTTGGGATTATACTTTCAGTAATTGGGCTCATTATGTCATCGTGGAGATTTCTTGTTAGACAGAATCAATTGATTAGAGAAGCAAACAGACAATTCGAAAAAGAACACATGATGAATAAAGATAACGAAAAGAACTGAAATAAAGTGGAATATGCCAGACAAATCGACTAATCGAATCGCGCCCGGCGACATTCGTCGCCATAAGTCTAACAGTCAGGAGAGTTAAGATGGATGTTTTAGTTCTATTAGGAATAGTGATAATGATTTGTTTTACTGTCCTATTAATGGCTGCAATAATCAGATATGCAATTGATTCATCAAAAACATCAAAGAAAATTGGAGATTTAATACGTGAGGTTCATGCGCTAAAAATGGAGGTTAAAAAGCAAAACGAAGGAAAACAAGTAAACAATGAAAAACATATACTAGATAAGAGAATTTAGATAATCAGCTGGATACGTTCCTCCACCTAACCGCTTCGCGGCCGTCATTGGCGGGGCCTAAGCTGGTAGGACGTAGTAATACTAAAAATGGTGGGGATAATATGGACATCAATGAAATATTAAATTCTAAGATCGGGCAAGTTTTTACGATGACTTCAGGCGAAAAAGTGAAAGTTGTTGATGGGTTTTCGTGTTACGAGGGAGATTATCTAGAAGTGATTTATTTAGATGACCCCTCTAAAAAGTTATATAGAATAAGCATTACAGACCAAAGAATTCTTAATAGTCATGATTTTAAGTGAAATTAGTCAAGAAATTATTCTAAAAGGCAGAGGCAGCCGGACACATCCGTACCGACTATGCGCATCGCGCCGGCAACCTGGTCGCCTTAAGTCTATGCATTGCATTAAATGAGAGGGAATTAAGACCAATGAGGAAGAGTATAACCTTTGTATTGGAACTACTTAGACTAGTTGTATTACTCCTACTGACTCTGTACGTATTGAGTATACTCGAAAAAAATCTCATTAAAATCATAACGGGAAGAACAGATATATATTGGAGCATGACAATAGGAAATATATTTATATTTTTTCTATTATACAGAAACTATTTTCAATTTCATGGATGGTATAGAAGAGAGCAAAATGTAAAGCTTAGTAGAATGACAAGTACTATTTTTATCATGATATCAATCAGTTTAATAATTGGGCCTATATTGTTAAACATTAAGTAAGAGTAATGTTCATTTGCTAGTAATTCAAGATGGTATGGGCATCGACTAACACGGGGGTAATCCTATGAAGCCAAGAGTTACTGTATTAACATTAGGTGTAGATGATTTAGAGAAAGCATTGAAATTTTATCGAGATGGGCTTGGATTTCCGACGGAAGGCATAGTTGGCACAGAGTTTGAACATGGCGCTGTTGCATTCTTTGATTTGCAAAATGGCTTAAGAATGGCCATTTGGAAACGTAGAGATATTGCGTATGATACTAAGCTTAATCAATCACAACCCAGTCCTAGGGTCTGTCAATAATTTTGTGTAAACTCTCTTATGGGAACCTCCCCCGAGGGGGAGAACGAAGCTCTTACGGCAGATATTGGCCAATTCGTTCTGGATAAAATACGGATAACTGGAGGAGAATTTG
>NZ_JBHTGV010000023.1:0-21422 GCF_042675445.1 Cohnella sp. GCM10027633 | reverse complement strand
GACTTCTGGTCTGGTGATGATTGCGGAGGGGTTCCACGCGTACCCATCCCGAACACGACCGTTAAGACCTCCAGCGCCGATGGTACTTGGACCGCAGGGTCCTGGGAGAGTAGGACGTTGCCAGGCTAGAGCGTTTGAATGTCATAATGGCTAGGAACCATGCTCTCATAGCTCAGTAGGTAGAGTGCATCCATGGTAAGGATGAGGTCACCGGTTCGATCCCGGTTGAGAGCTCCATCTTCCCAACCATTCATGGCCCCTTGGTCAAGCGGTTAAGACACCTCCCTTTCACGGAGGTAACAGGGGTTCGAATCCCCTAGGGGTCACCACCAATACGGAGGCTTAGCTCAGCTGGGAGAGCATCTGCCTTACAAGCAGAGGGTCGGGGGTTCGATCCCCTCAGCCTCCACCATCTATACAATAGGCTTACCGTTGGGGATTAGCCAAGCGGTAAGGCAACGGACTTTGACTCCGTCATCCTAGGTTCGAATCCTAGATCCCCAGCCATTCTTGAGCGAGCCATTAGCTCAGTTGGTAGAGCACCTGACTTTTAATCAGGGTGTCGTAGGTTCGAGTCCTACATGGCTCACCAGTATTACTTTAGCCAAGTTACATCGTGCGCGTGTGGCGGAATTGGCAGACGCACCAGACTTAGGATCTGGCGGGCGACCGTGGGGGTTCAAGTCCCTCCACGCGCACCATCATTATGCGGAAATAGCTCAGTGGTAGAGCATCTCGTTGCCAACGAGAAGGTCGCGGGTTCGAATCCCGTTTTCCGCTCCATATGCGCCCTTAGCTCAGCTGGATAGAGCGTCAGACTACGAATCTGAAGGCCGGGAGTTCGAATCTCTCAGGGCGCGCCATCTTCACAACTGGATAGGATACATCGGGACGTAGCTCAGCTTGGTAGAGCACCTGGTTTGGGACCAGGGGGTCGCATGTTCGAATCGTGTCGTCCCGACCATTTTCAGTTTCAGCAGTGGGTTTGATGCGCGGGTGTAGTTCAATGGTAGAACTTTAGCCTTCCAAGCTAATAGCGTGGGTTCGATTCCCATCACCCGCTCCATAATTTTAACTTCGAAAGCTTCGCAAATGCGGGGCTTTTTTTGCTGTTATGGCATTCGTGTTACAATATAGGCTACGTAGCACTTATAGAACGGAGTCGAACCCCGATGTCGCGTAGGATTCTTATCGTAGAAGACGATGTCCATATCTCGAAGATCATTAAGATGAACTTGTCCTTAGCGGGCTATGACGCGGTGGAGATCGATGATGGAGCAGCGGCTCTCTCCGAGCTATCCCGGGGAAATCACTTCGACTTGATCCTGCTGGACGCGATGCTTCCCGGCCTAGACGGCTTCGAATTGATGGATCGAATCAAACCGCTCGGCATACCGGTGATCTTCTTGACGGCAAGGAACAGCGTCGTGGATAAAGTGAACGGGCTGAGGCTCGGGGCCGACGATTACATGGTGAAGCCGTTCGAATCGATCGAGCTGTTAGCGAGAATCGAGACGGTATTGCGCAGGTACGGCAAGACGGACAGCGCGCTCGCCTTCAAGGACGTGAAGGTATACCCGGAACGGCGGGAAGCGACGATGAACGATGCGCCGGTCGAATTGACGCCGAAGGAATTCGACTTGTTGATCGTTCTGATCAAGAACAAGAACATCGCCCTGTCTCGGGAGCAATTCCTGGACAAGGTGTGGGGCGCGGATTACTACGGCGAGACGAGAACGGTCGACATGCACATTAAGTCGCTGCGCAAGAAGCTGGACTGGCACGACCAGATCAAGACGGTGTACAAGATCGGCTACCGGTTGGAGGATTAAGCGATGAAATTATGGCTGAAAATCGTGATCTTCACGATCCTTCCGTTCATCTTAGTCGTCGGGGCCGCATCGTACATGGTCATCGAACGCAATCACGGCAAGCTGCTGCAGCAGGCGGCGGAGAGCGGGCTGAATGAAAGCTTGAGCATACGCTCGAGTATAGAGGCGATTGCTCCCGCGCTGCAGCTCTATGATTCGCGCGACTACGACAAGACGGCCATGGCCGATCTCGCGAATATATTCGTCACCAAGCATGGCGAGCAGCGCGATTATCTGGAAATCTCGAGCTCAGCGCTCGGCATCGTATACACCAATATGGATTTCGACATGCCGAAGGAACGGCGGGAATTAACCGGACTAACGACCGAAGAGACCCGATACATGATCAGAGACGTCGGGGAGCGAACATTGCTATTCACCGCGAACAAGATAATCGTGAACGGGCAAGACTACGTGCTGTCCTATCTGAAGGATGTCACGGCGATCTACGAGGAACGGACCGATCAGTATCGCTTCTTCTTGCGAGTGGATGCGATCGCTTGCTTGCTGTTCATGTTGGTGATGTACTTGGTTAGCAAGGGGTTGACGAAGCCGATAGATCGGATGGTACGCACGGCGCAGGTAATCGCGGGAGGCGATTTCTCCGGACGCGTAAAGGCGACGTCCAAAGACGAGATCGGCGTGCTCGCGAACAACTTCAACGAGATGGCCGACGTGGTAGAGACGAAGATAAGCGAGTTGGAACGCAACAATAGCGAGAAACAACGGTTCATCAACAACATTACGCACGAGTTGAAGACGCCGTTGACCTCGATAATCGCTTATGCGGATTTCCTTCGCGTGACGAAGTACGACGAAGGTACTTTTCTGGATGGGCTCCAAGTGATTCACGGCGAGGCGAGACGCTTAGAGGCGCTCTCCGGCAAGCTCATGGATCTGATCCTGCTGGGCAAGGAAGAACGCGCATACTTGCTTCAGTCAGGCCGTCTATCCGAGATCGTGGCCGCAGCGAAGCCGCAAATGGAGCTGAACCCCAAGGCGGTGGCGAAGAACGTGCGGTTCGTCTTGGAGCTATCGGAAGATAGCCATCCCGAAGTGATGCTCGATCCGGATCTCGTTCATATCCTGATTCTCAATCTTGTCGATAACGCGGTAAAGGCTTCCGTCGATGGCGGCCGGATATGGGTGCGCACGAGATGCGAAGATTACGTTGGCGACTGCGTGCTGGAAGTGGCCGACGAGGGCACGGGGATTGCCCCGGAGCATAGGGATCATATTTTCGAGCCGTTCTATATGGCGGATCAATCCCGCACGACGAGCCGGACAGGCACGGGACTCGGTCTATCCATATGCAAGAGCATCGCCGATATCCATCGCGCCAAGATCGAAGTCGCGAGCGAACTCGGCAAGGGAACGACGATACGGGTCGTATTCGGCGAGCAAGCGCGGGTACGGAGGAAGGAGGCGCGAACATGAAGGGGAAGGCAATGATAGGGTTCGCGTTGTCCGCGATGCTGCTGCTGTCCGGATGCGGAACATTCTACGAGACGGTCGAGAAGAACGAAGTCCGGGTTCGCCCCATCGGCAAGACATCCGACGTCTCGGACGGGGACTCCAGACTGATCCTGTCGAGCGAGACGGCGCGCGGATTGGCGGTGCAAGCGCTCGGGAAGTATCTCGACTTGCATCCGGCGGAGGAAGACATGAGCTTCGAAGTGCTATCGTTGGACGCGCCCTCCGTCGGTCAAGCGCTGGATAATCTGTTCCTGTTCCAGGCGGATATCAAGCGCAAGTACATGATCGTGGATGAATACAAAGACGAGAGGATCGTCAGCCCGCTATACTTCGTTACCGTGTCGATCGCCTCCTCCGGGCGGATCATGGTCATCCTTCATGCGGAGACGGGAGAGGTGCTCGGCATCGCCAGGAAGTACGAGACCGTCGGATTTCCAGCCGCGAATAAGGACAAAGCGGATATGATTCAGACCTCCAAAGAGTACTTGGAACGTCTCGGGTACGACATGACGGAATTCGATAACGATGCGAAGCTGAGCTACTACGGCTCGATCTCCGAGATCTATTATCGGAACAAGGAGAACGGCGAGATCGCTCTTAATGTCTCGATCGATGCCAGAACGAATGAAGTCGTCGGCTTCCTGAAAGATATTATGACGCTGCCATTCTTCGCGCCTTACGTGAAGTAATCGCGGCGAATATTGCTCTGCAGCCCCGAGCCCCGGAATCCCGAAGCGGAATCCGGGGTTTTTCGACATGCATACAACTTCTTTACAACTCGATCTAACTTCTCATATATTCGCTTCCTATACTGAAGGAGACCGACAGGTACGAGGTAAACGAAGGAGCTCATCACATGTATAGACTCGAACGCCGTTCCCTAATCGTCCTCGCGGCGCTGTCGCTTGCGTTGACGGCTTGCGCGCATACGCTGGCTTCGCCGCAAACGGGCGAGGCGCTTCATTCGACGGCTATCCCGACATCGGGAACTCCGAATATTGAGGCAGCTACCCAGGAAGCCGGTGTCGGAGAAAAAGTCGACATGACCGGAAATACGGAAGCTTCGATCCTAGCGCTGGTCAACAAGAAGAATCCGTTGCCGTCGAGTTACGCTCCGGAAGATCTTGTAACGGTAGCTGTCCCGACCGTGCTCGATAATCCCGAAGTGAACCAAGCGCGCAAGGAGCCGGCCGATGCGTTAGTCTCCCTGTTCGCTGCAGCGGAAGAGGCGGGCTACCGGCTGTATGCCCGATCGGGCTACCGTTCCTACGCGACGCAAGAAGCACTCTATGCCGGCTATTCGGACAAGCACGGGGAAGACGAAGCCAATCGGTTCAGCGCCAAGGCCGGACAGAGCGAGCACCAGACGGGACTTGCCATGGACATCACGTCCGAGAGCGTGTCGCTCCAGCTGTCGGAAGACTTCGGAATGACGGAAGAAGGCCAATGGGTGGCGGCGAATGCGCATCGATACGGATTCATAATCCGTTACCCGCAAGACCAAGAGAAGATTACAGGTTACTTATACGAGCCATGGCATCTGCGTTATCTTGGGGTGGATATGGCGACGCAAGTGTACGAGAGCGGCTTGACGTACGAACAGTTCGTGAGCGAGAGAGGGTAGGGGAAAGTGAGGCATCAACGGCTACGACATCGACAATGTAAAATAAAGGTACTCGCAACGCTTGCCTTGACGCTGCTCCTCGTCAGTTCGGCGTGCAGTATGCCGCAGCAGCGATCGGATCAAGCCGCCAACGGCGCGGATAGCGCAGCCGGACAGGCCGAAGCGACGGGTGACGCAGTCGCGTCGCAAGCATCGGGCCGCGCGATTCCGGATGAAGAGCAGGACGAGACGATTACGCTCTCCGCCGTCGGCGATATCATGTTCCATCAAACCCAGCTGGATAGCGGTTATAACGAGGCTTCGGGAACGTACGATTTCAAGCCGTTCTTCGAAGAGGTCAAGCCGATCATCGAATCCGCAGATCTCGCCGTGGCGAACTTCGAGACGACGACGGGAGGCACCGACGAATACGCGCATATGGGCTATCCAAGGTTCAATTCCCCCGACGAGTCGATCGATGCGCTTCGATACGCGGGCTTCGACGTGCTATCCACCGCGAACAATCATAGCTTGGATACAGGGCGCAACGGCGTCGTCCGTACGCTCGAACAGATTCATCGCCGGGAGCTGGACACCGTCGGCACGTACGCCGGTAAACCGGAATCCCGCGTGCTCCTGAAGACGGTTAAGGGAATGAAGCTGGCCTTCCTATCTTACACGGAAAGCATGAACGGGCTGGAATCGTCTCTCGCGCCGGCAGAACGGGATACGATGATCAACGTGATCGACAAGGAGAAGATCAAGCAAGATATCGCGGATGCCAAGGCGCTTAACGCGGATTTCGTCATCGCGTTCATGCATTGGGGTGTCGAGTACGCGCGGGAGCCGTCCGCCGCTCAACGCGAGCTTGCGACTTGGATGGCGGAAGCCGGCGTCGATATCATTCTGGGCAGTCATCCGCATGTCATTCAACCGCTCGAGACGATCGAAGCAGGTGACGGTCGCCGGACATACGTCGCGTACTCGATGGGCAACTTCATCTCCAATCAACGAACGGAAACGCTGGATAATCCTTATACCGAGGATGGAGTCATCATTCGATTCGTCTTGCGCAAAGACCGGAAGACCGGACACGCTGCGATCGAAAAGGTCGAGTACGTGCCGACTTGGGTGAATCGCCGGCAAGTGACCGGTCATGACGGTTACGAATTCACGGTGGTCCCGGCAAGGATGAACGCCGGATCGGACACCCGGACCGATGAAGAGAAATCGAGAATGCGTCGCTCGTATACGGATACGACGGCGCAGATGGGAGGCGAATCTACCGATGAACAGGGAATACAGGCGCTCTCGCAAACCCGCTAAGCTAGTCGTGCTCGTCATGGCGTTCGTCCTGCTGTTCAGCGTATGGTCCTTGTCCACCAACGCGCTGTCCCGCTCGGCCAAGAACGATGCGGAACCGGTTCCGATCGTTACGTCGGCGGATGCATCCGTGCAGCAAGGGGATAAGGGCGGTACCGCGGCCGGAGAAGATCGCGTGCGCAGAATCGTCATCGACGCGGGACACGGGGGCGTCGATCCGGGAGCGGAAGGGGTCAGCGGCAACTACGAGAAGGCGGTCACCTTGTTCATCGCGGCCAAGGTCGCGGACATCCTCTCGCAAGACCCGGCCTACGAAGTCACGATGACGCGGGAAGACGATCTCTTCCTGCCGCTCGAGGATCGGCCGGCCATCGCGAACGGCATCGGCGCGGACGCGTTCGTCTCCATTCACGGCAACACGTATACGGATCCTTCCGTGTCCGGCACCGAGACATATTACTACAAGGAAGACAGCATCGCGCTCTCGGAGTCGGTGCACCGGCGATTAATCGACGCGCTCGGTTTCCGCGACCGCGGCGTTAAGCAAGAGGAGTGGAAGGTGCTGACTCATAGCGACGTTCCCGCCGTCTTGCTCGAGCTCGGCTACTTGACGAACGCGAACGAAGAAGCCGCGTTGCTGGACGACGATACGCAGACTCGGACGGCGCAGGCGATCGTCGACGGGTTGAAGGATTATTTTGCAGGGATGGATGGAGTAGTACGAGGGTAGAAGAAGGCTTCGCATGACGATCCGAGCGATCGCGGCGAAGCCTTCTTGTCGTTGTCGGGCCTAACGAGGTTCGAATAGTTCCGCAACGCTCAGAGGTTCGAAGATGACGATATAGCGCGTTCCGACGAAGGCGCATAGCCCGTACCGGTCCTTGTACCGATCGAGTGCGGATTGCAAGAATGGCTCCGTGACGCCGAGAAATTCGGCGATCTCGTGCTGCCCCTTCACTCTCGCATGGTAGGCATCGACGATTCGGCCGAGCGGAACGAGCCGTTCGTGGGCCCACTGCCGGGCGCGACGCTCCTGCTTGCGGTTACGCACGTCGGATTGGTCGAGTATATTGCCGGTCGACGTATAATAATGGCCGAGTTCCTCGGCTAATATGCAAGCCTTCTCGTCGGTCGTCGGGAGCGAGCGATTGATCCACACGGTCTGATCGGCGTATAAGCCCTTCGTCGCGGGAAGCAGCGGTACCTCGTGAACGTCGACCTTCCGATGCCGCGCTTCCTGTAGCAGGCTTTCGTAGTGCATTCAATCGCTCCCTCGCTCGATCCGCTTCATGCGAACGAATTGCTTGAACCGCTCGATCTCCGCCAATTCCTCTTCGGACCAAGCATCACCGTCATGGTGCGCCGCGATCGTCTCCGGTTCCGCCGAATACTCGTCGGAAGCCATCTCCCCGAGCTGTTCGACCGTGAGGCCGAGCGCTTGGCACACTTTCACGACGTTAACGACGGAAGCTCTCGCGAGTCCTCTCGACAGCATCGACTGCAACGTGGTCGGAGGCATGCCGATCTCTTCGGCGAACGCTCTCCGACTCCCTCTCTTATCGATTAACTCCGCTAATATTTCACCCATTCGGTCCATGTTCATGCGTGGCGCACCCCAAAGTCGCAGGTATACGAATATTCGTTCGTCCTTACATCCTACACCATGTATGTATATCTGTAAACGTCATTTTGAACGATTCTGCGTTTATTTCTGTAAAAACAAGGTTGACAATGAACGCAATTGAGATTAAATTAAAGAACACGATATACGCAACTGCGTACAAAAGCGGTAGATAAAGCGGAGGGATAACGCATGACATGGGTGACGGAGCTGCAACGCGAATATATCGCGGGTAGACGCAAGCTGGATAAGTATAGAGAGAAGCTGATGGCCGAGGACCCGTCGGATGAGGTGCTTCGCGAGCTGGCGGTCGTGAAGAGCATGATCGCGGACATGAACTACGCGATAGAGTGGATGCGCACCGGCAGACAACCGAATGCGGGCAGGGGGGCGGACATTCGGGATGCGTACAAGCGGTCCATGCTCATGGACATGGATCTGCTGCCGAACGCCCCGCCGGCCCAAGAATCGAGAATCACGGAGGCGCAGAAAGCCGAGGTCGCCAGAATTCTGCTGAAGCTGTCTCACCGGGAGCTGCAATGTTATCTGCTCCACGTCTCCCAAGGATTGAGCTTCGCGGAGATCGGCAAGGAGCTGAAGCTGACGAAGAGCAGCGTGCAGCAGTTCGTCACGCGGGCGAAATCGAAGGTGGCGCAAGCGATCTGAGCGTCGTTGTCGTACGGCAGACGTACGAATCGGCAGTAAGTATAGGAGAGTAAGACAACGACTCCCGGCAAGGCGGCCCTGTCGCAAGGCGTTAAACTAGGCATGCTTAAGCGGTCGAAGCATAGCGGCCGCGGCAACTGGCACTTCCAGTATAAAAAGGACGGAGGCGAAAAAGGCATGGCGTGGTTGAGGCAATTGCTGAGGTCGTTCGGCATCGAGGAAGAGACGCTGGAAGCAATCGTCGGCCGGATCGGCAAGGAGCTGCCGAAGCACATGGTGCCCAAGCAGCGGTACAACGCGCTTAACGATTCCAAGAAGCAGGCGTTGGTCAGCTTGAACGATCGCGACGAACGGTTGGAGAAGCTGAAGGCCGAGATCGAAGCGAACGAGGCGCGCAAGCTGCAGGTCGATAAGCTGAAGCAAGAGCGCAGGCGGACGAAGGACAAATACGAGTCGGAAATACGCGAGCTGAGGCTGCTAACGGCCTTATTGATCGCGGTCGGAGGGCTTGCCGCGAAGGCGGAAGCCGGACAAGCCGCCGACGAACCGAGGTGAACGAGTGGACATTACGATTAACGATGTGTACGGCGGGGTCATGGACGCGCTGGGCGATCGGTTCCCGGACATTCCCCGTTACGGCGAGGCGGACGGACCGGAGCCTGAAGCGGAACGGTTCGTGCTGAGGTTGTCGCCGGTCGAGCAGACGAGAGCGCTAGGCTCCAGGCATTCGCGCATCTATCGGTTCGCTATCCGATATGTCGCGCCGGAGAGCGGAACTTACGAGCAGACTTTCGAAGTGATCGACGGATTGTTCGAACGAATGGAGAAGATCGCGGTCGGAGGCCATCCGGTGCGAGGTACCGATATGCGGTATGAATTCTCGGAAGGCACGACGCATTACTACGTAACATATCAACTCTATATGCGCGGCAGCTCGGCGAACGAGCCGGTCATGCAGCATATGGATCGGGAGGTCGGCATGAAATGAGCGAGAATACGCCAATCGCGCCTGCGGACGCGGTGTTCGGCAAGGCGCAGCTGCTATCGGCGCGGCGGTTCGCCTCGCAAGATAAAGATATTCTGTCGGCGTTGCTGGACGAAGAATCGAGTTACACGATCGAGCAAGCCGAACAATTGATTACCACATTCAAGTTAAGGACGGTGTCGTAAGATGGCGGGAGGAAATTGGACGGTTCAGAACAAGGTAAGGCCGGGGGTGTACGTGAAGTTCGCCGGCGAAGGAAATGCGGCGGTAACGCTCGGAGAACGCGGTGTCACGGCATTGGCATTGGAACTCCCGTGGGGTCCGGCGAAGACGCTGCTCGAGATTCGGGCGGAAGACGACGTACGCGAGCTGCTCGGATTCGACTTGACGAGCGCGCCGCTCTTGCTCGCCAAGGAAGCGCTGAAGCGGGCGCGTACTCTGCTGCTCTATCGCTTGAACGCGGGTACGAAGGCGACGGCTACAGCGGGCAACTTGACCGCGACGGCCAAGCACGGCGGCGTTCGGGGTAACGACCTGGCGATCGCGGCGCAGGTTAACGTGGACGACGCGGCCAAGTTCGACGTGACGACGCTGCTGGACGGCATCGTCGTGAACAAGCAGATCGGCGCGAACGTCTCGGACCTGGTCGCCAACGAATGGGTGACGTTCGCCGGTACCGGCAGCCTGTCGGCGACGGCCGGCGTACCGCTTACGGGCGGCGCCAATGGCAGCGCGACGAACGGGGATCATTCGGATTTTCTCGCGGCGTTGGAATTGAAAGACTATCAGACGGTCGCTTACGCCGGAACCGACACGACGCTCAAAGGCGTATACGCGGCTTTCGTTCGCAGACAGCGGGAGGATGAGGGCAAGAAAGTGCTGGGCGTCTTGGCAGCCTATCCGACGGCGGATTACGAAGGAATCGTCAGCGTCAAGAACGGCGTCGTTCTCGCGGACGGCACGACGTTGTCGGCGGCGCAGGCGACCGCTTGGGTAGCTGCGGCAACCGCGGCGGCCTCGGTATCCGAGTCGCTGACGTATGCAGGGTACGACGATGCGGTCGACGCATCCCCCCGCTATACGAACAGCCAGATCGAAGCGGCGCTGCAAGCGGGCGAGCTGGTGTTCACCGCCGGCAACGGCAAAGCCTACGTCGAGCAGGACGTGAACACGCTGAAGAGCTTGTCCACGGACAAGCCGGCGTCGTTCCGCAAGAACCGCGTCATTCGCGTGCTCGACGGCGTGAGCAACGACTGCAAGCGGATTTTCGAGACGTCGTATATCGGTAAGGTAAGCAACAACGCCGACGGCCAGAGCTTGTTCCGCGCGGCGATCGTCTTCTACCTGGAGGGCCTGCAGCGTGCGGGAGCGATTCGCGACTTCAACTCGCAGACCGACGTTACGGTCGCAGCGGGTGCGGAGGCGGACAGCCTGTACATCGAGGCGAACGTTCAACCGGTCGATTCGGTCGACAAAATCTATATGCGCGTCAACGTACGCTAATAAGGAGGCGGAAAAAAGATGGCACTGCACGCGAGAGATACGATTTCCGGCCAAGAAGGCCGGGCATACGCCACGATCGGCGGAGAGCAGCACGAGATGTTCTACATCAAGTCGCTGGAGGCGACGGTGGAGAAGTCGAAGGTGGAAGTGAAGACGCTCGGCCGCCGCGGCACGCAGCATAAGGCGAACGGCTGGAACGGCACGGGCTCGATGACGATCTACTACGTGACGTCGAAGTTCCGCGAGCTCATGCAGAAGTACGTCAAGGACGGCATCGATACGTACTTCGACATCCAAGTCGTGAACGAGGATCCGAACTCCTCGATCGGCAAGCAGACGGTCAATCTGACGGGCGTCAACTTGGACAGCGTCATTATCGCCAAGCTGGACACCGAAGCGGATCTGCTCGACGAAGAAGTCGCCTTCACTTTCGAAGGCTTCGACGTCGCGACGCCGTTCACGCATCCGACGAACGTATAACGATCACTAGAGGAGGAATTGGGAATGTCTAGTTTAAGCGCATTTTACGCGCAGAATGCAGCGGCGGCGAACGCCGTGGAAGTCGTCGTCTCCGACCGCTTCAAGGACGCGGACGGTCAGCCGATCCCGTGGCAACTGCGCAGCATGACGGAGGAAGAGAACGAGAGCATCCGCAAGTCGGCGACCCGGCAAGTGAAGGCGAAGGGCGGCAGATCGACGGAAGTGAACGGCGACGAGTACATCGTCAAGCTGGCCGCGGCGAGCGTCGTCTTCCCGAACTTGCGCGACGCTGAGCTTCAGAAGTCGTACGGCGTGCTCGGCGCGGACAAGCTGCTCCGGACGATGCTGCTGCCGGGCGAATACGCGCAGCTCGTCAATAAGGTGCAAGAGATCAACGGCTTCGATCGCGATACGGAAGAGTTGATCGAAGACGTAAAAAACTGATCAAGGAGGGCGACGCGGAGGCGAACTACGCCTACTACGCCCTCCATGAGCTCGGCATCCTGCCGCATGAGCTGATGCGCATGAACCGGTACGAGCAGGCCGCTATCTACGCGATGATCGACGAGCGCGTGCAGGCGGAGAAACGGAAGATGAAGTCGGCGAAGAGGCGGTAGGCCTCTTCGCCGTTCTTTATCATTCTGAGGGAAAGGAGAGGATAGAATGGCAACGGTAAGCAGTTCGTTAAAGTCGTACCGTGCGCTGTCCGAGGTGTTGCTGCGAGTGGGCAAGCGCATGGACCTGATAGAAGCTGCCGCGAAGAGACTGAAGCGATCAGTCGAATCGCCGATTCGATTGAAAGTCGATACGTCCGGGCTGGACTCGGCGATGGCAGGGGTGCAATCCCTGGCGGGGCAAGTTGCCGGGCTGCAGGAGAATATCGGTCAACAAATGGGCGCGAGCGGCTCGGCGGCCGGCGGGTTATTGGATACGATGAAGAACATTGCTTCGACGGTATTCTCCATGGATAACGTGAAAAGCCTGCTCGGCTCGACGCTGGGCGGGGCGATGGAGCAGCAGAAGCTGCTCGACGCGTTCATCGCCCGAACCGGCGACGCCCAAGTCGGACAAGCATTATTCGCTAAGATCAAGGCGGAAGCGCTGACGGCCGGCCAGGACGTAAACGAGGCGATGAAGAACACGCTCTCTTTCATGGGCAATACGAACAATACGGATCAACTGAGCCAGTTGAACGAGATGGCGTCGCGGATGGCGGCGTTCGATATGTCAGGCGGCGGCATCGCTGACGCGGCGGCCGCGCTGAAAGCGGCAATGTCCGGAGATACGGGCGATTTAGCTTCGCAATACAACATGTCTCAGCCGGAGATCGACGCGTCGAATATCCAGAAGCTTGCAGAAGCGGGAGACATGGAAGGGTTCCTGCAAGCGTTCGATACGCTGCTCGAGAAGCAGAATATGGGCAAGCAGGCATTCGATCAGATGATGGCCACTCCCGCCAACCAAGTCGATCAGTTGGGGAATCGTTTCCAGTCCGTGATGGCGGATGCCGGCATGGGAGCGCTGCAAGCGATCGCTCCGCTCATTGCTTCGGTAAACGCGGCATTCGCAAGCGGACAGTTCCAGCCGTTCTTCGATACGCTGGGCGAAGGACTGTCGCTCGCGGCTACGGGGTTCGCCGCTCTGGGCGATATCATGCTGCAGGTGGCCGAGTTCTTCTCCTCGAATTGGAGCATCATCGAGCCGATCATCTGGGGTATCGTAGCCGCGGTCGGCGTCTACTTGCTGCTTACCCAAGGTCTCGCGATCGCGACGGCGGTCGTTACCGCCGCGCAAGCGATATGGAACGCGGTCATGAACTTGAATCCGATCATTCTGATCATCACCCTGGTCGCAGGACTCATCGTATGGCTATTCAAGCTATGGGAGAGCAACGACGCTTTCGCGGCGGGGCTTATGAGCGCTTGGAACGGGCTCTTGAACTTCTTCGATCAGGTTCCGATCTTCTTCGCGATGATCGGGTTCGGAATCGTTAACGTCTTCCAGAGTGCGCTCGTGCTGACTCTCAAAGTCGTCGAGAAAATGATCAACGGAGTCATCGACGGCGTGAATTGGGCGATCAATGCACTGAATAAGATACCGGGCGTAAATATACAAGCTGTCGGGCAAGTGAACTTCAGCTCCGGCGCGGAAGCGAACGCCGCCGCAATCAAGCAGGCCAACGCCGCTGCTCTGAAAGACATGCGCGCGGAAGCTGCGAGCAAGGCTAAGGAACGGGCGCAGAAGAGCGACGACATGTTGGCCGAGCGCCAAGCGGCTCGTAACGCCAAGAGCGCGCAGAACAATCCGAATACGGATCAAATTCTGGCCGATTATAATCGCGCGAATGCGTTATCGACTCCTCCGGCAGCGTTAAGCGCGGTTAACGCAGGCGATCAAGCCTTGAATGTAGAACGAGTCGGCGAAGTCGGCAAAGTCAATTCGACGGTCGAAATCTCGAGCGAGGATCTGAAGGTTATTCGCGATCTGGCGGAGATTCAGTCGATCCAGAACTTCGTCACGCTGACGCCGACGGTGAGCGTCACGACGGGGCCGGTCAGCAAGGAAGTGGACGTAGACGACGTCATAATGAAGATCGGCGCCCGAGTCAGCCAGGAGATCGAGTCATCGGCGGGCGGCGTCTATGCCGGCTTTTAAAATCTCCTAAATAATGATAAAATAGGAGACTGTTCTACATTTTCGCGTAGCGTAATAAAGAGAAAAGGGTGGAGTCAATGAAAAAGGTAGCGATACTTCTGCTGCTGGTCGTCGTGTTGGCGGCTTGCGGAAACGGCAACGACAAAGCGACCGTATCCGAAGGGCCGGCAAGCTTGTCCGATCTGATTCAGGTCTTCACGGACGCGGGCATCGAAGTCGATCCGAACGAACAGCAGATGTTCCAGATGGTCGGCGCGATCAACGGCGTGATGTTCTATATGGCGGGCAACAAAGTCGTCAAAATTTACGAGTACGAAGATACGGACGCGATGAAAGAAGCGGCGAGCCAATTCGACGTTATGAAAGATTGGCCGTCGAACGGACGATTCCTACTTGAGACGTTGAGCGAGCAAGCGAAGGAACTGTTCGCAAGCGCGAAATAATCGTATATCAGTTATAGCGGCAAGCGCTCCCGAGGGGGCGCTTTTTATTATGGCCGGAGGTGAGTGGAAATGCCGGATCAAAGCCCATACATGACGCAGCCGTTCACGATGGCGCTCTCCTACAACAACGGGGATGAAGGCTGGTTCTTCCCCGTGCTTCCGGAGGAGATCAAGATCGAGCGGGGCGGCGCGGGCAAGGAATACAACATCGTCGGTCTCGGGCGCATGAACGCGATCGAAGCGCCGGAGCTTCGGAAGATTACGGTCGAGAGCTTCTTCCCGGCGGACGCGTCGGCGTCGTACGTGTACCGAATTACGAAGCGAGACGAGGAGAAGTCGGCCGGACTAGCGCAACAGCTTAAGCCGCATCGGTTCGTGCAGGACATTACGAAATGGATGAATTCGCGGCATCCGGCGAGGTTCATCTACGTCGGGCAAGAGACCGGCGACGACAGCACGAAGATTCATCTTCCGGTGTCGATCGACAAGTTCGATTATTGGGAGGAGGCGGGCTCTCCCGGAGATATCTACTTCAAGTTGGATCTGCTCGAGTATGTGTTCTACAGCCCGATCAAGATCCGTTCGGTCGTCCAGGAGGACGGCTCGACGAAGCAAACGAAGGAACAGGCGAAGCGCGCCGATTACCGGGTGCCCCCGACGACTTATACGATCAAGCCCGGGGATAACTTGATCCAGATCGCTCGCCTGCAGCTCGGCGACGACGCGCGGTGGCGGGATATCCAGAAGCTGAACGGGATCAAGGACGGAGAGCTCCGGTCGCTTCGCGTCGGCCGGGTGTTGCAGCTTCCGTCGAAGAAAGGGTGAAGCGGGATGGGGATGTATCGGGACCTTCAGATCATCGTCGACAATCGCAACGGGACGATGTGGGATATCACGAGCCTCGTTCCGCAGTTCGGTTGGAAGACGAGCCGCGTCGGCAAGCCCGGTTCGTTGGATCTGACCGTGGTGCTTCCGCCGGAGTGGCAGTCGTCGGCGTTCACGGTCGGCTGCGGAGACGTGGTTAGAGTCCAACTGGACGGGCGGGCGATTTTTTACGGATACGTGTTCACGATCGATAGCTCTGCAGAGCGCGAATGGCAATTGACGGCGTACGACCAGATCCGGTATTTGCTCGAGGCGGACTCTTACTACGGCGCGAACGTCAAAGCTTCTCAGGTACTCATCGATAACGCCAAGGCGATAGGGCTTACGGTCGGTCACGTAACGGATACGGAATTCGTCATTCCGGTGTTCGGCGAATCCGGACAGAAGCGGCTGGATATGATCTGCAAGGCGTTGGACCAGACGCTGCTCTCGAAGGGAACTTCGTTCGTGCTGTACGACGACGCGGGTCGGTTGACGCTGCGCAACTTGACGGAGATGCGAGCGAACGTCCTCATCGGCGACCGCAGCTTGGCTTACGGGTACTCGGCTTCCCGAAGCATCGATTCCGAGACTTACAACCGGATCAAGCTGGCGAAGGACAAGAAGAGCGGCGGGGGCGAGAAAGTTAAACCGTACGAGCTCGAAGACAGAGAGACGATCGCCAAGTGGGGGCGGCTGCAGCTATATCAGACCGTCGACGAGGGCTTGAACGAAGCGCAAATCAAAGAAATGGCCGAACGGCTGCTAAAGCTGAAAAACCGGGAGCAACGGAAGTTCTCGATCGAGGCGCTAGGGGATATTTCGGTGAGAGCGGGATCGGTCGTGCAGGTGACGATCGCGGAGCAGGGGATCAACCAGAACTACTTGGTCGAGGAATGCAAACATTCTTTTCAAGGCGGGAGCCATACGATGTCGTTGGAATTGAGGGGGTAACGGGATGCTGAACGAGATGAAGCGGGTCGTCGGGGCGTATATGCAGTCGCAGCAGCTGATGGACGTCGTCTACGGCACGGTGACGAAGGCGAGTCCGCTCGAGATTACGATCGACCAGCGGTTCGCGCTGACGGAAGCGTTCCTGATCGTGCCGGAACACATGACGGAGCTTAGCTTGACGATTGCGGGGGAGCTTACGGAAATTCGCCGGGGATTGGAATCGGACGATAAGGTCATTCTGTTGCGAACGTCGGGCGGCCGGCAATTCATCGTCGCGGGGAGGCTGACGGCATGAGTCTGCCGATAGGCGCCGCGTTGGCGGCGGAAGCAGGCGACCAGCCGATGCCGAGCCGAACGTATCGGTTGGATTGGGCGAGCGGACGGGCGGTCGGAATGATCGACGGTCTGGAGGCGGTGAAGCAGGCGGTGGGCAAAACGCTGCGCACGGAGCGATTCCGTCATGCGATCTATTCGGGCAACGTGGGTCATTCGATCCGAGTCGGAATCGGTCACCAGGCTGAACTGCAGTCGCTCGTCGCCGATGCTTTGTCGGTCGATGATCGGGTGAAGGACGTGACCGATTTTCGGTCGTCCGTGAGGGGCGACGCGATCGAGATCGGTTGCACGGTCGTATCCATCTATGGGAATACGACGATTCGGGAGGCGATGTGACATGTACGAAGGGCAATCTTATTCGGTCATTCTGGAACGGATGCTGGACAGAATCCCGGATACGGTAGACAAGCGGGAAGGCAGCGTCATCTACGACGCATTGGCTCCGGCGGCATGGGAGATGAACAGGCTTTACGCGGAGCTGGATACGGCGTTGAACCTGGCGTTCGGGGATACGTCGTCTGGGGGCTTCCTCGACTTGCGGGCATCGGATCGCGGGGTGACCCGAAGAGCGGCGACGCGGTCGAAAAGGTTAGGCTTGTTCTTCTCGGAAGGCGAAGCGCCGTTCGATGTGCCGATCGGCAGTCGGTACGGCATCGCCGGAGATTACTATATCGTGACGGAGCGATTGGGGTTTGGGAGCTTCGAGTTGGAGGCGGAAGCGGCCGGCGAGGGCGGGAATCAGCGCTTCGGGGCGCTGCTGCCGCTCGATTACGTGCCTGGGCTCGTTCGAGCGGAGCTGGCGGACGTGCTCGTGCCGGGCGCGGATACGGAGACGGACGAGGAGCTGCGGGCTCGTTACCTGCTTGCCGTCCGGCAGCCGGCCACGAGCGGCAACGCGTCGCATTATAAGCAGTGGGCGTCAGAGGTAGCGGGCGTGGGCGCGGCGCGGGTCGTCTCGTTGTGGGACGGGCCGGGCTCGGTCAAGCTCATCATCGTGGATGCGGACCGGCATCCGGCGACGCCGACGCTCGTCTCGGACGTCGCGGATTATATCGAGACGCTCCGGCCGATCGGAGCGGCGGTCACGGTCGTGTCCGCGACCGCGCTGGCAATCTATGTCGCCGCATCGGTTACGCTCGCGGCGGGGTATTCGCTGGCGGATGTTCAGGAAGCGTTCGAGGCGACGATTACGGAGTATGTGAAGTCGGCGGCGTTCGAGTCGACGTACGTAAGCTACGCGAGAATCGGAACGCTGCTGCTTGGTACGCCGGGCGTCATCGATTACGCGGTATTGACCGTGAACGGCGGCACGTCCAACGTCTCGTTGGACGACGACCAGGTGCCTACTGTCGGCACGGTCGAGCTGGAGGTGTAGGCGATGGCTTCGGATAACGTCGGCGGGCTATACGGAACTTGGCTCTATATGGGAGATGAGGGCGAAATGCCGGATGCGCCAGCGATTGAGCTGTTGAGTCTGCTTCCTCCGTTCTATGCTGAGATTCGCGAGTTCAACGCATTGATGTCCTCGGAAGGCGAGGAGCTAGGGAAGCTTCGGGGCGAAGCGGACGCCGTGCTGGCGCAATTGTTCTTGCCGACGGCGACATGGGGGATCGCTCGGTGGGAGCAGGAGCTCGGGCTGGCGGTCGAGCCGGCGAAGCCGCTCGCAAGACGCCGCGAGCAGGTCGCGGCGAAGCTGCTCGGCAGCGGCACGACGACCCGGGAGATGATCGTTCGCGCGGCGGCCGCGTTCAGCGGCGGTGAAGTCGAAGTAGACGAGCATCCGGCAGAGCATAGGTTCGTCGTGCGGTTCGTCGGCACGCTCGGCATTCCGCCCGACATGCAGGCTTTCGTTCGCATGCTAGAGGCGATTAAACCTGCGCACCTGGCGTACGACTTCGAATATACGTACACGGCTTGGGGGGCTTTGCCGGAGATGAGCTGGAGCGAAGCCGCGGGATCGACTTGGTACGAATTAAGAACTTATGGAGGTGCGACGTAATGTTGTACACGACGAATCTGAACTTGAAGAAGCCGCAGAACGCCGACACGGTGAACGTCGAGGACTTCAACGGCAACGCCGACATTCTCGACGCCGCGGTGCAGGGCAAGGTCGACAAGGTCGCGGGCAGAGGGCTGTCCCAAGAGAATTACACGACGACGGAGAAGAGCAAGCTCGCCGGCATTGCGTCGGGGGCGAATCTGTACGCGCATCCGAACCATACCGGGGACGTGACGAGCAACGGCGACGGCGTCACGGCGATCGCGCCGGGCGTCATCGTGAACGCCGACGTCCATGCCGCGGCCGCGATCGACGCGAGTAAGATCGGCGGCGGTACGGTGGACAACGCGGAGTTCGGGTATCTGAACGGCGTGACGGGAGCGATCCAAACGCAGCTCGACGGGAAGTCCGCGGTCACCGATTACATTCGGCAACCGGGATTTGCGACAGCAACTGGCTCCGCCAACGCTTACGCGGTGACGCTGTCGCCGGCGCTTGCCGCATATGCCGCGGGTGTCTGCGTCGCGGTGAAGATCAACGTAGCCAATACCGGCGCGTCCACTTTGAATGTGAGCGGGCTAGGGACGAAGGCGATCCTCGACAGCAAGGGGAGCGCGATGATCTCCGGCAAGTTGAAGGCGGATAGCGTGTATACGCTTCGCTACAACGGAACGGCTTTTATTGTACAGGGTGAAGGGGGGGAGTATGGAACGGCGGTCGCCGCGGACGTGCTGGCGGGGAAGACGATCGGGACGGATGCGGGGTTGGTTAGTGGGACGATGGTGAATCGCGCCGCTATAACTGATAATCTAGGATATTCCACAGATGGAGCTGGATATTTTAACTTTAAGATTCCTAATGGTGCATACTTATCGAATGCGGTAAGTGGTTCGCCGGAGATTAGAGCCTTAGCCCTCGATGCACTACCAGCCAATATACGTAAAGGGAAATCAATATTCGGTATAACTGGAAACAGTCTTGAATATGGAGTGGGAAGTGTAGTGCCGATCGGAACAGTACCGGTTAGTTGGGGGTGGGATGGGTACGGAGTATCTAATTTTTATGAGTCTATTGATATTAGCCCTATTAACGGAGAAATGGTTACATTTGAAAACCGTCAGTATTTACGATGGTATACAGCAGGGGGATCAATCTACTTTTCGCCGTATTTAAACTTTGGCGCGAATCAAGGTTGCCCCAAATTTAGACGCGATGGAAAGCTTACAGTTGCTCAACAACAAGGTCGTATCCAATGCTATCATGCATCTTATGGCGGACAATATTGGGACTCGACTTCTGGTGCGGGATGGGTGGCGGCTGGAGATACGGGATCTTCTCCGTCAGCGGTATGTGATACATCAAATAATATGTATCATATTGGTCCAACTATAGGCTATCTTCAAAAAATAAATGAAAATGGTAGTTTTGGGTGGCGAGTGTCATTGGATGTGCCTGCGGTTAGCTTGTGTATAGATTCAACAGACAATATTTATGTGACAGCTACGAATGGTGCAAACCCCGGCATTAACTATCTATATAAGTACACACCAGGGGGCACACAGGTATTTCGCGTACCGATCGAGACAAGCTCGTATGGCGGCGTTCCTCAGATTCAATACGATTCTAAAAATAATCGTATTGTTATTTTCGGATATAAGCCGGCTGAAGCAAAGCATAGGATTTATTTTTATACTGTTGCAGGAGTTTTACTATCTAGTTTCGTCGCAGCAATTCAACATAGCGCGACGGGAGGGCTCATCGTAGACCCGTTTGGCGATATATATCAAGTATCTACGGGAGCAGGTAATGGTGTTGTTAGGTACAGAAGTTCTGGAACAGTGCAAGAAACACTAACTTTTGATCCAATTGAAGGATTCTATTCCCCATATGACGGGTTTGTGTATATAGCTAGAGGTGGGGGCGCAATAAAATTAAAAGGCTATGCCACTATTATTTAATTTGAGAGGGGAATTACCATGTATTTTGTACAAACACAAGAGATAACTCCATCTAAGCATAGAGTTCATGCCATTCATTATCTACATGAAGGCCTAGAACACAATGTACCCGTTGACGAAGTAGGACAAGGTTTTGCAGTTAGTGTAATGCCTCAACCGGATAGTTCAATCATAGACCTCGGGAACATGGGGGAGTTGTTTATTAATCCTCAAGATTTATCTATGTGGTATGAATATATTCCTCGTCCAAAGACGGAACGTGAGATGCTGGAAGTCGCTAATTCGGAAATCCAGTTGCTACAGTCTAAACTTTCTCATGCAGAGCAAGTAACTTTGGAAACTATTGCTACACAAGAAAAGCTTATTGAAAAATTAGTTCAACTAGGGGTTATATGGTGATGGTCATACTATTCTAAAACGTTCTTTTCCGACAAAATAGAGAAAGAATGGATTTCTTCTTAATGATAGCCGATACTAATGCAATAAATTGGGATGTTCAGGGCTATCGTGAGCAAGTAAAAACCACAATACAATAATGATTAGAAGACCTCCCAACAATGAAGTGCCCCCCGTCAAGTAGACAGTATAATAAATAAAAATTGTTATGCGGCCTTAGCCCTGTATTCCATGGGGCTGAGGCCGTTTAGTTTTCTTTGTAGTCGTTCGTAATTATAGAATCGGATGT
>NZ_JBHTGV010000022.1:0-50826 GCF_042675445.1 Cohnella sp. GCM10027633 | reverse complement strand
CAAATTCTCCTCCAGTTATCCGTATTTTATCCAGAACGAATTGGCCAATATCTGCCGTAAGAGCTTCGTTCTCCCCCTCGGGGGAGGTTCCCATAAGAGAGTTTACACAAAATTATTGACAGACCCCATAGATTCTATTATGCAGCAGGCATCGAACGGCAGCAATATTACGATTACCGGTCAATCACTTGGCGGCTATGTTGCCAGTTTGGTTGCCGCAAACTATTGGAATACTTCTGCAGCGACTTCACATGGGTTAACGGCAGTTACATTTAATGCCCCCGGAGTGACATTTGAGCCTGCTCATAATCCTAGCATGTACAATAATTCGATTGTCAATTATGTAATATCATCGGATCTTGTGGGAAATTTCGGGACCCATCTAGGCAAAACCTACGTTTTCAACAAAGGGTTCCCTTTTGATCAGTTAAGCACTGATGTAACGTTTGATTCATGGACAAATTTTCAAAGTTACTTCGCCAAGATGCTTTTCGGAAGACATGATGCGAAACACTTTTTGTATCATGAGAATCCATCAAGTCTAGGGTCGTTGGTTGATTTTGATGAAAATAAACACGCAGACTACGTTAATAGTCAGACAGGAGACTTTGACTTAAGCAAAGCGACTCAGAAGAACTCCAACATGGCTGGGGTTATTGATTACTATATGAAAGATTTCTTAGAACCTCTCATGAGAACAAGCGCGATGACGATTCCCGGAGTAGGGAAATATGAGTTTGGTGCACTTCCTGCGGTCGACAATTTCTTCGAACTGCTTGGCGATTTATTCTTCAGCATGGTTCAAGATTCCCATGCTTATGTGCCAATTCGCTTTAGAAGCGGAACAGAAGGGAATAATATTCTTACGGGAAATAACGAGAATAACCTAATGCTCGGTAGAGAAGGCGACGATAGCCTTTACGGCTATGGCGGCAATGATATTATTTTCGGACAGCGAGGCAATGACAAGTTGTATGGCGGGGACAACGATGATGTACTATACGGTGGAAACGGCGATGACACCCTTGAAGGCGGGAGAGGCGATGATTATTTAAGGGGTGGCGGGGGAAACGATCATTATGTGTTTACAAAAGGATTCGGAAAAGATATTGTCTATGAAACTTTAGGATTGAGAGATAAGATCACGATTAACGGATATTCATTGAAGGATGTGTATATTACAAGAGAAGGGTACGATGTTACTCTTAACTTTAAAAACAGTACGGATAAAATTACATTAAAAAATTTCATGAATGTTGAGCAAATTGAGTTTAACAATTCTAAAAAAATCGAGCAAGTTAAGCCGTATAAATTAGTTGAAATGTATGAAGACGGACTTCTTTCCTTGAACAGCGGCGATGATTTTCTGACCAAAAGCAATCTTTATGGTCCTTCGTTGCTGGATGGCGGAATGGGAAGAGATACGTACTCCTATTTTCGCGGAGACGGGGTGGTCACGATTCAGGAAACGGGTTCTGACCATGACTCGTTGTCTATCTTCGGTGGATATACTTCTGAAAATGTAAAAGTATCTTACTCCGGCAATCAGTTAAGGCTTGATTTTTACATAAATGGAACCATTACCATGGACTCGATTGTCATCCAAAACTGGAAGATCGGGAAAGCTGACAATAAGGTTGAAAACGTAAGATTGGTGTATCGGTGGGATGCCGATCCTTCTCGCATGGAATACGAATCTTTCAGCCTCACAGAGAGCTTCAATGCTTATATTGTCGGAAAAAAAACATTCAGCAACGTGTCTTTGCCGCAGCTTATTGATGCGTATTCCGGAGGAACGGGAGGCGGCTCGGGGATTGATTCTGAGGAACTCGAGGCGCTGAAAGCCATTATTGAAGCTAGAACGGATGGACAACTAACCACGGATCTATCATGGCTCATTCAAGTAAGCATGCCCAACACGGCAGAGGGGACCACGGGCAACGATGAGCTAACGGGAAGCGAGGATTCCGATGTTATTCAGGCAATGGACGGCGATGATAAAATTGTCGGAAATGGAGGGGGAGACTATCTCTTCGGCGGTAATGGCGATGATCAAATTAGCGGAGCTGGAGACGATAATCGAATATCAGGAGATGCGGGAAATGATTCTATCGTTGTCTTAAACAAGGGTAACGGTAATATTTTGCATGGTGGCTTAGGAAATGACAATCTGCTTATGCAGCAAGGCGGAGATATGAACACGCTCGTTGGGGGCGATGGCAACGATTCACTTGTTTTTCTTGACAGAGGGGATGGGAACCTGCTGCATGGCGGGGCCGGGAACGATCAAATCTATTTATTAAGAGGTGGTAATTCAAACACATTGATAAGTGGCGAAGGAGATGAAAATGTCTACTTTGGCGGAGATTTAAGCGGTAATAGAATCTGGCTGGATGAAGGTGCAAATAGGTTAAATACATCAGGTGGCGGAAGAAACAATATAATTACGGGTGGCAACGGTGGAAATGAAATTAATATTGCCGCCTATTCTTCCAATGAAGGGTTTCATCAAAATGAAATAACAGTAAATAATGGAAATGACAGAGTTAGTATCCATAGCAATAATGGGATTAGTGAGAATTTCATACAGACTGGCAATGGTAATAATTCAGTCTGGATGGATGCTGCTGAAAATAATACGGTAATTTTCGGCACGGGTAACAGTGAAGTTGGATTCTGGGGTAAGGCCACAGATAACAATATTGTTTTCAATTCTGCGGCATCTGACGAGGCCAGAGCTCAATTTAATGAATACTCATCAAGGAATATAGTGAGGTTTGGAGCAGGGAATAATAGAACACAGTTTAATGTCGGAGCTAGCGACACGGAAGTGTATGGAGGAAATGGTATTGATGATATTGGTGTAAATACCAACTATTTATTGCCGAACAATAATAACAAATTTGATTTAAAGGGAGGAAATAATCAGCTTTATATTAATGGAGCTTCCAATAACAACATCATAACGGCCGGCAATCAGGATGACAGTGTTACGCTGAATGCCTATTCAATGAGTTTGAATAATGAAATATTGCTCGGAAACGGAAACAATAGTGTGCACATCAATGGTGACAACAGGAATGTGCATATTCGAACCGGATCAGGCGATGATTATATCAGTTATGCAGTAGTGAGTGATAGTATTGTTGAACTAGGCCACGGCAACAATGAATTTACTTTGGGATATGGAATGAACAACAAGGTGACGACAGGAACTGGAAACGATATTGCTACGTTCGTTGGTATGCACAATTCTACCGTTAATATGGGTAATGGCGATAACGAGATCGAACTATTCAGTTCTAGTGGTATTTCGGTTACGAGCGGTAGCAATGACGATTCGATCAGAATCTACTATGACGAGAATACGGCTCGTGCCGGTGGTGGTAATGATTATTTTGAGGTACATGGCAACAGTAACAAGTTGTACGGCATGGACGGGGACGATCTTTTTGATCTGCACGGAACGAATCATTATATTTCCGGCGGCAAAGGAAACGATATCTACCAAATTGAAAGCTTAGTCAATGGAACCATTGTCGAAGACGATGCGACTATCGGCAATGTGGATCGCATTCAAATGCATGAATCTATTCTTCCAGATGAAGTTAATGTGTCTCGTACGGGCAATCATCTTATTCTTGGTAAACTTGAATCGGATCTTAAAGTAACCGTTCAGAATTTCTTCGCTAACGCCAAGTATCAAATCGAACAAGTCGAATTTGCGGACGGGACAATATGGGGGGTGTCGGATTTAAATGCAAGAGCATCGCAAATGAGGGGCACGGAAATGGCAGATACATTACGCGGGTTTGATACTGACGATATGATTTATGGCTTAGCCGGAGATGATCTACTTTACGGCAACGGTGGGAACGACCTGTTATATGGTGGAGATGGAGGTGGATAAATTGTACGGTAGCGTCGGGGAAGACGTGATGGATGGCGGATCGGGAGATGATTACTTGGTCGGTTCGACAGGTGATGATACTTACATTTTCGGACGAGGGTACGGAATAGAGACAATTGTTGATGACGATCAAACTGACGGTAACATGGACACGCTGCAACTGGATTTTGCCTCGGGAGAGTTAGTATTCGCTAAGAAAGGAAACGACTTAACTATCGAAAAACCGGGGGCAGGAGATCAAGTCACGCTTAAGAACTGGTTTAGAGGTAGCAGATATCAACTCGAGAGATTAGAAGCACAGGGCAGCGTCCTATACAACACGCAGGTAGAGCAACTTATTCAATCAATGGCTTCGTTGAATATAACAAACGGGGCACAATGGTCAATTGCACTCAACGAGAGACCTCAGGAAGTGCAAAACGTACTTGCGCAGTTCTGGTCGACCAATGGCTAACGGATCGTACGATACGCGAACAGTCCGGGCGACCGGGCTGTTTTTTGTGCGATCCGAGCGACGGGAATCTATATAATTCGACACCGATATTGTAAAATAGTAGAGAAGGAATTATTGCTAGGAGAAGGATATATTTAACAATGGCGACGATAACGGAATTTCGTATATTCAACGGGCTGTCGAACATCGAGCTCGCGAAAATATTAGGCAGGTTGGATAAAAGAGAGCTCCCGGCGGGCAGCCGGTTGTTCGAGCAAGGCGATCCCGGGGACAGCATGTTCCTGATCGAGCGCGGCAAGGTGCAGCTGTCGACCGCGCTGCCGGGCGGGGCCAGCCAGCCGCTGGCGATGCTGAGCGACGGGGATACGCTCGGCGAGATGGCGCTGCTGACGGGGGAAGCGAGGTCGGCGACGGCGGTTACCGCGACGCCCGCGGTGCTGTTCGTGATGGATAAGGACATATTCGAGAAGCTGATCGTCGAGCACCCGCTCATTTCTACCTACTTCATCGGACTATTGTCCTCGCGGCTCGTCCAGACGAACGATCGGCTGCAGCAATCGAACGAAGCGAAGGCGAGATGGATCGCGCAAGCATTGGAAGATATGCCGGGGGATTGGCGGCGATTCCTAGAGGCTTGCTCGCTGTTCCCGCGGATGAACAGAAAGCTGGCGCGCGACTTGCTCGGCATCGAAGAGGTGGACCGGATCGGCGACTGGCTGTCTCGCCCGGAGGAGTTCATCCGGTTCGATCCGGGCTTGAGCGGCAGGCAGGAAGAGCAGGGAGCGAACGGCGAGGATGACTCGCCGGGTAGCACCGCCGATGCCGCGCAATGGTTCGCGATCGCGCCGGCCGTGCGCGGCACGCTTCGCGCGAGCTTGGCGGCGCGCATGACGGCTGCGCAGCTCGGCGAGCTTCGCGACACGGCGACGCGGATGTGGCGCGCCGACGGCGAATGGGCCGCGGCGATACGGATGTACGCCGAAGCGGAGCTGTGGGACGACGCGATCGGCGCGGCCGAGTCGGCGCCGGAGCCGTACGACGGCTTCGACGCGCTGGACCGCTGTCCCATCGAGGCGCTCGGGGGCGCGAGGTTCGCGGTGCTGGATCGCTATCTCCGTTATTGCGCGGCGCACGCGCGGGAAGCGGGGTTCGCGAGAGCCGAGGCGGCGCTGGACGCGAAGGGGTTGGGTTTCGGAACGGGGCAGCTCGTGCTGCTGCACGAGCGCGCGGCGGAGATATGCCGCGCGCTCGGCATGCAAGCGAAGGCGCTCGAGCATCTCGCGATGGCGGAGGCGCTGGCGACGGCGCCAAGAAGCGCCGCGGGAGCGGCTTCGACGGAATCGGACGCCGAAGCCGGTGAACGCGCCTACCGGCTCGCGAAGCAGAAGCTGGACCGCCAGCTCACGAAGGATCTGGCGTCCAAGGCCGGCAGCCTGCTCGGCGGCAACCGGTGGAGCGGGTTGGTCGCGCTGCTCGTCGCGGCCACGTGCCTCGGTTATTTCCACTTCGCCGATCCGGTCGCCGGACTGTCCCGGCACGGCATGGACTTCATCGGCATCGGGCTGGCCGCCGTCGCACTGTGGATCGTGAACGTCATCCCCGACTATATCGTCGCGCTCGTCATGGCGATGTTCTGGGTGCTCGGCGGCTTGGTTCCGCCGGAGGTGGCGCTGTCGGGCTTCTCATCGACGACGTGGCTGTACATGCTGTTCATTCTTGCCCTCGGAGCGACCATCACGAAATCCGGCATTCTGTTCCGGCTTTCGCTGCACGCCCTCAAGCGGTTCCCGGCGAACTACCGCGGCCAGTTATGGGGCATCGTGGCCGGCGGCACGCTGCTGAATCCGCTCATCCCGTCTTCCTCCGCGAAGGTGACGCTTGGCGTGCCGATCGCACGTACGCTGTCGGAGTCGATGGGCTTCAAGGACCGCAGCGACGGCGCGGCGGGGCTCGGGCTCGCCGCCATGGTGTTCTACGGCTTCCTCGCGCCGTTCGTGCTGACCGGATCCTATAGCAACGTGATGGCGTTCGGCCTTGTCGGAGGCGGGAAGACGCCGAACTGGTTCGAATGGTTCTTGTACGCGCTACCCGCGTTTCTCTTGTTCGCGGGTCTTATCCTGGCGTTCCTGTTCCTGAAGTTCCGCAACGTCTCGTCCGCCAAGCCGATCTCGCAAGAGGTGCTCGACGATCAATTGCGGCTGATCGGCAAGCTGTCGAAGGAAGAGCTCGTCACCGTATGGACCGTCGTCGGCTGCATCGCGCTCATGATCTTGCAGCCGCTGCACGGCATCGATAACGCGTGGGTCATGCTCGTCGGGTTCGCCATGCTCGTGCTGACGAAGACGCTCGACGCGCAGACGCTGAAGACGGGCGTGGATTGGACGTTCCTGCTGTTCATCGGCATCGCGTTCAGCTTCGCCGAAGCCGCGAAGAGACTCGGCATCGTCGAAGCGATGTCGTCGTACCTCGGAGACAAGATGTCGGCGTTCATCGACGTACCGGTCCTGTTCCTCGCGGCGGTCATGCTGCTATCGTTCGTCGTCACGTTCGTCGTGCGCGACGATCCGGCGCTCATTCTGCTCGTCGTGGCGTTGCTTCCGCTGGCGGAGCAGGCCGGCATCCATCCGTGGGTGCTCGTGTTCGTCATTCTGCTGTCGACCGATCCGTTCTTCTTCGCATATCAATCGCCGACGTATTTGACCGCCTATTACAGCGCGGAAGGGAAGTCGTTCAGCCATCGGCAAGGCCAGTGGATGGCGCTCGGCTACGCGGCTGCGGCGATGGCGGCGGTACTGGCGAGCGTGCCGTATTGGAAGTGGCTCGGCTTGATCGATTAACGAAGCAAGGGAACGAAAAAAAACGCATTCCGGGTTCCCCGCGGGGATTCGGAATGCGTTTTTTTTCGTTCGTTGGTTAGGCCGGAGTTACGAAATGATAAATTTAATGACAACCGCAACGGTGAACACGACGAACATGAAGCCGAACATGCCGATAAAGCCCATTGTCGTGTCTTGCAAGTCGTCGCGCGGTTCTTCGTTAATGTGTTGGCGCGGATCTCTCACGTTTTCCATGGTAAGCCTCCTGAGACGTTCGATACTGATAGTATACCCAACTTCGCTTTTTGTTGTAAAGACGTGCAAGTCGAGCGTTGTGACAAGTTTGCGACATCGGGGGCGCAGGCGAATCCGCAACGGCTCCCGTCTGTGGTACAATGGAGGAACGGATGTTCTGGCGGACGCATGTCCCCGGACGCCGCAAGACGAAGAGAACGGGGTGCCCCGCATGGATCATACGACGCCTCCGGCCGTAAGCCGAGAGGAAGCGATGGCGAACATTCGCCACAAGCTGGCGTTATTGCCGGATCAGCCGGGCTGTTACCTGATGAAGAACGGCGAAGGCCGCATCATATACGTAGGCAAGGCGAAGGTGCTGAAGAACCGCGTGCGCTCGTACTTCAACGGCAGCCACGACGGGAAGACGCAGAAGCTGGTCTCGGAAATCCGGGATTTCGAATATATCGTCACCGCGAGCAATACCGAGTGCCTCATTCTCGAGTGCAACCTGATCAAGGAGCATAACCCGAGGTACAATGTGCTGCTTAAGGACGATAAGTCGTTTCCCTATCTGAAAATCACGCACGAAGCGCATCCGAAGCTCGAGGTTACGCGGAGGGTCGTGAAGGATAAAGGCAAATATTTCGGCCCGTATCCGAACGCGTTCGCGGCCCAGCAGACGAAGAAGCTGCTCGACAGGCTGTACCCGTTGCGCAAGTGCAACGTGCTGCCGGACAAAGTGTGCTTGTACTATCATCTCGGCCAATGCGTCGCGCCGTGCGAATATACGGTCGATCAGGCGAAGTACGACGAGATGATCGCGGAGATCGCGCGGTTCCTGAACGGCGGCCATGCCGACATTCGGCGCGAGCTGAAGCGCAAGATGGAGGAAGCGGCCGAGGAGCTGGCGTTCGAGCGGGCGCGGGAATTCCGCGACCAGATGACGGCGATCGACGCGCTCATGGAGAAGCAGACGATTAACATGACCGACGCGATGGACCGCGACGTGTTCGGTTACGCCGTCGACAAGGGTTGGATGTGCGTGCAGATTCTCTACATGCGCCAAGGCAAAATGAACCAACGCCACATGTCCGTGTTCCCTTACTACGGGGATCCTTACGACGATTTTCTCAGCTATGTTACCCAGTATTACAGCGATAATCCGGCGCTTCCGCGCGAGATGCTGTTGCCGCTGCCTCCCGAGGAGGAGGCTCTGGCGGCGGATGTGCCGTCCGCGGGCTTGACCGGAGCGAGCGCGGTCGCCACGTTGGCGGCAGAGGATGCCGCCGGCGGCGGGGAAGCGGGCGCGGAAGTCGTCGCCGAGACGGGCGGAGAACTCGGCGATTCGCTGCGCCGCTGGCTGAAGATCAGGGTGGCGTTCCCGCAGCGCGGCTCGAAGCGGCAACTCGTCGCGATGGCATGCGACAACTCGCGCGTGGCGCTCGAGGAGAAGTTCAAGCTGATCGAGCGGGACGAGACGCGCACCGTGAAGGCGGCGGACGGCTTGGCCGAGCTGCTCGGCATTCCGAGCGCGAACCGGATCGAGGCGTTCGACAACTCGAACATTCAAGGCGCGTCGCCGGTGTCGGCGATGGTCGTGTTCGTCGGCGGGAAGCCGGATAAGAAAGAGTACCGCAAGTACAATGTGCGTTCGGTCGAAGGTCCCGACGATTACGAGACGATGCGCGAAGTCGTTCGCCGCCGTTACGAGCGGGTGCTGAAGGAAGGACTGCCGCTGCCGGACCTGATCGTTATCGACGGCGGCAAGGGGCATATCGCCTCGGTCATGGACGTGCTCTCGAACGAGCTCGGTCTCGATGTTCCGGTGTGCGGCCTTGCCAAGGATGCCAAGCACCGAACGGCGGAGTTGCTCGTCGGCGATCCGCCGGAGCCCGTGCCGCTCGCGCGCGACAGCCAGGAGTTCTACTTGCTGACGCGCATCCAAGACGAGGTGCATCGCTTCGCGATCACGTTCCACCGGGAGAAGCGGGCGAAAGGAATGGTCGCCTCCAAGCTCGACGCCATTCCGGGCATTGGGGAGAAGCGCCGCAAGCAGCTGCTCAAGCATTTTGGCTCGTTGAAGGCGATTAAAGAAGCGAAGCCCGAGGACTTCAAGGCGGTCTCCATCGGCGAGGCGTTGGCGGCGCGTATTCTAGAGGCGTTGAACGCGGAGTAGCGGGCGCGGAGCAGCCACACGGGTACGGATAGCGCGGTGGCATCGAGTTACTGAGGCGAGAGTGGCGAGGTTGCTCGTAATAACGCGGGGGCGTCGAGTTACTGAGGCGAGAGTGGCGGGATTTCTCGCAATAGCGCGGTGGCATCGAGTTAAAAAGGCAGTCGTTTCTGGAAGAGACCCCACGGGGGATGATCTTCCTAGAAAGACTGCCTTTTTGGTATGCACTTCGACTAATCCAAACTATAGCACGCCAACCGCCGCAATTCGCGCCTGCAGTTCGACTAACCCGAACTGCAGCTCGCGAATTGAAGTAAACATCGCCTACAGTTTGAGCAATCCAAACTACAGTACGCCAACCGTCGCTATCCGCACCTGCAGTTCGACCAAACCGATCTCCAGCGTCCCCTGACCCGAGGAGATAGTGACGATAAGCGATATAATGCCCGCAATCCGCGCCTGCTGTTCGACCCAACCGAACTTCAGCGTCCTCTGACCCGAAGGGATAGTGACGATAAGCGCTGCAACGCAGCCCCTCACGATCGCCGGCCGTGCCATAGCTCCAGCCTGGCGACAAACTTTACGCGGAACCCGGACGCCGGAGCATTCGATGAAGCCGCCAGATCGCGAGGCCGGCGAGCCCCGGCATGACGAGGCTGAACAATCCGCCCCAGTAATCGCCCGGCAACCCGTCGGTCATCATCTGCACGCCCATGAGGACGGCGTCGAGCGTCACGTGGGCGAAGATGACGGCCATGAGGCCGAAGCGAAGCATGAACCAGCCGAACAATAGCGACAGCAGCACCAGCTCGATGACGCGCGTGTACACCGGATACACCGCATAGCCGACGTGCCCGAACGCCCACAGCAAGCCCGGCGGCACCATGGCGGCGAACGTCAGCCAGGAAGCGGCGCGAGCCGACGGTTCCCGGCGAAGCAGCTTGCGCGCGCCGCCTACGAACCATTTGCGGAACAGACCGATGCCGAACAGGCGGCTCTGTAGCTCCTCGGAGATGCCGGCGCACCATGCGAGCACCGGCAGCAGCAACGGATACGTCATGTTGTACATGGACTGCGAAGGATCGGAGGAGGCGAACGACCCGAGAGATTGCTCCAGCACGATGAGCACGACCGATTGCGCGCCGAGCAGAATGAAGGCGAGGAAGTAGCCGGTCTTCATGCTTTTCAGCACCGCGTTGCCATATCCGGCTTCCTTCCATCTCGGCCACAGCGAATAGCCCATCGACTTCCACAAACCGTCTCCGCCGACGGCGGCTAAGTACGTGAGCAACGCCATCGCGCCATAGATGATGATGCTCACGGTAAGCAAGGTCGGATCGAATGCGTCGGACTTGTCGGTCGATACCCCCATCACGCTGGCGCGCATGCCGGGGATCATGTTGTACGAATAGGCGACGTAGAGCACGAAGAACAAGCCGGCCAGGAAAATGCCTCTACGGTACGAGCTATGCCCGACGTACGTTCCCGCCGCGACGATCGCGCAGACGAGCATGAACAGCTCCGGCAAGATGTACCCGTACTTGGACCACTCGGAAGCGAGATGCTCTTGCTTATCCATATAGCTAAGAAACTCCGCCGGAAGCTGCGTGCCGTATACGACGAATCCGCCTTTCCAAGGAGGCAGGGAGGAAGCGGTCGCTTCGAAACCGGCAGGCGCGCGCACGCTCAGCCACGGTTCCGCTTCGCCCAGCGGCTTCTTGGAGACGAACAAGGAGCTGCCGTCCGGCTGCGTTCGGCCGGTCCATTCCCAGTCGTCGCCATGAACGCCCCACGCTTCGGCATAGTGGAGTGCGCGAGCCGCTTGTTCCGCCCCGCCGCCGCTCTCCAACGCAGGCGCGGCGCCGCCCGCGGAAGCCCCTGCAACCGCGGCGTGCCGCCAACCGACGAGACTGCCGGTTTCCAGGTGGAGCAGCAGGCGCAAGGTGCCGCCATCGCCGGCCAGATGCAGATCGACGCGGTAGTAATCGGTCGGCATCGTCGCGTCCAGGCGATCGTCGTACGCCTTCCCAAGATCGTTCTTACTGTAATAACCGACCGCGTCGCTATCCGACAGGTGAGTTACGGTCGTCTCGGACACGTCGGAGCGCGCGACGCCGAATCTGTCCGCGGCCGCGGACAGCGCTTTATTCTCCGCTTGGGCGCGGGTTAAGACGTCGTGATCCTCGGTCTTGAATACCTGCAGGGAAGTCGGCAGAACTTGTATGAGAAGGAAGAGAGCCAAGCCGATCGCGGCGGTCCACACCCATCGGCGGGACAGTGTATCCTGATCATGTGCGGGCATATGCCTACGCATCCTTTCGTGGTAAGGCGTGAAGTAAACGGTTTCAGGGGACCGGGTCGTCCCGGCGTCCCGAATTATCCCTTAAGTATCTCGTATTTTTGGCGAAAATGAAAGAAAAGCCGTCGATAATCGATGTGCGGACGCATGAGCGACGGATCGGATGAGGTAACGGTGCTAATTATCGGCGAAACGCGGTTGTTTGCCTCCTTTTTGATGTTGTTACGTCTACCCGGAAAGCATATAATTCGATGGTACGTCCATGAACGATCCTATAAAAGAACCAGCCGAATTTCTTCACGGAAAACGGGGGAACCAACCGATCGCCGGTACAAGCTATTGTATTCGGAGATCCCGGGGTGAATTCCAGTCCGCTCGAAGCCGAGCGGCGGATAGGGCGCGTCTGTTTCGAGCCCGAACCCGACAGCTAACCTCGCAGGCTGCACGGAACAGGACTCGCATGCTAACGCGAAGCATTGGAGCTCCAGTGCTTCTTTTTTGTGCGTTCGAGAGCTATTAGCAGAGGGGAATACGGCATGTTCAATAAAGTCATTCGCTGGTTCAGCGCATCTCCCCCGAGAACGCTGCTGCTCGGCTTCGCCTTCGTCATCTTCTTAGGCGCGCAGTTGCTCAAGCTGCCGATCGCCTCAGCGGACGGGAAGTCGATCTCTTACATAGACGCCTTGTTCACTTCGACATCGGCCGCTTGCGTCACCGGACTCGTCGTCCATGATACCGGCTCCCAGTTCTCCACGTTCGGCCACTGGGTCATTCTCCTTCTCGTGCAGGTCGGCGGCATCGGCTTCATGACGATGGCGACGTTGTTCGCGCTCATTCTGAGAAGGCGCATCTCCTTGAAGGAAAGACTGATTCTGCAAGAGTCGCTCAATCAGGGCAGCATCGAAGGTCTCGTGCGGCTCGTCCGCAAGGTCGTCTTCTTCGCGCTCGCGATCGAATCGGTCGGCGCGGCGCTGTTCACAATCCGATTCAGCTTCGACATGAGCTTCGGGCAGGCGCTCTATCATGGCGTGTTCCACTCGATCTCGATTTTCAATAACGCCGGCTTCGACCTATCGGGCGACTTCAGCAGCTTCTCCCGCTACTCGGGCGATCTCTATATGAACCTCTTGTCGATGGCTCTCATCATTCTCGGCGGCTTCGGGTTCATCGTCCTTTCCGACTTATTCGACTTAAGGCACCGTAACGCCCGGCGCAGGCTGTCGCTTCATACGAAAGTCGTCCTTACCGTTAGCGGCGCGCTGATCGTTCTCGGAATGCTTATCATCTTCGTATTCGAATATACGAATCCGAACTCCGTCGGCGACAAGCACATCGGAGAGAAGCTGCTCGACGCGCTGTTCCAATCGGTCACCACGCGCTCGGGCGGCGTCACGACCGTTGACGTCGCGGATTTCCGCCAGGCGACGCAATTCTTCATTATTATATTGATGTTCATCGGGGCGTCTCCCGGTTCGACGGGAGGCGGCATCAAGACGACGACGTTCGCGGTTCTGTTCGGCGCGGTGCTGGCGATGATCCGGGGCAAGGAGGACGTCGTGCTGTTCCGTCTGCGGCTCGCGCAGGAGCGCGTATATAAGGCCGTTACCGTTACGTTGTTCTGTATCGGCATCGTGATGCTCGGAACGATGATCCTGTGCACGACGGAGGACGCGGCGTTCCTGAAAATCCTGTTCGAAGCGACGTCGGCGTTCGGCACGGTCGGCCTGTCGATGGGGTTGACGGGGGATTTGACGTTACCGGGCAAGCTAACCATTATTATGCTGATGTTCGTCGGCAGGCTCGGGCCGCTCACGTTGACCTATGCGTTGGCGCCGAAGCCGGAGCGAGCGAGGTTCCGTCATGCGGAAGGTAAAATCATAATCGGGTAGGAGCAACGCACATGAGACTTAATCAATTCGTCATTATCGGCTTAGGCCGCTTCGGTTCGAGCATCGGCCGCGAGCTCATCCAATTAGGCTACGAGGTGCTCGGCGTCGACCGCGACGAAGAGACGGTCCAAGAGCTGTCGAACGTGCTGACGCACGTCGTCGTGGCGGACGCGACGGAGGAAGAGGTGCTCCGTTCGATCGGGGCCCGCAACTTCGACTGCGGCGTCGTCGCGATCGGCGACGACATCCAGGCAAGCATCCTCGCGACGATTCTGCTGAAGGAGCTCGGAGTCAAGAAGGTCGTCGCCAAGGCGGTGTCCGACTTGCACGGACGCGTGCTGGAGCGGATGGGCGTCGATCGCGTCATCTATCCGGAGCGGGACATGGGCGTTCGCGTGGCGCACCAGCTCGTGTCGCCGAACCTGCTCGATTACATCGAACTATCCAAGCAATACACGATCGCGGAGCTTGCCGTGCCGCAATGCCTGTCGGGCAAGTCGCTCGACGACGTCAATCCGAGAGGACGGTTCGGCTGCAGCATCGTGGCGATCAATAAGCCGAAGGGCATCATTATCGCTCCGGTCGCGAAGGACGTGCTCGCGGAGAAAGACGTCATGGTCGTCATCGGGACGAACCAGCAGATCGAACAATTCCAGGAGTCGATCAACCGATAGACGATCGATTGCACGGGTATGAAATCATTGCCACTCGCTCAGGATATAGGGAGACGAACGGTCCCGGGAGGGTGGCGCAATGACAGGTAGGGGTAGAAGAATCGCGGTGATGGTGCTGGCGGGCACCGTCGCCTTTTTAAGTTTCGCGGGGCTTGCGCGCAGGGCGGAAGCCGTCCCGCCGGGCATTCAGTGGACGGAGCTCGAGCGCCGATTCGAAGGGGTGTTCGTGCTGTCCGCGTCCCGGGAAGTCCGGAAGGTGGCGTTGACGTTCGACGATGTTCCGGATCCGAGATTCACGGGGCAAGTGCTCGACGTCTTGAAAAAGAAGCGTGTGAAGGCGACCTTCTTCGCGATGGGCACGCGCAGCCAGAAGCATCCCGATCTGCTGCGGCGCATTCAACGGGAAGGGCATGACGTGGGCAACCATTCTTACAGCCATCCGGACTTCTCCAAGCTTCCGCTCGATAAGGTCAAGTCGCAGATTACCCGCGCGGAGACGGTCATCTCGGGCATCATCGGCTACCGGCCGAAGCTCGTGCGGCCGCCTTACGGCGAAATCATGCCCGAGCAGCTCGAATGGGCGAAGGCGCAAGGGTACACGGTCGTGAACTGGGACGTCGATTCGGCGGACTGGCGGCAATTGACGGCCGACGAGGTATTCCGCAACGTGACGAAGGCGGTGCGTCCGGGATCGGTGATCCTGATGCACGCGGGCGGCGGGGAAGGGCAAAGCTTGGCGGGGACGGTCAAGGCGCTTCCGCGCATCATCGATTGGCTGCGGGAGCACCATTACGAGCCGGTCGCGTTGACCGAGCTGCTCGGCATTCCGGCCGAGCGGACGAACGAAGGCTCCCTGAAGCAAATGTTGAATTTGCCTCCGGGAGCCTCGGAATAACCGTAACCGTTATTTCAGGATATACACCTTCACGTTCTGAACGCCGAAGCCGGACACGAACGAGCGGGAACCGGGCACGAAGATGTCGATGCGATTGCCTTTGATCGCTCCGCCTTTGTCCGTCGCGGTGCCGACCATGCCGCCGACGGGCAAGCCGTTAAAGTCGTAGCCCGTAATATACAGCTTCGAGCCGAACGGGATGACGGACGGATCGACCGCGATCGTTCCGAGCTTAAGCGCGTCGCCGAAGTAGTCGACGGGGCCCCAAGGGCCGTTCTCTTCCGCGGAAGCGGAGTAAGCGGTCGCCTTGATGTCGAGCACTTTCGAGAAGGCGAGCGATCGGCCCGCCGTCGTCGTGATCGATTGCGCCGTTACGGACGGCTCTTCGGCGGACTTCGCCGATACCGTTCCGTCTCCCGGAATCGCGAGCCTCAAGCCGGCGTATACGTTCTGCGGATCTATGTTCGGGTTGGCATCCAGCAACTGCCGGACCGGAATATCGTAATACTGGGACAGTTTCCAGAACGTCGTCGTGTCTGATGCGACGTGCGACGTTGCCGCGTGAGCGGTCAACGCGGGGACGAGCAGGGCGCCGCCCAGTACGAGCGACGCCGCGCGGGCGGCGAGTTTCTTCCTTGCGTCTTTCATCAATGCGTTGCCTCCTAAGATCTAGGGCCGGCGAGGTTAGCTGTCGGGTTCGGATTGGGAGATCAACCCTACGAGACGTCGAGCGGCACGATTGCCATTCCATACGATACGATTCACCCCGAGTAAGTCCGAACGGAACCAAGCGGTCATGCGATCGTTCCGTCCTCGCGTACTTTACTTCTTTTTCCCCCGCACCTGGCGGTTTAGGCCCGTTTTTTATTCTTGTAGAGGTTAACACAGCAGGCGGGCGGTTGGAACCGGCAAATCCCGGTAATCGGCGTCGAAGCCGCGCCGGGACTGCATTCGCCGATTTCGCTCAACGCTTGAAATAAGCGGTCATTTCCTCGATCAAGTATCGCGTGGCCGGCGCGATCCAGGCGGGATCGCCGTGGATGATCGAGGTCGTTCGCTTCGTCGCCTCCAGCTCGGGAATGCGGACGAGATACAAGTCGTTGTCTTCCAGCAGTTGCTCGCGCAAGTACGACTTCGGCAGCAACGTCCCTGCCCGGCAAGCGGACTGCAGGCGAATGATCGCTTCGAACGAGTCGATCTCCATCCGCACGTCCGGTTGGACCTTGTACTTGCGGAACAGCTCGTCCGTATGCGTGCGATACCAAGTGCCCGGCGCGAACAGAATCATCGGCAATCCGTTCAGGTCGTTCATCGCCAGCTGCGTTCTCTCTAATATATAGTGCGTTCTTGGGAGCACGAGTATGAGATGATCTTCAAATAAGGGTAAACTTGTAATGGCCGGATCGATGACGGCGGATCCGACGAGGCCGAAGTCGACTTTGCGTTCCTTCACGAGCGTCACGATCTCGTGCGATTTGCCCGTGATCGCCTTGATCTCGAGCTGAGGATGTTTCTCCGTCATCGCGGTAATCAACTCGGGCAGCGTCGTCTGGAGGGTGGTCAGGCTGGCCCCGATCGTCGCTACGGGCGACTCGGCGGACTTAAAGGCGTTCAGCTTCTGCAGGTAACCGCCGTGGAACCGGCGCAGCTCCAGCGCGAATTCGTAGGTGAGCTGTCCGGCGGGGGTAAGCTCCAGCCGCTTGCCGATGCGGCGGAACAGCGTGACCTCGAGCTCTGCCTCCAGCTTGGCGATCCGCCGGGATAGCGCGGGCTGGGAGACGTTAAGGCGTTCCGCGGCTTTGTTCAGGCTCGTTTGTTCCACGACCGTCGCGAATATTCGCATGTCCTCAAGCATTATCCGATGCTCCTTCGTTGTCGAATCGTCGTTCGATATGCGCATTCGTTATAAGTTATAATAAAAAATAAGCAGTTCCATTATAAGCGAAAATAGAGTAACCTTAAAGGCGGTGACGTCTGGTGACGAATGGGTGAACATCCATAATTCCGTCTCCGGACGACAAACGCACGGGTCACGAAAGGAGAAGTATACGGACATGAAAGGGAATTCTTACTTACCGCGCAAGCTACACTCCTTGCTCGGCGTCATCCCGCTCGGCTTGTTCTTGGTCGAGCACGCGTTGACGAACTACTCCGCATATGAAGAAGGACCGCAGGGGTTTAAAGACAGCATCGATTTCCTGCATGGCATGCCATTGCTGTTCTTCCTGGAGCTGTTCATCATCTGGCTGCCGATTCTGTTCCACGGGGTATACGGACTGTATATGGCGTTCCAATCCGACTTGAACATGGGCCGGTTCAGCTACTCGCGCAACTGGGCGTTCGCGCTGCAGCGCATTACCGGGGTCATCACGTTCATCTTCGTCGCGTGGCACGTCTATACGACGAGACTTCAAGTGACGTTCGGCAACACGACGTACGATGAACTGGGCTCGCACATGCACGACATCGTAAGCGATCCGGTCGTCTTTACCATCTACATTATCGCGGTAATCGCGGCAACGTTCCACTTCGCGAACGGCATCTGGGCGTTCCTGGTCAGCTGGGGCATTACGGTAGGTCCGCGCGCTCAGAAAGTATCCGCGAACATCTGCATGGTCATTTTCGTCATCGTGGCGGTCATGTTCCTGCTGTCGCTCTTCGCTTTCCGCGGAGACGAGTTCGATGCGGCGGCTGCAACGATCGCGTCCGTAACGGCAGGGTAATCATACGCATCGATAGACGGTTCGGCCGAGGCAGAACCGGATAGGGAGGAAGAACACGTAATGGCTACAGGCAAAGTGATAGTCGTAGGCGGCGGTCTCGCCGGTCTCATGGCAACGATAAAAGCGGCCGAAGCGGGCATGCGCGTCGATCTGTTCTCGCTCGTGCCCGTCAAGCGCTCGCACTCGGTGTGCGCGCAAGGCGGCATTAACGGCGCGGTTAATACGAAGGGCGAGGGCGACTCTCCGTGGGAGCACTTCGACGATACGGTATACGGGGGCGACTTCCTCGCCAACCAACCGCCGGTCAAGGCGATGTGCGAAGCGGCGCCGGGCATCATCCACTTGATGGACCGGATGGGCGTTATGTTCAGCCGCACGCCGGAAGGCTTGCTGGACTTCCGCCGGTTCGGCGGCACGCAATACCACCGCACGGCGTTCGCGGGCGCGACGACGGGCCAACAGCTGCTGTACGCGTTGGACGAGCAAGTTCGCCGTTGGGAAGCGGCCGGTCTCGTGCATAAGTTCGAGCACTGGGAGTTCACGGGAGCGGTGCTCGACGACGACGGCGTCTGCCGCGGCATTTCGGCGCAAGACCTGCGCACGATGGAGTCGGTTACGTTCCGCGGCGACGCGGTCATCTTGGCGACGGGCGGTCCCGGCATTATTTTCGGCAAGACGACGAACTCGGTCATCAATACGGGCACGGCAGCCAGCGCGGTGTACCAACAAGGCGTCTACTACGCGAACGGCGAGTTCATCCAGATTCACCCGACGGCGATTCCGGGCGACGACAAGAACCGCCTCATGAGCGAATCCGCTCGCGGCGAAGGCGGACGGATCTGGACGTACAAGGACGGCAAGCCTTGGTACTTCCTCGAAGAGAAGTATCCGGCGTACGGCAATCTCGTGCCGCGGGATATCGCGACTCGCGAGATCTTCGACGTCTGCGTCAACCAGAAGCTCGGCATCAACGGCGAGAACCGCGTCTACCTCGACTTGTCGCATAAAGATCCGAAGGAGCTCGACGTGAAGCTCGGCGGCATCATCGAGATTTACGAGAAGTTCATGGGCGACGACCCGCGGAAGATCCCGATGCAAATTTTCCCGGCGGTCCACTATTCGATGGGCGGACTGTGGGTCGACTACAACCAGATGACGAACATCCCGGGCCTATTCGCCTGCGGAGAGTGCGATTATCAATACCACGGCGCGAACCGTCTAGGCGCGAACTCGCTCCTGTCGGCGATCTTCGGCGGCATGGTGACGGGACCCAAAGCGATCGAGTACATCAAAGGCCTCAAGAAGTCCGCGGAGGACATCGCCGAGAGCGTGTTCGAGCGCGAGCGCAACAAGCAAGCTTCGAAGTACGACGCCATCACGAAGATGGACGGCAGCGAGAACGCGTACGTCATCTCCAAGGAACTCGGCGAGTGGATGACGAACAACATGACCGTCGTTCGCCACAACGACAAGCTGCAGCAGACGATCGACAAGATCAAGGAGCTTAAGCAGCGTTATACGAAGATCAACATCAACGATACGATCAAGTGGAACAACGCGGGAGCGGCGTATACGCGTCAATTGTGGAACATGCTCGAGCTCGCGGAATCGATGACGGTGAGCGCGCTCATGCGCGACGAGAGCCGCGGCGCGCACTACAAGCCGGAGTTCCCGGACCGCATCGACGACAAGTTCCTGAAGACGACGAAGGCGAAGTGGACCGCGGAAGGCCCGCAAATCTCCTACGAAGACGTCGACGTATCGCTCATCAAGCCGCGTACGCGCGACTATTCCGCGAACAAGAAGAAGGAGGGCTAAACGATGGCAGACACGGCAACGGCACAACGTACCGTCAAATTCATCATTACGCGCCGGGATCAACCGGAAGCCTCCTCTTACACGGAGGAGTTCGAGGTTCCTTACCGTCCGAACATGAACGTCATCAGCGCTCTCATGGAAATCCAGCGCAATCCCGTCAAGGCGGACGGCGCGAAGACGGCTCCGGTATGCTGGGAGTCGAACTGCTTGGAGGAAGTGTGCGGCGCATGCTCGATGGTCATCAACGGCAAGCCGCGCCAAGCGTGCTCCGCGCTGATCGACCGTCTTGAACAGCCGATCCGACTCGAGCCGATGAGCACGTTCCCGGTCGTTCGCGACCTCGTGATCAACCGCGAGCGCATGTTCCAATCGTTGAAGAAGGTCAAAGCATGGATTCCGATCGACGGCACGTACGATCTCGGACCGGGTCCGCGCATGGCGGAAGCGAAGCGCCAATGGGCGTACGAGCTGTCCAAGTGCATGACGTGCGGCGTATGCCTCGAGGCTTGCCCGAACGTGAACGACCGCAGCAGCTTCATGGGACCGGCTCCGATCTCGCAAGTACGCTTGTTCAACGCCCATCCTACGGGCGAGATGAACGCGTACGAGCGTCTGGAAGCGCTCATGGAAGAGGGCGGCATCGAGGGCTGCGGCAACTCGCAGAACTGCGTGCGCTCGTGCCCGAAGGGCATTCCGCTGACGACGTCGATCGCCGCGATGAACAAAGACACGACCAAGCACTTGTTCAAGAAGTGGCTGGGCATGTAAGAGAATTTGTTATGATGCCTGTCGGCGATCTTCGGATCGTCCGGCGGGCTTATTTTTTGGTAGAGGTACCTATGCCGACCGGCATAAAAAGCCCCGGCACCGATAGAATCTCGGTGCCGGGGCCGGCAGTAACGAATGATTGCGGTTGATTACTCCGTCGCGGCCGACTCGAATCGGGCGACTTCCACCGCCACCGAGTCGAAAAACTCCTCCAGCGTCGTACCCTCGTCCATGATCCGCTTCGCGACGTCGGTTCCGACAAAACGAATGTGCCACGGCTCGTACTGGTAGCCGGTAATCTCTTCCTTGCCCTTCGGATAGCGGAGAATGAAGCCGTGGTCGGCCGCATGGGCGACGAGCCACTTGCCTTCCGTCGTCTCTCCGTAGCTCTCCTCGAGGCCGTAGCCGACGCTTGCGCTCGACACGTCCATGGCGAGCCCGGTCTGGTGCTCGCTCTGCCCGGCGCGAGCGCTGAAGCGCGTCGCTTCCTCTTCGCCGTGCTTGTCCGCGTAGTAGGCGAACAACGACCGCTGCGTCGCGTAGGAACGATAGCCGGAGACGGCTTTCAGATCGATGCCGTCTTCCTTCGCCTTGGCGAACAGCGCTTCGAGAGCGGTCGCCGCTTCTTGGCGCAGCTGCTTCTTCGGCGCGTCGCCGGAGAAGGAGAAGTCGACGTTCGGGACGACGAGATCGACGGGCTCGTAATCGGAGGGCAGATTCCGCTTCTTGTTCGCCAGCACGAGCGTGCTGGACGCGTTCGTAACGACGGCGAGACCGCCGTCGCGATTCTCGATCGTTCGGTCAGGCAGGCTGGCGATGACATGCGCATCCTCCGGAGGGGCGGACGGTTCGGGCTGCGATTGCGACGGGACGGATTCGGCCGGATCGGCCGCGTTCTTCTTGCCGGATAAGCCGCTTGCTTGCGTCCAGATGCCTCCGGCCGCGATAACGGCGACGACGATTGAGAGCAGTAGCTTCTTATTCATGATGTCTTCTCATCCTGTCCTTCTGTTTGGGTTCCGTGTTCACCATTATAGCCCGGGTCGGCCGAAGAAAAATAGCGCTTTTTGTCTTATTTCCTCGGAAATAAGCAGGAAAAACCTACCGGTTCGTCAAATTCGTATGATTAGCAATGTTCAGGGGGATGCAGGGAAAATGAGGAGCCAGCGTAGGTTTTGGAGTTATTTGCGAGTGCAAGTGTTGCTATTGATGATCGTCGTCCTGCTATTGCCTCTCGGGGCGGTCGGATGGTTCTATTATTCTACGTTAAGCTCGGACTTAAACGATATCGAGAAGTCGCACGCGCTCGAAGTGAACGCGTCCGCTCACCGGCTCGTAGACCAGCTCGGCTTGCAACTGTCGAGTTCCACGATCACGAACGCCAAGTGGGGGGATAACTGGCAAGCGGTTAAGGATAAAGACGTCGCATGGATCGAAGAGAACGTGAACGTCTCGCTCGACATCATTCCGGGCCTAAGCTTCGTCGTGACGACCGACCCGGAAGGCGTCGTGCTAACGCAGGTCGGAGACGTGCCGGAATTCACGGGCCAGCTCGCGGATAAGTCCGTCATCGAGAAGCTGAAGGAGAAGCCGGACGTGTACGGCATGATCCAGACTTCCCAAGGGCTCGCCGTCATGGCGGCGTCCGTCATTACGGACGAGCAAGCGGTCGAGACGCCGTCGGGCGTGCTCATCTTCGGATCGCTCGTGTCCGACGAGGCGATGGCCGGCATCGGCACGTTATTGAATTCCGGCATCGCGATCAAGTCCGACAGCGGGCAGAAGCTCGGCAGCGACGACGAGACGGAGGCGTTGCTGTCCGAAGGAAACGTCCTGCCTTCGCTATCGGACGAACCGTCCTTCCGGACGGTTAACCGGAACGGCACGCCATACAGCGTCGTCAAGTCCTCGCACGAAGGCTTGAACGGCGCGGCGGTCGCGGAGCTGTCCGTGTCCGTGCCGGCGGAAGCGAGCGGAACCGTTCAGCGAGAGATGATCCAGCTGAGCGGCATCGTCGCGGTGCTCATCATCGCGCTCATCGTCCTGATCGCCATGATTCTGCGCCGCCGCATCATCGTGCCGCTCGTGAAGTTCGAGGAGTTCCTGAAGGGCGTATCCGCGGGCAAGCTGTCCGAGAAGCTGCCCGAACGCTATAGCAAGCGGGAGGACGAGATCGGCACGATCGCCCAGTCGCTCGAAGCGATGTCCGCGCAGCTGGAGAAGCTCGTATCCGGCATCCGGTCGACCGCGCACGTAACGTCCGAGGCGGCCGGCCGATTAACCGGCGACGCGGATCAAGCGGCGGAGAGCGCGGACCGTATCGCCGAGTCGATGCGGGAGGTGGCCGCGGGCGCGGATTCCCAGCGCGAAGGCATGAGGCGCGGAACGGACGTTACCCGGGAAATCCAGCTCCAGATGATGCACATCGGAGATCGCACGACGTCCGTCGCGGCGGTCGCCGAGCAAGCGACGAAGCATGCCGGAGAAGGCAACGATACGATCCAGCATGCGGTCGGTCAGATGGAGCGGATCGCCTCCGCGGTGGAAACTTCGGTGAAGGACGCGCGCATGCTGCACGACAAGTCGTCGCAGATCGGCCAGATGATCGAGGCGATAGCCGCCATAGCGCACCGGACGAACATCCTCGCGCTGAACGCGAACATCGAGGCGAGCCGCGCGGGCGAGCATGGCCGCGGCTTCGCGGTTGTGGCGGACGAAGTTCGCAAGCTCGCGATGCAGTCCAATAAGACGGCGGAGGAAATCACGCAGCGAATCGACGACGTCCAGCAAGGGATCATCGAGGTCGTGCGGACGATCGAAGAAGGCTACCGCGAGGTTCAGAGCGGCACGTCGCTCGTGAAAGAGGCCGGCAGCGCGTTCCAAGGCATCTCTTCGGGCATCGCGGACATGGAAGGCGAGCTTCGCGAGATCGCGGCCGCCGGACAAGAGATCAACGCGCGCGTCGAGGAGCTGTCTTCGCTCGTCATGGAGACGGAAGCCATCTCGGATTCGAGCGCGGAGCGTTCGCAGGAAGTCGCGGGCATCGCCGAAGCGCAGATGAGCGCCGTCAGAAGAGTGGCGGAAGCGATGGTTACGCTCTCCAGCCGCATTCGGGAGCTCGAGCAAGCGGTCAACCGGTTCCAATAAGCGGGAAGTCAACGAAAGAAGCAGCGCCGGAATCGTCCCGGCGCTGCTTCTTTATGTTGCAAGATCTTTTATAGCCAATTCTCGCCCCATGACTGAATCGACTGAATGACGTTCTCCAGGTGACGGCCTTTCTCGGTTAGCTCATATTCGATGCGCACGGGCATTTCCGGATAGACGGTGCGGGTCAGAATCCCGATCGCTTCCAGCTCCTTCATGCGGTCGGTTAACATTTTGTCGCTCATGTCGGGAATCTGTTCTTTAATATCCTTGAACCGCTTAGGCCCGCCAAGCAGCACCCGGATAATGAGACCTGTCCACTTTTTGCCGAGTAGCTCCGCGGCCGATTCGTACTTGGGGCACATTTTGGAATAGTCCATTCGGAATTCCCCCTTCGCCTTTTATTGTAGCATACCCACTTCAGAAAAGTAAGTAAGATTATTGCGGCGAATGGGACGAATGGAGCGTCTACTCGTGCAGGAGCTTCTCTTCTTGTTGGCGCAGGAACTGCTTGCCGTATTCGCCGTGCGGATGAATGTGGGCATGTTCCATCTGAATCGTCGAATGCGTAATGCCGAATCGCTCCTTGAGCACCTCGTTCACGGCGAGAATGATGCAGAACGGCTGGATGTCGGAGCGGACGAACATGTGGGCGGTAAGCGAATAATGGTCCGTCGATATCGCCCACAGGTGCATTTCGTGAACGTCCTCGACGCCTTCGACGTTCGCGAGCGCGGCTCGAATCTCGTCGAGATCGAATTTGTCCGGGACGGACTCCATGAGGATGGCGGTCGATTCCTTCAGGATGCGTCCTCCTCCGACGAAGATAATGCCGGCGATCGCCATGCTGACGAGCGGGTCGAAGAACAGCCAATCGGTGAAATAAATGACGACGGCGGCCACGATGACGCCCGCGGAGCTGAGCAAATCGCCGATAAAGTGCCACAAGGCGCTCTGGACGTTCAAATTCTCTTCTTCCTTCATGCTGCGGCTAAGCACGACGGTGAGCACGAGATTGACGACGAAGCCGATGCAGGCGATCGTCAGCATGAGGGAGAAGTCCATCTCCTCCGGACGGATGAAGCGCCGGATGCCTTCGACGAAGATGCCGACGGCGATGACGCAGAGCGCAAGACCGTTCAAGAACGAAGCGATAATCTCGAAGCGCAGGAATCCGAACGTGTACTTCGCGTTAGGCGGCCGGGTCGCGAGATAGATGGCGGTCATGCTAAGACCAAGGGCGATGACGTCCGAGATCATATGCGCCGAATCGGACAGCAGGGCGAGGGAGTTGGACATCAACCCGCCGACGATCTCCACGATCGTGAAGAACAGCGTCAGCATAAGCGTGATCCAGAGCGTCTTCTTGGAGCGCGATTGCTCCTTGACGTGCCGGAGATGATGATAATCGTAGTCTACTGGAATTGTGCGCGACATGAACGACAGCTCCTTCGGGTCGATATTCTTAGATGGTTCGCGATGACAAGCGATTTGTTACACGATTGCAATCTAGCTGTTACGGGACTGACGCAGACTCGGGCTACAATGAGTGCATGACCCCCTTTTTCATATGCTTGGAGCCTGCCGACGTTGGCAGGCTTCCTTTTTGTCATAAGGGTCAACTTATTTATATGAATTATAACATTAGAATAATTATAAATAAACAATTAAAATAAAACGATCTCCCGGACGAATCCGATGGAGATCGCTTGTCGCATCCGTTATAGCGGAACGACGACCTTCCGCTTCTGCCGGTAGAACACCCAGCGCGTAAATCCGATTTCCCGGAGCCTGCGCTGCACGAGGTCCCATTCGTCTCCGACGCGGCCCGGCACGTGGGCGTCCGATCCGAACGTAACGTCGGCGCCGAAGCGGAGCGCGCGTTCGAGAATCGCGTCCGTCGGGTACCAGCCGCCGCAATCCTTCGTGCTGCCGCTCGTGTTGATCTCAATGGCGATATCGTTGCGCGCGACCGCTTGAAGCGCCAAGTCGATCGCGGCTTCGGCGCCCGCGATATCGGCGAACGCAGGGTAGTACCCCTTCATCGCGTCGATATGGCCGAGCACCTGGAACAAGCCGCTGTCGGCCGATTGCGCGATCAATTCGTAATAGTGCCGCTTCTCGTCCGCATGAAGATCTTCGGGCACCTTCTTCCACCGGGTGCGGTTGAAGATGCTGACGCCGCGCGTCTGGTGGACGGAGCCGATAATGTAGTCGAACGGGTACGGCTCGTAAGAGGAGCGATACAGCTCGGCATGCTCCGGATAGAAGTCGGATTCGACGCCGAGCAGCACTTCGATACGACCCGCGTACTTCTCCTTCAGCCGCAGCACTTCCGCGATATAGTTCGGGAATTCGCTTCTGGCCATGGCGATGCCCGGCTGCGGGTGATCGTCTTCATGGGCGAAATAAGGCGAATGGTCCGAGATACCGATCGCTGTAATGCCGGCTTCGATCGCGGATTTCACGTAATCCTCGATCGTTCCCGACGCGTGGCCGCATCTGTCGTGGTGCGTGTGCAAGTCGAATTTCATCTGGTTCTCCTCCTGTCATTCACTGCTGATGAACTGGTCTTCCGGCATGCCCTTCAAGTCGTTCAGGAACTGTCTCATCGCGCTGTTCACGTACCGGCCCGACTTCGTCATGACGCCGACCGGATGGCTCGTCTCGAGCTCGTTCACCGGAATCATCTTCAGCGTGCCGCGCCGCAATTCGCTGGCGATCGACAGCTTCGACACGATGGCGGCGCCCAGGTTGAGCTCGACCATTCGCTTCACTTCCTCGCTGCTGCCAAGCTCCATGACGATGTTGGGCTGGATGGCGTTCTCGCGGAATATCCGGTCGACGAAGCGCCTTCCGAGCGTATCGGGAGACAACAGGATTAGCGGAATGTCCTTCAGCATGCCGATCGCGGCGCGCGGAACGGTCGCGAGCGGATGCCTCGGCGATACGACGAATTCGAACGTATCGTAGTACAGGACGTTCGTCTCGACTTGCGGGCTGCGATCGGACAAGTAGCCGATGCCGACGTCGACCGTGCCGTTCTCTACGCTGCTTAGCACTTGCGTGGAGGACATCGATAGGATCGACGTTTTAATGAGCGGGAATTGGTTCTGGAAGTAGGACAATACGCGCGGCAAAATTTGAATCGCGATCGAGGTGGTCGTCCCGAGCACGATGTGCCCTTGCGGGATATGGTTCAGATCCGACAGCTTCTGCTTCAGCTGTTCCACGATCGCTAATATTTGCTCGGCATGCTCGAGAAATACTTTGCCTCTGTCCGTTAACGCTACCGGATGGTTCCGATCGACGAGCACCGCGCCGAATTCGTCCTCGAGGCTTTTGATTTGGGCGGATACGGCCGGTTGCGTCAGGTTGAGCAGCTCGCCCGCCTTGCGGAAGCTGAGCGTCTTGGAGATCGTAAGCAGCGTTTCCAGCTGGCTAATGTTCAAGGTGATCGCCTCCGACATTGAATATATTTATCAGGTGAATCGAAAGATATAAAAAGCTTTTGTCATTTACTTCATTATAGGGGATTTCAAGGCTCGTCGCAAAGGGGATTGCAATATACTCAAATTTGAGTATAATCTTCTAGGCGGGTAATCAAATTTGAGTAAAAGGAAGTTGAGAATGGATAAAAGAAAGAGCAACGTAAACCTCGTCGTCGCCGGCTTGCTGCTGGGACTATTCATGTCGGCGCTCGATCAGACGATCGTGTCGACGGCGATGACGACGATCATCGAGAAGCTCGGCGGGTTGGAGAGCTTCATCTGGGTATATTCCGCGTACATGATCGCCATGGTCGTGGCGACGCCGATTTTCGGCAAGCTGTCCGACATGTACGGACGCAAACGGTTTTTCCTCGCGGGCTTGATATTGTTCTTATTAGGATCGATTCTATGCGGTACGGCAACGAACATGGATCAACTGATCATCTACCGCGCGATTCAAGGGATAGGCGGCGGGGCGATCATGCCGATCGCGTTCACGATCATCTTCGATACGTTCCCGGCGGAGAAGCGCGGCAAAATGATGGGCCTCTTCGGAGCGGTGTTCGGTCTGTCGAGCGTGTTCGGTCCGATCATGGGCGGCGCGATTACCGACTACATGAGCTGGAGATGGATTTTCTACATTAACGTTCCGATCGGCATCGTTGCCGTCATGTTCATTCTTCGCGGCTACCACGAGACGAAGGTAACCAAGAAGCAAACGATCGACTGGGCGGGCGCGATTCTGCTCGCGGCTTGGATTCTGCTCCTCATGTTCGGCCTGGAGCTCGGCGGCACGGACGGATGGGCATGGGATTCCGGCAAGACGATCTCGCTGTTCATCGGCGCGGCCGTGCTGCTCGCGGCGTTCCTGTTCGTCGAGACGAAGGCGAAGGATCCGATCATCAAGCTCGGCCTGTTCAAGTCCCGGTTGTTCACGGGGAGCATGGGCATCGGACTGCTGTACGGCGGCGTCATGATGGCGAGCGCCACGTATATCCCGATCTTCATGCAAGGCGTATTCCATCTGTCGGCGACCAATACGAGCACGGTGCTGACCCCGATGATGCTCGGCGTCGTCGTCAGCGCGCAACTGGGCGGACGGATCGGAACCAAGTTCCGTTACCGCGACGTGTTGTTCCTATCCGCGCTTACGCTGACGGCAGGTTCCGTATTGCTCGGCTTCGTCATGGATCCGTCGACGAGCCGCGCGCTCATCACGCTGTTCATGGTCATCATCGGCCTCGGCATGGGCGTCTCGTTCTCGCTGCTTAACATCTCGACGCTGGGCGCCGTTCCTCCTCAATACAAAGGCTCGGCTTCGTCGCTCATCGCGTTCTTCCGGACGATCGGCTCCGCTCTCGGCGTGGCGGTGTTCGGCACGCTGCAGAAGCACGAGTTCCAGCAGGGCATCAAGGAGATCGAAGGCATTCAGAACCTCCCGGCCGAAGTCGTCGAGAGCATCAAAGGCGGGCAAGCGCTGCTCAACGCGAAGTTCCAGGAGGCAATCCCGGCGGGTATGGTGGATCAACTGCTCTCCAAGCTGTCAGACTCGATCATCTACATCTTCCAATGGTCCGTGCTGCTGCCGGTGTTAGCGTTCATCTTCGTGTTCCTGATGGGGCGCGCGCGCATGGAGATCGCCAAGCCGGGCGCTCACGGAGCTCCGGACGCGAAGGGACCGCAAGGCGGCGGGGGAGCCGCCGGCAAACCGGAGCCTTCCTACGACAGAGGCTAAGCCGATGTCGATGAAGCTGCTCATCCTGGGGCTGCTGATGGAGAAAGACCGGCACCCCTACGAGATCAGGCAAACGATCAAAGGGCGCAACTGGCATATCTCGTTCAACGTCAAGGACGGCTCGCTCTACTATGCGGTCGATCAGCTTCGTCAAGACGGGCTGATCGAGGCTGCCGAGATCATTCCGGTACCCGGGGAGAGCCGTCCTGACAAGACCGTATACCGGATTACGGAGCAAGGCCGCAGCGAGTTCATGGACTTGCTCACGAATCAGATGGAGAGGCCGTCGTATCCGCAGCATCCGATGTTCGTCACGATGCCGTTCATCTTGCATGCCGATGCCGAACGGGTGGAAGACGACATCGGCAAGCACCTGGAAGCTTGCGCGTGCAGGATCGATCGTCTACGGACCGTATTGGCCGTGAAGCAGGACATGCTGCCGCGAGGCTCGGTTCATCTGATCGAAGGGATGATCGCGTTCAGCGAGACGGAGCGGCGGTGGCTGGAGAACGTCCTGGCGGATTCGAAGTCGGGAGAGCTGTACGCGAGAAAGTGCAGCGGCGACGGCAAGGCTTACGAGTAAAGGGAACGTTAAGAGCGTATTAAGTTTGGCGATCGCTATCGTTCCGGAAGGTACCAACGCAGGATTTCGGTGCGTCCCGTCGAATGTATCCGTCACAAGCCTTATGGACGAGAGGGGCATTCACATTGCGCGATCAACCGAGAACGATCAAGTCCTGGGTAATGTACGACTGGGCGAACTCCGCGTTCGCCACGACGATCATGGCCGCGGTCATGCCGATCTATTACATCGAAGCGTTGAACGGCACGGACGCGGGCTGGGGATTCACGCAGTCGATCGCCGGCGCGATCATCGCGCTGCTATCGCCGCTATTGGGCGCGATCGCCGATCATTCGAACAGCAAAATTCCGTTCCTGCGCTTATTCACGCTGGTAGGAGCCCTCGCCAGCATGATGCTCGTCATTCCTGGAGAGGGAGACGTGCTGATGGCATCGGCGCTCGTCGTCCTCGGCATGATCGGCTTCGGAGCGGGCAACACGTTCTACGATGCGCTGCTTAACGATATTACGTCTCCGGGGCTGCGGGAGAAGGTGAGCGCCCGGGGGTTCTCGATGGGGTACTTGGGCGGAGGCGTGCTGCTTGCCGTCAACGTCCTGTTCATCCAGAAGCCGGAGTGGTTCGGGCTGGCGGATAGCACGGCGGGCTCGCAGGTTTCGTTCGTTACCGTCGGCATCTGGTGGCTCATCTTCGCGCTGCCGTTGCTGACGCGAGTGAAGGAACAGAGGAACGCCGCATCTGATACATCGGCCTTGGAGCGAATTAGGGCGGGGGCGTCGAGACTTCGCGAGACGTTCTCCCGCATCCGGCGCTACCCGGAGCTATGGAAGTTCATGGTCGCGTATTGGTTCTTCTTCGACGGCGTCAACACGGTCATCGTCATGGCGACGAGCTACGGCAAGTCGATCGGGATCGAGACGGGACCGCTCATCACGGCGCTGCTCATCACGCAGTTCATCGGGTTTCCGGCCACGTACCTATTCGGTAATCTTGCCGTCAAACTCGGCGCGAAGCGGATGCTCTTCGTCTCGCAGGGGATATACGTCGCCATCGTCATCCTCGGCTACTTCATGACGAATGCCGTTCACTTCTACATCCTTGCGGCGCTCGTCGGACTCGTGCAAGGCGGTTCGCAGGCGACGGCGCGTTCGATCTACAGCAAGATGATCCCGGAGGGAAGAGCGGGGGAGTTCAACGGCTTCCTGTCGTTCACGAGCCGGTTCTTCTCGTTCGGCGGTCCGCTCGTCTTCGCGCTCGTTCGCGTGTTCACCGACTCCAGCCGTACCGCGATCCTCGCGGTCGCTTTCTTCTTCATCATGGGAATGATCTTGCTCTCGTTCGTGAACACGGCGAAGGGCGAGCGTGAGGCGCTGCAAGAAGGGTGAGAGGTAGAGGGTAAAAACAAAAAACGCCGTTTCGGCGTTTTTTTGTTGTCTATTCAAGCGGCTCACGGTACGATCGACTCCGCGTACGTGATCCACGCTTCGCCGCATGGCCGGCCCGTCTCGTAAGAGACGTCGCCGAGCAGTGCGGCGAATGTCGCGCGAAGCGGTGCAGCCGCATCGACGTCCGGCTCCGAGAGCCATGCGAATGCTGCAGCGGTCAAGGCGCGTCCGTCCGCGAGAGCCGTGTCCCACAAATCCATCGCGCTCTCTCGGCGGACGATCGTGCGGTCGCAAGGGTCGATCCACGGCGCGCGGGCTTCGTTGAGTACGTCCCAATCGGGCAACCGTCTCGGCGGCGAGAAAGGCGCGATCTGCCCGAACAGAAGCTTGCCCTTCCAGCCGCTCGGATCGAAGAACAGACGCTGCGCGCCGATCATCGAGCGGACGGCTTCGTCGAGCAGCGCCGGAGTCAGGTCGTCCGCGAGCGCCGGATAGTGTAAGACCGAGATTCGTGCAAAAGCGTCGGAGAAGCCGCCGGGCAGCCCGGATCCCGTATCGATCTCCGGCGCGGCAGGCACGAGTCCGGTATGAATGCTCGCTCGCAATTGCATGACCGCAGAATCCATCGCCGTCTCGAAGCGATGATGGTGCCACTTGCGGAAGCCGGACAAGCTGAACACGAGCGGATGGAGATGGCGGTCGAGCACGTGGTGAAGCAAGAAGCCGACGACGTAGGCGTAAACCGGATCTTCCGGCCGCCGCGCGCGCGCCTCTTCGAACAACGACAGCAAGAAGGGCCCGCAGCGTACGTTATGTTGCAGCGTTCCGAGTCTGTTCAGCGGCGTGGAAGACTGCCAGGGCAAGTAATGATGATAGAAGAGGAAGTCCGGTCCTTGACAACCGAGTTGAAAAGCGGCTTTCCATGCGGCGCCCTGCATCGCGTCTTCGCGGCCGACGGCGGACAGGATTTCGCGGCCGAATTGTATGTGCGCCCATAGGTTCGGCATTCGATCACCTCTTGCATTTATTGTAACATCGACGGGTATTCCCGACTACGCAAGAACGTCGGGACGGCACAATTGGAACGAGGTTTTTCGACAACAAGCGGCGCGCGGACCCGATTCGTTCCTCCGGAAGTCCCGTTCGTTCTACAAAAACTGTATACTTGTCGGATCGATTTCAGTATAATAGTGGAAAGCGGTTACGGTAACGGTTCCAATCTTTTCATGCAAAGGGGCGCGTTCAGACATGAAGGCCGAATACATCAACCCATTTTTAGAGTCCGCGCGCATGGTCATCGAACAAATGGTTCAAATTCGTCCAAGCACGGGTCAACTGACCGTCCGGGATATTAAATTCGCGGATCATCACGTCTGGATTCAGATCGGGCTTACCGGCCAGATGACCGGCGACATCGTGTTCGGCTTGAGCGAGACGGTCGCGCTGCGTATTATTTCGGCGATGATGGGCGGCTACGTCATTACGGAGATCGACGAGATGGGCAAGAGCGCCATTTCCGAGCTGGGCAACATGATCAGCGGCAACGCGAGCACGATGCTGTACAACCAAGGCGTGCATGTCGACATTACGCCGCCGAGAATCGTCGAGGCGAACGTCAACGGATTCGGATCGAGACGCGCGCTTGCGGTTCCGCTCATCATGGACGGAATCGGCGAGATGGAGATTCAAGTGTTGATCGCATAATCCTATCACTATCGCCCAAGCCCCTTCAGGGGCTTTTTCTATGGCATTCGCTTATGATGGCTTAGGAGGGGGAATGAATATGGTATCGCTGAACGGACGGGTCGTGCTGATTACGGGCGCATCGAGCGGCATCGGCGCGCTGACGGCGAAGCTGCTGGCCGAACGGGGCGCGATTCCCGTGCTGACGGCTAGGTCGAGAGAGAGGCTATCGCGATCGTCCGAACAGATCCGGAGCGAACATGCCGTATACGAGATGGACGTACGTTCGGAGGAGCAAGTGGCCGACGTCGTCTCCGCGGTTCATGCCCGTTATGGTAAAATAGATATTCTACTCAACAATGCCGGCTACGGCGAATTTCTATCTTTCCTCGATGCGCCTCTGGCGCATTTCGAGGAGATGATGGACGTCAATTATATGGGCACCGTGCGCTGCTCGCATGCGGTGCTCCCGCTTATGCTTCAAGCCGGAGGCGGGCACATCGTGAACGTCGCGTCGATGGCTGGCAAGATGGCGACGGCGAAGTCGACGGGTTACGCCGCCACGAAGCATGCGGTGCTCGGCTTCACGAACGCCCTTCGGAGCGAGCTGCGAGGAAGCGGAGTGTTCGTGTCGGCGATCAACCCGGGGCCGATCGATACGCCGTTCTTCGAGAGGGCGGATCCGTCCGGCCAGTACGTCCGAAATGTCGGTAAGTTCATCCTGTCGCCGGAACGCGTCGCCGAAGCGATCGTCTACGTCATGGAACGGCGGAAGCGGGAACTGGATTTGCCATGGGCGGCGGGCGCGGGCGCGAAGTTCGCGAGCGTATTTCCCCGAGCGGCGGACAAGCTGTTCGGGAAGTTCTTGAATAAGAAGTAGGAAGTCGAAGGAGTCGTTCTAATGGGATTCGAACAATTAGGATTAAGAATAGAGCTGGCGGGCAAGCTCGCCGAAGCGGGCATCGCGGAGCCGACGGGGGTCCAGAAGGAAGCCATTCCGGCGCTGTTGTCCGGTAAGGACGGCGTCATCGTCTCGCCTACGGGAACGGGCAAGACGCTGGCGTACCTGCTGCCGCTGCTGAACCGGATCGACGGCTCCCGCCGCGACGTGCAAGCGATCGTGCTCGCGCCGACGCAGGAGCTGGCGATGCAGATCATGCGCGAGGCGCAGAAGTACGGAGAGCCGCTCGGCATCCATGCGGTGGCGCTCATCGGCGGCGCGTCGCTCGCCCGCCAGCTGGAGCGGATGAAGACGAAGCCGGCGCTCGTCGTCGGCACGCCGGGACGCGTTCGCGAAGTATCGCAGACGAAGAAGTTGTCGTTGCACGCGGTATCGCACATCGTCGTCGACGAGACGGACAGGCTGTTCGCGCTCGGCGGCAAGAGCGACGTGGAGCACTTGATGAGACATTGCGCGCGCGATCGGCAGACCGTGTTCGTGTCCGCGACGCGATCGGATGCAATGCGCGACGCCGAGCGCAAATGGCAGAAGGAGCCATGGGTGTCCGACGAGACGGCGATAGCGGGCGACAACGGATTGTCCCCGACGCTGAAGCATTGGTACTTCCTGTGCGACCGTCGGGATAAGATCGATCTGATCCGCAAGCTCGTCCGCCATATGAAGCCGTCGTCCGCGCTCTTGTTCGTCAATGACACGGAGAAGATCGGCGAGCTGCTCTCGAAGCTGCGGTACGAAGGGTTCTCCGTCGACGCGCTGTACGGCGACACGCCGGGACGCGAGCGGGGCGAAGTGATGCAGCGGTTCCGCAAGGGCAGAACGTCGCTCCTCATCGCGACAGACGTCGCCGCCAGAGGACTCGACATTCCGGGACTTCCGCTCGTCGTGCAGCTCGAGCCGGCGCTGGATGCGGACCATTACGTGCACCGGGCGGGCCGTACGGCGAGGATGGGCAAGGAAGGCACGTCGATTACGCTTATTACCGCGCAGGAGCGGTTCATTATCGATAAGCTGGAGAAGCAGCTGAGCATTCAGGTCGCGCCGAAGATGCTGTTCGAGGGACGAATCGTCGCTCCGGAAGAAGCGGGCGCCCGCAAGAGCAAGGAATTCGAGCGCAAGCTCGGAGAAGGCGACCGCGACCGCAGGGAACGGAGAGAGACGAAGCCGCTTGCCGGTAAATTCGAGAAGGCGCCCGAGGCGCAGCCGCGCGTCGGCACCGGGGAAGCGAAGCCCGCGCCGCGCGTCGGCGGCGGAGACGCCAAGCCTGCACCTCGCGGCGGGTCGGCATTGACTTCGGCATCGGCGCCCGCGTCTGCAGGCGTGAAAGCGAAGTCGTCCGCGGCTCCTACGAAGCCGGCGTCAGCCCAAGCACCCGCGAAGCCGGCGAAGCAGAAAGCGAACCGCGAGCGCGACCGGAAGAACAAAGGCGCGCCGAAATGGCTCAAGGAGAAGCGCGAGTCGTCCGCGCCGAAACCCGAATAACGAGGTCGTTCGTGGGACCCATTACCCGAGTTTGCGTCGGGTAGTGGGTCTTTTGCCGTTCTTTGGTCTTATTTTTCCACTAGGACCGCCTCATAATGGAGAATGCTCCCGAATGTTATAGGCAGACGGTTAATCGCCGCAAAAAAACGATGAACAGAAGGAGTGTTAACGTTATGACACACACACCATCGATCATGAAGAAAACGGCTGTCGCCCTGCTCGCGACCAGCATGCTCGCGGGGAGCGCGGTAGGCGTAGCTTCGGCTCATTCCAAGAACGACAACCATGGCAAAGATAACAATAAAAACAACTCGCATAAAGCCGAAGTGAAAGTAAACCTGAACTTCCGGGATTTGAACGAGAAGGATTGGAAGTGGGCTTACGAGCACATTATCCGCCTTGCTTCCCAAGGCATCTTCAAGGGCGACCAGAATGGCGATTTCCGACCTAGCGCCAACGTGACCCGCATCGAATCGATCATCGCGGCGGTCCGCCTGCTCGGCTTGGAGAACGACGCGACGACGAATCCCAAATACACGAACGCCAAGCTGCCGTTCAGCGACGCCAAGCTCGTCAATCCGGCTTACATCGGTTACGTCGCGGTAGCGCTCGAGAACGACTTGTTCGCCGAGACCGAGACGACGATCAACCCGAGCAAGCCGGCTACCCGTCTGTGGGCGTCCGTCCTTCTCGTGAAAGCGTTGAAGATCGACGTCAAGCAGTACCTGAACGACGACGACTCGAACGACGTGGTGTTCAAGGACGCGAAGGACATTCCGGCCGGATCCGCTCACTACGTGGAAGCCGCGGTCGCGAACAACATCATCACCGGCGTAGAAGTGAAAGGGAAAGACAACAACGGGCGCGGTCATGGCCGCGACGATGACAAATGGTCCCAGACTTACAAGGTGTTCCTGCCGAACAAGCCGGTCACCCGCGCGGAGCTCGCGACGATTCTCGACCGCGTCGACCAGCAGCTTCCGGATGACGGCGCGCAAGCGATCACGGGTTCGATCCAATCGATCGCCGGCGGCAGCATCGTCGTGAAGAAGGGCGACAATACGTCAGTAGCCGTGCCACTCGACGCCAACGTGTTTATTTTCCGAGATAACGTCAAGTCTCCCGCGTCCGCTCTGAAAGTCGGCGACGTCGTGCTCGTTCGCACTTACGAGGGCAAAGCCGTATTCATCGAAGTGACGAAGAACGGCACGCCGACGCAGCAGGTTGCCATCAGCGACGTGCGTATCGGGTCCAGCAATGCGAATCCATCGATCGCCAAGGTCGGCGACACGATTACGTTGTCGTTCAAAACGACGGAGCAAGTGTCGAAGCTGGGCAACTTCAAAATCAACGGCAGCAACCCGAAGACGTTCGTTTCCGTAGGCGCGGGCAATAGCTGGACGAACGTCGCGACTTACGTCGTCGAAGACTCGGATCCGGTAGGCAAAGTCACGTTCCAGATTAACGTTCAGAACTCGGCGGGCATCTACTCCGTTACGACGGAAGCGACGAACGACCAAAGCTCCGTTACCGTCGTTAAGCTCGCGCCGGTCATCTCTAACGTCGGCTTGACGTCGAGCAACGCGGATCCGAAAAAAGCGACGGTAGGCGATATCGTGACGCTGACGTTCACGACGAACGAAGCCGTTACGAAGCTGAGCAACTTCAAGATCAACGGCAGCAACCCGGACGTCTACACTTCCGTTAAGCAGTCGGACAACAACTGGAAGAACATCGCGACTTACGTGATCGATTCCTCGGATCCGAAAGGCTTGCTGAACTTCCAGATCAACGTGAAAAACGATGCCGGCCTGTATTCCGTCACGACGGAAGCGACGACGGACGGCAGCTCGATCACCGTCTATTAATCGGTAAAGCTTAAGCTGTCGAGATTCAGGACTCATTCGTATAAGGTATAGAAGCAGGGCGATTGCGCGGGGGAGGCCGCGCGGTCGCTTTGTTTTTTTGGCGCGATTCGTTGCTTGCATGCGGTTTCCAAGGCTTGGGATATAAGATATACTCGAAGCAGTCTATCTTGGAGGCAGGGGAACAACATGAAGAAACTAGTCGCGGCAATGATCGTCGTATCGCTGCTCATGATGGCTTGCGGCACCGTCGGCGCCGCTTCGGCCGGCCCGAAATTCATCATGAACGGCAAGCAGGTAACGGACAAGCCGCTGAACAGCAAGGGCGAGTATTACTTCCGGACCGCCGCGGCGGAGAAGCTATTCGGAATCAAGCTCGTACTCGACGCGAAGAAGAAGAAAGCCGCGCTGACCGTTAATAAGAAACAAGTCCAATTGGAGTTGCTCGTAGCGAACAAGCAATACTATGTCTCGATATCCAGATTGGCATCGTTGCTTAAGGTTCTCGTACGTTACGATAAATCTTCGAACGCTTATTACCTCATCAAGCAGAGAAGCGCGGCGGAAACCCAGCGAGCGCTGCAGACCGCTTGGAAGACGAAGGACCTGAATCTGATGCGAGAGCTCGTGCTGTCGGGAACCAAGCTCGATCTGGACAGAACGCTGTTCCTCGCCTCGACGAATAACGGCATCGAGATCGCGGAGTATCTGATCTCCCAAGGAGCCGACATCGACTACGTCGATCCCGTCAGCGGCAATCAAACGTTGACGAACGCGATCGCCCGGGGCTACGAAGACTTCGCCGTCAAGATGATCGTTCTTGGCGCGGATGTTCATTACGGTCCTCAATATCGGTGGACGAATCTCCATTACGCGGTATCGGAGCAGCAGATCAAGGTAGTCGAGGCGCTGCTGCAGCACGGGGCGGACCCGAACGTCGGCTACTACGGACGATATGGACGCGATCCCGAAACGCCGCTCGAGCTAGCTGCCTCTAAGGTGCAGCTCACGGACGAGAACGGCAAGACCGGCGTACGGATGCCGAACGCCGCGATCATCGCTCTTTTATTGAAATTCGGAGCTTCGCCCGCGAACGACGATTCGTTGGCGAATGCGGTTCGCGCCGAAGCCGTAGAAGCGGTAGAATTGCTGCTGAAGGCAGGCGCCGATCCGAATCGGAAGAACGAAGCAGGCGAAACGCTAATGACGAGCGCCGGCATCGATCCGTCTTCCGAAATCGGCAAGCTGTTAGTTAAGGGCGGAGCGAGCGCCCAATCGTTCTAGAACGGCTGGTATCGCCCTCGGCAGAAGCCGAGGGCGGCTTTGTTTTTTGTGCGGGGCGCGGATGGTCGATATAATGGAAGGATATCGTTCGATGCAAGCGAAGGGGGATTCGCATAATGGCGTTGCCGCAACAACGAATGACGGTGCCGGCTCTGGAGATGACGCGGTTGGTCGGGGGCTATAGCTCTCGCAAGCCGGTGCTGCACGGCGTATCGATGATCGTCCGGCCCGGCGAGCTCGTCGGATTGATCGGGTTGAACGGCGCGGGGAAGAGCACCGCGATCAAGCATATACTCGGCCTTATGGTCCCGCATAGCGGGGAAGTGCGAATCGCGGGCGCGACGCTGGAGGACGATCGGGAGAAGTACCGCGCGATGACCGCCTACGTGCCGGAGCAGCCGTCGTTGTTCCCGAACTTGTCGGTTCGGGAGCACATGCGATGGACGGCGATGGCGTACGGGCTGGAACGGGAATCTTCCGAACGGACGATGGCAGAGCTTGCTGAGACGTTCCGGATGACCGAAGCGCTCGGCTCGCTGCCCGGCACGCTGTCGAAGGGAATGAAGCAGAAGGTCATGCTCATGAACGCGCTGCTCGTCTCTCCGCCGCTGCTCATCATCGACGAGCCGTTCCTCGGATTAGACCCGCTCGCGATCCGGGGATTGCTGGCGGCGCTCGAAGACGCGCGCGCGAAGGGCAGCGCGATTCTGCTAAGCTCGCACATTCTGCCTGCGCTTGAACGTCGGGCGGACCGGCTCTACGTGCTGCATCGCGGGAACGTCGTGGCGGAAGGCTCGCCGTCCGCGGTCAAGGCGCAAGCCCGTTTCTCGGACCCCGAGTCGACGCTGGATGACGCTTTCGAAGCGCTCGTGGTCGCCGCCGAGGGAGGAGGCGACGGACGTGCGTAACGGGGAAGCGGAGCTAACGACGGAGAAGAGCGGCAGGCCGAGGGGACGAGCCTCGAGCGGGCTCGGCGAACGGCAGGAGCAAGCCGAGTTCCTGCGCGGGCTGCGGGCTGCGCGGGCGTCCGCGTTCCGCGGAGAGATCGTGCCTTACTTCCGCTACGTGTTCCAGAGCGGCTTCGGCTTGTTCGCTTCGGCTTGCCTCTTCGCGGCGTTCATCTGGTACGTCGATCTGATCAAGGCGGTGCCGGAGGATTGGCCGGTGAAGACGGTCGGCATCGCCGCGTTGACGGCGGCAGCGGTATGGGCGCCGCTGCGCACGTACATGCAGGCGGCGGATACGATATTCTTGCTGCCGATGGAGGCGCAGTTGCTGCGCCATTACGTCGGTCCGGCCGTTCGCGGAGCGGTCGTTGCCGGAGGCGCTAGGGCGTTGGCCGTATTCGCCCTGTACGCGCCGATCTACGATCGGTCGCCGGCGATGGCGGGAGTCGCGCCGGAGAATCCCGCCGCGTTCGCGGCGCTAGCGCTGCTCGTCGCCTGCGTTGGCAGCTTGAATGTCTACGCCGGCTGGCGCGAGCGGCAGCTTGCATCCGCGGGATGGCGAATATCGCTGCGGGTAGCGCGATGGGCGCTGACAGCGGCGGCAGTCGGGGTGTTGCTGCTTAAGCCGCTTGCCTGGTCCGTACCGTTCTTGGCGCTATGCGCGGCGATTCCTTGGCTGCTATGGCGATCGGCGCAGAAGCATGCGTTGCCGATGGAGCGGCTCGTTCAAGAGGAGGAGGCCATCAGGCGGCGTTGGATGGGCTTCCTCGGCTGGTTCGTCGACGTGCGGAGCGAGTCGGCGAAAGCTTATCCGCGGAGATGGATCGCCTGGATCGGCGAGCGTATCGATTGGCGGCAATCCAAGGCGTGGCATTACTTGTACGCGTTGACGTTATTGCGGAGCGAAACGTTCGGCGCGTTGTTCCGGTGGACGCTCATCGCGGCGGGCGTATTGGCGGTGTCGGTCAACGCTATCGCCGATGCCGTCATTTACGCGATCGCCGTGCTCGTCGCGGGCATGCAGCTGAGCGAGCTGAAGCGGCTGCGGTTCGTGGAGACGGCGGACGCGCTGCCGATCGCCCCGGAAGGGCGTCATCCGGCCGCGGCCTCCGTGGCGCGCGTCGCGGGCGTGTCGGTGGCAGCGTTGCTAGCCGTCGTCGCCGCGGCGACTGCGGGCGGGGCGTTCAGCGCGGAGTATGGCCTGACGGCGTTCGCGGCCGGCCTGCTCTGGACGGGGTGGCTCGTGCCTCGCCGCATCGCGAAGCGATCCGAGGATGAGGATTGAGGGTACCCTATGGGATAGTGATGCAAGGGAGCACAACCGGCCATCTTTCCGCAAGCATCCAACGCACGCAAATAAAACGCCCGTACCGTTCACTAAGAACGGTGCGGGCGTTTTTGCATCGCAACTTAAGCTCTACCAGCCTTCACGTCTTGAACCGCGAGGTGAACGCGATCGAACAAGTCTTCCAGATCCGACTCCTCGGTACAAGAGAACGCGACGCGCAGATCGGACGAGCCTAGCGCGATCGTGCCAACGCCGTACTCGTTCAGCAGCCGTTGGCGAACCGCTTCCGCGTCTACCGCCAGCTTCAAGCACATGAAGTATCCGGAGTTGAAGCCGTAGTAAGGCAGGTCGTCACCGTACTTGCCGCTGTCGAGCAACTGCTTCACTTTGTTCGCGCGGCCCTTCATGATGTCGAACTTCTCTTGCTTCTGCGCCTCGAATTCAGGCGACTTGAGCGCGTGCAGCACGAACGTCTGCGACGGGTGAGCGGCGCTGGATATCGTCGCGCGGATAATGCCGAGCGTCTTCTGCTCGAGCGCGGCGAGCACCGCGTCGGGCAAGCCGCCGTACGTAATGAAGCCTACGCGGAAGCCCCATACGTATTCTTCCTTCGTCGCGCCGTCGACTTTGATCGGGAGGATGCGCTCGTGCAAGCCGCATAGCTGTCCGAACAGCGACTCTTGCAGCGACTGCTCGAAGAAGAGGCCGAAGTAAGCGTCGTCGGTCACCGCTACGACGTTGATGCCGGCTTCCGCGGCGTCCTTCAGGGCGGCGACGATCGTGCGTCCTTCCTCCGCGTCCGGCGTATAACCGGTCGGATTGTTCGGGAAGTTCAGCAGGACGATCGCTTTGCCTTTGTCCTTCTGGGCGAGCAAGGCGTCGCGCAAGCCGTCCGCGTTGAAGCGGTTATCCGCGTTGTACAGCGGATAGTAGACCATCTCGGCCCCGCGGCGAACGCCGAACGTCAGCTCGTAGTTCTCCCAATTCTTGTCGGGCACGACGATCGCGTCGCCGATGTCCGCGAACAGGTCGGCCACGATGCTGAGGCCGTGCGTCAACGCGTTCGTGACGATAGGGAGACTCGTCTTGACGCCGACGAGCGACGGGTTCTCCTTCACCATCTTCTCTTTCCATACGGTGCGCAGCTCTTGCTTGCCGGCAGGAGGCGCATATTCATAAATATCTTTGGGGTCGTAGGAGGATAACGTCGATTGAATGACGCCCAGATGCATCGGAATGCCCTTCTCCGTCGCGATGCCGATCGTCGCGTTGTAGCGGTTCGCCTTCTGCTTCGCTTCGGCGCCTTGACTCAGGATGCCGATCTTAGGGAAATACAAGGATTTACCTAAGCCGGAGAGCATATTCAATACGTTCGGAGATTGCGCTGCGATCGTCTCGTTCAACTGTCGTGCGAGCGGATTCATGTTATGACTTCCTTCCGGATCATCGTTATCGGTCAGCTTGGAGCAAGTTGTCATTAGGAGATATTATACACCAACGGCGGTGCACCGTCATCTACATTGACAGAACCGGCGAACACATTTACATTGAGGCTAGAAGACGTGTTGCGACGGGGAGGACGCTGTCGAATGCTGAATATTCAGCCTTCATCTTACGTATTGTTGAGCGCATTCGCCAAAATCTCGTGCGAGCCCGGCTGGAAGTGGCAAAAAAGGGAAAAGCCGCTCGCCAATTACGATTTATTCTATGTATGGAGCGGCGAAGGGGAAGTTGTCCTGAACGGCAAGCCGCACGCGGTCGGCAAGGGCAGTTGCTTCCTGTTCCGACCCGGAGACCATCCGACCGCGACGCACAATCCGCAGAAGCCGCTCGTGCTGACGTATATCCATTTCGACGTGTCGGAGCCGGTGGATACCGTTCCGGAGCCGTATCGCGTGCTGAACGAGACGTTCGATTTCGAGCATTTGCTGTCCCGTTACGTCCGGTTATTCCTCGTTCGCACGTTTGCGGCGGAGGAAGAGGCGAGACTGATTCTGAAGCAACTGATCATCCATCTGCTGCGATCGGATCAGGACGAGCCCGTCGAACGCAGGGCGAGCAATCAGTTAACCGAGAGCATCCACGAGGTCGCCAACTTCATTCAGCAGCATCCGGGCAACGCGCATCGGGTCGATGACCTGGCTGCCCGCGCGGGCCTGTCTACGCGGTACTTCTCGATCAAGTTCAAGGAACTGATCGGCGTATCGGTGCAGACGTACATGATCCGGTCGCGCATCGAACGCGCGCAGCACTTGCTCATGCACGCCGGGATGAACGTTACGGAGGTCGCCGACGCGCTCGGCTATCGCGATATTTTCTTCTTCAGCAGGCAATTCAAACAATATACGGGCAAGAGCCCCTCGGAAATCAGGTAAGATACTCAATAACACAAAGAACGCCTCCATTCCCACGGCTTCGTGGCGATGGAGGCGTTGTTGGGTAGCGCGCGAATACGCATAGCGGTAAGCGGTCCCGTTATCGTGCAAAACCGACTCGCTTCGAATGAACCGATCTCGGCCTATTCCACGCGTTTCAGCGTGCCGAGAATCTCGCCCATGCGCACCCGGTCGCCGACATTCAAGTCAGCTCGGGGAGACAGCGTGCCGTCCTGCGTCAGCAGGACGATCGTGGAGCCGAACTCGAAGTAGGCGAGCTCCTGGCCCCGCGCCAGCTTCGTCGGCCGAGGCTCGACGTACTTGATGCTGCTGACGTTGAGGGCGCCGACTTTGACGACGGCGACTTCGCCGATGTCGTGCCGAACGTACGTGACGAGCCGCTCGTTGCGCGACAGCACGCGTCGCATCTTGGTCAGCCCGAATTCGTTGACCGGGTAGACTCGGCCCGCGATGTGCTCCGTCTCGACGACTTCGCCTTCGCAAGGCGAATGAATCCGATGATAATCGGTCGGACTCAGGTAGAGCACCCAGTAATAGCCGTGCGAATATTGCGCCATGCGCGGCGAACCGTTCAACAGCTCTTCGATCGTGTAGTCTTGCCCTTTCACCTGCAGCATCAACCCGTCCGAGATCGTGCCGCAAGCGGTAATCTTGGCGTCGACCGGACTGATCAGCGCGCCTGCGGTCTCGTCGATCGGGCGGCTGCCCGGCTTCAATCTCCGCGTGAAAAATTCGTTCAACGAACGATACTCCTCGAGCTTCTTCTCCGCTTCCTCCACCGGAATGCGATACACCGAAGCGAACTTCGGAATCCATCTGCGGCTGAAAGCCGATTTAGCTAAATTCCCGGCGATCCGGGAAACGAATTTGCGTGAGGACAGCTCCGTCATCATGCGCAGCAGCGAGTGTTTCATGCAGCCGTGCACTCCTTTGTCGTGTAATCATTCTGAGTCAGTGTGACATATCGGTACGCAAAGTGCAATAGTTTCGGTTTCCATGTCAAAGGCCCAAAACATTAGGTTCGGTATTGTATATGCTGTCACGAGCAAGATGGGCCTATGAGGGGTTGAAGCGAATGAAAGCAGCTTTCGTCACGCCCGGGGCGTTCCCGGTCCCTTCGTCCATGGGCGGTTCAGTAGAGCGCGTCGTCGAGAAGGTCGTGCCGAGGCTCGCGCGGAGGCTGAACGTCGTCGTCTACGGCCGCACGGCCAAGCGACTGGCCGCCAGGGGCGAATTGGGCGGGGCTCCGATCGAACGCTATCCCGCCAGCGACAAGAACCGATATTTCGAGAGCGTATGCCGCGGTTTGTCGCGGGAGAGGCCGGAGATCATCCAGGTGGAAAATCGCCCGAAGTGGGTGACTCGTCTAAAGCGGCGTTTTCCGAAAAGCAACGTATGGCTGAATTTGCACTCGACGACGTTCCTCGCGGCGAAGCACCTGAGCGGCCGGCAACGCGCGCGCTCCTTCCGGGCGGCGGATCGCATCATCGTGAACAGCGAGTTCCTGAGATCTTACATCGCGCGCATCGAACCCGGGTGCAGCGCCAAAATCCGCGTCAACCACTTGGGCGTGGAGGCAGCCCGTTTTCCGGCACGGTCGAGTCCGGAGGGACAGGCGCTTCGGGCTTCGGGCCGATCGAAGCGCGGCTGGGAAGGCCGCCAAATCGTGCTGTTCGTCGGACGGCTCGTTCCGCAGAAAGGCGTTCATCATCTGCTATCCGCCGTGCCGGGCATCGTGGCCAAGCATCCGGAAGCGCTATTCGTCATCGTCGGCAGCGCCGCGTACGGCTCTCACCGTCTCACCGCCTACGTCCGCAAGCTGCAACGCCAAGCGAAGCCTTGGCGGAAGCACGTTTATTTTCAACCGTACGTCTCCCATAACGAAATTCCGGGCTGGCTCGCCATGGCCGATCTGGCGGTCGTTCCTTCGGTCGGGCGGGAAGCGTTCGGTCTCGTGAACGTGGAAGCGATGGCGGCAGAGCTGCCGGTCGTGGCGACGAGGGCGGGCGGCATGAAGGAAGTCGTGGCGGACGGAGAAACCGGTTATCTGGTCGCCAAGGAATCTCCGGGCATCGTGCGAGAGCTAACGGCCCGAATTACGGCGTTGCTCGGCGACGAGGAGCTTCGGTTAGCGATGGGCCGCAGGGGAAGAGACCGTGTCATGAGGATGTTCCTCTGGGAGCATACCGCGGAGCGATGGCTCGAGTTCGCCGGAGAATGAAAGGCGACGGGGTCAACCGCCCATCCTCGTGACGTGCCCATGGGTGAATGCATATGATACTGCAGATTACGATAGATAGGAAGGAGACGGACATGAAAAAGAAAAAGGCACCAAAGCAGCCGAAGCCGCAACCGAAATCCCGCCGACCGTTATACTACGTCGACAATCCGAACAAGCTGGAGCTCCAATGGCTGGATGACATAAAGAAGCCGAGCGATAAGCCTATCACGGTGCATGGCGCCGCGCCGACTCATCATTGGGAGCAGGAACACGCGGATACCCGCCTGCAGTTGGTCAAAGCGAAAGCGGCGGGCAGAACGTCCCCGAGCGTCGTTCCGATCGAGATCCACAGGCTCTCGGAGCCGTCCGAATACCGCCCCGTATCCGAATACGTATCTACGCCGCTGCAAGTAGAGGAGCTCGTCGCCGCCGTGACGGGCGAGAGCGCCGAGACGGCCGAACGCCGAGCGGAGGCGCAGGCGGACGCGGACGCGATCGCCCGGCTGATCGCGGAAGACGAGGTCGCCGAGCAAGAGGCCAACGACGCGCTGCTCGAGTCCCGCGAGCTTCGCGCGTTCAAGCTGGAAGAGAAGCGTCTGCCGAGCCGTCCGGCTCCCCTCGTCTATACGGACGATATCGCCGACGAATCGGTGACCGGAGATAAGCTCGCCCCGTTCTCCGTCGACGCCTCCAAGCTGGCCGCCGAGGCGGTCGATACGAACGCGCTCGCGGATTTCGCCGTTACGGCGATCAAGCTGGCTGACGGCTCCGTGACGACTTCGAAGATTGCGACGGAGTCGATACTCGGCGACCATATCGCCAAGAACGCGATTTCCGGCCAGAAGATCCGCGACCGGTCGATTACGGGAGATAAGCTGCGCGACGGGAGCGTGTCTTCGGAGAAGCTGGCGGATCGGACGATCAGCGCCGACAAGCTCGCCGAAGGCTCGATCCAGGCGAAGCATCTAAGCGTATCGATCATCACCTCGGATTTGCTGCAAGACCATAGCATAACGTCGGATAAAATCCGCAGCGGCGCGATTCGGGGCGACAATCTGGCGAACGACGCCATCGACACGTCGAAGCTGGCGGACGGTTCCGTGACCGCCTCCAAGCTTCGTAACGGCGCGGTTACCGGCGAGAAGCTGGCTGGCGGCGCGGTCGAATCCCGCCATTTGTCGCAAGGTCTCGTGCTCGCCGAGCACGTCGCGGTCGGCGAGCTGCAGGGAAAGCATTTGGCCCCGGACGCCATTACGGCGGAACATCTCGCGGACGGGGCGGTCGGCGTTCGCCAGCTGGCGGATCGCTCCGTATCGGGGGCGAAGCTGGCGTTCGAATCGGTCGGACGGGAGCAACTTGGCAAAGGAGCCGTGCTAAGCCCCCATCTCGCCGAAGAAGCCGTTGAGACGAAGCATGTCGCGGACGGCGCGGTTACGGCATCCAAGTTGGCCGAACAATCGGTCACGACGCTTAAGCTGGTAGACCACTCGGTTACTTCGACGAAGATCGCGGATCAGACCATCGTCTCCGGCAAAATCGCTGACGAGGCGATACAAGCGCGCCATCTCGCCAAGGGGAGCGTAGGCGCCGAGAAGCTGGCGGAAGGCAGCGTCGAGTCTCGGCATATCGCGGAGCGTTCGGTTGAGAACGCGCATATGGCGTTGCGTTCGATCGGCAGGGAACATCTGCGGGATAAGCTGATCGGAGCCGATCAACTGTCGGCCGGGTCCGTTAACGGGCAACATCTCGCGGACGGCTCGGTCGGCGCGGCGCAGATCGCGGACGGAGCGGTCGGCGCCGCCAAGCTCGCCGACAAATCCGTCGGCGAGAGGCAGCTGGGCATCGCGAGCGTACGCGCGCCTCACCTCGCGTTCGAGAGCGTAGGCGCGGAGCAGCTGGCGTCCGGCTCGCTTCGGCCGTACCACTTCGGTCCGGAAGTCGTCATGGGCGACGCGGTCGCCTCCGAAGCGATCGAAGGCCGACACGTTGTCGAAGGGGCGATTCGGCAAGAGCATCTCTCGGAGGGATCCGTAGGGACGCGGGCGCTGCAACCGGAATCGGTAACGGAACGGATCGTCGCACCGGGCGCCATCGGCGAACGGCAGCTCGGCGCGCGCTCCGTGTTCTCCCACCATCTGACCGACCATCTCGTCACGTCGTTGAAGCTGTCGCCGGAATGCGTATCGACCGACAAAATCGCGGACTTTTCGGTGACCACGCCGAAGCTTGCGGATGCGAGCGTAACGGCGGATAAGCTGGATGAATACGCGGTATACGAGAGGGCGCTGCAGGATGGCGCCGTATCCGGACGCGCGCTCGCCGACGATGCGATCGAAGGCAGGCATCTGCGGCGGGAATCGATCGAGTCTCGCCATCTGGGCGACGGCTCCGTGACGAGCGGCGCTCTGGCGGGCGGCGCGGTGACGGCGCGGCACGTGGCGGATCGGGCGATTCTCTCGAACCACTTGGCGGAAGAAGCGATTCACGGCATTCATCTGGCCGAGCAATCCGTATTCAGCTCGCACCTGTCGGACGGAAGTATCCGGGAGCAGCATCTGAACGATAGCGCCGTGACGTCGTCGAAGCTTGCCGCGGTCAGCGTGGACGGAGAGCATTTGCGGCCGGGCGCGGTAGGCTACGGGCATATCGCGAATCAGGCGGTGTCTTCGGTCCATCTCCAGCTCGAATCGATCGATTCGATGCATCTGCGCAAAGAGAGCGTGATGACCGAGCATCTGGCTGTCGATAGCGTCGACGAGACGGCGCTGATCAACGGAGCCGTCACGACGATGAAGCTCGGGGACGAGAGCGTAACGGGCGCCAAGCTGGCGCCGGGCAGCGTCGGCAGCGGCCACGTACAGCTGGAGAGCATCGGCGGCAAGCATCTGAAACCCGAGTCGGTTCAAGGCTTTCACTTGCGCAAGAACGCGATTACCCTTACCCATCTGGCGCCCGACCTGCTCGAGATCGCCAAGTTGGCGGAACGCCGCGTGAACGCCGAGCGAATCGAGGCGCAAGCCGTCGAAGCGGTCCATCTGAAGCAGGATGCGGTGACGACGGCGAAGCTGGCGGACGCGGCCGTGACGGCGGAGAAGCTGGCGGACGGAAGCATCGGAGCGAGCAAGCTGACGGACGGCAGCGTGTCGACGAGCAAGCTCGGCGACGGAAGCGTATCGTCGGGTAAGCTGGCCGAAGGCTGCGTCGTATCCGGCAAGCTGGCGGAAGGCAGCGTCGTATCGGGGAAGCTGGCGGAAGGCAGCGTAACGGCCGAGAAGCTCGCGGAAGGCAGCGTCCTGGCCGGCAAGCTGGGCGATGGAAGCGTGTCTTCGGCGAAGCTGGCGGAAGGCAGCGTTCTGGCCGGCAAGCTGGCGAACGATAGCGTAACGGCAGAGAAGCTGGCGGAGGGCAGCGTAACATCCGGCAAGCTGGCGGAATGCAGCGTATCGGCGAGCAAGCTGGCGGACGACTCGGTGACAGCGGAGAAGCTGGCGATCGGCGCCGTGACGGCGGAGAAGCTGGCGGAAGCGAGCGTGACCGCCGGGAAGCTCGGAGACGGAAGCGTGGGCACGGGTAAGCTGGCGGACGAGAGCGTGACGTCTGCGAAGCTGGCGGACGGAAGCGTAGGCACGAGCAAGCTGGCGGACGAGAGCATTACGTCGGCGAAGCTGTCGAACGGCAGCATCGTCTCGAAGAAGCTCGCCAAGGAGAGCGTGACCGCCGAGAAGCTCGCGGAAGGCAGCGTGAGCTTGGAGAAGCTGTCGGCCGGCGTATTGGAATTGCTGGCCCGTCTTCAAGAGCCGGCAAGGCTCGATCGGCTGTCGGCGGACGTGGACGCGTTGCAGGCGCAAGCGCTGCAGCCGGTAAGTCCGGAGAAGCTGTCCGGCGACTTGCGGGAGCTGTTGGCGGAGCTGCAGGAGCCGATCGGCATCGAGAAGCTGTCGGCGGACGTTCGGGAATGGCTCGGGGAGACGCAGAAGCCGGTCGGGCTTGAGAAGCTGTCGTCCGACGTTCGGGAGCTTCTCGGGAAGACGCTAGAGCCGATAGGCTCGGAGAAGCTGTCGGCTGAATTGCTGGAGCTGCTGGCGGAGCTGCAAGAGCCGGTCGGTATGGAGGGCTTGTCCGCGGACTTGCGGGCGCTGCTCGGGGAGACGCAGAAGCCGGTCGGGCTTGAGAAGCTATCGACCGATGTTCGGGAGCTGCTCGGGAAGACGCTAGAGCCGATAGGCTCGGAGAAGTTGTCGGCCGAACTGCTGGATCTGCTGGCGGAACTGCAAGAGCCGGTCGGTATGGAGGGCTTGTCAGCGGACGTGCGGGCGCTGCTCGGGCAGACGCAGGAGCCGGTCGGTCTGGAGAAGCTGTCGGCCGATCTGCTGGAGCTGCTGGCGGAGCTGCAAGAACCGGTCGGCTTGGATCAATTATCGGCCGACGTGAAGGAACAGCTGGCGGAATCGCGAGGACCGGTCGGCTTGAAGAAGCTGTCGCCGGACGTAAGGCACTTGCTGGCGGAATCGCAGGAACCGGTCGGTCTGGCGAGGTTGTCGGATGACGTAAGGGAGCTGCTGGCGGAATCGCAAGAGCCGGTCGGCCTGGAGAAGCTGTCCGATGTCGTGAGGGACCTGTTGGCGGAATCGCAGGAACCGGTCGGTCTGGCGAGGTTGTCGGATGAGGTAAGGGAGCTGCTGGCGGAATCGCGGGAGCCGGTCGGCCTTGAGAGGTTATCGGATGACGTAAGGGAGCTGCTGGCGGACTCGCAGGAGCCGGTCGGCCTGGCGAGGCTGTCGGATGACGTAAGGGATCTGCTGGCGGACTCGCAGGAGCCGGTCGGCCTGGAGAGGCTGTCGGATGACGTAAGGGAGCTGCTGGCGGACTCGCAGGAGCCGGTCGGCCTGGCGAGGTTGTCGGATGAGGTAAGGGAGCTGCTGGCGGAATCGCGGGAGCCGGTCGGCCTTGAGAGGTTATCGGATGACGTAAGGGAGCTGCTGGCGGACTCGCAGGAGCCGGTCGGCCTGGCGAGGCTGTCGGATGACGTAAGGGAGCTGCTAGCGGACTCGCAGGAGCCGGTCGGCCTGGAGAGATTGTCGGATGACGTAAGGGAGCTGCTGGCGGAATCGCTGGAGCCGGTCGGCCTGGAGAGGCTGTCTGCCGAAGTGCAGGAGCTGCTGGCGCAAGCGCTGGAGCCGAAGCCTGCCCCGTCGCCGCCCGCGCCTCCGGTCGCGTTCGAGCTGCAGGAAGGCAGCGTAACCGCCAAGCATGTCGCCGAGGGCAGCATCGGAGCGGCGCAGCTCGCGTTCTTGCCGGTTGCCGCCGCTCAGCCCGGCGTCTCGCTTCTGTTCGGAAGCCAGGCTTACGGCTTCCAAGGAGCGCTTGAATCGATCCGGCTCAGGATATCCTTCTCCGAGCCGTACGCGGACGCGTCTTACGTGCTCGTCGCGATGTGCGATCATCCGTCCTGCGTCTGCTACTTGCGGGGCAAGACGGCTGCTTCCGCCGAGATCGAAATCCTGCGCACGCGTCTTGGGCCGGAGCCGAACGGTTATATCCAATGGATCGCCGTAGGCGCGAAAGCCGTTCAATAACCGATTGGAAGGGGCTGTCCCAAAAGGACTCGCTCACAGTAAAAAACGGTTCACATCGCGTCTAGATGGACAAAAACAGGAGGTACAAGGGATTATCCTTGTGCCTCCTGTTCACGTTTTCGGTCTATGGACGCC
>NZ_JBHTGV010000021.1:0-63764 GCF_042675445.1 Cohnella sp. GCM10027633 | reverse complement strand
CCGCCTGTTCTTTAAACTCTTCGTTGTAATGCTGTCTTCTCTCACTCATGCCGGACACCTCTTAATTCTTGTTGAGTTTATTATCTGTTTGCGCTTATGAGGTGTCCACTTTTTATTCTAGTTGCACACGCGCCGTTAAATCGCCGCTCTCCTGCCCCTTTGACCCGCTAGCGGCACCACGTGCCGCTAACGTTCCACGCACAAACAGATAGCTGCCGAAGTTAGGCCGCTTCCCGCGCCGCGACCATCCGCCGGCGTCTTCTCGTCACGATGCCGTGTCTCGGCGAGAACAAGAACGCGAGCACGAACGACAGCCCCGCCACGCACACCATGCAGCCCGCGATGGACGCGTCGATCATCGCGGCGAAGAAGTATCCGCCGGTCGAGCTGACGATGCCGACGGCGACGCTCAGACCGATCATCGCGCCGAGACGGTCGGTCAGCAAATACGCGGTCGCCGGCGGGATGATGAGCAGTCCGACGACGAGAATCGCCCCGACGCTCTCGAACGAGCTGACGGTCGCCATCGAGACGAGACCCATCAGCGTGTAATGGAAGATCGCTACCGGAATGCCCAGGGCGGCCGCGAGCGCCGGATCGAAGGCGCAAATCTTGAATTGCTTGTAGAACAACCCGATGACCAAGGCGATGACGACGAGCGTGAATCCGAGCAGCCAGACGGCTTTCGGACCGAGCTCGACTCCGCCGAGCACGAGCGGATTCCATCCGACGTACGCGATCTCGCCGTAGAGCACGCAATCCAAGTCGAGGTCGACCTGCTGGGCGTTCAGACTGACGAGCAGCACGCCGGCCGCGAACATCGCCGTGAACACGACGCCGATCGACGCGTCGCTCTGCACGCCGCTATTCTGGAACAGCTGGATGAGGAACACCGTCACGAACCCGATGAGCGCCGCTCCGAGCAGCATGAAGAACGAATCCCGCGAGCCGCTGATCAGGAACGCGATGACGATTCCCGGCAATACCGAGTGACTGATCGCGTCTCCGATGAGCGCCATGCGGCGCAGGATGAGGAAGCAACCGAGAATGCCGCAGCAAGTCGCGACTAACGCCCCAGTGATGATAATCCACATGCCGCTCATGCCGACACCTCCGATTCCTTCGCTCCCGCCGGGTCGATGGCGGAAATCCCGAGCTGCCGGCTCCCCGCCGCCCAGTCCTTCTTCGCGCCTCGACGGCGCAACGCCTTCGCCAGCAATCCTCTTCGCGGTCCGCACAGCACCGATATCGCGAACACCGCCGTCGCGGTCAGCACGCTAAGCGGACCGGTCGGCAAGTTCTCCGTGCCGGCGCTGATCCACGTGCCCGCCGCGCCGCTCAGCGCGCCGAACAACCCGGACAGCACCGTCATGACGCCAAGCCGATCCGTCCAGTATCTTGCGGACACCGCGGGCGTAATCAGCAGCGCGGCGACGAGCACGACGCCTACCGCTTGAATGCCGACGACGACCGCGACCGTCACGAGCCAGAGCAGCAGCTGCTCCAACGTGCTCACCGAGAAGCCCAGCCCTCTCGCGTAGCCCGAATCGAAGCTCAGCAGCTTGAACTCCTTGAACAGAAGCGCGCAAGCGACGACGAGTACGATCGCCACGCCTCCCATCGTATAGACGTCGTCGGCCGTCATCGATGCCGCTTGCCCGAACAGGAACTTATCCAATCCGCTCTGATTGCCGTACGAGCTATGCTGGATTCGCGTTAACAGCACGATGCCGATTCCGAAAAATAAAGACAATATAATCCCCATCGCCGCGTCCGGCTTAATGCGCGAGTGCCGCGTAATGAGCGCGATGCCGACCGTCGCGATCATGCCGGCGATGATCGCCCCGATCATGAAGACGACGACGGACTTGACGCCGGTCAGCATGAACGCGATGCATATGCCCGGCAAGGCGGCATGCGCCAACGTATCGCCGATCAGGCTCTGCTTGCGCAAGTACGAGAACGTCCCGATCACGCCCGTGCTTAAGCCGAGCAGCATGCTCCCCAGCAATATCCACTGCAGGTTCGGATCCGTAAGCAGGTTCAGCATGCGATCACCTTCCCGTTCCGATGACGGCGGCCGAGCCGCTCTCGTTCTTTCCGACGAATGCCAGTCGTCCGCCGTACGTTTGCTGCAGCAGCTCCGGAGTGAACGTCGATGCGGTTGGACCGCACGCGATCAATTCGCCGTTCAGCAGCATGACGGAGTCGAAGTAGTCCTCGACCGTCGCGAGGTCGTGATGGACGACGAGAACCGTCTTGCCTTGCCGCTTCAATTCGTTCAAGAGCGTAATGATCGCCTTCTCCGTCGCGGCGTCGACGCCTGCGAACGGTTCATCCATGAAGTAGATCGTCGCGTCTTGCGCGAGCGCTCGAGCTAGAAACACGCGCTGCTGCTGACCGCCCGACAGCTGACTGATCTGCCTGCCGGCGTAATCCGCCATGCCGACCTTGGCCAGACATTCCATCGCGATGGCCTTCTCCTTCGCGCCGGGTCTGCGGAACAGGCCCAGATGCCCGTAGCGTCCCATCATGACGACGTCGAGCGCGTTCGTCGGGAAATCCCAGTCGACGGATTCGCGCTGCGGCACGTAGCCGATCAGCTTCCGCTGACTCTTCAGCGGCTTCCCGTAGATCGAAGCTTCCCCCGCGAGCGTCGGCTGCAAGCCGAGAATCGCCTTGATCAGCGTCGACTTGCCCGCTCCGTTCGGTCCGATGATCCCGATCAGCTCGCCTTCGTTAATCGCGAAGGAGACGTTCCGCACGACGGGCTTCTTCTGATAAGCGACGGTCATTCCCGTCACGGTAAGCGGCGTTTCCGCCGGAGTTCTCGTTGTCATATCGTCCCTCTCCTCTCGTTACTTCAGCGCGTTCACGATCGTATCTACGTTATGGCGTACCATGCCGATATAAGTGCCTTCGGGAGTCCCTGCCTTGCCCATCGCGTCGGAGAACAGCTCCCCGCCGATCTTCACCTCGTGCCCTTGCTTCTTCGCGCCCTCGATAACGGCTTCGATCGACTTCTTCGGCACGCTCGATTCGACGAACACCGCCTTGATCTTCCGCTCGACGAGCATGTCGCGAAGCGAAGTGACGTCCTTGGAGCCGTATTCCGCCGCCGTGCTGATCCCCTGCAGCCCGACGACCTCGATGTCGTACGCCGCGCCGAAGTATCCGAACGCGTCGTGCGCCGTCACCATGACCCGACCTTCTCTCGGAATCGTCGCGATCTGCGCCCGCGCGTATTCGTCGAGTTCCTTCAGCTTTCCGAGATAGACTTCCGCGCGGGCGCGGTATTCGTCGGCATGTTCCGGATCCTCGCTCGCCAGCGTATCCCGGATCGTCTCGGTCGCGCTCATCCACAGCCGGACGTCGAACCAGACGTGCGGGTCATGCGCGCCTCCCGCGACTTCGTGCAGCTTCTCCTCCGGAATGTCCCGCGTAACGGGAACGACCGTTTTCTTCGAGCTCATTTTCTCGAAAATTTCAGTCATCTTGCCTTCCAAGTGCAGGCCGCCGTAGAAGATCAACCGCGCGTCCTCGAGCTTGGCGATGTCGCCTTGCGACGCCTTATACAGATGCGGATCGACGCCGGGCCCCATGAGACCGATCACTTCGACCCGATCTCCTCCGACTTCCTTCGCGACGTCCGAGATCATGCCGATCGTGGCGGTGACGTGAAGGCGATCCGGTTGCTCGAACGCGTCCTTCGTCGTCGAACAGGCGGTCAACAGGGAGACCGACGCCGTCAGGAAGACGAGCAACCAGATGAATCGTTTGACGGATGAAGGTTTATTTTTCATCGTTACCACCTCGTTAGCTTCTCGCTATGATAATTGCCTAACAACAAATGTGTTGTCTATGGGCCCAACATTTTCTCTTGCGCCTCTTTTTTTATAATATACAAAAATGTTTACTTGATGCAACATTTATTCGAAAAAAATCCGCCCCCTTTTTCAGGAACGGACTGCTCGAATCGTTTATTCTCCTTCGTCGTCGCGGACCGCGGGCGGTTGACCGGCCGCGTTGTCGGCCGTGACGTCGTTCCCTTCGTCGCCGCCCGTCTCGTTCGTAACCGGAGGCGTCTGCACGACCGGCTGGCGCGGCGTGCCGTCCAGGCCGTACTTCGCGTCGTACGCGTCGAAGATCTTGCGGGCGATCGGCGCGGCGCCGTAGGCGCCGAAACCGCCGTCCGGCACGATGACCGCGACCGCAAGCTTCGGCTTGTCTGCGGGAGCGTACGCGATGAACACCGCGTTCTCGACTTTGGCGCGCTTGCCGACGTCCTGCTGCGACGTACCGGTCTTCCGGTTGAACGTGTAAGGCACGCCTTCGAAGCCTTGCACCGGAACTTTGGACATGCCCTTCTCGATCGTCTCCCAATACTCCTCGGGAAAATCGACCGTGTTCAACACTTCCGATTGGTATGGCTGCGTGACGTTGCCGTCGACGTCCTTGATCTCGTTCACGAACTGCGGCTTCATCCGCTTGCCGTGGTTCGCCAGCATCGCCGCGTATTGGGCGAGCTGAAGCGCGGTGTAACGTCCCTGTTGGCCCCACGATGCACGAACCATGGCGGATTGATTACTCGCGGTTTCGGCTTCGTGATAATAGTCGATGACGCCGGCGGACTCGTTCGGCAAGCCGCTGCCCGTCGTGACGCCTAGACCGAATTGCTTCAAGTAATTATCCCATATATCCAGGCTTTCTTTGCCTTTCGTCGATACCAGCTTGCTTCCGACCATCGCCGACATGAACGCGTTGGAAGATTTCTCGAGCGCCTGGGAAGCGTTGATGCTACCGTTCGCTTTGTTCTGAGAGTTCCAAATCTTGACTTCGTGCCCTACCCGTCCGAATTGGAAGTAACCGATGTCGTTATATCTATCGTTCGGCGTGAACAGCTTCTCGTTCAATCCGATCAGGATGGACAGCGGTTTCTGCGTCGATCCGAGATAGACGAGCGAAGACGGATGGTTGGCACGCTCCTTGTCGTCCTCGATCGCGGCCGGCGCCGTGCGAATCGTGCCGTTATACTGATACAATTCGATCGCCTTGAGGTCCTTCTGGCTAATGCCGCCCTGCCAGACGTCCGGGTCGTAGTCCGGCATGCTCGCCATCGCGACGATCTTGCCGGTCTCGACCTCCATCGCGACCGCATACCCCGTCGTCGCGTACTCCGCTCTCTCCCATTTGTTCGTGGACGTGCGGATCCTCTGAATATGCTCGGTAATCGCGCGCTGCGTCGCGCTCTGGATGTCCTTGTTGATCGTCAGGAACAGATTCTCGCCTTTGATCGGCTTCGTCAGCTTCACCGGTCCGATGATCTCGCTGTCCTTGTTGACCGGATACTCCTTCACGCCGTTGTACCCGCGAAGCTCGTCCTGGTACATGAACTCCAAGCCGTCGAAGCCGACCTCCTCCTCGCTGAGGTATTTCAGCATCGGCTCCGTCGCGTTCTCCTGAATGTCCTTGTACTTGTCGAGCACCATCGCGCCTTTCAGCTTCTTCATATAACCGACGAGCTGAACGGCGATTCTGTCGGTGCTATACTGCCGGATGCTCTCCTCGACGACGTCGATTCCCTTGAATTGTTCCCGGTGCTCGGAGAAGTACGCAATCTCTTCCTTCGTCAAGCCGGACTTGAGTCGCCTCGGCATATAGGAGTAGGATACTTTGCTCTTCAAGTCCATATCCTCGAACACGTCGTCCACCGTCAGCGGCTTCTTCGTCTTGTCTCCGAACCGCTCGAACACGCCGACGATCCTCTCCGCTAACGCCCGGCCTTCTTCTTCCTTCGTCTTTATATCCAACGTATAATACAACGATTGCGTCGATGTGGAGTAAGCGATCGGACTGCCTTGGTCGTCGTAAATATTGCCCCGGATCGGCGGCACCGGCACCGAACGGTTGCCGAGCGCGTGCTCCTTCTCCTTCAGCGTCGGCCCTTCCACGAACTGCAGGTAAGCCAGCCGGACGATCAACAGGGAGAAGACGAAGAACGTAAAGAAGAAGAACACGTTCAGCCGGAAGCTGAAATGTCTTCGGTTCCGAATCTCCCGCTTCTGCGCTTCCTCGGTCGAATTGCTCCCGCCGATCTCGTTTCTCAATTTCGTTCACTCCTTGTAGCGGTCGTTGCGATATTGCTAACGTTCAAGCTTGCTCGATATGGGTATCGGCGAACCCGGCGACGTCGAACCAGTCGCCGGACTGAGCCCAGGTCGCATCCAAGGGCGCCCACCGGTCTTGTTCGGTCATATACACTTCGTTCCACGCGTGCGGACCGTATCCGCCGCGGCCGTCGTAGCCGAGGCCGGTGACGACTCTCGCGTCGAGACCGGCGGCTCGAGCCATCGCCGCGTACAATCGGGCGTAATCGATGCATACGCCTCGGCGCGTGGCGAACGTCGCCTCCGGATCTTGTTCCCGCCACTCCCCGCGCGTCGTATAGGCGTTCGCCTTCTCGTAATCGTAAGCGATTCGGCTTCCGATCCAATCGTATAACGCTTCGGCCTTCTCCTCGTCGCTCTTCAAACCTTCCGTGACCGCGACCGCAGCCAAGACGATGTCTTGCGGCAGCTCCGCGTCGATCACGTCGTACCTGCGCTGCCATAGCTGTGTCAATTCCTCGTTCACCGACTGAGCGAACACCGGCAGACGGTCCGAGAGCAAAGAACCCGTCGCCGGACGAATCACTTGCGCCGCCACCTCGCGGTACAGCCCGGATTCTTCGATGTAATCGGTCATCGGCGCTTTCGGGAAGATCGCGCAATACGCGAATAGAACCGCCGTGAGCAGCAGCGCGCGGCCGGCTCCCATCGCGGCGCCGATGAAGCCGCCGACCGAGCGTCCTACCGTTCCGCCGGAAGGCAGCGCCGATAGCGGAAGCGTCGCGACGGTCGACAGCGCCTTGACGATAAGCCCGGCGAGCAGCCGAAACAGCGCGTAGACGATCAGGAACAGGACGGAGAAGCGGAGCAGCGGCAAATCGCGGAGACCCGCGGCGACGGCGCGAACCGTCTGCGCGAGCGGGGAAGCGTCCGCGACAGGGTCTGCGCCGCCCCAATTCGATAACCTCGCTTGCAGGAGCGGAGACAGCGCCGCCGCCGCGAGCGCCGAAGCGATGATCGCGGCGACGGTCGCGAGCGCGCCGATCAGGAACGTCAGCAATTGCTTGGCGGAGCCCGACGCCCCTCGCCTGATGCCCATATAGAAGGAAACCGCCACGACGAGAAGCAATGTCCACGTTACGACGTTCGCGTCCACCATACCGAAGCCGTTTCCTTCCATCGATCTTTACTTCGCCGCTTGGCGGGACTGGGTGACGAATTCGCGGACCTGTCCTTCCATATCCCAATTGCCGAGCGATACGCCGCGCAGCTTCACGGACACTTTGCCGGTATTCGGCACGCCGTTCAGCTCCAGATTCGACGTCGTAATGGAATAGGAACCGTCCGCGTTATCGACGTACTTGGCTTCGGCCGCTTCGCCCGCCATCGTCTTGATCGCTTGGTCCTTCAGTTCGTCCGTCACCTTGTCGCCCATCTCGGACACCTTGCTGCCGACTTCCTTCAGGTCGTCTATGCTGTAGCCGCCGTACACCGCGAAGCCGATGACGATCGCCGCGACGAGCACCCATTTCATCACCGTTTTGACGAGCTTGACGACGACGATGATGGCCAGTATGACGACGGCGGCGATCATCCAATTGTCTTGCAGGAACTGACTCCAGTATTCGCTATCGAAACTCATCGTATCTCCTCCAACAGAGAGATCTAGTAATTAGCATTCCTCCTATTATACCTTACGGAACAATACCGCGTAAACGCATCCCAAGGTCGTCATAACCGGGCATTCCGTCACGTACAAGTAGGATAGGCCGCATCGCGGACAAGGTACTTCGAACCCTGTAAGGAGGCTTGGCCATCGATGAGAACCGCCGTGTGGCTTTACTTGTTCCTGTTCGTCGCTTTCTTCGATCTCCACGCGCAATATCCGATGCTAACGCCGTTCGCCGTCTCCCTCGGCGCCGCTCCTTCGTTCATCGGTCTCGTGATGGGCATGTATTCTCTGACGCATCTGCCCGGCAACCTGATCGCGGGATATGCGGTAGACCGGCTCGGAAGCCGCCTGTTCATCATGTTCAGCTTGGCGGGCGCCGGATTGCTGCTCATTCTCCAATCGAAGGTCGACGATCCGTGGCAGCTCCTCTACATTCGCTCCGTCAGCGGCTTCGTGCTCGCCTTCTTGTCTCCCGCTTGCATGTCTCTGCTCGCCAGGCTGGCCAAGGACCACATCCATCAAGGCAAGCTGATGGCCGGCAACGGCCTCGTCCATACGATCGCGTCCGTCGTCTCTCCGGCGGCAGGAGCCTGGCTCGCCGCGACGATCGGGTTCAGCCGCTCGTTCGCCATCCTCGGATGGATCCTGCTCGCGACCGGGCTGTCTTCGATCCTATTCGTCCGCGAGCCGAAGATCGTTCCGGCGAAGCCTGCCGGCTCGCCGCCGCTCGGCCACGCGCACGCGCATGCACACGCCGCTCAGCCGCTTCCGGCAGGAGATGCTCCGCACGTGTCGCGGGCATTCCCTTGGTCCGTCTTCTTGCTCCCGATCAGCATGGCGTTCGCCCAAGGCATCCTCGCCTTCGAGCTGCCGCTCAGGGGAACGTCGAGCGCCGAGATCATGACGACCGGCTTGCTCTTCTCCGTCGTCAGCCTTGGCGCGCTCGCTACGCTGGGCCTGCTATTCTTGAACCGCTACTTGCCGTACGCCCGCACGATCGCGGGCGTCATGCTTCTTGCCGTCGCTTACTACGGGTTAGCCGCCGGCTGGCCCGTTCCGCTCCTCGCGCTGCTGTTCGTCATCGGCATGTCGAAGGGCGTAATCTTCCCGGCGATGACTTCCTTAATGCTGCAGCTAAGCGGGCCGTCCCGCTACGGAAGGACGTTCTCGGCGCTATCCATCGCCCTCTCGATCGGCTCGTTCCTCGGACCCGTAGCGGCCGGAGCGGCACGGGATTCGTTCTCGCCTTACTTCCTGTCGTTCCTCGGTCTCATGACGGCGCTGATCTTCCTATTCCCGCGCCCCGTCTTCCATATGAATTGGTCGACGAAGCCCCCCGCGCCGAACGCTCCGGGTTCTTGAAGGCTAAGGGCCATCCGCCTCATTGCGGCCTTACTGGGTATACGCACACGTCGAGTCCCCCTCTCGGGCATATGCTGTCGTAAGCCTACGCCCGAGCGGCAACCGCTTCGCGTGGCTTCATCTCAGCTTGCCGAAGAGGGGTGAACGCACATGTCTTCCGTTATCGGTGCCAGCACGACGATCGTTCTCGTCCTGTTCATTCTGCTCGTCATCGTCCTTCGCGCAGGCTACTAAGCGAACGTAGCTAACGAATAACTTAAGCTTACGCAGCCGCGCGCTCCGTCATCGCCGCACGGAAGGGCCGCCAGCCGGCCCTTGGACGCGAGCCGATTCATATGCGGACAAGCCCCGTGGTACAATGGATAGACGAACCGACTTCCGTTCGCACCTTCATTCCAATCGTATCGGGGGGAACTTGCCATGGATGCAGCGATCATCGTAGAAGGAAAGAACGACCGTACCCGGCTATCCCGCGTCTTGTCCGACGAGATTCCGATCTTGTGCACGTTCGGTACGCTGGGTACGGACCGAATCGAGACGCTTCGCAGGGCGGTCGGCGACAAGCAGGTGTATCTGTTCACTGATCCGGACGCGTCCGGAAGACGAATTCGCGGCATGCTGCGGGACGTCTTCCCCGATGCCGAGCATATTTACACGCGGCGCGGCTATAACGGCGTCGAAGGAACCCCCGAGGAGTATTTGATCCAGCAGTTGGAGAAAGCCGGGCTCGAGGCGTACATTATCTATCCCGATTCGCTCGCGGCATGGCCGAAGGGCAAGGAATAGTCCGACGACATACAAAAAGGACGGCGCAGCCGAGCAGCGTCGTCCTTCTTCTATTTCCTCGCGAACTACAATATTTTCTTCACGATATCGACCATATCCTTCGGTTCCAGCTCTTCCGAGCCTTGCCCGATGAAGTCCATGCCCGAGATCCATTCCCGGATGTCGCCGTTCTTGTCGAGCAGCACGACCGTGTTCGAATGACTATAGTTACCTTCCGGATCCTTCATCGCCAGAACGCCGAACTTCTTCGCGATCTCGTGCGTCGCCGCCTCGTCCCCGCGCAAGAACTTCCATCCGGACAAGTCGGCGTCGTACGTATCCGCGTAATCGAGCAGCACTTCCGTCGTGTCGTGCGTCGGATCGATGGACACGGACAGGAACTCCACCTTATCCCCGAACAGCCCTTCCTTCTTCATTTCGTCCTGAACCTGGGACAATACCGCCGTCGTCGGCGGACATACGTCCGGACAGTTCGCGAAGAAGAAGTACAGCAGGCGGACCTTGCCGTTCGTGTTCTCCAACGTGACGTTGTTGCCTGCCGTATCCGTGAACGAGAATGGAGTGCCCTTCTCCAATACCGGCAGCTCCTCGGCTTTGTTCTGGCTGATCAGCAAGTAACCGCCGAGCACCAGGCACAAGGCGACCAGCACGAGCGGAAAGCCGTAGCGCTGCAGGAACGTGCGGTTCCCCATCACCGGCGCGACGCCTACCTGCTCTTCGATCGATTGATTGTCGTTGCGTTCCTGATCCATTACGCTACACTCCGTTCGTATCGAGTATCATGACGAAGAACATGATCATCAAGTAATTGATCGAGATAATGAAATCTGTTTTCGCCCACTTGTCGTCGTCCTTCGCGCGGAAGCCGGCAACCGCATGGACGAACCAGACGACGACGATGACGAGGGACAAGATGAGGAAATACTCGCCGACGTAGTCGTACGCGTACATCAGGATCGTCGCAGGAATGAGCAACAAGATGTACGGAAGCATCTGCCACTTCGTGCGGGTTACGCCTTTCACTACCGGCAGCAGGGGGTATCCGGCTGCCCTGTATTCTTCCATGCGGCGGATCGCGAGCGACCAGAAGTGCGCGGGCTGCCAGAGGAACAGCAGCGCGAACAGAATCCATGCGCCCGCATCCACCGTATCCGATACGGCGCAATAGCCGATAACGGGAGGCATCGCGCCGGATATGCCGCCGATCGACGTGCTCCACGTCGAACTGCGCTTCAGCCACATCGTGTAGATGACGACGTACACGAACATGCCGAGTAACCCCAGCCATCCGGTTAGCGGACTAACGAGCAGGAACAGCACCAGAAGCCCGGCGATGCCGAGCGCGATCGCGTACGCCAGCACCCCGCCGGGGCTCATCCGCCCTTGCGGCAGCGCGCGGTTGGCGGTACGGGCCATTTTCGTATCGAAGTCCCTGTCCAGATAGTTGTTGAACACGCACGAGGACGCCATCGTGAGCGCCGAGCCTAAGAGCATCCATACGAGCAGCCAACCATCGATATTCCATTTTGAAGCAACCCAGAATCCGCCGAAACCCGCGATCAGATTCAATCGAATGATGCGCGGCTTGGTGAGGGCTACAAGATCTTTAAGCACGGTGCTCCTCCTTTATGTCGAACAGAGCGGCATGCGAGCAATGCGAGCGAATGCAAGTCTGCGATTATGTCTGTTCAATGATACCGCATCTGTCGAAGCATTGACAATGTTCGCCTCTGTGAGTTCATCAAATCGCCACCTGCTGTGAACAAGGTGCGAACGCGAAGGATTCCCCTTGCCGCGAGTCACACATTTGCCCATCGCTCAATACACTGTATTGCGACAAGTGCCTATCACGTTTGCGACGGGCGTAGGCCGCTTGAACGAGGAAGGGTGGCATGCGATTCGATGGCCCGCATCAAGACGAACAGCGAACAGGTGAGAATGTTGGGCCGGCTCATGCGCGCGGAAGCCGAAGGCGAGGGCGAGCTCGGAATGCTCATGGTCGGCAACGTCGGCGTGAACCGGGTGGCGGGTAACTGCATGGACTTCAAGAACATCCGCTCGATTCCGGACATGGTGTATCAATCGCCCGGAGGCTTCGAGGCGGTGCAGAAGCCCTACTTTTACCAGAGTTCCCGCGATCGGGACGTGCGACTCGCGCAGCGCGTCATTAACGGCGAACGCCAGCATCCCGCATCGAACGCGCTCTGGTTCTTCCGTCCGGCGGGCGGATGCCCTGCCACCTGGTACGACCAAGCGAACACGGGAAGGTTCAAGAAGCATTGCTTCTTCGCGCCGACCGCAGCGGATTGTCCGTCCGTATATTAACGGGTTCGACGAGATCAAGGAGGAATAACAATGTATAACAACAAAATGCCTTGGCCGGGAATGCAGCAACAACCCGGCATGATGCCGATGCCTACGCAAATGCCGATGGCGATGCCCGGGACGATGCCCATGATGCCGCCTCAGGTACCGAGCGGCGTGCCGATTACGCCGGGCGGAACGACGCTGCCGGCCGGATTCGTTCCGGAGGAGTCCTACGTCGAGAATATTTTGCGCATGAACCTGGGCAAGGTCGCCACGCTGTACATGACATACGAGAACAACAGCGAGTGGAACGCCAAAATATTCAAAGGCGTGCTCGAGGCGGCGGGCCGCGACCACATTATTATTAGCGATCCCGCGACCGGCAAAAGATACTTGCTGCTCACGATCAATCTCGACTACATTACGTTCGACGAACCGTTGAACTATACGTTGCCGTTCGGCCAAAGCGCAACGGGCCGTTAATCCGCCCCGATAGAGCGGAACGTCCAGATGCGAAGCCCGGCTTCGCCGCCCTTGATCCATCCGTTCATCTCTTGCCAGGAACGCCCTTCGCGGCGTTCCTTTTCTATTGCCGCGGCGCGCGCGGCATCTCCCGCTTGCCAGATCTCGACGAACACGCCCGGTTGGCCCGTATTCTCCAGCGCCTGCATCGCTTCGCCCGCGCCGAGTCGACTTCTCATCCATTCCAAGTACGCTTCCCTGTGTTCGTGCATGACGACGTATTCGCAGAACAGGATCATGCGGCTTCCCGCCTTCTTCTTTTTTTATAATTTCGCTTCCGGACGACCATACTGAAGCAATAGCGAAAGATAAGGAGGCTCAACGTCATGGACACCGGCACGCACTTCGTGTTCGGGCTCGGGCTCGGCGGACTCGCGATGATCGATCCGGTAATCTCCTCGCACGCTTACGGTCCCGTCGCCATCTTGCTCGGTACGGTGGCTGGCTCCAACGCGCCGGACCTGGACAGCCTGCTCCGATTCAAAAGCAATGCCGATTATATCAAAAACCATCGTGGCTTGTCCCATTCTTTTCCGGCGATTTTCGGCTGGGCCGCCGTCATTACGTCGCTCGTCTGGCTCATGTTCCGGCATATTCCTTGGTGGCATATCGGCTTCTGGGTGTTGTTGTCCGTCGTCGTGCACGTGTTCGTCGATCTGTTCAATTCCTACGGCACGCAAGCTTACCGTCCCGTCAGCCGGCAGTGGGTCGCATGGAATATTATCCATATCTTCGACCCGTTCATCTTCTCCACGCACCTGCTCGCGATCCTGATCTGGATATCGGGCTTCGCCGAACCGACGGTCGTCTTCCCGGTCCTCTACGGCTTATTGGCCGTCTATTACGTCTGGCGCACGCTCGTCCACCGAAGGCTGGCCCGAACGGTTCCCCGAATGGATCAAGACAGGCAACCGGGCGACCGCTATACGATCATGCCGACCGTCTCGCTCTATCGCTGGAACTTGGTCAGGGAGTCGGCCGATTGCACGTACGGCATCGGGGAGTGGGATCACGGCAAACTTCGTTGGCTCGATTCCATGAAGTGCGACAGCCATCCCGCGCTCGAAGCTTCGAAGGAGCATCAGGACGTGAAGGCGTTCCTTAGCGTCACTCCTTTCCCTTGCGGTCAGGTCAAACGGCAAACGTGGGGCTACGAGGTCAGGTGGGTCGACGTCCGGTACCGTTACCGCAAGCAATATCCGTTCGTGGCCGTCGTCATGATGGACAACTCCTTCGCGCCGCTGCAGTCTTACGTCGGCTGGCTGAGCGACGAACGGCTCGAGAAGCGGCTGCGAATGAACAGTTATTGAAGGAGGCCCGATTGCAGGAATTCGAAGGAAGGCGGAGGAAACTCCGCTTTTTTTTGCGTTCGCATTTATTGGCGATTCGTTATAGCTTGACTGTCCGACGAGGATAGGCGCACAATAGGAAAAGCCCGAGGGCTAGCCTCGGGCTTTCGGCGAGTAACGCTTGCGCGTTAGCGGCCGCCGGACAGTTGTTGCTCAGCGATTTGGACGAGCTTCTTGGTAATGTAGCCACCCAGAGAACCTGCATCGCGGGATGTTACATTGCCGTAGTAGCCATCAGCCGGGATCGTCACCCCAAGCGATTGCGCTGCCTCTGTTTTCATGCTGTTCAAGGCTGCTTTCGCTTGCGGAACAATGATTTGGTTGCTTCCTGCCATGAGTGAATTCTCCTTTCGCCTTGATGATTGGTTGCAAGCTTGCCTTGTTAGTATGCTAGATGTCCAGAAAAATATGCTTAAGGAGTCGACACTTTTATGAGTAAATCGTTGTCCTTGTTTTTTGCCTGCGCATCCGTAGCTTTAATGCTCGCCACCGCCTTCTCCATAAGCGAAAACGGCTGGCTAGCGGCCCTATTCGGCTTGCTTACTTTGGCCGTCATCGGCTGGGGGTTCACCCTGAAGGCTCGCCGGTCGCGTCAAGCCCCGCGCGGGTAGCTTACCGGCGCGGCGGCAAGAAGCCCATCGCTTCCTTCGCTCTCGCCAGCGTCTTCTCCGCGACCGCGTTCGCGCGCTCCGCGCCGTCCTTCAAGATATCATGAATGGCGCCGGACGAGCGAATGTCGTTGTACTTCGCTTGCAACGGCTCGAGCGCCGTCACGACGACTTCGGCCAAGTCCTTCTTGAAGGCGCCGTAGCCTTGCCCGTCGTACGCCGCTTGAATTTGCTCGAGCGTCTGGCCGGAGCATTGCGCGTAGATGCTCATGAGATTGCTGATTTCCGGTTTGTTCTGCGTGTCAAACACGATTTCCCGCCCGAGATCCGTCTTGGCGCGGGAAATTTTTTTGCGGATATCGTCCGGCGTGTCGAGCAAGGCGATGTAGCTGCCCGCGTTCGGGTTGCTCTTGCTCATCTTCTTCGTGCCGTCGTCCAGAGACATGATGCGCGCGCCTACCTTCGGAATGAACGGCTCCGGAACGACGAACGTCTCGCCGTACTTGAAGTTGAATCGGCCGGCCAAGTCGCGCGTCAACTCGAGATGCTGCTTCTGGTCGTCTCCCACCGGCACGAGCTTCGTATCGTAGAGAAGAATGTCCGCGGCCATGAGCGCCGGATAGACGAACAAGCCCGCCCCGATCGCTTCCTTGCCCTCGGATTTATCCTTGAATTGCGTCATGCGCTCCAGCTCGCCCATATAGGATAACGTCGTCATCAACCACCCTAGCTCCGCATGCGCGGGCACGTGGGATTGCATGAAGATCGCGGCCTGCGCCGGATCGAGACCCGCAGCCACGAACAGCGCGGCGACGGCTTCGCTCTGCTCGCGAAGCGCCGCCGGCTCTTGCGGCACGGTGATCGCGTGCAAGTCGACGATCATGAAGAAGCAATTGTGCTCGTGCTGCAGGGCGACGAAGTTTTTCATCGCTCCGATGTAGTTTCCTAGCGTCAGCTTGCCGCTCGGTTGAATGCCGGACAATACGCGTGATTTGGACATGTGATCGTACCCCTCTTGTTTATATTGGACAACAAAAAAAGGCCCTCCTCCGCAAGGGACGAGAAAGCCGTGGTGCCACCCTAATTCGCTCCGCGGACGCTCATGCGCCGCGAAACCTTCGGTTCCGTTATCGGGGAACGTCCGGAGAGCATGGGAGCGGCCGCCTCGGAGACGTACGCCTCCTCCGATTGCCGTCGTTTCGCTCTCGGCTCCGGGATCCATTCCGCATAAGGGGCGCACCGGTTTCCAGCAACCACCGGCTCTCTGTGAGCGCACCGCAGACGCGTACTTGTTCCTTTCATCGCCGCAATATGTCAAGGTTTGTATTCATTATACGCCTCGCGATTCCGTTGTCAACCTGCCGTTCATATTCCCCGTAGGCCAAGCATACGCTCTTGTAATCGCGCAAGCCGACTATGATTGCGGGAAGTGACTCCGTGCACGTGGATATCGAGAAGCTCCAGACGTTCAAGATCATATTGATCAGCATTATATTAGAAGCCTTGCCGTTCCTGCTCATCGGCGTTATCGTGTCGGCCTTGCTCCAAGCGTTCGTGTCGGACGCGCTGATCAAGAAGCTGACGCCCAAGAACCCGCTCGCCGGCGCGCTGTTCGGAAGCTTGCTCGGCATCGTGCTTCCGATCTGCGAATGCGGCATGATCCCGATCGTCCGCAGACTGATGCGCAAGGGGCTGCCCGCCTACATCGGCCTTACCTATATCGCCGCGGGCCCGATCATTAACCCCGTCGTGTTCGGCGCGACGCTTGCGGCCTTTCGCACGAACGAAGGTCTCGCTTATTCGCGCTTTTACTTGGCTTTGCTCGTCTCCATGAGCTTGGGATTGCTGCTGTATGCCTTCATGAAACGCGATCCGATGAACCCGCCGAAAGCGTTGCATAGCTATAGCAGTCACCACGAACATGATCACCATCATCACAATCACCATCACCATCACCATCACGAGCATGCCGCTTCCCCGCGCGCCTCTTTCTGGCGCAAGCTAGGCGATACGCCGGCCCATGCGTCCCATGAATTTTTCGATATGGGCAAGTACTTGATCTTCGGCGCCTTCGTGACGGCCGTCCTGCAGACGCTCGTCTCCCGCCAATCGTTCGCCGCCGTGGCCGACCACGAGCTGGGCGCTCCGCTGTTCATGATGGGCTTCGCGTTCGTGCTATCGCTATGCTCGACGTCCGACGCGTTCGTCGCCGCTTCGTGGAGCAGCTTGTTCCCGCCGCACGCCTTGCTGGCGTTCCTCGTATTCGGGCCAATGGCCGATCTGAAGAGCACGATGATGATGCTCGCGGTATTCAGGAAGAAATTCGTGCTGGCCTTCCTAGCGCTGTTATTCGCGCTAGTCTTCTTCGGTTCCCTGTTGTTCGGTTGGATAGGATGGGTATAAGGAGGCAATCGCGCGATGGCTAACCGCTCCGTTAACGAAGCCGTTCATTATATCGTCCGGGCGAGCGTTCTCGCGGCATTCGCTTACTTCGTCGTCTACCTCGTGCGCACGGACAATCTCGAGCTGTATATCGCCCCTCGCATGCAGTTCATCGTGAAGCTCGCCGCGCTCGGCATGTACGCCATCGCGGCGCAGCAGCTGTATGCCGCCATCCGAATCGGTCTGGACGGCCGAGCTGCGCATGCGGAAGGCTGCTGCGACGAACACGGCCACGAGCACGCGATGCCCGCGAGCTGGCGTTCTTCCTTATTGCTATACGGCTGGTTCGCGCTGCCGTTGGCATTGGCGTTCGCCGTCCCGGACGGCCTGCTCGGAAGCGCGATGGCTTCCGCCAAGGGCGTCCAATTCTCTTCGCAGCGGATCGTCATGCCCGAATCGCCGTCCGATCCGTTCCTTCGGAGCTTCGCCGCATACGGCCGCCAGCTTTCCGCCCAAGACCCCGTACGGGTTACCGACGAGCGATTCATCGAGACGCTCACGACGCTCGATTCGTACCGCTCTGCGTTCGTAGGGAAGACGGTTCAGGTCGAAGGCTTCGTATTCCGCGAGCGCGGCATGGACAACCGCCAGTTCGGCGCTACCCGGTTCGCCGTCAGCTGCTGCTCCGCCGACGCTTACCCGTACGGCGTTCTCGTCCGCTCCGATCATGCCGCGGCGCTCGAGACGAACGAATGGGTATCGATTACGGGCACGTTATCGACGACCGTCTACGACGGCGAAGATGTCATTCAGATCGACGCCCTGCGGATCCTTCGAATCCCCGTTCCCGACGAACCTTACGTATCGCCCGACTTGAACTTCGGACCCGAATAATGGCATCGGCAAGGAAAGATGGAAATTAATCGCTTACAATGCATAGCGCTCCCAATTCAGTCCATACTACCCTTCAAAGGAGGTGAGCGCGATGGCTAGCAACAACTCACGCAACAGCAACAACCTCGTCGTTCCTCAAGCCAGACAGGCTTTGGACCAGTTCAAGTATGAAGTCGCTCAACAGCTCGGCATCCAATTGTCGCAAGACGGATACAACGGCAACTTGTTAACCCGCGACGCCGGCTCGATCGGCGGTCAAATTACGCGCCGTCTTGTCGAGATAGCCGAACAACAGCTTGCAGGCTCCGCTTCGGGAAGCTTCATGCGCCGTTAATCGCCCCCAGCCTAGAACAGGGACTGCCCGACTCGCGATAGCGAATGGGCAGTCCCTGATTGTCGTGTTCGTTATGTATGGAATGAGGAATCGCTATTCGTTCGAGACGTCCCTGCGCTCGCTTCGCCTTGCCGGCGGTTTGAACAAGACGTTCGCCATATTGTAGTTGGATTCGAATTGCACGCTCACGTCGACTTGGCCTTGCCTCAGCGCGAAGTCGTACGCGATCTCCCCGTGCGTCCACGTCCGCTTATAGCGCAAAGCTTCCACGGCCATGACCCGAAGCTGCTTCGCTTGCGCGGCCGTTAATCCCCCTGCCGCCACATTCGTCGTCTGGCTTCCGCAATCGAGAGGCAAGTGACGGATGCCGAAGCGCCCTACCTTGTCGTCGCGAATTTGCAGAACGATCGTCCCTGCAGTTAGTCCCTTAAGCTCTGCCTCAAGTTGTTCTAATGCCACATTGACTTGTCTTGCCAGTGAATGCTGTTCCATCATTCTCCTCCTTCTCGCTTTTGCTTGCAAAATTACTAACAATTTCCTTTTGTGTCTCGAGGCCTATTGTAAATGAATTGTTGGATAATTGCAATGATTTTGTCAAATCATGTATATTCGTGGAATTGACGAAGTGCAGATGCCTTAATCATCACCCGGAATTGTCGCCGACAACACGTCCAATTCGCCGCGCCTTAGGGTTGCCGCGATTGCAGCCTCTCCACCGCGCCATATGGTTGCTTCGACCGCGAAGTATATTCGAAATATAGTGCTTAATCCGGATCATACCAGACAAATTATGTTTTATATGCGATAAACCGCGTACAATTCTTACGATATCCCGGCAAACTAAAAATAAGCACGATTAGTCGCACACAACCGCCAAGCTCCCATCTATCCGCCGAAAGAGACTCGAAAAACCGAATACATTTGGGGCTGCCGTTCGGTGGAGCGGCGCGCGAGCTGGCAGGTTAGCGGCGTAGCGCACAGGTTAGTGGTATCCAGCGGGTTTGCGGCGTAGCCAGCGGGTCCAGGGTCACGAAAAGCTCCCCGGGACGAACGTCCCGGGGGGCCTAGATTATCATTACCGCCCTTCGCAAAGCGCTTCGAACTGTTCGACGTCAGCGACGACCTTGGAGACCGCCTCGCGCCAGAATGCCGGTTCGTCGAGACGTACGCTCAAGTGGCTGGATGCGAGCTGCTCCACCGTCATGACGCCGGTGTCCTTCAACAGCCGGTCGTATTTCGCTCGGAAGCTTTCCCCTTCCCGCTCGGCGACGGCGACGAGTCCCGTGCTGAACAGGTAACCGAACGTGTACGGGAAGTTATAGAACGGAACGTCGGTTAAGTAGAAATGCAGCTTGGCCGCCCAAAAATGCGGATGCCACGAGCTAAGCGCGTTGCCGAAAGCCTCTTGTTGCGCTTCGACCATCAGCTTGTTCAGCTCCTCAGCTTCGACGATGCCGGAAGCCCGTCGCGCGTAGAAGCGCGTCTCGAACAGGAATCGCGCGCGGATGTTCATGAGGAAGGCGACGGCGCGCTGCAGGCGGTCGTCCAGCAAGGCGAGCTTCTCTTGGTCGCCTTCGGCTCTGCTCACGAGCACGTCGCTGACGAGCGCTTCCGCGAACGTCGACGCCGTCTCGGCCACGTTCATCGCGTACTCCTGGGCCAGCGGCGGCAATCCGTCCACGAGCGCGCCGTGGTACGCGTGTCCGAGCTCGTGAGCGAGCGTGGATACGTTGCCCGGCGTACCGGAATACGTCATGAAGATCCGGCTCTGCTCGCTGATCGGGAAGCTGGTGCAGAAGCCGCCGGGCCGCTTGCCCGGACGGTCTTCCGATTCGATCCAGTCCTCGTCGAACGCTCTGCGGGCAAGCTTCGCCATATCCGGCGAGAACTGCTCGAACGCTTCCGCGATAATGCCGGCCGCTTCTTCGTATCCGATCTTCGCCTGACTCGTCGCGATCGGCGCGTCCACGTCATGCCAAGCCAATCGCTCTTTGCCCATCATGCGGGCTTTGACGGCCAAATACCGCTTCAACGGCTCTATCCCTTCGGATACCGCCGTCCACATCGCGTCCAGCGTAGCGTCGCTCATCCGGTTCATCTTGAGAGGTTCCCCGAGCGGATCGTTCCATCCCCGCATGCCGTACAGCTTCAGCCGAAACCCGGCCAGCCGGTTCAACGCGTCGGCGCACAGATCGGCTTGGCCGGCCCAAGCCTCTTCCCACTTCGCGGCCATCAGGTCGCGCACTTCCGGCTTCGGATCGTCCAGCTTGTTCGCCGCCTGCCCGACGGACAGCGAAGAGACCGCGTCTCCTTCGTTCCATGGGATGGAGATGCGGCTTACGATCGTATTGTAATGCTCTCCCCAGCCGTGGTAGCCGTCTACGGCCAACTCGCTCGCCACGCTCTCGAGCGCGGGCGGGAGCTTTTCCTTCGCCGCATCGCGCCGTTCGTTCAGCGGGAACTTCACGGCAGCGAGCGAAGCGTCGCCGCTCCACTTCTCCCAGCGATCCTCGGGAACATCGGCCAGCTTCGCTTCGTACAAATCTTGCGCTTGCTTATACTTGGCGGACAGCGACTGGATGCGCTCGGCCCACGAGACGGCCTTCTTGTCGCTCATCTGCTGCGAGGTCAAGCACGAGACGAAGGCGTCCGCTTCCCGCAGCCGCGCCAATCCGTCCTGCAGCCTCTTCGTCCACTCCGTCAGTTGCACGTCGGCAGGGGCCGCCCCGGCTTCCTGCAGATCCTTCAGCAGCCCCGAGACGAGGCTCTCCGTCTCTTGGACGAACGCCGCGTACCGAGACGAAGAAGAGCCGCCTTCGAAGAGCGACTCCAAGTTCCAGCTTCTATTCATATCCGATCGCTTCCTTTCCGTTTGCACGCTTGTTCGGGCTGTTGTATCGTAGAACGAGAAAGGAGGACGATCTCATGATTCCGTTCCGCAACAGCTGGCCTTATGATATCACAGGCAACGACGTATTCGTACACGAATGTCCGTTCTGCCGGGCCTCGAACGTGCTGCTCCCGCTCAAGCCCGCCGACGTCGCGAGCTTGTATGACGGCGCGCGCAAAATATTGCTCGTCTTCCCTTGCTGCCATAGCCGCGTTCGCATCGTCGATGCCGACTCGGACTATCTGCTCGCCAACAAGCCGCTGCGCGCGGACGACTTGATCTCGGACTGAGCATCGGTCCGTCCGTCTTCCCCGCGCGCCTCGGCTATGCTCCGCTCTGCTGCATTTCCTCCGGAAGCTCCAAGCCTTGCCCCGTCATCGCCTCGCGGATATTGGTCCACTGCTCCCTCGAAGCCCGAATCATCGCGGAATCCGTAATGCTGCGATCGTGGATGATGCGACCGAACCACTTGACGGCTTCCCGGTATTCGCCGAGTCGCCGGTTCAATTCCCCGATCAGGAACATGAGTCTGGCATTACTGAGCGACTCGCGTTCTTTCTCGAATACGCTTACGTACGCGCCGAGCGCGAATCGGAGAAACCGGTTCTCCTGCGCGACGTTGCCTTGATACCGGTACAGCCACGCGATGTGATGGAGCAATCCCGCGATGATGCGGTCCTTCTCTCCGACCGTCTGGGCGGTCAGCAGCGACAGCTTGTAGCATTCCATGGCATCCGCTTCCGTCCGTTCGCCGCCGTAATCCCGGTGCTGCCATTGGTTGCCCATTTTCTCGTAGTAGGCCTTCTTCTGCTTGTCGAGCAGATGCTCCCGGAAATTTTCCGTCGACGCGAAGCCGCAATACGGACATACCCGAACGACGTAATAGTCGGGATTGATTTCTTTGAAGTAGGAGCAGAAATCCGAGTCGGTCTTGACCGCCTTCTTCAGGCTCGGACGTACGCGGGACGTCTGAAAGCTCGACTCGCAGCAGCTGCATTGGACTTTGATCTGGAATAACGGATCCACGATGCTTCCTCCTCGATTAGGATGGATCGGTATTGACGAAATGATGGGCCGGTCCGGATAACCGCTCGAGCATTAAGCGTTGCAGCGATTCGGGAACCGAAGTTTCCGCGAGCGCGGACGCCATGCACGATAGCCAAGCTTGCGCGCGCTCCGGCGTAATCTCGAACGGCAAATGCCGAGCCCGCATCATCGGGTGTCCGTACTGATCCGAATACAACGAGGGCCCTCCGAAAAACTGAGTCAAAAATTGATATTGCTTCTCCATGACGGGACGGATGTCCTCCGGAAACAACGGAGCGAGCAAAGGATGTAATTGAACCTTCGGATAAAATCGTTCCACGATATCCCGCAAAGCGTCGGCGCCGCCGATCGCTTCGTAAATCGTTGCGTAACTGGACAATTCGTCCCTCCTGACGTGCGATCGTATCGATGTCTGACTGAACAGGAAGTCGCACCGCGTTGTGGGATACAAGACCTATTAGCTTCTCTTGGATCAAGCCTATTATACCACAAAGTCACAATTTGCCTCCGATAAAAAACAAAGATCGTCCCGAAGGACGATCTGGATCGGCGTCGTTGCCGTTGCGTGTCGATTTGTTTACATTTCCTCTTCCGGACGTACCAACGATTCCCGAATGACGTATACGAAAGCGCATACAATCAATCCTGCGACGATTCCCGCCATCATGTTCATCACTCCACTTATCGAAGTAAATGCCAGCGTGCAATAAGCCGTTGCGTCTACTCCGATTGTACCATAACCCGGGCGGAACGGCACCGTTTTTTTGCAAGCGATTACAATTATTCGCAAGATCCGTATTCGGGCAAGATTGTCCGACCTTGTTCATATATTGGACAAGAGCGTCGATACCCTGGGAGGGGAACCTTGTGCGAACGGAACCGTCCTCAACGAATGACCAACCCCGTCTGATCACGGCGCTTAGCATCGTCGGAATGGGCGGCGTTATACTCTTGCTCGGAGGTCTCGCCCTGGCCATGCCGGGCAAGGCGCTCGAAGCTTCGCTCCGCGGCGTCGCCGTATGGTGGGAAGTGCTGTTCCCCGCGCTGTTCCCGTTCTTCGTGCTCTCCGACGTTATGCTCGGGTTCGGGATCGTGCATTTCGCGGGCAAGCTCCTCGATCCGTTCATGCGGCCGGTGTTCAAGCTGCCCGGGATCGGAGGCTTCGTTCTCGCCATGGGCTACGTATCGGGGTACCCCGTGGGCGCCCGCTTAACGTCAAGGCTAATGGAACAGCGCATGATCGACCGGGATCAAGGCGAACGGTTGGTCGCCATGACGACGACGTCGGACCCGATCTTCCTGATCGGCGCCGTCTGCATCGGATTCTTCGGGAGCCTGGAGCCCGCTCTCGCGCTTGCGATCGCCCATTACGGCAGCGCGCTCTTGATCGGCATCCTCTATCGGTTCCGCCCGGGTGCGGGAGCCGATTCGCCCGAAGAGGATCGCGTTCCGCGCAAGCCTTCGCCTACGCCGCAACGGCGCGATGGCAGGCTGCGCGCGGCGCTGGCAGCCATGCACCGCGCCCGATTGGCCGACGGACGTCCGTTCGCGGTGCTGCTGCGCCAGTCTCTGCAATCTTCCCTTGCGCTCATGATGATCGTCGGCGGGCTCGTCGTGTTCTTCTCGGCGACGATGACGCTGCTCATCGACAGCGGCGCACTCGCGTTGTTCCATCATGCGATATCCGGCCTGCTGCAGCTGTGCGGCATGTCGCCTCACATTGCCTCTTCGCTCATTCACGGAACGTTCGAGGTCACGATCGGCGCGAAAGCCGCGGCGGGCAGCGGCGCGGCCGGATCCGCGCTACCGCTCGTCGACCGCGTGGCCGCCGCCGCCTTCGTCTTGTCTTGGGCCGGCCTGTCCGTCCATGCGCAAGTCGCCGGGTTGATGAGCCGCACGAAATGGCGTTACTTGCCCTTCGCCCGCGCGAGGCTGCTGCACGGCATCCTCGCGATGATCGCGGTTTACGCGGTCTGGCCGCTCCTCCATTCGTAAGGCAAGCATTGTATTCCCTCCGGTTATTGTTTATGATCGAATCAGATTACGGCATGAACGACCGGAAGGAGCGCTTCCTCTTGAAATACGCAGTATTGGACCGCGGGGACCCGCTCTCCCGGCAATTATCGGAGCAATTGCAGTCGCTGGCCGAGGAGAAGGGCATGATCCACGACGAGGAGAAGCCCGAGATCGTCGTCTCGATCGGCGGGGACGGCACGTTGCTGCAAGCATTCCATCGGTACAAGGATCAGTTGCAGCAAGTGTCCTTCGTCGGAATCCATACGGGACATCTCGGTTTCTATACGGATTGGAAAAAAGAAGAGCTGCCGGAGCTCGTCGGCATGATGGCGACGTCGGAGCCCCATAACGTCGTCTATCCGCTTCTCCATATCGAAGTGAACGCCCATGCCGGCCGCACGTCGTACTTGGCGCTGAACGAATTCACGCTCAAGGGAGTGGACGGCACGCTCGTCGCGGCGTTGCACGTGAACGACGAGCCGTTCGAGATGTTCCGCGGCGACGGCATCGTCATCTCCACCCCCACGGGCAGCACGGGATATAACAAAAGCCTCGGTGGTGCGGTCATTCATCCGTCTCTGGAGGCATTGCAAATCGCGGAGATCGCTTCGATCAACAACCGCGTCTACCGCACGCTCGGCTCGTCGGTCATCTTGCCGAAGCACCATCATTGCGACATCGTTCCGGACCCGAACAAGGCGCTGCATTACGCGGTAGACCATCTGTCGGTTCAGATGTCCGGCATTACGTCGATTACGTGCCGCGTGTCCGACCAGAAAATCCAGTTCGCCCGTTACCGGCCGTACCCGTTCTGGAATCGGGTGCGGGAGTCGTTCATCGGCTTGGAAGTGTAGAGCGGCCATGACAACGAACAAGCCTTTTCCCTCGGCGTCCGCCGCTGGAAAAGGCTTGTTGCGTTATTCCCTTTATTCGCTCGCCCGAGGATTGCCGCTCGATTCGGAACGAGGTCCGCCTTCCGGTCTCGGACCTTGGCCCGGCTTGCCGCCGAAGCTCTTCCGGCGGCGATTCTTGCCCGGCCAACGGCTTCCGTTACGCGCCGCTTCCGCGTTCGGATGCGCGTTCCCCTCCGCTTGCGGACGACCTTCGGCCGGCTTATGGTTGCCTTCCGCGTTCTGCTGCGGACGCGGGCCGCGCGGGCCGTTGTGATGTTGGCCTCTGCCTTGTCCATGATTGCCCTGGCCAGGACCCTGTTGGCCGCCGCGCTCGTGATTGCCGGAGCCTTGTCCTTGCCGGCGATCTCCTCCGCCCGAGCCGTGCGAAGACTTGCCGTGCCGCGAACCGCCGTCATGTCCCCGATCGTTCCGGGAATGGGAACCGCCGCGTTGATGGGAAGAGCCTCCCGAATGATCGCCCTTATTGGCGTTGCGCCGTTCGGCGTCGGCCGCCGCTCTCGCGACCGCGGATACGGTTACATTCGGCACTCTGACCGGGCCGCCCGGACGCTCCTTAAGCGGCCAACGCATCAGCATGCCGTTGACGCTGGCCGTCGCGGCAGCCGCAGCGGTCTCCGCCGCCTGCTCTCCGGCTTCGCCGAGCGCCGTAGCCGCGGCAGCCGCGGCGTTCTGCTGGCTAAGCTCGAGCTCCTCGGGAGACAAGGTCTTGCTGTCGATCTTGACGAGCACGAAATACGCGCATCCGAAATTGCAATATTCGTTAATGTAATCGACGAAGCTCGAGATCGAGCTTTCCTTGGTGGCTCGGGGATGGCCGTCCTTATAGAAGCCCCGCAGCCGCAATTGGCTGTAACCCCAATCGCCCACGATGTAATCGAACCGCTCGAGCACCTCGCTGAACCTCTCGCGGAAAGCTTCCGGATTCCATCCGTTCTTGTTCTCATGCATTACGGAGTAAGCATTGCCACCGGCCATGTAAATCACGTTAAGCTCTCCTCCCGAACGATCGTCGTTCTTGCTTCGGCGGATTTCACTTGCTCGTGCGCGTGATAGGAGCTTCGGACGAGCGGCGCGGACTCGACGTGCGAGAAACCGCGAGCCAACCCGTCTTCCTTCAACTGCTTGAATTCATCCGGATGCACGTACCTCACGATGTCGATATGGCTCGCGGAAGGCTGCAGGTACTGGCCTAGCGTCAAGATATTGCAATCGATCCCGCGAAGGTCGTCCATTGCCTGCAGAACCTCTTCCCGGGTCTCTCCGAGGCCGAGCATGATGCTGGACTTCGTCGGAATATCCGGGTACATCGCTTTGGCCCGGTGGAGCAATTCGAGCGACCGGCGGTACTTCGCCTTGGCGCGAACGCGGTTCGACAATCGTTCGACCGTCTCGATGTTGTGATTCAGAATGTCCGGCTTCGCGTCCATGACGATCCTTAGCGACTCCTCGTTGCCGAGGAAATCCGGAATAAGAACTTCGACGCTGCACAGCGGGAGCTTCCGTCTGATCGCCTTGATCGTCTCCGCGAAGATCGTCGCCCCGCCGTCCTTCAAGTCGTCCCGCGCGACCGAGGTGACCACGCAATGGCGCAATCCCATCTGTTCGGCAGCTTCCGCGACGCGCTCCGGCTCTTGCAGGTCAAGCTCGGTCGGAAGTCCGGTCTTCACCGCGCAGAAGCGGCATGCTCGCGTGCAGATGTCGCCGAGAATCATGAAAGTCGCCGTACGGTTCGCCCAGCATTCGTATATGTTCGGACAACGCGCTTCTTCGCACACGGTGTGCAGCGTCTTCGTCCGCATCATCTGTTTGATCTCTTTGTAAGGCTCGCCGGTCGTCAGCTTGATCTTCAGCCATTCCGGCTTGGGAGGCCTCGTGCTCGTCGTCATTGCTTTCCCCTCTTTCTGTCCCCCTTATTATAGCATGATTCGGATAAAAACCAATGATATGTAAACCCTACTCCTTACATGACGAAGAGAGGGGGGCTGGCTTTGATTCGACTTCGGCGGACCGTGTACGACTATCTATACCCCCGGGCGCGAAGAGCGATCGCGGGGACGCTCGCCTTGACGCTCGCGTTCGCATCCGGCTTGCCGGCCATCGCGGACGCGGCAGCGCCGGAGCCGGACCTCGTCAAGCGACGCGAGCAGCTCTACGACCGCATCGGCGCGCTTACGGGGCTCGATTGGCCGCTGATCGCCGCGATCGACCAGTACGAGCGGACGCTGTCCCGCGCGCATCCGAAGACGCGGCCGATCCGGGACGACGCCGCCACCGGCGTGTACATCCCGCCGGCCGAATGGAGCGGCGAGCTGAATCCCGACGCGGAGGATACGGAGCCCGCGTCGATCCGCTTCTTCCGCGGCATCGGCCGCGACGGTTCGGGAGACAAGCTCGCGAACCGGAATCAAGACGAGGATCTTCTGTACACCGTCGCGGCGGAAGTGCTCCGCTACGGAAGCGCGAAGGAAGACTTCGCGATCGGTCTCTGGGAGTACTATCAGAACACGCGCGCGGTCCAGCGCATTCAGCAATTCGCCAAACTGTACAAGACGTTCGGCAAGATCGATCTGAAGGGCGGCGCGTTCCCGCTCCCCCTCGGCAGCGTCTATTCGTTCCGCAGCACGTGGGGCAACAGCCGCAGCTGGGGCGGGTACCGGATTCACGAGGGTACCGATATTTTCGCCGGCCAAGGCGTTCCCGTCCGAAGCACCTGCTACGGCGTCGTCGAGATCAAGGGCTGGAACAAATACGGGGGCTGGCGGATCGGCATTCGCGACTTGAACAACCTGTATCATTATTACGCGCATCTATCCGGCTTCGACAAATCGCTCAAGGCCGGCGACGTCGTCCGTCCCGGCCAAACGATCGGCTGGGTCGGCAGCTCCGGCTACGGCCGCCCGGGCACGCAAGGAAAGTTCCCGCCGCATCTGCACTACGGCGTATACCGGGACCGCGGGCTCGTCGAATGGGCGTTCGACCCGTATCCGCTCCTGAAAAAATGGGAACGCGAAGAGCGCAAGGCCCTTCGCGTTCGCAAATAATCAAGTTCATATCTTTACCGGTTCATCCAGCCGCCGTCGACGCACAGAACGTGTCCGTTCATATAATCGGACGCGCCGGACGCCAGGAAGACCGCGGGGCCGACGAGATCCTCGTCCGCGCCCCAGCGTCCCGCCGGAATGCGCTCCAGGATCTGCTTGCTCCGCACCGGGTCGCTCCTGAGCGCTTCCGTGTTGTCGGTAGACATGTAGCCGGGCGCGATCGCGTTGACCTGCACGCCCTTGGACGCCCATTCGTTGGCTAGCGCCTTCGTCAAGCCGGCGACGGCATGCTTGCTCGCCGTATAGCCCGGCACGTTGATGCCGCCTTGGAACGACAGCATCGACGCGACGTTGATGATCTTGCCCGAGCCTTGCCCGATCATGATTCGACCGGCCAACTGGCTGAGCACGAATACGGAATTCAAGTTCACGTCCAGCACTTCCTGCCAATCGGCGTAGGCATGATCGACCGCGGGCGTGCGCCGGATAATGCCGGCGTTATTGACCAGCACGTCGATCGTTCCGAACGCGCTCGTCGCGGCGTCGATAATGCCGGGCAACTGATCCCGGTCCCCAACGTCCGCGGTGACGATGACCGCTTGTCCGCCCAGCGACTCGATAGCCGCTTTCGCTTCGTCGGCCGGCGTACGGTTCGTGACGAGCACGACGTTCGCTCCCGCCTCCGCCATTCCGATCGCGATCGCGCGACCTAAGCCTCTGCCTGCTCCCGTCACGATCGCGGTCTTGCCCGTTAATTCGAATCTGCTAGCCAACCGTGCTTGCGCGTTCAATTCGCACCGAACCTCCCTCGTATCGGCGGACGATGTCCTCGTCCAATCCGTCGTCCGTTATGAGTACGTCCAGCTCGTCCAACGCGGCGAACGTGAATAGCGCCGCCCGGTCGAACTTGCTATGGTCGGCGACGCCGTACACTTCCTTGGCGCCGGATAGATAAGCTTTCTTCAAGTCGAGCAGTTCGCTCGTGAACACCGAGAGGCCGAACTTATCGTGCACTCCCGTCGCGGACAGGAACAGTTTCTGCACGTTCAGGCGGGTCACCCACGTTAGCGCGTCGTTGCCGACGAGCACGTTCCGGTGCTTGTAGCCTCCGGGCACGACCAGCCGAATGTCCTCGCGCGGCATCAGCTCCCGGACGATGAGCAGATCGTTCGTAAGCACCGTGAGCGGCATGTCCGGCAAGCAACGGGCGATCTCGAGCGTCGTGCTGCCGGCGTCGAGCGCGATGACGTCGTTCGGTTTAATGTACGTAAGCGCATGCCGCGCGATCGCTTCCTTCTCCGAGGCATGCTTCAGGTTCGGAATTTGCAGCGGCAGCATCGGCTCCGCCTCTTCGCGGGCGGCGACCGCACCGCCGTGGATTCGCCGAAGCAGCCCCTTCTCCTCGAGCTTCTCCAAGTCCTCCCGAATCGTCTTGGCGGTGACGCCGAACCGCTCGCTCAGCTCGGACACTTGCACCGAGCCATCCGATTGGACCAGCTCCAATATCGATTGATGACGCGTGACGGCTAACATGCGCGAAGCTCCTCCCGATCGATACGTATCGTTGAATGCGTTCCTCTTACTTTAACGCATCCATCGGGACGACATCCATATCTTTGAACGTGTAATTTTCCCCCGCCATCGCCCATACGAACGCATAGCTGCTCGTACCCGCTCCGGAATGGATCGACCAAGCCGGAGAGATAACGGCTTGCTCGTTCGAGATGACGATATGCCGCGTCTCGCTCGGCTCGCCCATGAAGTGGAAGACGCGCGCGTTGTCGTTCATGTCGAAGTACAAGTACGCCTCCATCCGGCGGTCGTGAAGATGCGCCGGCATCGTGTTCCATACGCTGCCCGGCTTGAACAACGTCACCCCGAGCATGAGCTGGCAGCTAGGGATGCCGTTCTCGTGAACGACCTGGTGAATCGTGCGCTCGTTGGACGATTCCAGCGCGCCGAGGTTGAGCGTATTCGCTTCTTGCACGGTCGCCTTGCGCGTCGGGTGTTTCGCGTGAGCGGTGGCGGAAGCGATATAGATCTTCGCGGGATTGGACGCGTCCGCGCTAGAGAGCTTCAAGTCGCGAACGCCTTTTCCGACGTACAGCGTATCGAGCTTGCCGAGCGTGAAGCGCTCGCCTTCGACTTCGATGACCGCTTCCCCGCCGCCGATGTTCATGAATCCGGCTTCCCGGCGCTCGAGGAAGTAATCGGTCTTGAGAATATCCGGCGCTTCGAGCGTCAGCGCTTCGGAGGTCGGCATCGCGCCGCCGAGTATGAAGCGGTCGTCGTGCGCGTACGTCAGCTTCACTTCGCCGGGAACGAACACGCTCTCGATCAAGTAGCGCTGTCTCAGTGTCGCGGTATCGTACGTTTTGGCGTCGGCCGGATTCGTGGAATGTCTAATATCCAATGATAACGTCTCCCTTATGTTCGTAATCGTTTGATTACACTATATCACACAATAACGAACATAATCGAACATTATTTTCAATGCGTCGTCGTTTGCGGGGTCGATTGCGTGGCCGTCTCCGGCTTCGGCAGCGTAATGACGGGAGCTTGCGGAGCCGAGTTGCCCACGGCATTGCCGTGATTGTCGTAATAGTACGTCGGCACGTCGCCGACGACCATGACGTAGGAGAGCGGAATTTCCGTCTCGAGCTGCTGCGGCTCCTGATCGAACGGAATCACGACCGCGATGTCGGTGCGAATCCGCACGAACACCTCCACGAGCAAGTTGTTGATGCCCGTTTCCGTCGACCGCGTGTCGACGTCCACCTTGACCGCCGTCGCCGGATGGAACTTCACCGACACGCTCGGACCGATCGAGGAGATGAAGGGGCTGTTCAGGGCATGGCCGATCGGAATATGCTCGGGAATGTCCTCCCGCTCCTTCAGCACCCGGTTCACGACCTCGATCGTTCTCGCGGTAATGCTCATCTGCTCCTTGTAATCGATCAGGAGACCGGTCACCTTGCCGGCCTCGTTCGTCCGCCATTGGATCAGCCGATCCGAGTCTACCTCTCTCGCCACCTCGTCGGTAATCGCCGTATTGATCGCGTCCGTCGCCATCTGCGTAATCCGGATCTTCGCCAGGAACATGAGAGGTCCGCGCAGCTCCCGGTCGAGGAACAAGATGCCCTGCAGGATCAAGAACGCGAAGAACAACAGCCCGATGATCCACGCGTGCTTCCGCTTCATCCGCTTCCGCGGCCTCGTCTGCTTCCACTTCGCCGCGGGCGAGCTCGCGACCGGGCGGGTCGCCGAGAACCAACCGCGCGTCCCCCACCTGCGCGGCGCGGGCTTCGGCCGGAAGCCGCCGCTGCCGAGCAAGCCGCGTCCTCTGCCCCACTTGCGCGGCGCGAGCTTCGGCAAGGTGATGTTCCATCGTCTCGCCAATGCGATCCCTCCTCGTCCGTATCGTTCAAAGCTTATGCGCCGCGAACGCGAAAAAGCACCGGGGCCCGGCCGATACGGCGGACACGCGGTGCTTCTTATCATTGATCATCGTAGAAAGCTTACTTACTTCGCCCTCAGCTGCTTCGGAGAGCAGCCGCGGATTTGCTTGAACAGCTTGGAGAACGCGTTAATGCTGCCGCAGCCGACCCGGTCCGCGATCTCCGTGACGCTGAGGGAACTGTCCAGCAGCATCCGTTCCGCTTCCTGGATCCGGTATCGGTTCACGTATTGCACGAACGTCATGCCGGTCATCCGCTTGAACGTTTTGCAGAAGTGATACGTGCTCAAGTGAACGATGCCCGCCGCTTGGTCAAGCGTGATCGGCTCTGCGTAATGCCGCTCGACGTGCAGCAACAACGACCGGAACCGCTTCTCACGCACGCTGTATTCGCTCAGCCGGTTCGCCGGATCGCGCTCCTCGGCATACCAACGGTACAGCCACGTGAACAGCAGGCGGGCCGTCGCTTGCACCGCCTCCTGATAGCCCGGAAGCTTGCCTTTGAACTCCGCGATGAGCGTCCGCAACGCGCCCTTGATCTTCTCGTCGTGCTCGCACGCCGGATCGGGAACGTTCGCGAACGCCCGGTTGCCTTCCGCCTCCGCCGTCGGCAAGCCCATCTTCTCGACGTCGTTGGGCTTCAATCCGATAAGCGACGGATGGAAGACGATCGCATAGAATACGAACGGCGTCGACGGGGCGGAGATGCCGTGCAGCTCCCTTCCGTTCACGATATACAGATCGCCGGCGCGTGCCTCGTACCGGCGGGATCCGATCTGCAGCGTCGCCGCGCCTTGCTCGATCAGAATAATCTCGTAATGCTCGTGCCAATGCAGCGGCAAGTGGTGATGCTCCTCGAACGTCGTATGGAACACGTTGATCGGGAAGTCTTTCCCCGTGAGCATCGTGTTCTCGCGCAGCGCGCTTCTCACGTCCGCCACCCCCCATTCGCAGTATCCGAATAATCCATGCCATTATTCATTAAAACTTCGAGCGCTTAGCGCAATATGCTAGTAGCGTAACACAGCCCTAGCGACAGTTCTATAGGTCAATCCGATACAAAATGAGGAGAATCCGATAGGCACGTCAAAATGATAACCCCGCCTTCGGTTTCCCGAGGCGGGGTTTGTTCTTTATAGTTCGACCATCGCCTTGATCACTTTCGATTCGGGCTTCAGCCAATGTTCGAACGTACCGATCATGCCTTCGATATCGGTTCGGTGCGTAATATATCGGCCGACGTCGATCGCGCCGGTCGCAAGTACTTCAAGCACCCGCTCGAAGTCTTCCCGTGTCGCGTTGCGGCTTGCCAGGAGCGTCAGCTCGCGCTTGTGGAACTCGGGATCGTGGAACGAGATGTCGGCCCTGACGAGTCCGACGTACACCAATCTCCCGCCGTGAGCCGCGTAACCGAACGCGTCGGTCATCGACTTCGCGTTGCCCGTCGCGTCGAAGACGACGCTCGGGAGGTCCCCGCCGTTCGCGGCCAATAGGCTGCCGAGCGGATCGCGAAGCGCATTGACCGTCGCGTCCGCGCCTGCCCAATCGCGGCAGAACGCCAACCGGTCCTCGTTGACGTCCATGGCGACGACCTTGGCCCGGCGCGCCTTCGCGAACGCCATGACGCCGAGTCCGATCGGCCCGCCGCCGATGACGAGCGCGGTCTCTCCGGCTTGCAGCCCGGATCGGCGCACGGCGTGCGCGCCGATCGCGAGCGGCTCTAGCGCGGCCGCCTCGTCGAGCGTCAGATCGTTCGCCTGGATCAGATGCGTGACCGGCACCGAGATGCGCTCCCGCATGCCGCCGTCGATATGGACGCCGAGCACTTGCATGTCCGTGCAGCAGTTCGTCCGGCCGCCCCTGCAAGCGACGCAACTTCCGCAATGCATGTACGGAATGACGCTGACCTGATCTCCGACGCGTAGTCCCGCTCCATTATCCCCGACTCGTTCGATGACGCCCGCCAGCTCGTGTCCCAAGATGCGCGGATAAGCGAAGAAGGGCTGATTACCCTTATAGGCGTGCAGATCGGTGCCGCAGATGCCGATTCTCCGAATCGCCACGATGGCCGACCCTTGGGCAAGGACGGGCTCCGGCAAGTCGTCCGCATACCGGAAGCGATCGATCTCTTCGCATACGATGCCCCGCATTATGCCTCGCCCCCTTCAAGCTTCCCGTTATATTCGGCTCTGCCGCTCGTCCAGGTTCGATTGTGCACGGGCTTCAGGATGTCCAGCACGTCGGCCAGCAGCCGCTCGTCGATCGGTTCGTCCGTCCATTCCGCGTTCTTGCGGATGTTCGCCGGATTGGCCGTGCTCACCAACGTCGTCGGAATGCGCTCGTCGGACGTCGAGAACTGGACGGCCAGCTTCGCGATATCCTCTCCCCGATCTGCGCAATATTGCGCAGCCTGGAGACAAGCCGCCTTGATGTCCGGCGCGGCGGGATGCCAATCCGGCGTTCCCCGGGTACTTAACAGACCCATGGAGAGCGGCGAGGCGTTGACCAACCCGACGCCATGCGTCTCGAGCAACGGCAGCAAGCCGAGCAGACTCGTGTCGTTCAACGAATAATGGCAGTACGAGATCATGCAGTCGACGTCGACGCGGGGAACGAACGTCTCGAACAGCGCGATCGGCAAGCCGCAGATGCCCGTGAATCGGATCTTGCCGCTCTCCTTCAGCCGCTGCAGAGCGGGTATCGCTTCGTGAAGGATGATGTCCGCCGGCACGAATTCGATATCGTGCAAATAGAGGATGTCGATCTCGTTCGCGTTCAGCCGCTTCAGGCTCTCTTCCACGCTGGCGACGATCCGGTCCCCGGAGAAGTCGAACGTATCGGCGCCGTAACGGCCCGCCTTCGTCGACAGCACGTACTTGTCGCGCGGAATGCCCCGCAGCGCTTGGCCGAGCACGGTTTCCGCTTTGGTCAAGCCGTAATACGGGGATACGTCAATGTAGTTGATGCCGGCGTCGATCGCCTCGCATACCGTGCGGATGCTTTCCGCTTCGTCGGTATCCCGGAAGACGGAGCCTAACGAGGAAGCGCCGAAGCTAAGAACGGAGACGTCCAGTCCGGTTTGTCCTAATGCGCGATATTTCATCGGTCGTTCTCCCCTTGTTCGATTCGGTAAAAGGCGATGGCGTTCGCTCCGTACAGCTTCTCCTTCTCCGCTTCGCCCCACGAAGCGGGCAGCGCGCGCTCGAGGACGTCGACGACCTCGTCGTAGCTCGCCGCCAGCAAGCATACCGGCCAATCGCTTCCGAACATGACCCGGTCCGGACCGAAGCATGCCAGCGCATGCCGGACGTATGGGACGAATTGCTCGGCCGTCCAGCCGGAGCGGTCCGCTTCGGTCACCATGCCGGACAGCTTGCAATAGAGGTTCGGGTGCGAGGAGAGCGCCTTCATGTGCTCCGCCCACGGCTCCGTCAGCCCTTCGGCGATGCGCGGCTTGGCGATATGATCGACGACGCCGCGCAGGCCGGGCACGCGATCGGCCAATGCGACGACTTGCTCCAATTGATCGGACTTCAGCAGCAGATCGACGGGCACGCCCAGCTTCGCGTAGCCGCGCAACGCTTCGACGTACGATTCGGACAGAATCGCCCGGGCGTCCGGCATCTCTTGAATCATGATCCGGAAGCCGACGAATTTCGGGTGCTTCGCGAATCGCTCGTAATGCTCCGGGTGGCGGTCATCCTGAAGGTCCAGGAATCCGACGACGCCTTTGATCGATTCGTTCCGTTCGGCAAGCGACAGCAGATAATCCGTCTCCTCGATCGTCGGGGCCGCTTGCACGACGATGCTTCCGTCCAGCCCGCGCGCTTCCAGGCTCGGCAGAAGGTCCGGCGGCAAGAAATCCCGGTATAAGACGGGCATCTCCGGCGTGATCCAGCCGTAATCTCCCCGGTCGATTCTCCAATAATGCTGGTGGGCATCGATTCTCATCTGGCATCTTCCTTTGCGGTTCATGGATGTAACCGTCTTCTTCTCTCAGTCTAACATGCCGTAATTCATTTAAAATAACGACTTCTTGCGTATTTGTATCCTTTTTTGATATTTTGAATACAGAATCGTACGACACGGGGGTTGCGCGCATGAAGCCGATTCGGAAGCCGTTTAACGTATCGCCCGCCTTTCCGTTCTCGTTCGTCTACAGAGACACGAAGACGAAGCAACGGGAGCTGCCCGATCACTTGCACGACTGGTACGAGATCGTATACGTTCATAGCGGCCAAGGCGCCTTCTTCATCGATCGAACGTTCTACGACATGCGCGCGGGCGATCTATTCCTCATCCCGGGCAATACGATCCATCGGGCTTTTCCGGACGCCGCCGATCCGGTCACGTCGACCGCCGCGTTCTTCAGTCCGCTCCTCGTGCCGCAGCCGGCATTCGGCGAGCCGTTCTCGTTGTTGCGGTGCTTCGACCGGAGCCGCCAGACGCGATCGTTCCAGGTCAAATGCAGCCCCGCGCTGCAAGAGACGATGGAAGACGGACTGCGCGAGCTCGATCGGGAGCTCCGGGACTCGGAGCCCGGCGTCCGGCATGCCGTGTCGCTGCACTTGCAGCGGCTCTTGTTGGCCGTCGGCCGCGAGACGGGCGCGGGGGTTGGTCCGACGTCGCAAGCGCCCGCGATCGGGCCGGTCTGGATGCGGGATACGCTGCTGTATATCGACGCGAACTATACGGAAGATATCGGACTCCGCGAGCTCTGCAAGCGCGCCGCCGTCAGTCCCGCGCACTTCAGCCGGGTGTTCAAGGAGCTGACCGGCATGAACGTCACCGCATTCATCGCCGCCAAGCGTATCATTCGAGCCAAGGAACTGCTCCTCGAAACCGACCGCAACGTCGCGGCTATCGCCTCGGATTGCGGCTTCGAGAACGTGCCCCACTTCCACCGGCTGTTCAAGCGAATCGCCGGCAAGACGCCGGCGGCTTATCGGCGGGGGTTGGACGAATGAGGCAAGCGGTGGGGCGAACGGACACGATGGCCCGAGCACAAAAAAGAAGCAGCTTCCGAAGAAGTTGCTCCTCGCCTCATAAACCCTCCGCTACCCCTTCATCCGCTGCCGCTGTGCCTCGAACAGCAGCACCGTCGCCGCCATGGCGACGTTCAGCGACTCCGCGCGGCCGGACATCGGAATAATCAAGTTGTCGTCGACGAGCTCCGACACGCGCGCGGACATGCCGCTGCCCTCGTTGCCCAGCACGAGCCAGACGCCGCGCCCGCGGAAGTCGTACTCGTAGCACGATCGCGACGACCGCAGGCTCGTGCCCGCGATCGTCGCGCCGTGTTCGCGCGCTTCCGGCAGCAGCTCCGTCAGGTCCGCTTCCAATACCGGCACGTGGAACAGCGCGCCCATCGTAGCGCGGATCGTCTTCGGATTGTACAGGTCGGCCGTCCCTCGGCCGAGCACGACGGCGGTCGCCCCGCAAGCGGCCGCGCCGCGCACGATCGTGCCGACGTTGCCCGGATCCTGCACGCCGTCGAGCACCGCCACGAGCGCGCCCGGGTCCGCGAACAGCGCGTCGCGCTCCGGAGGACGCTTCAGCGCGACCGCGAAGATCGGCTGAGGCGTCTCGGTGCCGCTGCATTTGGCGATGACGTCCGGCGATACCGGCACCCAGACCGGGCCGTCCGGAGAATCCCCCGCGCGCTCCAAGTACGCTTCGAATAGCTCCGCGACGTCCGAGCCTTCGTCGAACGCGACGGCTTCGAGCGGCCAGCCCGCGTCGAGCGCTTCCTTCACGAGGTGCACGCCCTCGAGGAGGAACTTCCCTTCCCTCTCCCGGTATTTCCGGTCCAGCAGCTTCGCCCACTCTTTCACGCGCGGATTCGCCGCCGAGCTAATGTATCCTTCAAGCTTCCGCATACGCCTGCTCCAACTTGTTTAATTGTTCGTTCTTGCCGACGATGACGAGAATATCGTCTTCCGTCAGCGGCTGGTCCGCGCTCGGCGTAATGTTCATCTCGCCTTCCTGCTTCAGCGCCAGCACGTTGCAATTGTATTTCGACCGGATGTCGAGCTCCTTCAGGCTCCTGCCGAGCATGGCCGAGGGCGTCTTCATCTCTACGATGCTATAATCCTTGGATAGCTCGATATGCTCCAAGATGTTCGGCGAGATGAGGTGGTGCGCGACGCGAAGCCCCATGTCCCGTTCGGGGAATACGACTTTGTCGGCGCCGATTTTGTTCAATACTTTGCCATGCAGATCGCTCTGCGCCTTCACGATGATATAAGGCACGCCTAAGTCCTTCAGGATGAGCGTCGTCAGAATGCTCGCTTGAATGTCTTGCCCGATCGCCACGACGACGACGTCGAAGTTGCGGATGCCGAGCGCCCGCATCGCTTCCTCGTCGGTCGAATCGGCGCTGACCGCGTGCGTGACGACGTTGGCCAAGTCTTGCACCCGTTCCGCGTTGTCGTCTACCGCCAGCACCTCGTAACCCATTTCCGATAAGTATTTCGCCACGCTCGATCCGAAGCGACCGAGCCCGATGACGGCATATTGCTTCTTCCCCATGGCAATCCCCCCGCATTGGCAACGTACGCTTTTCGATAACCATCATTATATCATAAGGCTTGTCCGGCATATCCGCATCCCCCTAGGGGGACGCTACACGAATGTCTCCGAAGGAGGTGCACGAATGGAACTCAACCTGCGCGAAGCCATCGTTCAGCGCGTCATCGACCGCAGCCCCGAAGAGCTTCAAGCCATCATCGACGACTCGATGCATCAAGCCGAGATGACGCTGCCCGGTCTCGGCGTCCTGTTCGAGATCATCTGGTCGAACAGCGCGCCGGAGGAGCAAGCCCGCATGGTCGGAACCTTGCATTCGCGGCTGAGTCCATAACGGTCAGCCGAACCGCCGCGCCGAATGAACGACGTTGCCGCCGACGAGCGTATCGCTGACGAGCGGCACGCCCCTCGTCTTGCGGACGACGATTAGGTCCGCCTGCTTGCCCGCTTCAATCGAGCCGACGACGTCTGCCCGACCGAGCATGCGCGCCGGTTCGAGCGTCGCCATCGCGACCGCCCGGGACAGCGCGACGCCCTCGTCCTCGAGCGCGAAGATCGCGTGCAAGAGCGACGCCGGATGGTAGTCGGAGCAGATCATGTCGGCCGCCCCGCGCCTCACCGCGTCGGCGGCCTTCATATTGCCGTCGTGCGAGCCTCCGCGCACGATGTTCGGCGCGCCGACGCAGACGTCCATGCCGCGCGACTTCGCGTATGCCGCCGTATCCAGGCTAAGCGGGAACTCGGACACCGTCGCTCCGAACGACAGCGAGTGCCCGACGGCGGCTTCGCTGTCGTCGTCGTGCGAGGCGACGGCGATGCCGCGGGCGCGCGCCTCCGCGGTCAATGCCCGCAGCCGCCCCCAATCTACCTCGGCGCGTCGCCCTTGCAGCTCGTCGACGATCGCCTTCACTTCGTCGAGTCCGACGCCCTGATTCTTCATGACGTACTTCTCGAACGCCCCCGGCCGATGATATTGACCGATGCCCGGCGCATGGTCCATGAGCGACAAGTAGTCGATCAGTCCTTCGGCGATGCATCTGCTCGCCAACCCGAATCCCGTCAGGTGCGACACCTCGTACCTCAGATGAACGCCGTGGCGGATCATCGTCGGCTCCCCGCGGAACGACGCGATCAGCTCGATCATCTTTGAGACGAGATGTTCGCCCCGCAAGCTTAAGCCGACGCCGAGCGACAGCGAGTGCAGCATCGTCGTGATGCCGTGTCCCGCGAGCTTCTTCTCGAAGTTCAGGAACGCCATCTCCATCGGGAACAGCGTGTTCGGCCGAGGCTCCACTTCCTTCTCGATCGCGTCGCAGTGCACGTCGACCAGTCCCGGCAGCACGTAAGCCCCCTCCGCGTCGATCGCGGAATCGTTCCCGCCGACTCCCGTTACCGCCGGACCGACCGATACGATCGTACCGTCCTCGATCGTCACGTCCCCTCGGATTACGCCGTCCGGCAATACGATGCTTCCGCCTTGAATCGTCAATCGGCCCTTCATGTCCGCGCCGCCCCCGTCCCCGTCTCTCGTTTCGTACCTATCATTTTACAACAATGCCGTCATCGAATCCAAACAAGCGCCAAGAAACCCGAATCATGAAAAAACGCACCCCCGAAGGGATGCGGTTCATTCGGCGTTGCTTATTACGGCGCCATCTCGAGGAACTTGACGTCTGGAAGACGCTCCATCGCCGTGCGCATCGCGTACTCGTTCTCGAACAGCGCGACGTCGTTGTCGTTCTTGTCCTTCACGAGCGTCGAGTTGATGCGGAACTTCGAAGCGTCGACCTTGCCCACGAGCCATCTCGCGAACTGGAACGTCGTGCGGTTCAATATGATGTCGACGCCGTACTCGTTCTTCATCCGGTACTCGAACACCTCGAATTGCAGTTGCCCGACGACGCCGAGATACGTATCCTCGAACGCGCCGACCGAACGGAATACTTGCACCATGCCTTCTTCCGTCAGCTGGTCGAGGCCTTTGATGTACTGCTTCTGCTTCAGGGCGTTCTTCACGGACACCTTCGCGAAGATTTCCGGAGAGAACGTCGGCAGCTCGTCGAAGATCACGTCGCGTCCTTCCGCCAAGCTGTCTCCGATGCGGAAAATCCCCGGATCGAACAAGCCGATAATATCGCCCGGATACGCCGTCTCGACGATATCCCGGTCCTGAGCGAGGAATTGCTGCGGCTGCGCGAGCTTGATCTCCTTGCCGGCGCGCACGTGACGGACCGCCATGCCGCGGTTGAACTTGCCCGAGCAGATGCGCAGGAACGCGATCCGGTCGCGATGTGCCGGGTTCATGTTCGCTTGGATCTTGAACACGTAGCCCGAGAATTTCTCGTCCGTCGGCTCGATTTCTCCGTCCGTGCTCTTGCGAGGCGTAGGCGAAGGCGCAAGCTGCAGGAAGTTCTCGAGGAACGTCTGCACGCCGAAGTTGTTGACCGCGCTTCCGAAGAAGACCGGCGTCAGCTCGCCGCGGCTCACCTTCTCGTAATCGAACTGGTCGCCCGCGACGTCAAGTAGCTCGAGATCCTGCGCCAGCTGGTCGGCGAGGTAGTCCCCCGCCATCTCACGGATAATCGGATCGTTGTAGTCCGACGCCTTGCGCACCTCGATCGTGGAGTGGTCCTTGCCGTTGAACAGCTCGACTTGGTTCTTCATCCGGTCGTATACGCCCGCCAGTTCGCGGCCCATGCCGATCGGCCAGTTCATCGGTACCGAGCGGATGCCGAGCACGCGCTCGATCTCCTCGAGCAGCTCGAACGGGTTCTGCCCTTCGCGGTCGAGCTTGTTGATGAACGTGAAGATCGGAATGCCGCGCTTGCTGCACACTTGGAACAGCTTGATCGTCTGCGCCTCGACGCCCTTCGCGACGTCGATGAGCATGACCGCGCTGTCGGCGGCCGTCAACGTCCGGTACGTATCCTCGGAGAAGTCTTGGTGACCGGGCGTATCCAAGATGTTCACTTGCTTGCCCGCGTATTGGAACTGCATGACGGAGGACGTAACCGAGATGCCCCGTTGCTTCTCGATCTCCATCCAGTCGGACGTCGCGTGGCGCGCCGCCTTGCGCGCCTTGACGGAGCCCGCCGTATGGATCGCTCCCCCGAACAGAAGCAGCTTCTCCGTCAGGGTCGTTTTGCCCGCATCCGGGTGGGAAATAATCGCGAACGTACGGCGCTTCTCGACCTCATGCCGCAGTTCGTCGGTAGGTTTTGAACTCATTCGTGGAAAAGTCCTTCCTCTGTAAAATGACAGCTTCCATTATAGCATATTCAAGCAATAACGGCTCACGCCGAGGAGCAACCGACATGGGTTATCTTATGAATCGTTAATATATGGTAAACTTGACTATACAACAGAATAGGCTTGCAAGGGCGGTCGGCTAGTCTCCCGGAAGGGAGGTGATGCCATGGAGGTAAAGGACGCGTTAGGGCTAATGATTTCATTCGCTACTCTCGTCGTACTTATGCTTTCTTTCCATAAAAAGAAATAGACCGCCCTATGCCCAAGGTTAACGGTCTATTACAATAGCCTTATCCGAAGCCTACCGCCCTTAAAAGCGGCTGTTGTCGAAGGAGTCGTGTTAGCCGCACGGCTCCTTTGCTTTGTTCCAAGTATATCATACCGCTCCTCGCCATCAAACCGAAACGAACAAAAAAATCAAGCGGCCAGCCCCATCAATGGCGCAGCTCCGTCCCGCTTCGCCGGCGCTGCGACGGCACGCAGCCTTCTGCTCTGCAGCGCGGCCATCGCCGGTACGGGATCCGTCTCCCCTTGCCGCAAGATCGCGAGCATCGTCCCGATATCTCCGCCCTCGTAAGCAATCGCGAGCGTCCGGAGCACGTCCTTCAAGCCTTCGTCCAGCGGGGCCGGCAACGTCCCCTGCGCGATTGCCTCCTTCGCCGCGGGCAGCGCCGCGCGCGCCCGGTGCAACGCGGCTTTGACCGCTCCGACGGTAATGCCAAGACCGAGCGCCGACTCCGCGGCGGAGTACCCGCAGGCGTCCCGAAGCAGCCATACCGCGCATTGCAACGGCGTCAGATGCGCCATGATCGCATTCAAGGCCGATTCGATGCCGAGTACCCCTTCGTCGGGCAGCGCATAGGGCGCAGCCTCGGAACGAACCGCCTGAAGAGCTCGCGAGCGCGCGCCGTTCTGTCTCGTCCGATCGATCCAAGCGTTGCGGGCGATCCGCAGCAAGAACGCTTCCGGGTTCGCGTGCGCGAGTCCCGCTTCGGACTCGAGCGCCTTCAGCCACGTCTCCTGCGACAAGTCTTCCGCATCCCAGCGGGATGCCGTCAGCGAGAGGCAGAAGCGGCCGAGCGCGCCCTGCAATCGCCGGATATCTTGGGATTCCCGTATCGTTTCCGTCATGACGTGCACCTCCGTCGCTTTCATTATACGCGTCCTTGCTACCGTAAACGAACGAGATGACCCCGAAGATACGGCTCCGCCGAAAATATTTTATCGCGTATCCTCCGCGCCTCCCGCTCCGTTTACGAATCGCAAGACGCAAACAACGAACGAATGAAAAGAGGGATGAACGAATGAGTCATTACATTCCGTACGTCGTCGAACAGTCGAACCGCGGAGAGCGATCTTACGATATCTACTCCCGCCTGCTGAAGGACCGCATCGTCTTCCTTGGCTCCGCGATCGACGACCAGGTCGCGAACAGCATCGTCGCCCAACTGCTGTTCCTCGCGGCGGAGGACCCCGACAAGGAGATCAGCCTCTACGTCAATTCGCCGGGCGGATCGACGACCGCGGGCTTCGCCATCTACGACACGATGCAATTCATCAAGCCGCCGGTGCATACGATCTGCGTCGGCATGGCCGCCTCGTTCGCCGCGATTCTACTGCTCTCCGGCGAGAAGGGCAAGAGGTTCGCGCTCCCGAGCAGCGAGATCATGATTCACCAGCCCCACGGCGGAGCGCAAGGCCAGGCGAGCGATATCGCGATCAGCGCGAAGCGCATCCTCGATACCCGCGCCCGGCTCAACAAGATCGCCAGCGAGCGAACCGGCCAGCCTCTCGAACGGATTGAGCGCGATATGGACCGCGACTACTTCCTCTCGGCGCAAGAGGCGCTCGATTACGGCATCGTCGACGAAGTAGTTACTCGGCTAGGCTAGGCGACGCGTAACGCCGCCAGACTGCCGATCGTACCGCCGAATCGGTCATTCGGCGGTCTTCGTCGGGTTCGCGGCCGACTTCTCGGCTTCCGCCAGCTTCTCGTCGACTTCGAGCGCAAGCTTATGCAGCCGTTCGGAAATTTCGTCGTCATCGGCCGTCAAGATCGTATTGAACCGTTCTTCCAGCTCCCGCGTCCAGGCTTCGTAGAACTTCGCATCGTTGCCGATAATCGCCGCATGCTTCGCCTCGTCCAAGTAGAACGCAAGCTCGGGAGACGCGCCTAGTCTCACTCCGTCCGCGATGGCGGCGCTGGCCGGCACGCGGTCCTGATTGATCTTGAGCGAATCCTCGTTCGCATCGATCGCCAAGTACTTGATGAACGCCCATGCCGCCTCCGGGTGCCGGCTCTTGCCCGATATCGCGTAGCCGCCGTAGGAGACATCGACCGTTCGCACGGTCCCCTCCGCGTAAGGCATCGATACGATTCCCACCCTTGCGCCGTCCTTCGCGTCTCCGGAAGTCGCCACGTTGATTCCGCCGATGCCGAACGCGACGTTGCCGGGGGCGAAGAAGCCGCTTGCGGACCGCTGGACGTCGACGGCCGCATTAACGATATCCTTCAGCGAGCCGACCGCATCGATCGCCGCCTCGCCGTCAAGATAGCCAACGGTCGTCTTGCCGTCGGAAGAGAGTAACGATCGTCCGGTCTCGCCCAACATCTTGGTGAAAAAGTAGAACGGATATTCGCCTAGCGCCCTCGCGCCCGTTCCGGCCCCGTTGATCTTCCTGGCGACGTCCGCGAATTGCGCCCAAGTCATCTCTCCTTCTGGATAGGGGACTTGCGCTCTGTCGAACACGTCTTTGTTATATGCCAGCGCCGTCGGGTACAGATGGTTCGGCAGCATGAGCAGCTTCCCGTCCTTCTTCGCCCATTCGATGTATTCGCTCGGAATCGTCGCCCCCGTCGCATCGTGCATCGAGGCAAGATCATATAACAATTCAGGCGATTCCGCCGCGATTCTATCGTAATCGTAATTGAAATGGATCCTGACGATATCCGTCGGGGAATCTCCCTCCAGGAGCGGCAACGGCGAGCTGAACGGCGTCTGCTCGTCGTTCCAATCGAGCGTGTCGATGACGACTTTAATATCGGGATTCAGCTTGTTGAAGTTGTAGGCCGCTTCCACGTACATCCGTTCTTGATAATTGATCATCGCCATGGCGTCGTTCTTGTCGGGGACGCCGCTGCCGCCCTCTGCAGTCAACGCGCCGCCGAACAGCGAATATACGGGAAAACGGACTTCGGCTACTTTCACCGGCTTCTGCGTCTCTCCTCCCGCACAGGAAGCCAATACCGTCAAGGCAATCGCCGCAACGGCCACGCTGAACTTCGATCTCATCCTCGCCACCGACCTTATCGTGAATTCCGCCAAAAAAAAGGATGCGACGCGAGGACTTCTCGTCCTCTGATGTCGCACCCTGTTCGTTACCTGATTTTAACATACTCGTCAATGCCCCGCGACCGGTTCCTTCGCCTCGGCGGACGCGTCGAGTTTCTTGTTGCCCATGAACAGCGCGGCGACGAGAGCGAGCACCGCCGGAATGATCGCCCACGCGAACGTGTATACGATCGAGGAAGACAGCATCTCCGATATCCGATCGAGCGCGTCGTCCGGGAACATCGCTCTCGTGGCCGGGTCCAACAAGGCGTGCGGGTCTTTCAGGTCGATACCTTCCGGCAACCGGGACGCCTCGTCTCCGCCATGGAACGCGCCCGTCATTTTGTTCAAGAACAGATGGCTCTGAATGATGCCGAACGTCGTAATGCCGATCGTCATGCCGAGCGAGCGGATGAAGTTCAGCGTCGCGCTGGCCGATCCGCGTTGTCGGTAGGACAAGCCGTGAATGGCGGCGTTGCCGAGCACAGAGAACGACGCCCCGATACCGAGACCGATCAAGATCATATATATCGTCACGATGAACCGCGTCGAATCGGCGTTAAGCGTCGCGACGAGCGCCGTGCCCGCCACGAGAATCGCCAGCGTCGGAATAAGCACGTTGCGATAAGGCATCTTCGTCATCAGGAAGCCGCCGAGCGTCGCCGTTACGACGGAGCCGACCATCATCGGCAGCAGCACGAGGCCGGAATTCGTCGCAGAGCCTCCGAGAACGCCTTGGATGAAGATCGGGATATAGACGGATGCGACGATGAACGCCGCGCCGCTGAAGAGCGCCGTCAGAATGCTCGTGGCGTACAGTCGGTTCTTGAATAGCCCGTAGGAGATGATCGGCTCCTCCGCCTTCGTCTCGGCGAACAGGAACACGGCCAACAGTACCGCGAAGCCGCCGAACAGGCTCAAGATTTGCCACGAATCCCATGCGTAGGACTTGCCGCCGAGCTCGAGCGCGAACATGAGGCAGACGATCGCTCCGAGCAATGTCCCCGCGCCTAGCCAGTCGATCGGCTGCTTGGAATGCTCGTGCGATTCCTTGTAGAAGAACGCCACCAGGATGAATGCGACGATGCCGATCGGCAAGTTGATGTAGAAAATCCATTCCCATGCGATGTAGTCCGTAATATACGCCCCGAGCAAAGGGCCGAATATGCTCGAGAGCCCGAACACCGCGCCGAACAAGCCGCCGAGCTTGCCGCGGGTTTCCAGCGGGACGGCGTCGAACATGATCGTGAAGGCGATCGGAACGAGCGCTCCTCCGCCGATGCCTTGAACGGCGCGGTAGATCGCCAGCTCCGTGATCGAACCGGCCGTACCGCATAGGATGGAACCGATCATGAACACGATGATGCCGAATACGAAAAACTTTTTGCGGCCGTACATATCGGACAGCTTGCCGAAAATCGGCATGCCCGCCATTTCGGCGACCATATACGCGGACGTTACCCAGACGAATTTGTCCATCCCGCCCAGCTCTCCGACGATGTTGCCCATCGCGGTCGCGACGATCGTGTTGTCCATCGAAGCCATGAGTATGCCGAGCAACAGGCCGGCGATGACCGCGCCGAGACCGTTCTTCTTCGATTGCGCCATTGTTGACGAGTCTCTCCTCTGCTAGGCCTGGCGAATGACTTCGCCGACTTTCGCGTTCTTATGAATGTCCAACGTCTTCGCGTATTCCACGCGGCCGATCTCGCAGCCCGGGCCGATCGTCACGCGATTGCCGCGCACGATGCCGGCTTTCGTATGCTGCAGCGACACTTCGTCGCCTTCGATCGAATCCGCCGTCAAGTCGCCCGCCGAATCCGGAGAGAACAGATGGACGAGCGTCGACGCCCTGCTTCTCTTGACGGTAATCGTTCCGCCGCCGATTTCCTTCGCCCGGCACGGTCCGTACATGCGCAGCTCGAGTCGCTCGGCGCTCGCCAGTCCGTTCACGGTGAACGCGCCGCCGACTTCGAGCGCGCCTGCTTCGCAATCTCCGTCGACTTCGATATGGCCCGTGAACTTAATATGTTCTCCGCGCAGGCGGGACGATACTGCCAGTTCTCCCCGGCCAGTAACGATACCAGCGTCAATAGATCCTAGATCGCATCGACCGGTCAGCTTAAGCTCTTCCGCTCTTAGGTTGCCTTGCACGGTCGCGTTACCCGTGCATGCCAGCTTCGTACAGTCGACGTCGCCATGAAAGACGCATTCGCCCGTAATGCGAACGTTGCGGAATCGTCCGCCGTTCGAAGTCGATTCGCCCATGATTTTTAAATCCGGCAACCGCAGCTCATTCATCCGTCTTCACCCTCTCCTTGATTACCGCGCTAGGATGCGCCCGAAGGTCGCCCTTGTACTCCACTCTTCCGACGACGCAGCCTTTGCCGATGGAAACCCGGCTGCCCCGAATGACGTCCGCGATCGTATGCTCCACGTCGATATTGTCTCCTTCGATCGTGTCCGCGCGAAGCTCCGGAGAGAACTTCGGGAACAACCATTTCCACAGCTTGTTCCAAGCGCTCTTGCCCGCTTGGCGCACGACGATCGTCTCCACGCCGATCTCTCGCGCGGCGCCCCGCCCGTGCAGCTTGACGTTCAACGTACCCGCGCTCAGCAGTCCGCCGACCTCGAAGCCGCCTTCGCCTTCGAACAATTCGCACTCGCAATCCCCGCTCGCGCTCAGCAAGCCGTTCAGGGACAGATGCTCTCCGGATACGGAGCCCTTCACGGTCGTATGGCCGTTAAACCTCAAATGCCCGCCTCTCAACGCGCCAGCCGCCGTCATCTTGCCGTTCAGCTCGAATCGTTCCGCAGTGACGCCGCCATTGACGCGAAGATGACCATCCGCCGTGAACGTTACCGCGCTCACGTCTCCGTGCACCTTGGCCATTCCTTCGATCTTGACGACTCCGTACGCGCCGCCGCCCGCGTCGCTTACGCCCTTCAGAATGAGATCGGGCAATTCCCGGTTATTCAATGTCGACTCCTCCTTCATATCAGCCTGCCCCGCAGCTGTTCGATGAGCTCCGTCAAGCTCAGTTTGGCTACGACTTTGACTCCGCCCTCGAAGTAAAGCTCGCTATCCGCGGACACGAGCAAGAACGTCGATACGCCCATTTTGCGAACGAACGCCAAGTCGCACGGCTTGCCCTCGAATTTCGGCAAATGCTCCTTCAAGACGGCAAGCAACCGCTCGCCCTCTTCCATCGTCATCTCGCCCGTCTGCAGCAACCTGTCGACGACGTAGAAGCAGAGGAGCATTTCGAACGTGTATACGGTATATTCGGGGTCTTTGCCCGCGAACTGCTCTATGACCACTTTCGAAACAATGTTACGTTCTTCGAACGCACTCTTACGCAATTCGTAATCGAGCAACATCGGCGATAGCTTATCGGCCACCTGATCGAGCGACAGATCGTCCTTCATGTTGACGATCTTGTCGATACGCGCCAATATCAAGTCTTTCGGGAAGAACGTCTCTTGCCCGGTGAACGTCGACTTGCGTATAAACCAATCCTCGGGGATAAGCTGCTTCCGTTTCCAGCGATAGAGCTGGCCATAGGAAATGCCCGTCGAATCCAGCAATTCCTTCTTCGAGATGAGATCTCGCTCCATTATTCATCTCCTCCATGCGTTTAATGTAACATAACACTGTTACGTTGTAAAGGCGTAAATGTGCGGTTCAAGAGAACGGCTCGCGACTATATAAGAATCCCAAGCCGCATCAGTCGGCTTGGGATTCTTGTCTTTCCTTGCCTTACTTACGCTTCACCGGAATCCAGATCTCGCTCCGGTAATTCGGCAACGACGTATCCTTGCTCTCGTTCCAGAGCATCTCCGGCCCCGGGGCTAGCTCGTAGCCCGCGGATGGGAACCATTCCGAGTAGATCCGGCCCCACACGTTCTGGAGCGTCTCCGGGAAAGGCCCTACCGCCTCGAACACGGCCCAAGTCGACGAGGCGACATCCAGCTTCGCGAAGCGCTCCGGAGCTTCGGCCGTCGTCGCGACGCCGATATAATGATCCAGCTCGCCTTGTTCCTCCATCCTGCCTTCGGAGAAGTTCACGGACGCGCTTAGCAACCCTTGGGGCTCGACGTTGGACAGTCCCTTCAGCGTCCCGATCGTCTCCATGTCCAAGCTTGCCCACATGGCGGCGATGTCCGGATTGACCCCGTTGAAGACGATCGGCACTCTTTTGCCTAGACCGACGATTCGGAACTCTTCCTTCTCTACGATGCGATAATTCATGGCATGTCCTCCCTTAACGGTTAACTGGAAGGTCATCGGCGGATACGACTTCAGCGAACGGCCGGGCACTCGCGCTTCGGAAGGCGTAACGCCGTGTAACTGCTGGAACGCTCTCCCGAACGCGTCCGGCGACGCGTAACCGAATTTGACCGCCGTGTCGATGACTTTGGCGCCCCGCTCCTGCAGCTCGAACGCGGCCAACGTCAGCCTTCTCCGCCTGACGTATTCGGAGAGCGGCACGCCGGCCAGGAAGGAGAACATCCTGGAGAAATGGTACTCCGAACAGCAAGCCAGCCTCGCGACTTCGTTCATGTCGATCTCGTCCTCGAGGCGGTTCTCGATATATCGCAACGCCTCGTTCATTCGCTTCAGCGAATCCATGTCGATTCGACCTCCCTTCACTTACGATCGTAACAGGTATCGCCGTCGCCCATCCGACAATCGGCGCACCGTTATGCAGGCATGCTCCTCGTATCGCGATCGCATAACGCAAAAACGGACCCCCGGAAGGGTCCGTTGAACGTCGCTTAATCGGCGAGCAAGAACGCGCGAGCAGGCGCAGCGTCGATTCCCGTCATCTTGAGCGGTGCGATGACGAGCGAATAGTTGCCCGCATCGACATGCTTCAGACGCAAGCCTTCGACGATAATGATGTCATGGCTCATGAGCGTGCGGTGCGTCGCGTAATCGGGCTGCGCGCGTTCGATGCCGAGCGCGTCGGTAGCGACCAAGCCCACGCCGACGTCCGCCAAGTACTTCGCGCCGTCTTCCCGCAGGAACGGGAATTCAAGGTCGAATTGTTCGGTAAGCGAGCTCGACGTCTTGAAGAGCAGACGTTCGCCGCGTTGAATGGCGTAGGGAAGAAGATCTTCCTTCGTGATGGAGCCTTTCACGTGCGTCAGATCAAGCACGCGCGCAGGTCCGACCAAGCGGTCAAGGGAGATCGTCTCGATCGTCTCTCCGCCCGCGATCATATGCAGCGGCGCGTCGACGTGGGTGCCGGTATGCACGTTCATCGTCAGCAAGCTTTCGTGAGGCTTGCCTTGATCGTGGTTTTGCACGTTCGAGATTTTCGGCTTCTTCGCCTCGTAGCTTTTCCACACTTGCATGCTCTCTTCGATCGTCATGCTAATATCGATTATGCGGGGCATCGGTTAACCTCCTTACTTGCTGTTCGAAATCCAGATGACGTTGTCTTCGTCTTGCCCGTTGACGGGCCACCAATGATGGCCGTTCTCGGACAGCATGCTATCGACTTGCTCCGGCCCCCATGAACCCGCAGGGTAGAATTGCAAGTCGCCGGCGTCTTCCTTCCACGCGGCCGCGATCGGATCGACCAGCTTCCAAGCGATCGCGAGCTCGTCCCAGCGGGTGAAGTACGTGGAGTCGCCGCGCGCCGCGTCGAAGATGAGGCGCTCGTACGCTTCCGGCGTATTGATGCCGGTCAGACAGCTTTGGCAATATTCCGTCGCGACCGTCTGGATCGACATGTCGTTGCCCGGCTTCTTGGCGTTCAGCTTAATGTAGATGCCTTCCATCGGATTGACGCGAATGACGAGCAGGTTCGGAAGCACGTTCTGCTTGTTCGCGAACAAGACGTTGTTCGGCACGTTCTTGAATTCGATGACGATCTCGGTCGACTTCACCGGCAGGCGCTTGCCCGTGCGCACGTAGAACGGCACGCCCGCCCAACGGAAGTTATCGACGAACAGCTTCGCGGCGAAGAACGTCTCCGTCGTGGATGCCGAATCGACCGATTCTTCGTCGCGGTAACCCTTAAGCTCCTTGCCCTTCGACGAACCCGTAGCGTATTGACCGCGGATGACGCTTCCGACGACTTCGTCGCGCGTCTTCAGCTTGCGGATCGAACGAAGCACCTTCACCTTCTCGTCGCGGATATCTTCCGCGTCGAGACGGCTAGGCGGCTCCATGGCGACCATCGTCAACATCTGCATGAGATGGTTCTGAACCATGTCGCGCAGGGCGCCGGATTTATTGTAATAAGCGCCGCGGTCCTCGACCCCTACGGTCTCCGCTAGCGTAATTTGCACGTTGGCGATGTGATTCTTGTTCCACAACGGCTCGAAGAACGCGTTCGCGAAACGAATGACCTCGATGTTCTGAACCATTTCCTTGCCCAGATAATGGTCGATCCGGTACACTTCGTCTTCGCGGAACACTTCGCTGATCTCCGCGTTAAGCTTCTCGGCGGACGGGTAGTCGTAGCCGAACGGCTTCTCGATGACGAGCCGTCTCCAGCCGTCGGATTCGAGCATGCCGCCGTCCCGAAGGCTGCGGGATACGTGGCCGAACAGCTCCGGCGCCAGCGCCAGGTAGAACAGCCGGTTGCCCGGAATGGCGTACTTGCCTTCCAGCTCTTCCGTGTGCGCCTTCAACTGACGGAAGCCTTCCACGTTGTTGATGTCGAGCGATTGGTATGTAAAGTGCTCGACGAAGGCGTTCCAGGACTCCGTATCGCTCGTCTTGTACCGGCAAAATTCCTTGATCGCTTCGTGAACGTCGTCGCGGAATTGATCGTTCGTTCGCGGGCGGCGGGCAAGTCCGACGATCGCGAACCGCTCTCCGAGCTTGCCTTCGCGATACAGGCTGTACAGCGCGGGGAATAGCTTCCGGCGGGCTAAATCTCCCGTAGCGCCAAAAATGAAATAGACCGCTTCATGGGCGGAGACGGATTCATAGTTGTTGTTTGTCATATTCCTCATCTTTCTTCTCTCACGGGATCTAAGGATAGGAGTAAACAAAGTACACTAAATCTCATGTATTGTAGCATATATGCCGGAATTGCGCTATGTTTTTAACCTACTATTGCCAAGTTAGGCATCCGTCCCTCGCCTGGTCGTCCTTATTCCGCGATACCGTTGCGATGCGCGTAGATCGCCGCTTGCGTCCGGTCTTCCACGCCGAGCTTGCCGAACAGATTCGTCAGATGATACTTGACCGTCTTAATGCCGATGAACAGCTCGTCGGCGATCTCCTGATTAGACTTCCCCTGCGCGATCAACTTCAACACTTCCATTTCCCGATCGGTCAGATCCTCGTGCGGCTGCGCCGCCGCTTGCGCCGGACGACGGAACCGGTTCATCATCTTCGAAGCGACCTGCGATTCGAGCACCGACTGCCCGCGAGCCGCGGCGCGGATCGCGTCAGCGATCTCGGAAGCCCGCGACGTCTTCAACAGATAGCTGAACGCGCCCGCCTCGATGACCGGATACAGCTTCTCGTCGTCCAAGAAGCTCGTCAGCACGATGACGCGGCAGCCCGGATGCTCTTCCATCAGCCGGCGCGTCGTCTCGATGCCGTCCATCGGCTCCATGACCAGATCCATTAATACGACGTCCGGCTTGTATTCACGCGCCAGACGCAATCCGTCCATTCCGTTGCCCGCTTCTCCGACGACTTCGATGCCTTGCTCCGTGCCGAGCACGGCCGCGAGTCCGATACGCACCATCTCATGGTCGTCGACCAACAATACGCGAATGTCTGCCATGTCCGCTTAACCGCCTTCTCCCATGATGGGTACCCTGATTTCGATTCGCGTGCCTTTGCCCGGCGCGCTGGCGATATTGAGCGAGCCGCCGATCTCGTTCACCCGCTCTTCCATATTAACCATCCCGTAGGACGCGTGCTTCTTCGTGTGCGGATCGAAGCCGATGCCGTTGTCCCGGATGCCGAGCCGTACCGAATCGCCGCGCCGCTGCAGCACGATGTCCATCTTCGTCGCCTTCGCATGGCGCAGCGTGTTGGACAACGCTTCCTGCACGATGCGGAACAGATGGTTCTCCATGCCTTTGTTCAAGTACAGGTCCTGCTCCATCTCGAGCGCGATATCCACCGCGATCTTCGCGCGCATCTCCTCGACGAGCTCGGGAATCGCCTCGACGAGACGCTTGCCTTCAAGGTGTACCGGGCGCAAGTGCAGCAGCAGCGCCCTCATCTCCGATTGCGCGGCTGCCGCCATCTCCTCGATCAGCTCCACTTGCCTTCTGGCCCGCTCGAAGTCTTGATCGAGCGTGCGCCCTACGGCAGTCGCCGTCATCGAGATCGCGAACAGCTGCTGGCTGACCGCGTCGTGCAATTCGCGCGCGAGCCGCTGCCGCTCTTCGACGACCGCGCTCATGCGCGCCTTCGAAGCCAGCTCCGCGTTGTTCGTCGACAAGCGCTGCAACGACGTCACTTGTTCTTCCCACTTGCGTCCGAGCCTGCCGAGCTGATCGCCGAGCCTTCCGATCTCGTCGTGGCCCAGTCCCGGCAACGGCGGGCTAGGATTGCCCTTCTCCAGCGAAGACATCGCGTCTCCGAGCAGCTCCAGCCGGCTGCGAATCGGATAGCTCCGGAGGAATCCGAACGCAGCGCCGGCGACGATCAGCACTCCGACCGCATACGCGGCGAACTTGACGACCGAAGACCAGTCTCGGAACGGCGCAGCCATCCCTTGCGCCTGCAGCAGATAGACGACCAGCACGCCGATGCCCAGGGAGTAGAGGACCGCCTCGCCCATATGGCGCCACACCATATTCGTGAACTTTCGAGACTCCATGCCGCTCCCCCTCGCCGATCGGTTAAATCGTTCTTATTTTGATATCTCCTACGAGATAAAATAACTGTAGTTTCAACTGCGTCTCGCGATTCTCGAAATCCGGCGAACGCCACGACAAGCGTTGGAACATGCCGCCTTCCTTCGTCTCTCCGAACGAGATTTGCCCGACGAGCACCGCGGCCTCCACTTCGAGCCCGTAATCGTCTGGCACGATCAAGTCGACGTTGCCGACGAGCCCTTGCAGCACGATCGTAAGCTGCTTATCCTCGGGCACGGCGAGCGACATGTCCATGCGGACTTCTCCGATCGCGTGCCAGAAGCTCATCGCGTGCAATACCCAAGAGCTCTCGTCCAAGCGCATGCTGAGCAGCAACTGATGCTTGCTCACGTACGTTCCCCCGGCGGCCGGAGGCTTCGCCCGCATATAGAAGATGCCGAGCGAGATCAGGATGAAGATCGCGAAGATCGCGAGCTGGTTGACGATCAGGACGAGGATGCTGATCGCGATCAGCACGAACGACAACCGAGACCGGTCCCACCGGTATCGGTCGATGCCAAGCCAGAGCAGCACGATCGCGTTGACCGTCGCGTAACCCGCGATAGCGCCTAGCGCAAGATAGATTCCTGCTGCGATGACGATCATGGCGGTCTTGGGCATCGGCAATCTCATGACGGGTTACACCTCCTTGATACATTAGGATCTTCGTCGGGCTCGAACGAACTCACCCTTGATACATTAGGATCTTCGTCGGGCTCGAACGAACTCGCCCTTGCGAATCTCGATGATCTCGTAACGAAAGCCATAACGGATAATCTCCGTTATGGCGTATGGTTCGCTCGCGCACTTTGACATCATAGCATATCTTGGCAAGCGCGAGAATGCTCGTTTATTGTCCGCCGGCGTTCGGAGCGATTCGGTTCTTCAGCTCGGCGAGCTCTTGCTCCACGCGGAAGCTCTTCTCCGGATCGAGATGAGCCGGCGCTCCGCCGAAGGCGCCGTTCGGCAGCCTGGCGACGTCCGCTTCGGCTTCGAGCTGCATGATCTTCTCTTCCATGCGGTGGAACCCGCGGGACGCGTTGCCGCTCTCGATCGTGTGCAGCGCGCTCACTTGCGCCATTTGTTTGCGGGCTTTGGCCATTTGGGCGCGCGCCGACAATTCGTTGCGCTTGTTGCGCAGCTTGTAGTATTCCTCTTTCATCTCGTGCAGCTGCGCGGTAAGCTCTGCGACTTGCGCGTAGGCTTGGCCGTGCAAGCCCGACAATTCCTCCGCTTGGCGGCCGAATTGCACTTTATCCTCGAGCAGCTTGCGAGCCAATTCCTCGTTGCCGCCGCGAAGCGCCAGCTCCGCTTGTCCTTCGCGCTCCGCGCTCAGACGGATCGATTCTTCGAGCCGTTGCTTCATTCGGCGCTCGGCGGTCATTTGCTTGGCGACCGTCACTTCCGCCTCGTGAATTTCCTTCTCCATGTCGCGGATGTACTGATTGATCATGACGATCGGATCCTCTAATTTGTCCAGCCAATCATGCATGGAAGCCTTCGTTAAATCCTTCATTCGTTGAAATACGCCCATTGTTATTCTCCTTTCGTCTGCTGCTCGATTTTGTCGATCTTGGCTTTCAGTTCTTCGATTTCCTTGCGCAACGCCTTCTTCTCGATATCCTCCATCATCTGGTCGATGCCCGCCGAAGCGGGACGACCGGCGGACGGAGGCGGCGTAGGCGCCGGCGCATAAGCCGGCGGCTTGCCGAAGTCCGGCGCAGGAGGGCGCGGGGGCTGAGGCGGAGCGCCCCATGGCGTACCTCCTTGCCCTTGATGCGGCGTCCAATTCGGAGAGCCGTATTGCGGTTGTTCCCGACCGCCCCATCCGTAAGGAGGAGGCGCGGCGCCGTATCCGCCGTTATTCGGATCCCGCGGAATGACGAAACCGGCAATGATGTAGACCAGCACGACGGAGCCCGCGGAGAACACCGCGACGATGATCAGCAGGACTCGCAGCAACGTCGTATCGACGTTTAAGTACTCCCCGAGACCGCCGCAAATCCCGAATATTTTTTTATCCCGATTCGAACGATATAGCTTACGCATCTCTTGAGCCTCCTTGTTGCAGTCTGCGCTTCATCGATTCCAGCTCCTGATCGATCGCATGCTGGGCGAGCGCGTTGCCGTAAGCGGATTCTTGACCCGACCGGCGCAACTCGAGCAGGCTGCGGGTTTCTACTTCGATATCCGTCAACCGGTCGTCGATCGTTCGGAACATGCCCGACGTATCCACGCCTCCGTTGCCGAATCTGGCGTTCAATCTTTGCTGCAATCGGAGCGATTCCATTCTGGCGACGTAGAACTGACGACGTTCGTATACAGTGCGATACTCGGAGCGAAGCTCCTGGATCATCCGTTCCAGCTCCGCGAGCTCGTGCTTGCTTTGCTCGTACAATCCGCGGTAATTGTCCGCTTGCGTCTCGTGCATGACCTTGTCGTGCAACGCGAGCCTTGCGGCGTCTTCTTCGCCGGCCTTCAGCGCGGCGACCGCTTGCGCGTCCCTCTTGTTGGTCCACTGCTCCGCGTCCTTCCATTGCCTGTACAGGTGCTCCGTATGAACGGCGTACTGGCGATGAAGCGCTTCGCTCTGCGTAATTTCCTGGTGCGTCGACCAGAGGAACTGATCGATGACGCGCACCGGGTCCTCGGATTGCTCCAATCGCTCGTGCAGATTCGCCGCCGTAATGTCGCGGACTCTTCTCATAACGCTCATTTCCTATGTCTCCCTCCTATGCCCTCGAATTTCTTCTCAGCATCGTCACGCCGAACGCTACCAGCGCGATTGCCGCTACCCAGACGAACAAGTGGGACAGCTGGCCGAGCAGCATAATGACCCCAATGAACCCCAGGACGCCGCCGAGAAGCCGGCTGCCGTTATTCCATGCCATGACGCCGAGTCCGATGACGAGAATCGGAATGAGCAGTCCGAACAAGAATCCTAAGCCGAAGCCCAACTTGCTTAGAATGATGAGTCCGCCGAATCCGATCAGGAGCATCGCAAGTCCGTTACCGCTTCGCATCGTTTGCTTCACCTCGTTTCCTTTGCTTTATGAATTCATTGTAAGCTTCCGCGCCCTTTAACATAACGGACTCGCGTATGTTTTTGATCCTAGACTGTAGTCGGGCAACGATACCGCCTTAAGACTTTCCCTTGTCAGACCTAAGGTTAAGCGCCCTTGGCAACAATTGTGGGTTTGTTCGACCTTCTTCCTATGTTAGCCTTAGGGAGCACATTAACCGGAGGTGAGGCAACTTGAGAAAACAACTGCTGGGTTTGCTTGCTGTCGGCGTATTGACTAGCGGACTGGCCGCCGTTCCGATGTCGGTATCGGCTGCTTCATCGGCTAACGGCAATGCTTCCTATAATGCGAACTGGTGGAACTGGGATTCTTATTGGGGAGGCAGCGACGCCCCCGCATACGATGCTCCTTCTAATAATATAGATAACGACAACGGCAATGACGCTTCCGAACCCGTTAAAGGTTCCGCTGAAGTCGAGAAGGTGATCGCGGACGGGATGAAGTATATCGGAGTGCCGTACGAGTTCGGTTCGAACCGCAGCACCAAAACGACGTTCGACTGCTCGGACTTCATGAAGTGGATATTCGACGAAACGCTGAACGTAACGCTTCCTTCCGACTCGCGCAAGCAAGGCGCGTACGTGAAGGAACACGCCGCGGACACCGTGCAGACGGACTGGCATAAGCTGAAGCGCGGCGACTTGATGTTCTTCATGAATTACGAAGGTTCCGAAGCGTCGGCTTACCGTAAAGTCGACAAGGACAGCGAACGCATTACGCACGTCGGCATCTACTTGGGCAACGGCCGAATCCTGCACACGTACTCCAAAGATAGCGGCGGCGTTCGTACGGACAGCTTCGAAGGCACCGCATGGGAGCATCGCTTCCTGTTCGGCGGCAGCGCGCTCTAGCTTAACCTGGAATGCTAACACCCCCTTCGAGGAATCGGAGGGGGTGTTGTTATATCTTGGGGTATAGCAATCTTATACCTTAAAGCTGGCAACCATCCGGTTCAACTCCGCGGCCAAAGAAGCGAGCGATTGCGACGATTCCGCCGTCTGGCCGGATGCCGCCGCCGTCTGTTCGCTCGCGGCCGCGATGCTCTCCACCGATTGCAGCACTTCCGACGTCTGAGCCGCTTGTTCTTGGCTAGCCGCGGCGATTTCCATCACTTTGCGCGACGATTGGTTCACGTGCTCGGTAATCCGATGGAAGGCTTGCTCCGTCACTTCCGTTTGCGCGACGCTTCGCGCAACCGCTTGTACGCTTTCCGCCGTGCTTAGCTGCATGCCTTTGATAATCGAGGTAATCTGCTTCGTCGCCTCGGTGCTACGTTCAGCCAGCTTGCGCACCTCGTCCGCGACGACCGCGAAGCCTCTTCCCTGCTCCCCGGCGCGCGCCGCTTCGATAGCCGCGTTAAGCGCCAGCAAATTCGTCTGCTCCGAGATGTCGTCGATCACTTCGATGATGACGCCGATTTGATCGGAATCGTCCTTCAACCGGCTCATCTTGCCGCTCGCTTCGTTCATTCCCGCTTTGGACGCCGTAACCGCGTCGGCTCCGTCGCCTGCGATCGAAACCGTCTCTTCGGCCAACTCGGCCGTGCTCTCGGCATTGACCGCTACCGTCTGAATCGCGTACGACAGCTCCTTGAACAGTTCCATGACGTGCTGCGAATTGCTCGCTTGGTTCGTAGCGCCGTCCGAGATCTCTTCCGTGGCGGCCGATATTTGTCTAGACGCTTCCGTCAAGCTGGTCGAAGATGCCATGATCCGGTGGATCATCTCTCTAAGGCTTTCCGTCATCCGGTTAATGGACATCGATAGCTGACCGAGCTCGTCCTTCGAGCGGACGACGATCGGGTCGACTTGCAGATTGCCTCCCGCCACTTGCTCCGTTACGTGGACCGTCTGCTTGATCGTCCGTATGATCGACCGGAATATCCTCTGTCCGAAGCTCGTGACGACTGCGATGGACAACAAGACGGCGATGACCAGCCCCCACGTCATATTGCGATTGTCCTTCTTCGCTTCTTCGATATGCAGCTCCGCGTGAACGACGAGCATCTCTTCGAGCTCGTTCAAGCTTTCTCTGGCCGTTTGGAACGACGCCTCGTCAACGACGGTGCGAGTCGTATCGTCCTGCATTTCCTTTACCGCGCCGGTCCACGTCCCGAAGTTGTTCTCGAACGTCGCGAAGCTATCGAAGAACGCGTTACCGCTCGTCTCGTGCTTCATTTTATCGTACGTCGCCGCGTTTCCTTCGAAGATCCTTTTCGCGTCCGCTACCCGTTTCGCTACTTGCGCGACGTTCTCCTCGTACGATCGAAGCGCGGAATCGTACGTATCCGTCCCCGGTTCCGATCCGCTCATCGTATGCTCGTCCAAAAGCGCCTGATACATATCCCGGTCCGCGTTCAGCAGCAAATCCGATCCCCGGTACGTTTCCTCGTACAGCGTTTGAATGAGATTGCCGGACATTTTGTCCAAATTCCTGATTCCCATTCCGTTCGTTGCGATAAGCATCAGCAGAGCGATCGCCAACGACGCGAACAATTTATAAGACAACCGAATGTTCCCCAACCGAATCACACCCATTCTAAGATTATGAACCGTTAGATCCAATGGTATCGTCAGAATGTAATGAAAGTAGGGGTGAAACCGTTAGTTTTCGGTGAGATAATTGTGAGTTTGTCTAATAATTGTCTGCTTGCCGCGCATCTCCCCATAACGGAAACATCGCGGCTTGCCCCCGGTAGACGCCTTCCGCGTCGACGACGTTCCAGACGACCGCGTCGATAATCTCGAACCGCTTGCCGCTGCTTGCGATTCGAATCCCCCTATATCCGTCGGAGTACCCCTGTCGCTTGACGTCCTCCAGCAACTTCGTCCGATCGGCCCTCAGCGTAGGCTCCGCGGTCAATCTCGACGGCATCGACGTGAACGAAGGCCAATCCATCTCCCATAACGTCAAAGCTTGCCGATTGCCGAAGTTCAAGATCGGATCGGCTTCCGTACCGTGCGATAACAATGCGTACGGCGCTTCGAATAACGCTTCGGCCTCACTAGCCGCGCCTCTTCCCCCGCCGATCAACGACTTCCCGGTCAACCGGGCGTAACTGTCGATCAACAACTTGGCATGCGCCTCTACGTCGGCTAAATCCACCGTAGTATGAACCATCTCATCTCGCTCCTTATGCAAGGAAGGCGACAAAGGATAACCAATCCAGAGAGGATGCCCTATAATCGCCTTCTTCCTGCCTATTAGAATATAGCTGCAAGCCCAATCTGACAAGGAGGCACGAAATAATGAGAAAAGCTTTGGTTTCCGCGTTAATCGCCTGTATGGCGGCAATGGTATGGCTAGGGAGCCTGTTCGGACCGGAAATCCCCGCCGCGAACGCCGCCGGCACGAAGATTTCGTTGAACGCGTCGATGGTCGTCAACGAATCGAGCGTCGGCGATCCGACGTTGCTCGTCAATGAACAATCCGCCGCGGGAGACCCGCTCGGCGGAACCGGCGGCGCGCCGAATCAATCCTGGTTCGGCGGGTATAACGCATCGAGTTATCCGCTCTATGCTTACATCGATCTCGGACAGAGCTACGATCTGACGCACGTCTATCTTCGCGACGTTAACGACATCGGCGATTTCAAGGTGTTCGCCGGCAGCCCGTCGACGTCATGGACGTTGTTGTTCACCGACGATCTTGGCTCGTATAACGCGTGGAAGCCTCACGCCGTCTCGGTTACGACACGGTACGTACGCTTATCGATGGCAAGCAAGACGTCCAACATGTCCGAGATCGTCCTATACGGGACGCCTTCCGCCGGAGCAGATACGACCGCTCCGGCAGCCGTCTCTGATCTTGCCGCTACTTCCTCATCCTTTAATTCGATCGATCTAGCCTGGACCGCACCCGGTAACGACGGCACGAACGGCACGGCTGTAGCTTACGACTTACGTTACAGCATTTCGCCGATCACGGGCGCCAACTGGGCAAACGCGACGCAGGCGATCGGCGAACCGTCCCCTCAAGTCGCAGGCTCGGCGCAGTCGATGACGATCGGAGGATTGAGCGTCGCGACGACGTATTACTTCGCTCTCAAGACGTCCGACGGAGCCGCGAATACGTCCGCGCTGTCCAATGTCGCCAGTCGGGACACCTTACCGGTAGCGACGGGCGACGATACCGCTACGGTGACTTTACAGTTCGATAGCGCGGCAAGCGCTGCTTCCGTGCACAAAGCCGTATTGAAGTATAACAAAGACTTCGCCTACAGCTTCACTCAGGATGATACGCCCGAGAGCGGCTATTCCATGATGTACAAGTTGCTTCATGGCGGCACGCTCAAGGACGGAACGACGTCGAACGGCTTATTTTACACGGATGGTGCGGGTAATAACGTCGCGTTCAAGGCAGGCGTAGCGATTAACGGAAATTCGGTCGTCGCGAATGCGAACTCCTCCATCTATGACGCTTACTTGAGCTGGTCCAAGGTGCAGCAACTGTTCGATGCAGGCTGGGACATTCTGAATCACAGCTTTCAGCATGCGACCGGACTAGGCTCCGCCGCCGCCTATACCAGCCAAGTGACGCAGAATACCTCCATCGTTCAGAACAATATCGGATTCGAGATGACTCACTTCGTCGTTCCGACCGGCGACAAGAACTACTATCAGCCGGCGCTGGATAACGGCAACGTCGCGCTCTACGACCAAGCGTACGAATTGCCCGGATTCAACGGAGGCCTGAAAGTCGATGCGGCGCTTGCTGCCGGACCGTTCAAGCTATACCGCAACTCCGTTACTTCTTTGAATACGGCCAAGATCGATGCGGCCGCGGCTAGCAGCGTGAACGGCAACCATTATTGGATCAATGATTTCACCCATGACATCGCCGTTCAGAACTGGGGCGGGGGCATGACGCCGGCCGCTTTCCGCGGTCTCATGGAATACGTCGCGAATACGTACGGCAGCGGCGGTTCCGACCGCGTCTGGATGGCTCCGTTGCAGGAAGTGTACGAATACTTGAAGGTACGGGATGCCGTTACCGTTACCTCATCGCTATCCGGCAATACGCTGCAGATTACGCTCGATCTATCGGCGGTACCGGCCGGCCTGCGCAGACATGCGCTGACGCTGACGGTTAATGCCTCGACTTCGTTCTCCAATGTGCAAGTTACCGGCGCGACGCTTCGTTCGTTCAACGGGACGAACGCGACGAACAAGCTGATCAATCTCGAATGGTAACCCCTTAATAACGTTACGAAGCCGATCGGTATCGTACCCGATCGGCTTTTCCCTATAAAGACAAAAAAACCTCAGGTTAAGTATCCTGAAGTCGTCTGTTTAAATTATGGTGCCGGTGAAGGGACTCGAACCCCCACTCCCTCTCAAGAAACGGATTTTGAGTCCGTCGCGTCTGCCATTCCGCCACACCGGCATAATTTAAAAGTGGCGCGCCCTAAGAGATTCGAACTCCTGACCTTTTGATTCGTAGTCAAACGCTCTATCCAGCTGAGCTAAGGGCGCGTATATTCAGTTATTGGAGGCGCCACCCAGACTCGAACTGGGGGTAAAGCTTTTGCAGAGCTCTGCCTTACCACTTGGCTATGGCGCCGAGTAAAAACGAGTGGAGCGGAAAACGGGATTCGAACCCGCGACCTTCTCGTTGGCAACGAGATGCTCTACCACTGAGCTATTTCCGCGCAATGTGTAGTAACATTGATCTGGATTCGGTATTCTGATGGAGCGGAAAACGGGATTCGAACCCGCGACCTTCTCGTTGGCAACGAGATGCTCTACCACTGAGCTATTTCCGCATAAAAATGGCAGGGGATCCAGGATTCGAACCTAGGATGACGGAGTCAAAGTCCGTTGCCTTACCGCTTGGCTAAACCCCTATGTAGATAAAAATGGGGCGATCGAGGGGAATTGAACCCCCGAATGTCGGATCCACAAACCGATGCGTTAACCACTTCGCCACGATCGCCATGTAAATTCAGTTGGCAGGGGCAGCAGGAATTGAACCCACACTAACGGTTTTGGAGACCGCTGTTCTACCCTTAAACTATGCCCCTAAGATAAAGCTGGTGGAGGCTGATGGATTTGAACCACCGAACCGTGAGGAACAGATTTACAGTCTGCCGCGTTTGGCCACTTCGCTAAGCCTCCACGACTTAAGATAAAGCTGGTGCCGACTAGAGGACTTGAACCCCCAACCTACTGATTACAAGTCAGTTGCTCTACCAGTTGAGCTAAGTCGGCATGTTGTAGATGAAGTTTTGGATGGTGGCTCGAGACGGAATCGAACCGCCGACACGAGGATTTTCAGTCCTCTGCTCTACCAGCTGAGCTATCGAGCCTTGATTAAAGTGGCGGAGCCGACGGGATTCGAACCCGCGGTCTCCTGCGTGACAGGCAGGCATGTTAGGCCACTACACCACGGCTCCGCATTGTTGCCTCGGTCATCATCCGAGAAGATTGGTTGCGGGGGCAGGATTTGAACCTGCGGCCTTCGGGTTATGAGCCCGACGAGCTACCGGGCTGCTCCACCCCGCGTCGATGTTAAGTATTCGGTTTCCTTAAGGCGACTTTCATATCATAACCGATATCGCCACCCTTTTGCAACCCTCAATTAATGGTAATTCGTGATCGAGGGAAGATGGTGACCCCTAGGGGATTCGAACCCCTGTTACCTCCGTGAAAGGGAGGTGTCTTAACCGCTTGACCAAGGGGCCATGCCGTCTACTGCTTGCCTTACGAATTTACGAATGCATTATGGCGGAGAGAGAGGGATTCGAACCCTCGAGACGCTTTAGGCGCCTACACGATTTCCAATCGTGCTCCTTCGACCAACTCGGACACCTCTCCATAATGGCTCCCCGAACAGGACTCGAACCTGTGACAACTCGATTAACAGTCGAGTGCTCTACCAACTGAGCTATCAGGGAATGTAAGGATGACTTCAGCCTGGCAACGTCCTACTCTCCCAGGACCCTGCGGTCCAAGTACCATCGGCGCTGGAGGTCTTAACGGTCGTGTTCGGGATGGGTACGCGTGGAACCCCTCCGCAATCATCACCAGACCAGAAGT
>NZ_JBHTGV010000020.1:0-70780 GCF_042675445.1 Cohnella sp. GCM10027633 | reverse complement strand
GCGCGGCAACGCGTGCAGCTGACGAGTACTAATCGGTCGAGGGCTTATCCTAATGACACGGATGGCCACGGATGTTTCAAACTTTCACCAACGCTTTGTTTCGCATCCAGTTTTCAAGGCGCAAGCCATATATACATTCGAGAACCGTCCTTAGGGGCGGTTTTTGTCGTTCGCGCGGCCATCTCCGACAACCTCGATTCCCCACTTGCTTCCCGTAACTAATCCGCCCGTTTTTTGCGAATACTTCATTTCAGGAACTGCATGAGCCCGACAGAGTTGCAAATAATCTGATAATGCGTATAATGAGGTTATAGTCAAAGAAAGTCAAAGTCAGAAGAAGTAACCGTCGACCGACGAACAAGATGGCGATGACTCCGGAAGGAGATGAGCGATGCGTAACATTTCTGATCTAATCGAACATTACTTAAAGCAAATTTTGCAGGGCAGCTCGGAAGGTTCCGTCGAAATCCAAAGGAGCGAATTGGCCGATAAGTTTTCCTGCGTGCCGTCACAGATCAATTACGTGATCAGCACGCGCTTCACGCTCGAGAAGGGCTACCACGTGGAGAGCAAGCGCGGCGGCGGGGGTTACATCCGCATTCAGCGGGTCGATTTGCCGTCCCTGGAGACGCTCCAGCGGCACGTGGCCCATACGGTCGGCGCGGAGATCGATCAAACTGCCGCGGAAGGGTTAATATACCAATTAGAGGAGGCCGACTTCCTCTCGGAGCGCGAAGCCCGGCTGATCCGCGCGGCGATAACACGCGAGACGTTGGCGCTCGGTCTGCCGCTAAGAGACCAGATTCGCGCCAAGCTGCTTAGGGCGATGCTCGTTACGCTGCTTGCCAAGTAGCTCGTACTTAGGAAAGGAGGCGATGCCATGCAATGCCAGGAGTGCGGCAAGAGACCTTCTACGCTGCATTTTACGAAAATCGTTAACGGGGAGAAGACGGAGCTGCATATTTGCGAATCGTGCGCGAGGGACAAGGGCGAATTGATACCCGGCACGTCAAGCGGATTCTCCATCCATAACCTGATCTCCGGGTTGCTCGACTTCGAATCGGCCGGCGCGAACGCGGCCGCGAAGCAACAAGCGGTCAAATGCGAGACGTGCGGCATGACCTACGCGCAATTCAGCAAAATCGGACGTTTCGGCTGCAGCCATTGCTACAAGCAGTTCGCGGAACGGTTGGATCCGCTACTCAAACGGGTTCACGGCAATACCGTCCATGTCGGAAAAGTGCCGAAGCGAGCGGGCGGCCGTCTCAAGACGAAGCGCGAGATCGATCGGTTGAAGAAGGAGATGCAGGGGCGCATCGAGCGCGAGGACTTCGAATCCGCGGCGCAACTGCGCGACCGCATCCGCGAGCTAGAGAAAGAAATGAGCAGCTGAAAGGCAGGTAAGGCGCAAGTGGCGAATCGTAAATATGTGAATCACGCGCTTAGCGAATGGATGGAAGCCGAAGGCGCGGATACCGACGTCGTGATCAGCAGCCGCGTACGCATCGCCCGCAACTTGCGGGGAATGCCTTTTCCCATGATGGCGACGCCGACGCACGCCTCGTCCGTATCCGAGCAGCTGCTCGGCGTGGCGGAGAGCGGCAGGCTGAACGGTCTCGGACAGCTGGAGCGGATTCGGCTCTCGGAGCTGACCGAGCTCGAGAAGCTGGTCATGGTCGAGAAACATCTGATTAGCCCGAACTTGGCGAATGAATCGCGGGACGGCGCATTAATATTAAGCAATAACGAAGACGTGAGCATTATGATTAACGAAGAAGACCATCTTCGCATTCAATGTTTAAGTCCCGGTTTCCACATCCGGGAGACGTGGGATCGGGCAACGAAGATCGACGACATCTTCGAAGAGCAGGTCGACTACGCGTTCGACGAGAAGCACGGATACTTAACGAGCTGTCCCACGAACGTTGGAACCGGTATCCGGGCTTCCGTGATGATGCACTTGCCGGCGCTCGTCATGACCGGCCAGATTAACCGTATCCTGACTGCCGTCACGCAAGTCGGCTTGGCCGTGCGAGGTCTGTACGGCGAAGGCAGCGAAGCGACAGGAAACCTGTTCCAGGTATCGAATCAGATTACGCTCGGACAATCCGAGCAAGAGATCATCGAGAACTTGCATCAAGTCGCCAAGCAGATGATCGAGCACGAGAGGTCCGCCAGAGGCAAGCTCCTCGCGGAGAACGGTCCCAGGGTAGAGGACCGCGTCCGCCGCTCTTACGGCGTGCTGTCGCAAGCGATCATCATGGATTCGAAGGAAGCGGCGCAGCGGCTGTCGGATCTGCGGCTCGGCGTCCATCTCGGCTTAATGCCGGAACTGAACGACCGCATCCTGAACGAATTGCTCGTCGCGACGCAGCCGGGATTCCTGCAGATGACGTTCGGCGAAGCGATGACTCCGGAGGAGAGAGACCGGTCGCGAGCCCGATTTATTCGTTCGAGACTGGCAACTCATTCATAAATGTTTTATTCTAATTCTATTAGGGAGGTGTTGTCTCATGATGTTCGGAAGATTCACTGAACGCGCGCAGAAGGTGTTAGCATTGGCTCAGGAAGAAGCTGTACGCCTGGGACACAACAATATCGGCACGGAGCATATTCTGCTCGGCCTGATTCGCGAAGGAGAGAGCATCGCCGCGAAGGCGCTCATCGCGCTCGGTCTCGGATTGGAGAAAATCCAGGACGAGGTGGAATCCCTGATCGGTCGCGGACAAGAGCAGCCGACCAACATCGCATACACGCCGCGCGCCAAGAAGGTCATCGAACTGTCGATGGACGAAGCGCGTAAACTAGGACATACGTACGTGGGCACGGAGCATATTCTGCTCGGCCTCATCCGCGAAGGCGAAGGCGTCGCGGCGCGCGTACTGAATAATCTCGGCATCAGCCTGAACAAGGCGCGCCAACAAGTGCTTCAACTGCTAGGCAGCAACGAGAGCGTACAATCGAGTCACGGTCCGTCCGCGAACGTCAGCACGCCGACGCTAGACGGCTTGGCTCGCGACTTGACGGCCAGCGCGCGCGACGGCAACATCGATCCGGTCATCGGCCGCGCGAAGGAGATCGAGCGCGTCATTCAAGTGCTGTCCCGCCGGACGAAGAACAATCCGGTGCTCATCGGCGAGCCGGGCGTCGGCAAGACGGCGATCGCCGAAGGACTCGCGCAGCGCATCATCAATAACGAGATTCCGGAGACGCTGCGCGACAAGCGCGTCATGACGCTCGACATGGGTTCCGTCGTGGCGGGCACGAAGTACCGCGGCGAATTCGAGGACCGCTTGAAGAAGATCATGGACGAAATCCGTCAAGCCGGCAACGTCATCCTGTTCATCGACGAGCTGCATACGCTCATCGGCGCAGGCGGCGCGGAGGGCGCGATCGACGCGTCCAACATCCTGAAGCCCGCGCTCGCCCGCGGCGAGCTGCAATGCATCGGCGCGACGACGCTGGACGAATACCGCAAGTATATCGAGAAGGACGCCGCGCTCGAGCGCCGGTTCCAGCCGATCACGGTCGATCAACCTACGCCTGACGAAGCGATTCAGATCCTTCACGGCTTGCGCGACCGTTACGAAGCGCATCATCGCGTGAAGATTACGGACGACGCCATCGTCGCTGCCGTGAAGCTGTCCGACCGCTACATTACCGACCGGTTCCTGCCGGACAAAGCGATCGACCTCATCGACGAGGCCGGATCCAAGGTGCGCCTGAACTCGTATACGGTACCGCCGAACTTGAAGCAGCTCGAATCGCGTCTCGAGGATATCCGCAAGGAGAAGGACGCCGCGGTGCAAAGCCAGGAGTTCGAGAAGGCGGCGGCGCTTCGCGACACGGAACAGAAAATTCGCGAAGAGCTCGACATGACGAAGAACCAATGGAAAGAGAAGCAAGGACGCACCGATTCCGAGGTGACGCCGGAGGATATCGCTCAAGTCGTCGCCAGCTGGACCGGTATTCCGGTCAGCAAGCTCGCGGAGGAAGAGACCGAGCGACTGCTGAAGATGGAGAGTATTCTGCACGACCGCGTCATCGGCCAAGAAGAAGCGGTCAAGTCGGTCGCCCGCGCTATCCGGCGCGCCCGCGCCGGCCTGAAGGATCCGAAGCGTCCGATGGGCTCGTTCATCTTCCTCGGTCCGACGGGCGTAGGTAAAACGGAGCTGGCCCGCGCCATCGCCGAAGCGATGTTCGGCGACGAGAACGCGGTCATCCGAATCGACATGTCGGAGTACATGGAGAAGCACTCCACGTCCCGTCTCGTCGGAGCGCCTCCGGGATACGTCGGCTACGAGGAAGGCGGCCAGCTCACCGAGAAAGTCCGCCGCAAGCCGTACTCGGTCGTCCTGCTGGACGAAATCGAGAAGGCGCATCCGGAAGTGTTCAACGTGCTGCTGCAAGTGCTCGAGGACGGCCGTCTGACGGACTCGAAAGGCCGTTCCGTCGACTTCCGCAACACGCTGATCATAATGACGTCCAACGTCGGCGCGGAGCAGATCAAGAAGAACTCCACGCTCGGCTTCACGGCTTCCCAAGACGCGGGCCGCGACTACCAGAACATGAAGGACAAAGTGCTCGGAGAGCTGAAGAAGTCGTTCCGTCCGGAGTTCCTGAACCGGATCGACGAATCGATCGTCTTCCACCCGCTCGGCGAAGAGCATATCGCCCAGATCGTGACGCTGATGGCCAACGACCTTCGCAAGCGCCTGGTCGAGCACGACATCAGCTTCGACCTTACCGAAGCCGCGAAGAACTTCCTCGCCAAGGAAGGCTTCGATCCGCAGTACGGCGCCAGACCGCTTCGCCGCGCGATCCAGAAGCATATCGAGGACCGCTTGTCCGAGGATCTGCTCTTGGGCAAGATCAACAAAGGCAACACGCTCGTCATCGACGAGGAGGAAGGCGGCTTAGTCGTCAGACAGAAGGACGAGGTCGCGTCCAATAGCTGAGTTGCGTTAGATAACGACATAAGCAACTAATTATTTAATGCCGCGAACGATAGATTCGCCGCAAGCTTCACCCTTGGGCTTGGCTAGTCATAAGCTAGCGTAAGCGCATTGCGGTAAGAAAGCTCCCCGTGCCGCCGATTTCGGCGATTGGCGCGGGGAGTTTTTGCATGTCCGCATGAAGGGAGAAGAGTGCCCATGTTTCGTAGAAAAGGCGGCAGCGGCTGGAGCGGTCTCATTCACAATCTGCTCGGAGGTATAATTGCCGTCGTATTGCTCATCGTATTCCTGAAGCTGTTCATGGCGCTGGTCTGGATGTCCGGCGGCCTGATCGTACTTGTCTTGCTTGTCTGGCTGGCATGGAAATGGTTCCGTTAAGGTTTCTCTTGCGCCCAGGACATGGTAAACTTCTAGGTATAGAAGGAAGGGGCAGTACCAGTCCATGGCCAAGATCAAGAGCAAGTTCGCTTGCACCGAATGCGGCACCGAATCTCCGAAGTGGCTAGGCAAATGCCCGGGCTGCGGCGCCTGGAACACGATGGTCGAGGAGACGGAGACCGTCGTCAAAGGGCCGGTCGGACGGGGCGGACTTCATCGTACGAAAGAAAAGGCGCGTTCGATCATAGATATAGAAAGCGGGCGCGAACCGCGCGTCCCGACCGGCTTGTCCGAGCTGAACCGTGTGCTCGGCGGCGGACTCGTGCCGGGATCGCTCCTGCTCGTAGGCGGAGACCCTGGCATCGGCAAGTCGACGCTGTTGCTGCAGACGTCGCACGCGCTATCCGCGCAAGGGTTGAAGGTATTGTACGTCTCGGGGGAAGAATCGGTTCGCCAGACGAAGCTGCGCGCCGATCGGCTGGGCGCGCTTAACGATAGGTTATACGTGCTGTGCGAGACGAATCTCGAGGTCATCGAGGAAGCGATTACGGAAGTCGAGCCCGACTTCCTCGTCATCGACTCGATTCAGACCGTCTATCGGCCGGAGATCGCCTCCGCGCCGGGCAGCGTGGCGCAGGTCCGGGAGTGTACCGCGCATTTCATGCGCATCTCCAAGGTGAACGGAGTCGCGACCGTGCTCGTCGGCCACGTGACGAAGGAAGGAGCGATCGCGGGTCCGCGCCTGCTCGAGCATATGGTAGACTGCGTGCTGTATTTCGAGGGCGAACGCCATCATTCCTATCGCATCTTGCGCGCGGTGAAGAACCGCTTCGGTTCGACGAACGAGATCGGCATCTTCGATATGACGGAGGACGGCCTTCGCGAAGTGACGAATCCGTCGGAGCTGTTCCTGTCCGAGAGGCCGCTCGGCGTATCCGGGTCGACCGTCGTGGCGAGCATGGAAGGCACGCGGCCGGTTCTCGTCGAGCTGCAGGCGCTCGTTGCGCCCACGCATTTTCCATCGCCTCGCCGGATGTCGTCGGGACTGGATCATCACCGCATGTCGCTCGTCATCGCGGTGCTGGAGAAGCGAATGGGCATGTTCCTGCAGAACCAGGACGCGTACTTGAACGTCGCGGGGGGAGTCAAGCTCGACGAGCCTGCGGCCGATCTGGCCGCGGCGGTCAGCTTGGCGTCAAGCTTCAAAGACATGCCGACGCGGCCTTACGACGTCGTGTTCGGCGAAGTAGGATTGACGGGCGAAGTGCGGGCGGTATCGAGAGCGGAGCAGCGGGTGAAGGAAGCGCACAAGCTCGGCTTCAAGCGGGTCATCCTGCCGGAAGCGAGCATGAAGGGCTGGCAGCCGCCGGCGGGTATCGAGCTGCGGGGGGTCAAGTCGGTCGCCGAAGCGCTCAAAGCAGCGTTGGAATAGGGGGTATCGCTAACATCATGAAAGATGCCAAAGAGAAAGAGCACAAGGATAAAGAACAGGTGCAGCAAGAGAAGATGGATCAACTGCTGCAGATCGTGGCGCCGGGCACCCCTTTTCGCGCCGGTCTGGAGAACGTGCTGCGCGCCAAGACCGGCGCTCTCATCGTCGTGGGCAACAGCCCGGAGCTGATGGAAGTCGTGGACGGAGGCTTCTCCATTAATTGCGACTTCAGCCCGAACTACTTATACGAGCTCGCGAAGATGGACGGGGCGATTATTCTTAGCGAAGACGCGAGACGGATTCTGTACGCGAATACGCAGCTCATCCCGAGCCATACGATTACCTCGACGGAGACGGGCATTCGCCACCGGACGGCGGAGCGCGTCGCGAAGCAGACGGGCAAGCTGGTCGTCTCGATCTCGCAGCGGCGCAACCTCATTACCTTATATCAGGGCAACTTGCGATATACGCTGAAGGATATGAGCGTTATCCTGACGAAGGCGAACCAGGCGATCCAGACGCTGGAGAAGTACCGCGCGGTGCTTACCCAGGCGCTGACGAATTTGTCCGCATTAGAATACGAAGAATTGGTTACCATGCATGAGGTCGCCCACGTATTCCAGAGGGCCGAAATGGTGCTTCGGATCAAGACCGAGATCAATCGCTACGTGCTCGAGCTCGGCAACGAAGGCCGGCTCATCAGCATGCAGAAGGAAGAGCTGGTCGGCACGGCGGAGGAAGAGGCGTGGCTGCTGCTGAAGGACTACGCGAAGGACGACAGCGACGAGAAGGCGAAGGAGATCCAAGCGGCGGTCCGCAAGCTGTCGTCCGAGGAATTGCTCGATTCGGCGCTGCTTATCCGTCTGCTGGGCTATCCTTCGCTCAGCACGGTGGCGGAAGAAGGGCTCATGCCGCGCGGCTACCGCATGCTGAGCAAAATTCCGAGACTGCCGAGCATCATCATTCACAACCTGGTCGACCGGTTCAACGCGCTGCCGCATATCGTCATGGCTTCGATCGAAGAGCTGGACGAGGTCGACGGCATCGGCGAAGTGCGCGCGCGGACGATCAAGGAAGGTCTGAAACGAATTCAAGAACAGGTGTTTATTGACAGACAGATTTAACGGGACTACAATTGAAGCTGGTCTTTCATCACGATTCGCCAACATTTGATGCGCCCATGCGCGGCGCTTAACCTTCAGTCCCATAGGGCATAGTAAAGTCGAGGTGGCAACCATGATCACGAAATCGATTCCGAATTTGTTCACCATCGGGAACCTGTTCCTGGGCGTGATCGCGATTATAATGGCGTTCAACGACGAACCGAACAGTGCGGCACTGCTGGTGATCATCGCCATGCTACTGGACGGGCTGGACGGTCGGGTCGCGCGCGCGCTTAACGCGCAAAGCGAGTTCGGCAAAGAATTGGATTCCTTATCGGACGTCATCTCCTTCGGGGTCGCGCCCGCGTTCATTATGTATCAAGCCGCGTTCTTGGACGTAAGCCCCGCGATGGCTTGGATCGTAACGGCGATCTTCCCGATCTGCGGCGCCCTTCGCCTTGCGCGTTTCAACGTCATCGACGGTATTCCCGGCTACTTCATCGGCTTGCCGATTCCGGCGGCGGGCGGCGTGCTCGCGACGTTGGCGTTGTTCCACTCGGAACTTCATTACTCGCTGCTCCTGATCAGCACCCTGGCGTTATCGTTCTTGATGGTCAGCAACATGAAGTATCCGAACTTCAAGAAGCTCGGATTGCCGAAGGCGGCCATGTGGTCGATTCCGATCGTCGTCGCCGGCGCCGCGGTGCTCGCGTACTTGTTCCAAGAAGCGATTCCGAAAGTCATCCTCGCGCTGCTGCTCGTCTACGCGCTCTGGGGCCTAAAAAAAAACGTTGAACGGCTATTGCCAAGACGATTGCGTAACAAAAGACGCCACGGTCACGAAGAAGAGGAAGAATCCCAATCCAAGCACAGCGCTTAAACGCGAATACTCCGAAAGCATCGGACAACCCGAATGAGGGTTTCCGGTGCTTTTTTAGCGAATACAAAGACGCCTCCACCCGCGGCGAGCGGAGTCGGAGGCGTCTTTCTACGTATGACGAAGCTATTAAGTTAAATTGAACCATCCTAGCGTCGAGCACTTCTCGGCTTCTTTGTTGACGACATCCTGCAGGTTGATGTCCAGCGCGTTGCATAGCGCGGACATGTAGAACAGGTTCTTGCCCAGCTCGTTCCGGATGGCCTCCTGGCAATGCTCGCACAACTGGCCTTCCATATGGGACTTGGATTGCCGATGCGCTTGGTCGAGCTCCATATCGGCGGAAAAGCCTTGGTTCCTTGCGTTAAGTTCGATGCAGCCGCACTCGGTGATCGACTTGGCTACGGCCCGATTGACGGATGCATTGGATTGGCTGTACTTGGTTACGACATCGAGCAAGCTGCGATGACGGAGCAACAGTTCCGACACCTGACTCTGGAATTGCTGGAGCGTAGGTGCGCTCATCCGTTCCCACCTCGGTTACCTTTAATTTACTTTTCCACCTCTCATTATAGAGCAAGGAGAAGGGAAATTCAAAAGAAGATCGTAAAATGGGCGAACTTTAATGAACGGCCCGGAAGGGCGATTAGCTTTCCGAAAATTGGAACATACTAGTAACGATAATTGCGACCTTTTTACAAGTTAGGAGTGAATCATTAATGATGATGAGAAGAGTCATTCAAATCGCCGGCGTGCTGATCGGGGCCCTGCTCGGGCAACAAATGTCGGCATGGCGGACGAACGGCGGCGCGCAGCTGCTCGATCCGCTCATCGGAGCGAGCTCCGGCTCGGGCAATCTATTCGCGACGGCCGTAGGGGCGTTCGTCGGCCTCATGCTTGCTTCGTCGATCGCGAATCCGCTCGCCCGCGCGGTGCAACGGGGAATCGACCGGCTCTCCGTATTCCCGATGGGAGATCTGCTGTCGGGCTCGGTGGGCTTAACGTTCGGTCTTGCGCTATCGTCCTTCCTGTATCCGTTCGTGACCGATATCCCCCATATCGGAGAAGTGCTGGCCGCGGCGACGGCGCTGACGCTAGGCTACGCCGGCATCCGGGTCGGCATGCGCAAGCGGGAAGAACTCGGCGATCTGCTGCGTTCGCGCAAAGTCGCGGAGACCGGCAAAGACGAGGGCCCTCGCTTCGAGGAACACAAGATACTCGACACGAGCGTAATCATCGACGGACGTATCGCGGACATCTGCAAGACGGGCTTCATCGAAGGAACGTTGGTCATCCCTGAATTCGTGCTCGAGGAGCTGCAGCATATCGCGGACTCGTCCGACTTGCTCAAACGCAACCGCGGCCGCAGGGGCCTCGACATTCTGAACAAAATCCAGAAGGAGCTCGACGTTCGGGTGCTCATCTACGAGGACGTGAACGAAGAACCGGGCGAAGTGGACAGCAAGCTGGTGAAGCTGGCGAAGGCGATGAAGGGCAAAGTCGTCACGAACGACTTCAACCTGAACAAGGTGTGCGAGCTGCAGGGCGTGTCGGTGCTCAACATTAACGATCTCGCGAACGCGGTCAAGCCCGTCGTGCTTCCCGGCGAGGAGATCGTCGTTCAGGTGATCAAGGACGGCAAGGAGCACGGACAAGGCGTCGCGTACTTGGACGACGGCACGATGATCGTGGTGGAAGGCGGCCGGGACTTCATCGGCACGACGATGGAGGTGCTCGTGACGAGCGTGCTCCAGACGTCGGCGGGCCGGATGATCTTCGCGAAGCCGAAGCTATTGGAAAAAGCGCTCTGACAGGGTATGATAGGAAGAATACGGGCGGGACGCGCGTTACGGTCCCGTCTTTCTTACGTTTACATATCGGCCTTGCAGAGGAGAATCGTTCGGATGGATTGGGGAGCGGTCGTCGTCGCCGCGGGTCGGGGAACCCGGATGGGCTCGGCGGATAACAAAATATACTTGCCGTTAGGCGGACGCCCGGTGCTCGCTCATGCGCTAGCGGCGTTCGAGTCGTGCGCGGCGGTCTCTTCCGTCGCGATCGTCGTCGCGCCGGGAGAAGAGTCCCGCATCGAGGCGATCGTACGGGACGGACTCTTCGCGAAGGTGGGCGCGATCGTGCGCGGCGGAGCGGAGCGGCAAGACAGCGTCTATATCGGGCTGTCGGCGCTGCGGACGGAAGGCGTGCTCATCCATGACGCGGCGCGGCCTCTCGTAACGCCCGAGCAGATCGAAGCGTGCTGCCGGTCCGCGGAAGAACACGGCGCCTCGGCGCTCGCCGTACCCGTGAAGGATACGATCAAGGTATCCGACGGAGCGGGTTACATCGTCGCGACGCCGGAGCGCAGCACGCTGTGGGGCGTGCAGACGCCGCAGGCGTTCCGCCGCGAGGAGCTCATGGAAGCGCACCGGCTCGCGCGCGCGGAAGGGGCGGCGGCAACGGACGACGCGATGCTGCTCGAGCGGCTGGGCCGCAAAGTCGCCATCGTGAACGGAGACTATAGCAATCTGAAAATAACGACGCCGGAAGATTTGCCGATCGCGGAGCTGTTGCTCTCCCGGCGGCTTAAGGAGGAGTAACGGACGATGATTCGAGTAGGACAAGGGTTCGACGTGCATCAGCTCGTGGAGGGCAGACCGTGCATTATCGGGGGAGTCGACATTCCTTACGAGAAAGGGCTGCTCGGTCATTCCGACGCGGACGTGCTGCTGCACGCGATTAGCGACGCGGTGCTCGGGGCGCTCGCGCTGGGCGATATCGGCAAGCATTTTCCGGATACGGATCCGGCCTATGAAGGCGCGGACAGCGTCAAGCTGCTCGAGCGCGTATGGGCGCTGGCGATAGAGCGGGGCTATAAGCTCGGCAACGTCGACGCGACGATCATCGCGCAAGCGCCGAAGATGGCGCCGTACATCGGGCGGATGGTCGCGGTCATCGCGAAGGCGCTCGGCGGCCAGGAGTCCGAAGTCAACGTGAAGGCGACGACGTCCGAGAAGCTCGGCTTCACCGGCCGCGGCGAAGGCATCGCGGCCCAAGCGGTCGTCTGTCTGGTGAAGGCTTAACGGGGTTATTTCGATAAGGGGGAATCATCATGTCTACTAAAGTTCGCGTACGTTACGCGCCGAGCCCGACGGGACATCTGCATATCGGCAACGCGCGCACGGCGATATTCAACTACTTGTTCGCTCGCCATCACGGCGGGGAATTCATCATCCGCATCGAAGACACGGACCTGAAGCGCAACATCGCCGGCGGCGAAGAGAGCCAGCTCACTTACTTGAAGTGGCTCGGCGTCGACTGGGACGAGAGCGTCGACAAGGTCGGCGAATACGGCCCTTACCGCCAGACGGAGCGACTCGATCTCTATGCCGCTCATACGGCGAAGCTGCTCGAGAACAAGCAAGCGTACTTGTGCTATTGCAGCGAGGAAGAGCTGGAGCGGGAACGCGAAGAGCAATCCGCGCGCGGCGAGACGCCGAAATACTCCGGACGCTGCCGGGGTCTGACGGATGCCGATCGCGAGAAGTTCGCGGCGGAAGGCCGCGTGCCGAGCGTGCGGTTCACGGTGCCGGCGGGACGGACGTACGCGTGGAACGATACGGTCAAGAACGACATCTCGTTCAGCGGCGACGACTTCGGCGACTTCGTCATCGTCAAGAAGGACGGCATTCCGACTTACAACTACGCGGTCGCGGTCGACGATCACCTGATGGCGATCACGCACGTGCTGCGCGGGGAAGACCATATCACGAATACGCCTCGCCAGTTGATGATCTACGAAGCGTTCGGCTGGACGCCGCCGGAATTCGGCCATATGACGCTTATCGTCAACGACCAGCGCAAGAAGCTGTCCAAGCGCGACGAATCGATCATTCAATTCATCGAGCAATACGACAAGCTCGGCTTCTTACCGGAAGCTTTGTTCAACTTCATTACGCTGCTCGGCTGGTCGCCGGAGGGCGAACAGGAGATCTACGGGCGCGAGGAGCTCGTCGGCATCTTCAACGCGAGCCGGCTGTCCAAGAGCCCTGCCGTGTTCGATACGGCGAAGCTCAACTGGATCAACCAGCATTATGTGAAGCAAGCGTCGCACGAGCAAGTCGTCGCGCTGTGCTTGCCGCATCTGAAGGCGGCGGGGCGGTTAAGCCAAGAGCCGGGCGAGCAAGAGCTGGCTTGGGCGAACGCGCTCGTGAGCCTGTTCCGCGACCATCTGCGCTTCGGCGCCGAGATCGTATCGCTCTCGGATCTGTTCTTCTCGGACTTGCCGGAACTTGACGAGGAAGCGAAGCAGGTGATGGCGGAGCCTACGGTGCCGACCGTTCTTGCGGCGTTCCGCGGACAAGTGGAAGCGGCGGGAGAGGAAGGCTTCTCCGTCGACAACATGAAGGCGCTGATCAAGGCAGTTCAGACCGAGACCGGCGTGAAGGGCAAAGGATTGTTCATGCCGATCCGCATCGCGTTGACCGGACAAATGCACGGACCGGACCTGAACGGCACGATCTGGCTGCTCGGACGGGATCGCGTGTTGAAGCGTCTGGGCTAGTCGACTGGCACGCTCGGTTGCGGCGAATGCGAGGACGCGAACGTCTCTTGTCACCCGTAGGGCGTTGGGATATACTTAGCTTTATATCGAACATGTGCGACGATCAGGAAAGTACGTTTCGCCCCGCGAATGTCCAGAGAAGGCGGCCTAGGCTGGGAGCCGCCCCATTCCGACGAGACCGAATTGCGCCTGGGAGCCGCGCCGCTGATTGGAGAGCCGACGAAGCATCGGGCACCGGTAAGGAACCGTTGCGTTGCGCGTCGCGTTAGCCGGGTAAGCGGCGCCGGGTAGTCCCCGTTACCGACTGAACGAGTTCGCCGACGTCCGGCCGCCGCATCCGCGGCACGTCCGACGTCGGCGCAAGCAGAGTGGGACCGCGTCTAGTACACGTCTCTGCAGCGAAAGCTGCAGGGGCGTTTTTATTTTGCGATCATCCGGTTTAATCATTGACGGCGCGGCAATAGATGGGGGAATGGACATGGGATTCTGGAGCAACGTTAAATCAGATATCGACGCGATACTCGAGAACGACCCGGCGGCGCGAAGCCGGTTCGAGATCATCTTCTCGTACTCGGGCTTGCATGCCATATGGTCGCACCGTGTGGCGCACTTCTTCTACCGGAACAAGTGGTTCACGATCGCGAGGTTCATCTCGCAGATCAACCGGTTCTTCACCGGCATCGAGATCCATCCCGGCGCGAAGATCGGGCGCAAGCTGTTCATCGACCACGGGATGGGCGTCGTCATCGGAGAGACGTGCGAGATCGGCGACGAGGTCGTCATCTACCAGGGCGTAACGCTCGGGGGGACGGGCAAGGAGAAAGGAAAGCGGCATCCGACGATCGGCAACCGCGTCGTCATCGCGTCCGGCGCGAAAGTGCTCGGGTCGTTCACGGTCGGAGACAACGCCAGCATCGGCGCGAACTCGGTCGTGCTGCGTGAAGTGCCGCCGAACAGCACGGTCGTCGGCATACCGGGACGGGTCGTGAAGCGGGACGGACGGCGCGTGGGCGACCGACTCGACCATACGAGCTTGCCCGATCCGGTCATCGAGACGTTCCGCTTCATGCAGAAGGAGATCAACGACTTGAAGCGGGAAGTCGAACGGCTGAAGGGCGAGGGCGGCTGCTCAGACGAAGAGCAGAAGAAGGAAGACGAGAAGGCGGCGCAGGCGGTAGGCGCCGCGTACCTATACGACATTTAATACGCATTTAATACGCTTAAAAGGAGCATGGTTACGTGAACCTCAGGATATACGATAGCATGACGAGAGCGGAAGTGCCGTTCGTCCCCCGGGAAGCGGGCAAAGTGAATATGTACGTGTGCGGACCGACCGTATACGACTACATCCATATCGGCAACGCGCGTCCGGTTATCTTCTTCGACGTCGCCCGCCGGTATTTGGAATCGATCGGGCTTGCGGTCAACTACATCGTGAACTTCACCGACGTCGACGACAAGATGATCCGCAAGGCGAACGAGCTCGGCATTACGGTGCCGGAGCTGGCGGAGAAGTTCATCGCCGCGTTCAAGGAAGACCGCGACGGGCTAGGGGCGAGACCGGCCACGATCCAACCGCGAGTGACGGAGACGATTCCGGAGATCATCGACTTCATCGACGGGCTCGTGAAGAAGGGCGCCGCTTACGAGAACGGCGGCGACGTCTACTTCCGCACGGCGACGTTCCCGGAATACGGCAAGCTGTCGCATAAGAACTTGGACGAACTGCAGTACGGCATCCGGATCGACGTGGACGAGCGCAAGGAAAGCCCGCAGGACTTCGTCTTGTGGAAGGCGGCGAAGCCGGGCGAGATCTTCTGGCCGAGCCCTTGGGGCGACGGCCGTCCGGGCTGGCACATCGAATGCTCCGCGATGGTGCGCAAGTACGCAGGCGATACGCTGGACATTCACGGCGGCGGCCACGATCTTCAGTTCCCGCACCACGAGTGCGAGATCGCGCAATCCGAATCGCTGACCGAAGTGCCGCTGTCCCGCTATTGGATGCACAACGGCTTCGTGAACATCGACAACCAGAAGATGTCCAAGTCGCTGGGCAACGGCATTAGCGTCCGGAACCTGCTGAAGATGGCGAAGAAGGAATCGATCCGTTACTTGATGCTGGCGACGCATTACCGTAGCCCGCTCAACTTCAGCGACGAGATTCTCCGCCAAGCGGACAGAAGCGTCGAACGGCTCGCGAACTGCCGCGACAACGTCGTGCACCGGTTGTCCACCGTCGCGAAAGGCTCTCTCTCTCTCGCGAAGGACGAGGCGCTGCAGGCGCGGCTTGCGGAAGTTCAACGGCAATTCAACGATAGCATGGACGGCGACTTCGGCACGCCGGACGCGATCACGGCATGGTTCGGGCTCGTCGCCGAGGCGAACGCCTACTTGCAGCGCGAGTCGGTAAGCGAAGCGGATCTGCTCGCGATTTTGGCGCGGATCGAAGCGATGGACGACGTACTCGGCTTGCTGCCGGCGCAAGCGGAAGCGGGCTTGCTGGACGAGGAAGTCGACGCGCTGATCGCCGAGCGCGCGGAGGCGCGCGCGAGCCGCAATTGGAAGCGCGCGGACGAAATCCGCGATTTATTGGCGGAGCGGGGCATCGTATTGGAAGACACGCCGCAAGGCATGCGGTGGCGGCGCAAATGACGAAGCCGCGCAACGAAGCCGGCGTGCCTGCCGTCATCGCTCCCGTATTGCCGCCGGACACGCCGGTCAATTTGCTGAATCCCGTCGTGCTCGCCTACATTGGCGACGCCGTATTCGAGATCTATATTAGGCAACGGCTTGTCGCGGGACGCGCTCGCAAACCGCACGAGCTGCACCGGGCGGCGACCCGGTACGTGTCCGCCGCCGCGCAGGCGAAGCTGCTGCAACGTTGGCACCCCTTGCTCTCGGAGGAGGAAGCGGACATCGTGCGGCGCGGCCGCAATACGAAGTCCGGGCAGCCTCCGAAGAACGCGGATCCCGCCGATTACCGGCACGCGACGGCGCTCGAGTGCTTGGTCGGCTACTTGTATTACCGGGGCGAGAAGGACCGGCTGGAGCAGCTGGTGGCGATCGCGTTCGAGGAAGCCGACGGCGCGGCAGCGGCCGTGGCGGATCATTCGACCGATTCGAAGAAAGGAAGTATAGCAGATGAACAATCGTAACGAAGGCGGGAGACAGGCGGGAGGGCGGACTCGTCCTTATTCTCAAGGACCGGGAGCGGACAAGCGGAAGGAAGGCTGGAGCCGTTCGGGCGGCGGCGGAGGCAATAAGCGTAACGCGGAGCCTTCGAAATCCGTCGCTCCGGCGGCGCGGGTCTCTACGGTTCGGGAGCGCGAGGATGAGGGCTATGCGGACGAAGCCGTCGTCGTACGCGGAGGTTCCGACGACGAGGAGATGATCGCCGGCAAGCATCCCGTTCTCGAAGCGATGAAGGCGGGACGGGCGCTGAACAAGATATTCTTGTTCAATCAAGCCCAGAAACACTTGATTCAACCGATCATGGAAGAAGCCAAGGCGCGCGGCATCGTCGTGCAGATGGTCGACAAGCGCAAGCTGGACCAGCTCGCGCCGGATATGCAGCACCAAGGCGTCGTCGCTCAAGCGGCGCCGATCGCGTACGCCGAAGTCGAAGACTTGCTCGCTCTCGCGGCCGAGCGCGGCGAACCGCCGTTCATCGTGCTGCTGGACGAGATCGAGGACCCGCACAATCTCGGCTCGATTCTGCGTACTGCGGATTGCACCGGCGTTCATGGAGTCATCGTGCCGAAGCGCAGAAGCGCGGGCTTGACCGCCGTCGTGGCGAAGACGTCCGCCGGCGCGGTCGAGTACGTCAGAGTCGCGCGCGTATCGAACCTCGTGCAGACGATGGAGAAGCTGAAGGAAGCGGGACTGTGGATCGCCGGAGCGGACGCGGGCGCACCGCAAAGCTTCCACCAGACGAAGCTGACGGGACCGATCGCGATCGTCATCGGGAGCGAAGGCAAGGGCCTGTCCCGGCTCGTACGGGAGAAGTGCGACTTCATTCTGTCGCTTCCGATGTTCGGCAACGTCAACTCCTTGAACGCGTCCGTCGCGGCGGGCGTCATCTTATACGAAGTCGTGCGCCAGCGCCATGCACAAGCGTGAGGACGTCCTGCTCGTCGACGGCTATAACATTATCGGCGCATGGCCGGACCTGGCGGCGCTGAAGCACGAGAAGCTTGAGAACGCGCGCGACCGGCTCCTGGAGATGCTGGCGGATTACCAAGGGTTCTCCGGGGTTAACGTCATCGTCGTCTTCGACGCGTATCACGTCGCGGGCGGAACGGGTTCGGACTTCCGGCACCGGAAGCTTAGGGTCGTCTTCACGCGGGAGCGGGAGACGGCGGACGAATGCATCGAGCGGCTCGTCGGCGAATGGATCTCCGTCCGTCGCGACGTGTACGTCGCGACTTCCGATTCGACCGAGCAGCACGTCGCCTTCGGTAAGGGGGCGCTACGGGTTACGGCGCGCGAATTGAGGCTTGCGGTCGACCAAAGCCGCAGCGACATCCAGACGACGATTCGGAGCGAACCGGCGACGAAGCGCAATCCGCTCGGGGGCGTGTTGAAGGACGACGTATGGCGGCGGCTGGAGCAAATGAGAAGAGGACGCGGTCCGAATTCGGAGGAAGATGGCGATAATTAACAGTTTTTCCACGGTCGATTCGGACCCAATAGCCTCAAATCCATTGACGCTATTGGGTTTATCAAGTATATTGTTAGTAGTTTGGTAGTTTTGGAGGTTCCAGCACGCCAATGCAGACCGGAGGGATGTTCGTGAGCGTCGACTTGGAGAGGCTGGCAACACGTGAATACGACTTCAAGAGCGACGAGGACATCGTGGAAGACGTCCGGTTAGGCGACGGCGAAGCGCTGGAGTTTCTCATTAACAAGTACCGCAATTTCGTCAGGGCGAAGGCGCGATCGTACTTCTTGATCGGGGCGGAACGGGAAGACATCGTGCAGGAAGGCATGATCGGCCTCTACAAGGCGATCCGCGACTTCAAGGGGGACAAGCTTGCTTCCTTCAAGGCGTTCGCCGAGCTGTGCATCACCCGCCAGATCATAACCGCGATCAAGACAGCCACCCGACAGAAGCATATACCTCTGAATTCCTACGTCTCGCTGGATAAGCCGATATACGACGAGGATTCGGACCGCACGCTGCTTGACGTCATCTGCGGATCGCGAGTGTGCGACCCGGAAGAGATGATCATCAACCAGGAAGAATTTTACGGCCTCGAAGACAAGATGTCCGAGATCTTAAGCGATCTGGAGCGCAAGGTGCTCATGCTCTATCTGGACGGACGCTCGTACCAGGAGATCGCCGTCGACCTCGACAGGCACGTGAAGTCGATCGACAACGCCTTGCAGCGCGTCAAGCGCAAGTTGGAGCGTTACCTGGAAGTCCGCGATATCGTAAGCTAATGTTCATGCCCTTATAACGATCACCGAGCAGCGCGATTAGCTGCTTTTTTTATTGCCCTGGCGGCCGTCCGCTTCGAATCTTGCAAGGCAGGGTTAAACGAGGCGAAAAGTTGGAAGAATGGTGCTATGCTCTGCGGCCGAACGTCGAATCCTCCGGCGGGCGCCCGTTCGCGGTAGAGGAAGGACGGCGTCTATTCTAGTTTTGCCAGCGTTTAACCAGACGGTTTTCGTTGACATCGATTTAGCCCTGTGATAAATTGTTTTAGTAACCTTAAGGTGGCTTCTTATGCGCAGGTCTGAATCATCGGCGAAACACCAGGAAATGTTGTCGGGACGGCATGCCGTCGCGAGGACGATTCCGATACAGCCTTGGTTCGCCAAGCTGGGTTTTCCGCTGGATGGTTGTCTTTTTATGAAGTTGTAATCCCGGGAGGTGGAATGGGATGCGGGTGATCATCACTCTGGCTTGCACGAACTGCAAGCAACGGAACTATACGTCGAGCAAGAACAAACGGACGCACTCCGATCGCATCGAGTTGAAGAAGTTCTGCAGACACTGCAACGAACATACTCCTCATCGCGAGACGCGCTAAGTCCTAGGAGGAATTGACGTGCTGGCCAAAATGAAACAGAGCTTTGGGTCCTTTTTTTCGTTCTTCGGCGACAGTTGGGGCGAGCTTAAGAAAGTACGTTGGCCTAGCCGGAAAGAACTCGTCAGCTACACGATCGTCGTTATCGTAACCGTGTTGCTGGTGACGGTCTACTTCTGGGGTCTGGACATCGGAATTTCATCCCTCGTTGAACTCGTCATTTGACGCAGGAACCTAAAGGTGGCTTTTCCATGGAGAAAAGATGGTATGTAGTACACACGTACTCCGGTTACGAGAACAAGGTTAAGGCGAACTTGGAGAAGCGCGTGGAGTCTATGGGCATGCAAGACAAAATCTTCCGCGTGCTCGTGCCGATGGAAGAGGAAATCGTCAACAAGGACGGCAAGAAAAAAACCGTGATGCGCAAAGTGTATCCCGGCTACGTTCTCGTTGAAATGATCCAAACGGACGATTCTTGGTACGTGGTCCGCAACACGCCCGGCGTTACCGGGTTTGTCGGTTCCACGGGCTCCGGATCGAAGCCGACCGCTCTGTTGCCCGAAGAAGTGGAGCAGATTCTGCAACACATGGGCATGGAGGAGCCGAAGCCGGTCATCGACTTCGAACTCAAGGAGAGCGTCCGCGTCAAGGTCGGGCCTTTCGCCGACTTCGTCGGGTCCGTCGAAGAGATTCTGCCCGAGAAGAGCAAGCTGAAGGTGCACGTGAACATGTTTGGCAGAGAAACCCCGCTTGAGTTGGACTTCACTCAGGTGGAAAAGATATAATTTATCTTCGCACGATGGGGTTTCTTGAAAGAGCGGGAGAGACAAGCGTCTCGTTGAACCGCATTACTGGGCAAGGAGGTGTGCATCATGGCAAAAAAAGTCATCAAATTGGTGAAGCTGCAAGTAAACGCGGGTAAAGCTAACCCTGCGCCGCCGATCGGTCCTGCACTCGGTCAAGCCGGCGTAAACATCATGGCGTTCTGTAAAGAGTTCAATGCTCGTACCGCTGACCAAGCCGGTCTGATCATTCCGGTCGTTATCTCGGTATACGAGGACCGCTCCTTCACGTTCGAGACGAAAACGCCGCCGGCTGCTGTATTGCTGCGCGTCGCTGCGGGTATCCCTAAAGGGTCCGGCGAACCGAACAAGAAGAAAGTCGCTACGGTTAAACGCGAGAAAGTTCGCGAAATCGCCGAGCAAAAAATGCAAGATCTTAACGCGGCTTCCGTCGAAGCGGCTATGCGTATGGTCGAAGGTACCGCTCGTTCCATGGGCGTTACGATCGTAGACTAATCATCGTATCGGGCGATGCCCGTTCGATTAGACGGATGCGGCTAGACGACCGATCCCTTAGCCTTCGGCTATCGGAGCCGGTTGCCGGCGGTCTGTCGGTTTTTGCGAGCATCGTCTCGCAGGGACTGTGGGAGGAGACTTCCGTTAAAACCACACAAGGAGGAGAACAACATGGCTAAACACGGCAAGAAATACCGCGAGTCCGCTAAGCTCATCGACCGCGACGCGACGTATACGTCCGCCGAAGCGATCGACCTGGTGAAGAAAGCGGCAACGGCCAAATTCGACGAAACCGTTGAAGCGGCTGTCCGTCTCGGCGTCGATCCGAGAAAACAAGACCAAAACGTGCGCGGCGTCGTCGTCCTGCCTCACGGCACGGGTAAAACGCAACGCGTCCTCGTATTCGCGAAAGGCGACAAGCTGAAAGAAGCCGAAGCTGCCGGCGCGGATTACGTAGGGGATGCCGAGCTCATCCAAAAGATCCAACAAGGTTGGTTCGAGTTCGACGTTTGCGTAGCAACGCCGGACATGATGGGCGAAGTAGGTAAACTGGGCCGTATTCTCGGGGGCAAAGGCTTGATGCCTAACCCTAAAGCGGGCACGGTAACGAACGACGTTGCCAAAGCGATCGCCGAGATCAAAGCCGGTAAAATCGAATACCGTCTGGACAAAGCCGGACAAATCCACGCTCCGATCGGCAAAGTTTCCTTTGACGCTGACAAGCTCAACGAGAACCTTAAAGCACTGATGGACGCGTTGAACCGTGCGAAACCTGCTTCCTCGAAAGGCGTATACCTGAAGAACGTCTCGATCTCTTCGACGATGGGCCCAGGCGCGCGCGTAGATGTGGCAGCATATCGCTTGTAGGATCGGCGCAAGCCGATTCGACGGTAAAAACTAACTTTGACATCGGCTGAGCCTTCGTGTTAAGCTGATGAAGCTAAAAACGAATATGGATACCGTAGACCGTAGGTGCTGCACGCAATCTTCGCGAGAGCGCGCGCTTAATTTCCTACCGAGGTGTGTGGATATAAATTTCCGTTGCTCAGGATGCTTGCGTCTTGTTGCCTGGTGAAATGAAAACATGCCTCCGCTCAGTCGCGGGGGCATTTTTAATGGTCCCGCGCGGGGGAGTCGTATAAATATGCGGTATATCGAGACTTTAGGAGGTGTACACAATGGCAAACGCGAAAATCATCGAAGCGAAACAGCAAGAAGTTGACGTAATCGCATCGAAGTTGCGCGAAAGCACGACGACGGTCGTCGCCGACTACCGCGGTCTGAACGTGGCGCAAGTAACGTTGCTCCGCAAACAACTTCGCGAAGCTGGCGTAGATTTCCAAGTTCTGAAAAACTCCCTCGTTAGCCGCGCAGCGGCAAACGTAGAGTTGACCGAGCTTGACGCGATCCTCTCCGGTCCTACGGCTGTCGCTTTCAGTAAAGACATCATTGCTCCAGCGAAAATCCTTAGCGATTTCGCGAAGAAAAATGAAGCGCTGAAAGTAAAGGGCGGTATCGTCGAAGGTCGTTACGTTGACGCTGCTCAGATCAAAGCGCTGGCTGACCTGCCTTCCCGCGAAGGCTTGCTCTCCATGTTGCTTAGCGTCCTGCAAGCGCCAATGCGCAACGTGGCACTCGCTGTCAAAGCGGTCGCAGAGAAGAACGAAGCAAGCGCGTAACACCGAATCGCACAAACTTAAGAAGATCATTCTATGATCTCAAATAATGGAGGGTAATCCTAATGAGCAAAGAGCAAATCTTGGAAGCCATCAAGGCTATGACCGTTCTTGAACTGAACGATCTCGTTAAAGCAATCGAAGAAGAATTCGGCGTAACGGCTGCAGCTCCAGTTGCAGTTGGCGGCGCGGTAGCGGTAGCTGAAGTTGAAGAGCAAACCGAGTTCGACGTTATCCTTATCGAAGCCGGCGCTTCCAAAATCAACGTTATCAAAGTCGTTCGCGAAATCACGGGCCTCGGCTTGAAAGAAGCGAAAGACGTCGTTGACAACGCTCCTAAAGCAATCAAAGAAAAAATCGCTCAAGACGAAGCTAACGCGATCAAAGCGAAGCTTGAAGAAGCTGGCGCTAAAGTCGAAGTTAAGTAAGAAGCGACCTGGCGAACCCCTTGAAGATTTTCTTCGAGGGGTTTGTTCACGTCTATATTGGCGTATGATGACTAAGGGTGAGAGACGATATGAACGATCACTACTATTCGAACAAGCCGAAGTCGGCCAGTAACCGGCAGTCGTTCTCGGCTACGCTTCGGGGCTTTGCCTTACGTCTGACATCGGACGCGGGCGTGTTTTCGCGGGACGGGGTGGACTATGGAAGCCGGGTGCTTATCGACTTGATGGACATCAAGCCGGAAGATAACGTGCTCGACGTCGGTTGCGGTTACGGGCCGATGGGGCTGACGGCTGCTCGCCTTGCGCCGCAAGGACATGTGACGATGATCGATATCAACGAGAGGGCGGTCGAGCTGGCCGAACTGAACGCGAAGGAGAACGGCGTGCGCAACGCGACGTTCCTGCAGAGCGATCTGTTCTCCGCGGTGAACGGCCGGACTTACGACGCGATCTTGTCGAACCCGCCGATTCGCGCGGGCAAGGCGGTCGTGCACCGATTGCTGGAAGAAGCCTACGGACATCTTCGTCCGGGAGGTTCCTTGTGGATCGTCATTCAGAACAAGCAGGGCGCGCCAAGCGCGCTGGCGAAGCTGGAGGAAGTGTTCGGCGAGGAGCATGTCTGCTTGGTAGGTAAAGACAAAGGGTTTCGGGTGTACCGCAGCACCCGGCAATAGAGGGCGTGCGTCGTTCAACATTATGACGATCGTCCCCTAGACAGTTTCCGCCGATTGTGCTTGACTTGACATTTTCGCTGTGGTATTATTAAAAAATGTCAGTATTAGGATGGGCTATTTGTCTTTCAAGACATATGTATTGTAACTCCGATCCTTTCCCAGGAATAAATTCATGCAAGATCGCGTATAATGGGTTTGTTTTGGGGCAAGGACAGGATGGGTTGCCATTGTGCCGCCAACCGGCGCATAAGGGCTTTTCTTTATTTTTGTGTTGAAGCAGACTTAAGGGGTGAGGTTAAGTTGGCAGGACATCTTGTTCAGTATGGCCGCCGTACGCGGCGCAGCTACGCCCGCATTAATGAAGTGTTGGACGTCCCGAACCTGATCGAAATCCAGCAGCAATCGTACCAGAAGTTTTTGGACGAAGGACTGCGCGAGATTTTCCAGGATATTTCGCCGATCTCGGACTTCACGGGCAATCTCGTGCTGGAATTCATCGATTACAGCCTAGGCGAACCGAAATATTCCGTCGATGAATCGAAGGAACGCGATGTTACTTACGCGGCTCCTCTTCGCGTTAAAGTACGGCTGCTCAACAAGGAAACCGGTGAGGTCAAGGAACAGGAAGTGTTCATGGGCGATTTCCCGCTCATGACGGAAACCGGCACCTTCATCATCAACGGCGCGGAACGGGTTATCGTCAGCCAGTTGGTACGCTCCCCGAGCGTCTACTACAGCACGAAAGTAGACAAGAACGGCAAGAAAACGTACACCGCGACGGTCATTCCGAACCGCGGCGCATGGCTCGAGCTCGAGACGGACGCGAAAGATATCATTTACGTTCGGATCGACCGCACGCGTAAAATCCCGGTGACGGTGCTTCTGCGTTCCCTCGGCTTCGGCACGGACGCGGAAATTCTCGACCTGCTCGGCCAAGACGAATATATCCGCAACACGCTCGAGAAGGATAACACGGACTCTACCGAGAAAGCGCTCATCGAAATCTACGAGCGTCTTCGCCCGGGCGAGCCTCCAACGCTCGAGAACGCGCGCAGCTTGCTTATCGCGCGGTTCTTCGATCCGAAGCGTTATGACCTTGCGAACGTCGGTCGCTATAAAATCAATAAGAAGCTTCATATCAAAAACCGGTTATTCAACCAACGGCTCGCCGAGACTCTCGTAGATCCGTCCACGGGCGAAATCATCGCGGAAGCCGGCCAGATGATCGACCGCCGTCTACTCGATCAAATTCTGCCGATGCTCGAGAAGAACGTAGGCTTCAAGAGCTATCGCGTAACTGGCGGCGTCATGGAGTCCGACGATATTCCGTTGCAGAGCATCAGCGTGTACTCTCCGATCGAGGACGGGAAGGTCGTTAAGGTAATCGCCAACGGCATCATCGACAAATCGGTGAAGAACATTACGCCGGCGGATATTATCGCTTCGATCAACTACTTCATGAACTTGCTGCAAAGCATCGGCAGCACGGACGACATCGACCACTTGGGCAACCGTCGTCTGCGTTCCGTAGGCGAACTGCTGCAGAACCAATTCCGTATCGGCTTGTCCCGTATGGAGAGAGTCGTTCGCGAGCGGATGTCCATCCAGGACCAGAACGCGATCACGCCGCAAGCGTTGATCAACATTCGTCCGGTCATCGCCGCGATCAAGGAGTTCTTCGGATCCTCGCAGTTGTCCCAGTTCATGGACCAAACGAACCCGCTCGCGGAGCTTACGCACAAGCGTCGTCTGTCCGCGCTCGGTCCGGGCGGTCTGACGCGCGAACGCGCGGGCTTCGAAGTCCGCGACGTCCACCACTCGCACTATGGACGGATGTGCCCGATCGAGACGCCGGAAGGTCCGAACATCGGTCTGATCAACTCGTTGTCTACGTTCGCGCGCATTAACGAATACGGCTTCATCGAGGCGCCGTACCGTAAAGTCGACCCGAACAACAACTGCGTGACCGACGAGATCGTCTACATGACCGCCGACGAGGAAGACAACTACATCATCGCGCAGGCGAACGCGAAGCTGAACCCGAACGGTTCCTTCGTGGATGAGAACGTCATCGTCCGCTACAATAAGCAAACCGACAACATCCTGACGATGCCGAGCGACCGCGTAGACTACATGGACGTCTCGCCGAAGCAGGTCGTATCCGTCGCGACGGCGATGATTCCGTTCCTCGAGAACGATGACTCCAACCGCGCGCTGATGGGATCCAACATGCAACGTCAGGCCGTACCTCTGCTCGTTCCGGAAGCGCCGTTCGTCGGTACCGGCATGGAGTATAAGTCCGCGAAGGACTCCGGGGTATGTATTGTCTCCAAACACGACGGATTCATCGAACGAGTGTCTGCCAATGAAATCCAGCTTCGCCGCGTCGAGATCATCGACGGCAAAGAAGTGAAGGGCGACATTATCAAGCATAAGCTTCAGAAGTTCATGCGTTCCAACCAAGGGACATGCATTAACCAGCGTCCGCTCGTCAAGCGCGGCGAAGTGATCAAGAAGGGCGACATCATGGCCGACGGTCCGTCTACGGAAACCGGCGAGCTGGCGCTCGGTCGCAACGTCGTCGTCGCGTTCATGACATGGGAAGGCTACAACTATGAGGATGCGATCTTGCTCTCCGAGAAGCTCGTGCGCGAAGACGTCTATACTTCGATTCATATCGAGGAATACGAGTCCGAAGCGCGCGATACGAAGCTCGGACCCGAAGAGATCACGCGCGATATCCCGAACGTCGGCGAAGACGCGTTGCGCAACCTCGACGAGCGCGGCATTATCCGCGTCGGCGCCGAGATCAGCGCGGGCGACATTCTCGTCGGTAAAGTCACGCCGAAGGGCGTTACCGAGCTGACGGCCGAAGAACGTCTCTTGCACGCGATCTTCGGGGAGAAGGCGCGCGAAGTTCGCGATACGTCGCTCCGCGTACCGCATGGTACGGACGGTATCGTCGTAGACGTGAAAGTGTTCACGCGCGAGAACGGCGACGAATTGCCGCCTGGCGTTAACCAACTCGTACGCGCTTATATCGCCCAGAAGCGTAAAATCTCCGAAGGCGATAAAATGGCCGGACGCCACGGTAACAAAGGGGTTATCGCCCGCATCCTGCCGGAAGAAGATATGCCGTTCCTGCCGGACGGCACGCCTGTACAAGTCGTGCTGAATCCGCTGGGCGTACCATCGCGGATGAACATCGGTCAGGTGCTCGAGGTTCACTTGGGCATGGCTTGCCGGATTCTCGGCATACACGCGGCGACGCCGGTATTCGACGGAGCCCGCGAGCACGACGTGTTCGATACGATGGAAGAAGCCGGCATGCAACGCAACGGCAAATGGCGTCTGCGCGACGGACGTTCGGGCGAAGAGTTCGAACGCGAAGTTACCGTCGGCGTCATGTATATGATCAAGCTGGCGCACATGGTCGACGATAAGATCCATGCCCGTTCCACGGGTCCATACTCTCTCGTTACGCAACAGCCTTTGGGCGGTAAAGCCCAATTCGGCGGTCAGCGGTTCGGGGAGATGGAAGTATGGGCGCTCGAAGCCTATGGCGCTGCCTATACGCTGCAAGAGATTCTGACCGTCAAGTCCGACGACGTCGTCGGCCGGGTGAAGACGTACGAATCGATCGTCAAGGGCGAGAACGTGCCTGAACCGGGCGTTCCTGAATCGTTCAAGGTTCTGATCAAGGAACTTCAAAGCTTGGGTATGGACGTGAAGATCTTGTCCGGCGACGAACAAGAGATCGAAATGAAGGAAATGGACGACGAAGAAGACGCTGCTGGCGATAAGCTGAACCTGAATCTTGAAGGCTCGGAAGTCGGCGTTGAATAACGTTGTCGCTTCCATAGCGACAGCACGCGAGGCGCAAGACGCGTTCGCCTAAGGGCGGCGCGCTCTTGCGCTCATGCGCGTCATGACGCCGGGCCTACGGGGCCGTCGTTGAGATCTGAAATCTTAGCAACGATGAAGGAGGGCTTGCTCCTTGTTAGACGTCAACAACTTTGAGTTCATGAAGATCGGTCTCGCTTCCCCGGATAAGATCCGGTCTTGGTCGAGAGGCGAAGTGAAGAAGCCGGAAACGATCAACTACCGCACGCTGAAGCCGGAGAAAGAAGGCTTGTTCTGCGAGAAAATTTTCGGTCCGACGAAGGACTGGGAATGTCATTGCGGTAAATATAAACGCGTTCGCTATAAAGGCGTCGTCTGCGATCGCTGCGGCGTCGAAGTCACCCGCGCCAAAGTTCGCCGCGAGCGGATGGGCCATATCGAATTGGCTGCTCCCGTATCGCACATTTGGTACTTCAAAGGCATTCCGAGCCGTATGGGCCTTGCTCTCGATATGTCTCCTCGTTCGCTCGAAGAGATCATCTACTTCGCGTCTTACGTCGTAACGGATCCGGGCGATACGCCTCTCGAGAAGAAGCAACTTCTCTCCGAGAAGGAATACCGCAGCTACCGCGAGAAGTACGGTTACGCGTTCTCCGCCGGCATGGGCGCAGAAGCGGTGAAGAGATTGCTTCAAGACATCGATCTCGACCGCGAGCTCGACATGCTCAAGGAAGAACTGCGCACCGCGCAGGGCCAACGCCGCAACCGCGCGATCAAGCGCCTCGAAGTGGTTGAATCGTTCCGCAACTCCGGCAACCTGCCGGATTGGATGATTCTCGACGTGCTTCCGGTCATTCCGCCGGAGCTTCGCCCGATGGTTCAATTGGACGGCGGTCGTTTCGCGACTTCCGACTTGAACGACCTGTACCGCCGCGTTATTAACCGGAACAACCGTCTCAAGCGTCTGCTTGATCTCGGCGCGCCGGATATTATCGTTCAGAACGAGAAGCGCATGCTGCAAGAAGCGGTCGACGCCTTGATCGACAACGGCCGTCGCGGCCGTCCGGTTACGGGCCCGGGCAACCGTCCGCTTAAATCCCTCAGCCATATGCTGAAAGGTAAGCAAGGCCGCTTCCGTCAGAACTTGCTCGGTAAGCGGGTAGACTACTCCGGTCGTTCGGTTATCGTCGTAGGACCAAGCCTCAAGATGTATCAATGCGGCTTGCCTAAGGAGATGGCGCTCGAGCTGTTCAAGCCGTTCGTGATGAAGGAGCTCGTGCTCAAGGGCCTAGCTCACAACATCAAGAGCGCGAAGCGCAAAGTCGAACGCGTCAGCCCGGAAGTATGGGACGTTCTCGAGGAAGTCATCAAAGAACATCCGGTACTGCTGAACCGCGCTCCGACGCTTCACAGACTCGGCATCCAGGCGTTCGAACCGATCCTGGTCGAAGGCCGCGCGATCAAGCTTCACCCGCTCGTCTGTACGGCGTACAATGCCGACTTCGACGGCGACCAAATGGCCGTGCACGTTCCGTTGTCGGCCGAAGCGCAAGCGGAAGCTCGCCTGCTCATGCTGGCATCGGGCAACATCTTGAACCCGAAAGACGGCAAGCCGGTCGTTACACCGTCCCAGGATATGGTTCTCGGCTGTTACTATCTCACGATGGATAACAAAGAAGCCACGGGAACCGGCATGAGAGTCGCGAACGTGAACGAAGCGATCTCGGCTTATCATCGGAACGCAGGCATCGGGCTGCACGCCCGCGTCGTCATTCCGGTCAGAGAGCTGAAGAAGAAGTCGTTCACGCCTGAGCAGCAAGAAGCGCTCATCGTCACGACGATCGGCAAAATCATCTTCAACGAAATCTTCCCGGATACGTTCCCGTACATCAACGAGGCGACGAAAACGAACCTCGTGAAAGGTACGCCGGAGAAGTACTTCATCTACGACAAAGGCGCGGACATCGAGAAATTCGTCGATGAAGTTCCGCTTGCCGGCGCCGTAGGCAAAGAATATCTCGGTCAAATTATCGGCGAGTGCTTCCGTATTTACCATACGACGAAGACGTCGATGATTCTCGATAACATCAAGCAACTGGGCTTCACGTACTCGACGCGCGCGGGTATTACCGTTGCCGTCGCGGACGTCGTCGTTCCGAAGGAAAAGCAAGAGATCCTGGGGCAATCCGAGGAGCGCGTCAAAGTCGTTACGATGCAATACCGCCGCGGTCTGATTACCGACGAAGAGCGCCGCGACCGCGTCATCGAGATCTGGAGCAAGGCGAAGGACGAAATCACGGACATCCTGATGAAGTCCATGGACCGCTACAACTCGATCATGCTCATGGTCGACTCCAAAGCACGCGGTAACAAATCGCAGATTACGCAGCTCGGCGGCATGCGCGGCCTGATGGCGAACCCGTCCGGTCGGATCATCGAGTTGCCGATCAAATCGAACTTCCGCGAAGGCCTTACGGTATTGGAGTACTTCATCTCCACCCACGGAGCGCGTAAAGGTCTTGCCGATACGGCGCTACGTACCGCCGACTCGGGTTACTTGACCCGTCGTCTCGTAGACGTCGCGCAAGACGTCATCGTTCGCGAAGACGATTGCGGCACGGACAAAGGCATTATCGTGTCCCGGATCGAGGACGGCAAGGAAGTCATCGAGGATCTGTTCGACCGTATCGAAGGCCGTTACGCCTTCGAGACGATCCGCAATCCGGAGACGAAGGAAATCATCGTCAACCGCAACGAGCTCATCGATACGCCGAAGGCGGAAGAGATCGTTCGCGTCGATATCAAGAAAGTGCCGATCCGTTCCGTGCTTAGCTGCCGCGCCCGCCACGGCGTATGTAAGCTCTGCTACGGCCGCAACCTGGCAACCGGCAAGAAGGTCGAGATCGGCGAAGCGGTCGGCATCATCGCCGCCCAATCGATCGGCGAACCGGGGACGCAGCTCACGATGCGTACGTTCCATACCGGGGGCGTTGCCGGAGACGATATCACGCAAGGTTTGCCGCGTATTCAGGAGCTCTTCGAAGCCCGGAATCCGAAAGGCCAAGCGATCATCTCCGAGATGGACGGCGTCGTTAAAGAAATTCGCGAGACCAAAGACCGTCGCGAGATCGAGATCCAAGGCGCAGCGGAGACGAAGGTATACCCTGTCAGCTACGGTTCGCGTATCCGCGTGACCCAAGGCCAACAAGTGGAAGCCGGCGACGAGCTGACCGACGGTTCGATCGATCCGAAGGAAATGCTCCGCATCAAGGGCATCCGCGGCGTTCAGAACTATATCCTGCAAGAGGTTCAACGCGTATACCGGAACCAAGGCGTAGAAATCAACGACAAACACGTCGAGGTTATGATCAAGCAGATGCTTCGCAAGATTCGGATCGTCGATCCGGGCGACACGATTCTTCTGCCGGGCGCGTTCGTGGACATCCACGAATACGAAGCGGCGAACCGCGAAGCGATTCTGGCCGACAAGGAGCCGGCGGTCGCACGTCCGGTATTGCTCGGTATTACGAAAGCATCGCTCGAGACGGACTCGTTCCTCTCGGCCGCATCGTTCCAAGAGACGACCCGCGTGCTTACCGACGCTGCCATCAAAGGCAAAGTCGACCGCTTGCTCGGTCTTAAGGAGAACGTCATTATCGGTAAGCTGATCCCTGCGGGTACGGGGATGGCGCGCTACCGCAACATTCGCGTCGTATCGCCTTTCGACGAGCCGACGGATGAGGCGGCGGAGCTCGAGCCGGTTGGCGTGGAATAAGCAACTAGCGTTTCTCATTAACGAAGAGCGAATACCGTCCAGGTATTCGCTCTTTTGTTGGCTAAGATCGCTCTTGCGACCAGTAGCGGAATGGAAAGCAAATTAATGATTAGGCGCGTTGAATATTCATGCGATAGATGGGAATCCAGTACGTGAGGGCGTGCGATTAGCGCACGAAAAGTACCTATTAATCCCGCGCTAACTATTCTTGACATGGGCATATTGAAGTGATACTATGTTCTAGTGTGTGCCAGACGTGCGCCATTCTGATCTCCTGGAGGTCAAAGTCGAATGACTGCGATGGATAAGAGATTGCAGAGCGGACTCGCACGCATTGGCATGAAGCAGACGATGAAATCGGTGGAGCTTGGCGAAGCCGTTCATGTCTACGTAGCGCAGGATGCAGATCCCCGAATGCTGAAACGAATCGAGCAGCTGTGTACGCAGTCGAACGTTCCCGTAACGTTCGTCGATACGATGGGTAGCTTGGGTAAAGCGTGTGGCATTGGAGTCGGCGCGGCGATGGCCGCGATCGTTAGGGATAAGTAAGTCGGGTTTGATGCGGAGATCGTCTGGATAGGTGCGAATCTTGAAGGAAGAGTTCCGGTCGAGCCCTTTCTCGTCTCTTAAAATGAACCGCCTGGATCTGTGGGCTTCACAAATGGCGCAGCGGTCGTGTCGTCTTCATTACTTTATTATGCATAATCTTCGGAAGGGGGTGGCAACATGCCAACTATTAACCAGCTCGTACGTAAAGGTCGTCAACCGAAAGTGGTCAAGTCGAAATCGCCTGCACTGCAAAAGGGATTCAATGCCCTGAAGCGTGAGGAAACGGATTTGAGCGCGCCTCAAAAACGCGGGGTTTGCACCCGTGTAGGCACGATGACGCCGAAAAAACCGAACTCTGCACTTCGTAAATACGCGCGGGTACGTCTAACGAACCGTGTCGAGGTGACAGCGTACATCCCGGGAATCGGCCACAACTTGCAAGAGCATAGCGTTGTTCTTATTCGTGGTGGACGCGTAAAGGACCTTCCAGGGGTTCGTTATCACATCGTTCGCGGCGCATTGGATACTGCAGGCGTTAACAACCGCAAGCAGGCTCGTTCCAAATACGGCACGAAGAGACCGAAAGTCAAGAAGTCTTAATAAGCTGACGGGCGCAATCGTCGCCTGAACCGGCCGAGATCGAACACCAGGAATGAGAAAGGAGGAATTTTTCGATGCCACGTAAAGGACCAGTAACGAAACGGGACGTGCTCCCGGATCCGTTATATAACAGCAAGCTTGTTACGCGCCTTATCAACCGTATCATGATCGACGGCAAGAGAGGCGTTGCTTCGCAACTTCTGTATGATGCATTCAACTTGATTAAAGAGCGTTCGGGTAAAGATCCAATGGAGGTCTTCGAAGCTGCAATCAAGAACATCATGCCGGTGCTTGAAGTTAAAGCTCGCCGCGTAGGCGGTGCGAACTACCAAGTACCGATCGAAGTTAAACCTGAGCGCCGCACGTCTCTCGGACTGCGTTGGCTCGTCAACTACTCCCGCAACCGCGGCGAGAAGACGATGGAAGAGCGTTTGGCTGCCGAAATCCTGGATGCTTCCAACAACACGGGAGCTGCAGTGAAGAAGCGCGAAGACACGCACAAGATGGCGGAAGCGAACAAAGCGTTCGCGCACTACCGCTGGTAGGATTTGTTGGACAATTCGATCGGGATCGCTTAGCGGTCCTGACAAATGTCCGTTAGGCAAGTCAAATGAAGGGAGACACACGGCATGGCAAGAGAGTTCTCCTTGCAAAATACGCGTAATATCGGCATCATGGCGCATATTGACGCGGGTAAAACCACGACGACTGAACGGATCTTGTTCTACACCGGTCGCGTTCACAAAATCGGCGAAGTGCATGAAGGCGCGGCGACGATGGACTGGATGGAGCAAGAGCAAGAGCGCGGCATCACGATTACGTCCGCTGCTACGACGGCTCAGTGGAAGGGTCACCGCATCAATATTATCGACACTCCGGGTCACGTTGACTTTACGGTAGAGGTCGAGCGCTCCCTGCGCGTATTGGACGGGGCTGTCGGCGTATTCAGCGCCAAAGAAGGCGTTGAGCCTCAATCCGAGACGGTATGGCGTCAAGCCGACCGTTACGGCGTACCTCGTATCGCATACGTTAACAAGATGGACATCATCGGCGCGGACTTCCTCAATGTCGTTAGCGACATGAAGGCTCGCTTGGGTGCCAACGCGGTAGCGATTCAACTTCCGATCGGCGCGGAGAACGACTTTAAAGGCATGATCGACCTCGTTGAGATGGTCGCTTACGTCTACAAAGACGATCTTGGCAAAGACGCGGAAACGGTAGCGATCCCTGCCGATCTTCAAGCGAAAGCCGAAGAGCTTCGCCTGATCTTGGTAGAGAAAGTCGCCGAGCTTGACGAAGAGTTGATGATGAAGTATCTGGAAGGCGAAGAAATCACCATTCCGGAACTGAAAGCCGCCCTTCGTAAAGGCGTCTGCGAAGTGAAAATCTTCCCGGTCGTCTGCGGTTCGTCTTACCGTAACAAAGGCGTTCAACCGATGTTGGACGCAGTCGTTGCTTACCTGCCATCTCCTGTCGACGTACCTGATATCAAGGGCACGCTGGAAGACGGTACGGAGACGATTCGCAAATCGGATGACAGCCAACCGTTCTCGGCGCTGGCATTCAAAATCATGACCGACCCGTTCGTCGGTAAGTTGACGTTCTTCCGCGTATACTCCGGCATTCTGAATGCTGGTTCTTACGTAATCAACGCAACGAAAGGCAAACGCGAGCGCATCGGCCGTATCCTTCAGATGCATGCTAACAGCCGCCAAGAAATCAGCGAAGTATACGCTGGCGACATCGCTGCTGCGGTAGGCTTGAAAGATACGACGACGGGCGACACGCTTTGCGACGAGAAGAACCCGGTTATCCTCGAGTCGATGAACTTCCCAGAGCCGGTTATCCAGCTCGCGGTTGAACCAAAGACCAAGGCCGACCAAGACAAAATGGGTATCGCGCTGCAGAAGCTGTCCGAGGAAGATCCTACGTTCCGTGCGCACACGGACGAAGAAACCGGCCAGACGATCATCTCGGGTATGGGCGAGCTCCACTTGGAGATCCTCGTAGACCGTATGCTTCGCGAGTTCAAAGTCGAGACGAACGTTGGTAAGCCGCAAGTTGCTTACCGCGAGACGTTCACGGTTCCCGCAAGGGTCGAAGGCAAGTTCGTTCGCCAATCCGGCGGCCGTGGCCAATATGGCCATTGTTGGGTTGAGTTCGAACCGCAAGAAGCCGGTACCGGCTTCATCTTCGAAAGCAAGATCGTCGGCGGCTCGATTCCGAAGGAGTATGTTGCTCCTATCGGCGCCGGTATCGAAGAGTCGATGAAGAACGGCGTCCTCGCTGGATTCCCTCTCGTTGACTTGAAAGCTACCGTTGTCGACGGATCTTACCATGACGTCGACTCGAACGAGATGGCGTTCAAAATCGCAGGTTCCATGGCGCTTAAAGCAGCCAAGGAAAAGTGCAAACCGGTATTGCTCGAGCCGATCATGAAAGTCGAAGTTACGGTTCCTGAAGAGTACTTCGGCGACGTAATGGGTATGCTCAGCTCCCGCCGCGGACGCATCGAAGGTTCCGACATGCGCTTCGGCGCGCAAATCGTTCGCGCGAAAGTGCCGTTGTCCGAGATGTTCGGATATTCCACGACGCTACGTTCCGGTACGCAAGGCCGCGGCGTGTTCTCGATGGAACTGTCCCACTACGAAGAGGTGCCTAAGAACATCTCCGAAGAGATCATCTCCAAGCACAAAGGCAAAGAGTAAGCCCATAGGAAACAGGCGTGAACGAGAGCCGCAATGCGGTTCTCCACGCCAACAATATATAACCTTTTACTTATTAAGGAGGAAATTGAACCATGGGAAAAGCCAAGTTTGAACGTAACAAGCCGCACGTTAATATCGGTACGATCGGTCACGTTGACCACGGTAAAACGACGCTGACGGCTGCTATCACGACTGTTCTTTCCAAAAGATACGGCGGCGCTGCTGTAGCGTTCGACCAAATCGACAAAGCTCCGGAAGAGCGCGAGCGCGGTATCACGATCTCCACCGCACACGTTGAGTACGAGACGAACAACCGTCACTACGCTCACGTTGACTGCCCTGGGCATGCTGACTACGTTAAAAACATGATCACCGGCGCTGCTCAAATGGACGGCGCGATCCTGGTTGTATCTGCTGCTGACGGCCCTATGCCGCAAACGCGCGAGCACATCCTGCTCTCCCGCCAAGTAGGCGTACCTTACATCGTCGTATTCTTGAACAAATGCGACATGGTTGAAGACGAAGAATTGCTTGAGCTCGTTGAGATGGAAGTTCGCGACCTTCTGAACGAGTACGAGTTCCCGGGCGATGATACTCCAATCATCCGCGGCGCTGCTCGTGAAGCTCTTCAAAACCCAGACGGCCCTTGGGCTGACAAAATCGTTGAACTGTTCGAAGCAGTCGACAGCTACATCCCGCAACCTGAGCGCGCAACCGACAAGCCTTTCTTGATGCCTGTCGAGGACGTGTTCACGATCACGGGTCGCGGTACGGTTGCTACGGGTCGCGTTGAGCGTGGCATCATCAAAGTAGGCGACGAAGTTGAAATCGTCGGTCTGCAAGAAGATACTCGCAAATCCGTCGTAACGGGCGTTGAAATGTTCCGCAAATTGCTTGACCAAGCGCAAGCCGGCGACAACGTTGGTGCATTGCTTCGCGGCGTTGACCGTAAAGACATCGAGCGCGGTCAAGTAATCGCTAAGCCTAACTCCGTTAAGCCACACACGGAATTCACGGCTCAAATCTACGTTCTAACTTCCGGTGAGGGCGGCCGTCATAAGCCTTTCTTCACAGGCTACCGTCCACAGTTCTACTTCCGTACGACTGACGTTACGGGCATCATCAACCTGCCGGAAGGCACGGAAATGGTTATGCCAGGCGATAACATCACGGTTACGGTTTCCCTGATCGCTCCAATCGCTATCGAAGAAGGCACGCGCTTCGCAATCCGCGAAGGTGGCCGTACGGTAGGCGCTGGCGCAGTTGCTTCCATCCAGAAGTAATCGCAAAGCGAACGAAAGCCCTCTGGCAACAGAGGGCTTTTTTTTATTTGCTTTTATTAGGTGTGGGTATGGCCGTGAATAAGCTCGTTGCCAATCCTCCGGCGCACACCGTCGCTACCGATAAGTAGAACGTGTCGGCGCTGAAGAGCATTCCCCCGATGCTAACGATTACGGCATCTAGGATCCAGATGATGATCCCTACGTTGATTCTACGTTTCGCCGTTATCAGCTTCGCCAGAAGATCCAAACCTCCGGTGCTCGTATTATATCGGAGCAAGATCCCGAAGCCGAGTCCGATGAATAGTCCGCCTACCGTCGAGCTGGCGAACGGATTCAAATGGATTTCGTATCGGATATGATACGAATACGGCTCAAGCAAATCGATGAAGTAGGAGAGGAATAGCATTCCGTATAAGCTGTATACGAGTATCGTCTTGTCCCGGAACCAAGCGTATACGAATACCGGAATGCTGCACAGGAACAAGAATAGTCCGACGCGAACGCCGAATAAGTAATTCGCGATCAATGCGATACCGATAATCCCTCCGTCAAGCACTTTGATGGGCATGAGGAAGAAATCGATTCCCGCCGCGATGAGCAGGCAGCCGATTACGATCGCGATTAATTTCGGTATGGACAGCACGTCGTATCAGCCCCTTTAGTCAGCCTGTCTTTATCTTATGGCAGACTCTGGAAACTGATGAACGCAAGCAGAGAAATTTTTTCTTCTATATATAGTAGCTTAATGCGTGCCGTGATTCGGACGCTCGAAGGGATCGAGGTATAGCTTGTTCTGCGAATCCACTTGTCCGAGGAAAATATGCTCGTGCGTAGTGCCAAGTTGCTTAAGCTTGGCGTTCAGCCAGTTCTCGTTCAGACCGGCTTTCTTGAGCGCCTCTTCCAATATTTTACCGTCCATGATGACGGTCATCGGAGGCTTCTCCTGTTGAACGGACATTCCGATATCGGACGGCGTCAACGGTTGATACTGTTTCTTCAATAATACGTTAAGTTCGCCGCTCGTATCGAGAATCGCGAATTCCACCGTGTCGAGATTGAATACTTGGTTTCTTCGCAGCATCTCCAGAAGCTCGTCTGAAGTGATCCGCTCCTTCTTCAGATTGCGCTCCAGTATTCTGCCGTTCTGAATGAGAACGGTCGCTTTACCGTCGATCAGATCCCTTGCCTTCTTGCTCTTCAACTGAATCCATTCGATGCCGAGAGACATTCCGACCCATACGACCAATGCTACAAGCCCGAGCAACCAATGTGAATCGGTGTCCAACGACAAATAAGCCGCCAAGTTGCCGATCGAGATACCGGTAATATACTCAAAGGTGGACAGCTGCGATACTTGCCTCTTACCGAGCATTCTCGTCAGCATGAATAGCACGAGAACGGCCAATATCGTTCGAAATCCAACCTGTAACCAATCAGGCACGCGAATCACCCCCCTCAGCAGTACGTACTCAGGTTATCCAGCGAAGCACGGGATCATGAAATGAAGTGTTTTCCAATGTTAATGCTCCATTCGCGAAAGCCTGTTCCGTCAAGGGATAGGAGTAAAGCGATGCATTCGAAATATGCATAAATTATTGTTGCATTCGCATGGGCAAATCGCTATAATAGTGAATGTTGGTCTGTGACTGTGCGTCGATGTGAGAGGTTGCCGACACACCCGGCCCCTTTGCCATAGAGTGGGAAGAGGGAAGTGGCGGGTTATTCTCACGGAGTATGTCCGATTCCAAAATTGGGCGAATAAGGAGGGAATTATATGGCTAAGCAAAAAATCCGTATCCGTTTGAAAGCCTACGATCACCGTATCCTGGATCAATCCGCGGAGAAAATCGTAGAAACGGCTAAACGTACCGGTGCAGGTGTTTCTGGACCGATTCCATTGCCAACCGAGAAGCAAATCATCACGATTCTGCGCGCGGTGCATAAGTACAAGGACTCGCGCGAGCAATTCGAAATGCGTACGCACAAGCGTTTGATTGATATCGTCAATCCTACGCCGCAAACGGTCGACGCTCTGATGCGTCTTGACCTGCCGTCCGGCGTCGATATCGAAATCAAACTGTAATACAGAGATCAACAACCATCATTCGATCCATAAAGGAAAAGAGGTGTCAACATGCCAGGAATCTTGGGACGTAAACTCGGAATGACTCAAATCTTCGCGGCGGACGGTAGCGTCGTGCCTGTGACGGTTGTAGAAGCAACTCCGAACGTTGTTCTTCAGAAGAAAGCCGCTGATAACGACGGATACGAAGCAATCCAGCTCGGCTTCGCGGACAAACGCGAGAAGCTAGCGACTAAACCAGCCATCGGCCATGCGAAAAAAGCAGGCACGGCGCCCAAGCGCTTCATTCGCGAAATCAGCGGTTCGTCCGACCTCGAAGTCGGTGCGGAAGTTAAAGTTGACGTATTCGCAGAAGGCGCTTTTGTTGACGTAACGGGTGTTTCCAAAGGTAAAGGAACGACCGGCGCGATCAAACGTTGGGGCTTCCAACGCGGTAAGATGACGCACGGTTCGAAATACCACCGCGGTAACGGTTCGCTCGCGACGATTCGTGACGCTAACCGCGTACCTAAAGGCAAGAAAATGCACGGCCGCATGGGTAGCGAAACGATCACGGTGCAAAACCTCGAAGTCGTTAAAGTCGACGTCGAGCGCAACGTATTGCTGATCAAAGGCTCCGTACCGGGCGCGCGCAACAGCTTCCTCAAAATCCGCTCGTCGGTGAAGAAATAATCCACAAAGATTTAGAAAGGAGGACCACTCATGCCTAAAGTGACTGTTTATAACGTCGAGGGTAAACCGGTTAGCGAGCTGGAATTGCCAGAAGCGATCTTCGGACTGCAACCGAACACCCACGTTCTGCACAGCGCTGTATTGCTGCAACAAGCTTCGCTTCGCGCCGGTACGCACGACGTCAAAGGACGTTCGGAAGTGCGCGGCGGCGGACGTAAGCCTTGGAAACAAAAAGGAACCGGACGCGCTCGTCAAGGTAGTATCCGTTCGCCACAATGGAAGGGCGGCGGTATCGTATTCGGCCCTACTCCGCGTAGCTACGGATTCAAATTGCCTCGTAAAGTTCGTCGTCTGGCGATCAAATCGGCTTTGTCCAGCAAAGTCATCTCGAATCAAATCATCGTTCTGGATCAATTGAGCCTGTCCGCGCCTAAAACGAAGGACTTCGCGAAAATCCTGAACAACCTCAAAGTCGAGCGTAAAGCGCTTGTCGTAACCGCAGGCTTTGATCAAAACGTGGCCCTGTCCGCACGCAACATTCCTGGCGTCAAATTCGTCGCCGCTGACGGAATCAACGTGCTCGACGTGATGAAGCATGATCAATTGATCATCACGAAGGAAGCGGTCGCTAAAGTTGAGGAGGTGTTCGCGTAATGAAGAACCCCCGCGATGTCATCAAACGGCCGGTAATTACCGAGCGCACGAGCGAATTCGTCGAACAACAGAAGTACGTGTTCGAAGTTGACCTCAAAGCGAATAAAACGGAAATTAAGCAAGCGGTCGAAGCGATCTTCAAAGTTAAGGTCGTTAACGTTAACACGCTGCGCGTTCCTGCTAAGCCTAAGCGCTATGGCAGACACAGCGGATATACTTCCGAATGGAAGAAAGCGTTCGTAACGCTGTCCGCAGATAGCAAACCACTCGAGTTCTTCGAGGCTTCGGTTTAATCAGTCTCTAACGTAAGGAGGGAAACCAAGTGCCAGTTAAAAAGTTTAATCCGACAACGCCTAGCCGTCGTCAAATGACGGTGTCGACGTTCGAAGAAATCACGGCTACTCAGCCCGAGAAATCTTTGCTTGCACCTCTGAGCAAGCGCGCGGGCCGCAACCATCAAGGTAAGCTTACGGTTCGTCACCACGGCGGCGGTCATAAGCGCAAATACCGGATCATCGATTTCAAACGCACGAAGGACGGCATTCCCGGCCGCGTGGCTACGATCGAATACGATCCGAACCGTACGTCTTACATCGCTCTGATCAACTATGCGGACGGCGAGAAGACTTACATCATCGCTCCTAAAGGTCTGAAAGTCGGAGATCAAATCTTCTCCGGTCCCGAAGCCGACATCAAGATCGGTAACGCGCTTCCGCTGGAGAACATCCCGGTCGGTACGCTTATCCACAACATCGAGCTGAAACCGGGCAAAGGCGGACAAATGGTTCGCGCTGCGGGTACGGAAGCTCAATTGCTCGGTAAAGAAGCGACTTACGTGACCATTCGTTTGGCTTCCGGCGAAATTCGCCGCGTGCTCAAACAATGCCGCGCTACGATCGGTTCCGTCGGCAACCAAGACCACGAGTTGATCAACATCGGTAAAGCAGGACGTAACCGTTGGTTGGGCAAACGCCCTACCGTCCGCGGCGTCGTCATGAACCCGGTCGATCACCCGCACGGTGGTGGCGAAGGCCGCGCTCCTATCGGCCGTAAATCCCCGCTTTCTCCATGGGGCAAGCCGACTCTTGGTTACAAAACGCGCAAGAAGAAGAAAGCATCGAGCCAATACATCGTTCGTCGCCGCAGCAAGTAATTGCTTAGCGGCGTGAACGCCACACTCGCTGTTGAAGGGAGGAGCATTCCATGGGTCGCAGTTTGAAAAAAGGACCTTTCGTGGATGGCTATCTGCTGAAAAAAGTGGAAGAGCTGTCTAATGCAAATAAGAAAGCCGTTATCAAAACTTGGTCGCGTCGTTCGACGGTCTTCCCTCAATTCGTAGGCCACACCTTCGCCGTGTATGACGGACGTAAGCATGTGCCAGTATACGTATCTGAGGACATGGTCGGACACAAGCTTGGTGAATTCGCGCCTACGCGCACGTTCAAAGGCCATACCGACGACGACAAGAAAACGGGCAAACGTTAAGTTATAACAACCCTACGGTTGGCTAAGCCAACGTACGTAACGTAAGGGAGGAGGTACTTCGATGTCTCAACAAGCGAAAGCTGTTGTGAATAACATTCGCATTCCGGCTCGTAAAGTTCGTCTGGTCGTTGACCTGATTCGCGGCAAGAAAGTGGGCGAAGCGATTGCGATCCTGCGCCACACCCCGCGTTCGGCATCTCCTGTAGTGGAGAAGCTGCTGAACTCCGCGATCGCCAACGCTGAACATAACTACCAGCTCGACGTGAACAAATTGGTCGTATCCGAAGCCTTCGTCAACGAAGGAGCTACGATGAAACGATTCCAACCGCGTTCCCAAGGTCGCGCATTCAGCATCTTCAAGCGCTCCAGCCACATTACGCTGGTCGTATCCGAAAAATAAGGAGGGACAACGTGTGGGTCAAAAAGTAAATCCCGTCGGTCTTCGCATCGGCGTTATCCGTGATTGGGAATCCAAATGGTACGCTGACAAAGATTTCGGCGATCTTCTGATGGAAGACGTCAAAATCCGCGAATTCCTCAAAAATAAGCTCAAAGAAGCTTCGGTTTCCAAAATCGAAATCGAACGCGCTGCGAACCGCGTTAACGTTACGATTCATACGGCTAAGCCGGGCATCGTAATCGGTAAAGGCGGCGCAGAAGTCGAAGTGCTTCGCGGTCAACTGACGAAGCTCACGAACGGCAAAAAAGTACACATCAACATCTCCGAGATCAAAAACCCGGAAATGGACGCGATCCTCGTTGCTGAGAGCATTGCTCAACAACTGGAACGCCGCGTATCGTTCCGCCGCGCGATGAAGCAAGCTATGCAACGTACGCAACGCGCTGGTGCTAAAGGAATCAAAACTTCCGTTAGCGGTCGTCTGGGCGGCGCGGAAATCGCTCGTCAAGAAGGCTACAGCGAGGGTACGGTGCCATTGCATACGCTTCGCGCCGACATCGATTACGGTACTGCGGAAGCACATACGACTTACGGCCGCATCGGCGTAAAAGTATGGATCTACCGCGGCGAAGTCCTTCCAACGAAGAAAAGAGCTGCTGAGGAAGGAGGCAACTAATCATGCTGGTCCCAAAACGCGTAAAACACCGCAAAGAACACCGCGGTAAAATGAAAGGTCGCGCAAAAGGCGGCGCTGAAGTGCATTTCGGTGAGTTCGGTTTGCAAGCCATGGAGCCATCCTGGGTAACGAACCGTCAAATCGAAGCTGCTCGTATCGCCATGACTCGTTACATCAAACGCGGCGGTAAAGTATGGATCAAAATTTTCCCTGCTAAACCGATCACCCAAAAGCCTCTCGAAGTGCGGATGGGTAGCGGTAAAGGTAACGTCGAGAAGTGGGTAGCGGTTGTTAAGCCGGGCAAAATCTTGTTCGAGCTTGCAGGCGTATCCGAGGAGATCGCACGTGAAGCGATGCGTCTTGCCGCACACAAGCTGCCTATCAAGACGAAGTTTGTGAAACGTGAAGAACTGGGTGGTGAAGCAAATGAAAGCCAGTGAGTTTCGTAACCTGACTTCGGCGGAACTCGAACAGAAGATCGCCGGCTTCAAGGAAGAGCTGTTCAACCTCCGCTTCCAACTGGCTACTGGCCAACTGGACAACCCGCATCGCCTCGGCGATCTGCGGAAAGAAATTGCTCGGGCCAAAACGATTTTGCGCGAGCGTGAACTCGGCATCGGCTAAAACCCGAGAAAAGGAGGATTACCATGAGCGATCGTAACAACAACCGCAAGGTCCAGATCGGCAAAGTCGTTAGCGACAAGATGGACAAAACGATTGTGGTAGCTGTCGAGACTTACAAGAAGCACAGCCTGTACCACAAACGGATTAAATACACGAAGAAATTCAAAGCGCACGACGAGAACAATGATGCGCAAATCGGCGACACCGTGAGAATCATGGAGACCCGCCCGTTGTCGAAAGACAAAAACTGGCGTTTGGTCGAGATCGTCGAGAAAGCCGTATTGGTCTAATTGACTGACCAATGACTGAAAGGAGGACTTTGCGATGATTCAACCGTTTACGCGTCTTGCAGTTGCCGACAACTCCGGCGCTAAAGAATTGATGTGCATCCGCGTTCTTGGTGGCACGGGCCGCCGCGTAGGAGCCATCGGTGATCTGATCGTAGCTTCCGTAAAACAAGCAACACCAGGCGGCGTTGTCAAAAAGGGCGACGTAGTCAAATGCGTTATCGTCCGTACGAAACGCTCGGTGCGCCGTAAAGACGGATCCTATATCGCGTTCGACGAGAACGCTGCCGTAATCGTAAAAGAAGATAAGAGCCCGCGCGGTACTCGTATCTTTGGACCGGTCGCACGCGAACTTCGCGAGCGCGACTTCATGAAAATCATTTCCCTGGCACCGGAAGTTCTCTAACTCACGGTATCGTCAGCCGAAGAAACAGGCTAGGAGGTGGACCCATGCCCCGTTTGAAAAAAGTGCTTGAATCGCACAACAATAAACTGCACGTGAAGAAAGACGATAACGTTATCGTCATCACGGGCAAAGATAAAGGGAAAAAAGGCCGCATTATCGCAGCGTATCCGCGCGAGAACCGCGTGCTCGTAGAAGGCGTCAATATGGTCAAGCGCCATACGCGTCCGAACCCAACGAACCAACAAGGCGGTATCATCGAGCGCGAAGCGCCGATTCACGTGTCCAACGTGATGCATATCGACCCTAAGAGCGGCAAAGCAACCCGTATCGGTTACAAAACGCTCGAGAACGGCAAAAAGATTCGGATCGCTAAAAAATCCGGACAAGAGATCGATTAATCGAAAGTTAGACGGAAAGGAGGTCATTGTGACTCATGGCAGCAAGAATGAAGGAACGCTTTCAGAATGAAATTACTCCTGCTCTGATGCAGAAGTTCAGCTACAAATCGGTCATGCAAGTGCCGAAAATCGAGAAAGTCGTTATCAACATGGGCGTCGGCGAGGCAGTCTCTAACTCCAAGATTATGGACAATGCCGTCGAAGACATGCAGAAGATCGCCGGTCAAAAACCGGTAATCACGCGCTCCAAGAAGTCGATCGCAGGTTTCCGCCTTCGCGAGAACGTGGCAATCGGCGCGAAAGTAACGCTTCGCGGCGACCGCATGTACTACTTCCTGGACAAATTGTTCAACATCTCCTTGCCACGCGTGCGCGACTTCCGCGGCGTATCGACGAAATCGTTCGATGGACGCGGTAACTACACGCTGGGCTTGAAAGAGCAATTGATCTTCCCGGAAATCGAGTACGACAAGATTGATAAAGTTCGCGGGATGGACATCGTCATCGTAACGACGGCTCAATCGGACGAAGAAGCGCGTGAGCTGCTGACCCAATTGGGTATGCCGTTTGCGAAGTGACGCCCACCCGGCCAAATTAGCAAATAGCGACCCAATGGAGGTGTAAAGCAAGTGGCAAAAACATCGATGAAGATCAAGCAACAACGCGAGCCGAAGTTTAAAGTCCGCGCTTACACGCGGTGCGAGCGTTGCGGCCGTCCGCATTCGGTTTTCCAAAAGTTCAAGATCTGCCGGATCTGTTTCCGTGAGTTGGCATACAAAGGCCAGATTCCTGGCGTCAAAAAAGCGAGCTGGTAATCGGCTCTAGTTCGGGAAGGAGGTTTACCCCATGGTTATGTCTGATCCAATTGCAGATATGCTGACGCGCATTCGCAACGCGAATCTTGTGCGTCACGAGTCGGTGGAACTGCCTGCATCCACGGTTAAGAAGCAAATCGCTGAAATCCTTAAACGTGAAGGCTTTATCCGCGACGCAGAATATGTAGAAGATAACAAACAGGGTTTGATCCGTATTTTCCTGAAATACGGTCCAAACAACGAGCGCGTTATCACGGGCCTCAAACGCATCAGCAAACCCGGCCTGCGCGTATACACGAAATCGAACGAAGTACCGCGCGTGCTGGGTGGCCTCGGCATCGCGATCATTTCCACATCCAAAGGCATCGTAACCGACAAGGAAGCCCGTCAAGGCAAATCCGGCGGCGAAGTGCTTTGCTACGTTTGGTAATTTAACTGTCACAAGATTGGAGGTGCACCCATGTCCCGTATTGGACGCAAACCGATCCAGGTGCCTAACGGCGTGAACGTGAACCTGGATAACAACGTAATCACGGTTAAAGGTCCGAAAGGAACTTTGTCCCGTGAATTGCACAAAGATATGAAGGTTTCTTACGAAGAGAACGTCATCTCCGTAGAACGTCCTTCCGATAATAAGCTTCATCGCTCCTTGCACGGAACGACTCGTAGCATTGTAGCGAACATGGTTAGCGGCGTAACCGAAGGTTACGTTAAAAACCTGGAGCTGGTTGGCGTAGGTTACCGTGCTAACAAGACTGGCGAGAAGCTGGTACTTAGCGTTGGTTACTCCCATCCCGTCGAGTTCGTTCCAGAGAACGGCATTGAATTCGAAGTGCCTGCTCAGAACAAGATCATCGTTAAAGGCATCAACAAAGAAGCAGTCGGCGAGATTGCTGCTAAGATCCGCGCTGTCCGTCCTCCAGAGCCTTACAAAGGCAAAGGAATCAAATACGAAGGCGAGCGCATCCTTCGTAAAGAAGGTAAAGCCGGTAAGAAGAAGTAAGTTGAGCGTCACGTTGCGGGTGGCCTGATCTGAAGACTGCCCATAGGCAACAACAACTTGAAGGGAAGTGACCTTTCGGATGATTACCAAAGGCGATAAGAACAAAGCACGCTTGAAACGCCACCTTCGGGTGCGCAAGAAGATCACCGGTACGAACGAGCGTCCGCGCTTGTCCGTATTCCGTTCTTCCAAGCACATCTACGCGCAATTGATCGACGACGTTAAAGGCGTAACGATCGCTAGCGCATCCACTGTGGACAAAGACCTTGCCGAACTCGGCAACGGCGGTAACGTTGAGTCCGCTCGCAAAGTCGGCGAGCTCATCGCGAAACGCGCGCAAGCGAAAGGATACGCTAACGTCGTATTCGATCGCGGCGGTTACCTGTACCATGGACGTATCCAAGCGCTGGCTGACGCTGCACGCGAAGCCGGCCTTCAGTTTTAATTCACTTTTTGCACAAGGAGGTAAACGACTTGCGTGTAGATCCGAATACGTTGGAACTTACCGAAAAAATGGTTCAAATTAACCGTGTCTCCAAAACCGTCAAAGGCGGACGTAGGATGAGCTTCAGCGCACTCGTCGTTGTCGGCGACGGCAAGGGCTGGGTTGGCGCTGGTATCGGCAAAGCTTCCGAAGTTCAAGAAGCGATCCGTAAAGGCGTCGACGACGCTAAGAAAAAGCTCATTCACGTTCCATTGGTCGGCACGACCATTCCGCACACGGTTGAAGGACAATTCGGCGCCGGCAAAGTGTTGCTGAAACCCGCATCCGAAGGTACGGGCGTAATCGCGGGCGGTCCTGTCCGCGCCGTGCTCGAACTCGCTGGAGTCGGCGATATTTTGACGAAATCGCTTGGTTCCTCCAACTCCATTAACATGATCAATGCGACGTTGGAAGGGCTCTCCCGCCTGAAACGCGCCGAAGACGTAGCGAAACTGCGCGGCAAAACCGTAGCAGAGCTATTCCGTTAAGGAGGGGAAACAGATGGCACAGCTTCAAATTACCCTCGTGCGCAGTTTGATCGGCCGTCCCGAGAATCAACGCCAATCGGTGAAGACGCTCGGTCTGGGCAAGCTGCAATCCACTGTCGTTAGAGAAGACAACGTGGCAACGCGCGGTCTGATCAACACGGTTAGCCACTTGGTCGAAGTTAAAGAAGTATAAGAATAACAGCATAACTCTCAAGGAGGTGCGACGTACGATGAAATTGCATGAGCTTGCTCCTAACGCTGGCGCGACTTCCACGCGTAAGCGCGTTGGTCGCGGTGCCGGCAGCGGTCTCGGCAAAACGTCCGGTCGCGGTCATAAAGGGCAGAACGCTCGCTCCGGCGGTGGCGTTCGTCCTGGATTCGAAGGTGGCCAAAACCCACTTTACCGTCGAGTTCCGAAACGCGGCTTTAACAACGATCGTTTTGCTTCCGAATTCGCAATTGTGAACCTGAACCAACTGAACCGTTTTGCGGCTGGCACGGAAGTGACTCCGGAACTGCTCCTCTCCGAGGGCGTTCTGAAGAACGCGAAAGACGGAATCAAGATTCTGGGCAATGGCGAACTGAACGTGGGGCTTACCGTTAAGGCCCACAAGTTTTCTCAATCCGCGATTGAGAAAATTCAAGCCGCCGGCGGTAAAACCGAGGTGATCTAATGTTCGCGACCGTCACTAACATTTGGAAAGTCGTGGACCTTCGCAAGAAGATTCTGTTCACCCTTTTCATCCTGTTGATTTACCGCATCGGCGCCTTCATTCCGGTTCCGAACATTGACAAGGACGCTCTGACGCAGGCTGGAGAATCGGGTAGCGATTTGTTCGGCCTGCTCAACACGTTCTCCGGCGGCGCATTGTTTAACTTCTCCATCTTCGCACTGGGGATTACGCCGTACATTACGGCTTCGATTATCGTTCAGCTCCTCTCCATGGACGTCATTCCGAAGTTCTCGGAATGGCAGAAGGAAGGCGAGAACGGTAAACGCAAGCTTGCGCAGGTTACACGTTACGGGACGGTCATTCTGGGGCTTATCCAAGCCTTTGCAACGGCCATCGGGTTCCACCGCATGTACGGTATGGTTATCGACCCTACGGCCGCAACCTACCTCATGATCGCGATCGTATTGACCGCGGGTACCGCGTTCCTGATGTGGCTCGGCGAACAAATCAACGAAAGAGGCGTAGGCAACGGGATCTCGATCCTTATCTTCGCCGCAATCGTGGCAGCGATTCCGAAGCACGTACGCGATATCTACGCGGACCAATTCGCGAATTCCGATCAAGTATTTCTTAACGTGGTGAAGGTAGCCATCATCCTGCTCGTAATCATCTTGATTATCGCAGGGGTTATCTTCATTCAACAGGGCGTTCGCAAGATCCCGGTTCAATACGCGAAACGGGTTGTCGGACAGAAAATGTACGGCGGCCAATCCACGCACATTCCTCTTAAGGTTAATGGCGCGGGCGTCATTCCGGTAATCTTCGCGGTATCGCTCCTGATGTTCCCGATTACGATCGCTCAATTCTGGGCTGACCGCGATTGGGCGCAATGGGTCATCAATCACCTCTACTACGACCAGCCGCTCGGCATGTTGTTGTACGTATTGCTGATCATCGGCTTCACGTTCTTCTACACGTTCGTGCAATTCAACCCGCAGCAGCTTGCGGATAACATGAAGAAGAACGGTGGCTATATCCCGGGTATTCGTCCGGGCAAGCCAACGCAAGGCTACCTGATGCGCGTTATCACTCGCATCACGCTCGCCGGCGCGATCTTCCTGGCGCTTATCTCGGTATTGCCGGTATTCTTCGGAATGTTGGCTGACCTGCCTCGTACCGTTCAACTCGGAGGCACGTCGCTCCTCATCGTCATCGGCGTTGCGCTCGAGACGATGAAGCAAATCGAGAGCCAGCTGATCAAACGTCACTACAAAGGGTTTATCAATAAGTAATCACGGGACGAACAGGAGGAACTTGCGATGAACATCTTGTTTATGGGGCCTCCTGGCGCCGGTAAAGGAACGCAAGCTGAGCGGATCGTCGAGCAATTCGGCATTCCGCACATCTCCACCGGTGATGCGTTTCGTCTAGCCATGAAGCAAGGTACGCCGCTTGGATTGAAGGCGAAAGAGTACGTTGATCAGGGCCTTCTTGTTCCCGATGAAGTGACGAACGGCATTGTGAGGGATCGTCTTGCCGAACCCGACTGCGAGAAGGGCTTCCTTCTTGACGGGTTCCCGCGGACGATCGCGCAAGCCGAAGCGTTGGACGGTATGCTCAGCGAAATGGGTCGCAAAATCGATCACGTCATCAACCTGAAAGTAGATCGCGGCTTCTTGCTCGCTCGTCTGACGGGAAGACGGATTTGCAAATCTTGCGGCACGACGTATCACATTATTTTCAACCCGCCGAAGCAGGAAGGCATCTGCGATAAGGACGGGGGAGAGCTTTACCAGCGTTCTGACGATACGGAAGAGAAAGTCGGTACCCGTCTCGACGAATACTCGAGCAAGACCGCACCGCTTCTGACGTATTACGGCGACAAAGGATTGCTCCGCGAAGTAGACGGAGAGAAGGACATCGATGCGGTTACGGCCGAGATCGGTTCCCTTCTCAGAGGGTAATCGGCCATGATCGTATGCAAGTCTGACAAAGAACTGAACTTGATGCGTGAAGCAGGGCGGATCGTGGCGGAAACTCATCGTCTGATGAAGCAGGCAGTCGTGCCTGGTGTCACTACCGCCGAATTGGATCGAATTGCGGAAACGTACATTCGAAGCCAAGGCGCCGTCCCCTCTTTTAAAGGTTACAACGGTTTTCCAGCTAGCATATGCGCTTCCACGAACGAGGAACTCGTACACGGATTCCCCGGTCCGCGGAAGCTTGTAGAAGGCGACATCATCAGCATCGATATCGGCGCGCAGTACAAAGGCTTCCATGGCGATTCCGCGTGGACCTATGGCGTCGGTCGCATCTCAGATGAAGCGCAGCGGCTGCTCGACGTGACCGAGGCATCGCTCTATGCGGGGCTTAACCTCGTCAAGCCGGACGTTCGCCTGTTCACCGTCTCGTACGGTATTCAGAAAGTCATCGAAGAAGCTGGTTTCTCGGTAGTCAGGGAATACGTAGGGCACGGAGTCGGCAAGGACCTCCATGAGGAACCGCAAATTCCGAACTACGGCGTACCTGACCGCGGGCCTCGGCTCAAACCGGGAATGACGCTGGCGATCGAACCGATGGTCGTCGTAGGAGAACGCTACGTGAAGACGTTGTCCGATAATTGGACCGTCGTCACGGTGGACGGGTCGCTGTGCGCGCATTTCGAGCATACGATTGCCGTAACCGAAGACGGGTTCGAAATCTTAACCCGTGCGTAAAGCTAGGTGAATGCAATGACGCTAAACGTGAAGCTCGTACCCGGAGACATCGTGAGAAGCCGGCGTGGAAGGGACGAAGGAGAATTGCTTGTCGTAATCTCCATCGTCGACGAGCGATTCGCGCTCGTGGCTGACGGCGGCAATCGCCGGTTCGATCGGCCCAAACGCAAGAACGTGCTTCATCTCGAACCGATCGGGCTCCATAGCGAGGAAGTCGCGAATAGCCTTCGCGATACCGGACGCGTAACGAACGCGAAGCTCCGGTTCGCTATCGGACAAATCGAACACGTGACGAATGAAGAGCGGCTTCAGGATGAACGACTGAAGGTCGCGCTTGATGCGCATGCTGACGAGAAAGGAGAATGACGGTGGCCAAAGAGGACGTCATCGAGGTGGAAGGTGTGGTCATAGAACCGCTACCGAACGCGATGTTCAAGGTGGAACTCGAGAACGGACATCAGATCCTGGCGCATGTTTCCGGCAAGCTTCGGATGCACTTCATCCGGATTCTGACAGGAGACAAAGTCGTAATTCAGCTGTCGCCATACGATCTGACGCGGGGACGTATCACCTACCGCAAATAAGTTCGTCCGGTCTACCGAAAGCGTGACGGTCAATCCGTGACGCCAGAGGCTCACAACCATTGACCGCACAAATAAGGAGGACAATTTCATGAAGGTGAGACCCTCGGTCAAGCCGATTTGCGAAAAATGCAAAGTCATTCGTCGCAAAGGCAACGTGATGGTTATCTGCGAAAATCCGAAACACAAACAAAAACAAGGCTAATCAAGAGGAGGTGCTCCTAACGTGGCACGTATTGCTGGTGTTGACCTTCCACGCGACAAACGCGTAGAAATCGCCCTGACTTACATCTTCGGAATTGGCAAGTCCACTTCCCAGAAGCTGCTTGCAACTACAGGGATCAATCCCGACACTCGCGTTCGCGATCTTACCGAAGACGAGCTTGCTAAACTTCGTGAATCGATCGACAAATCGCAAAAGGTCGAGGGCGACTTGCGTCGCGAAATTGCACTAAACATCAAGCGACTGATCGAGATCGGCTGCTATCGCGGCATCCGTCATCGCCGCGGCCTCCCGGTTCGCGGACAACGTTCGAAGACGAACGCGCGTACGCGCAAAGGTCCTCGTCGTACAGTAGCGAACAAGAAGAAGTAATAAGGGGGGTTAACAGACATGGCACAAAAAGGCAAGAAAGTCGTTCGTACCAAGCGTCGTGACCGTAAAAACATCGACTCGGGCGTTGCACATATCCGGTCTACGTTCAACAACACGATCGTGACGATTACGGATCCGCACGGAAACGCGGTATCCTGGGCGAGCTCCGGCAACCTTGGCTTTAAAGGCTCCCGCAAAAGCACGCCGTACGCTGCCCAAATGGCAGCGGAATCTGCAGCGCGCGCTGCGATGGAGCACGGTATGCGTCTCGTAGAAGTCATGGTTAAAGGTCCTGGCGCCGGCCGCGAAGCCGCGATTCGTTCGCTGCAAGCCGCTGGTCTTGAAGTCAGCATGATCAAAGACGTGACTCCGATCCCGCATAACGGCTGCCGTCCTCCGAAGCGCCGCCGCGTATAAGCCGCGTTGCTCCTGTGGTATCAAACAAGAACAACTTGAGAATAATGGTTGTAACGGTTAGGCATACTACATGGTTTACCCGCTAAAGGATAAGCCTCATAAACTGAGCGCTTTATCATAAGTTGTAGGGTGAGCAATCGGCAACGTCTAGCGACGTTTTGAAGGAGGTAATGGTTGTGATCGTAATCGAAAAACCGAAAATCGATTCGGTGGAAATTCAAGACGATAAGAGGTACGGCAAGTTCGTCGTAGAACCGCTTGAGCGCGGGTATGGGATGACGTTGGGTAACTCCCTTCGCCGGATTCTGTTGTCGTCCTTGCCGGGCGCGGCTGTCGTATCCGTACAGATCGACGGCGTGCTCCACGAATTTTCCACGATTCCGGGCGTCATGGAGGATGTGACGGAAATCATCCTCAACCTGAAGCGTCTGTCCCTTAAGATCCACTCCGACGAGGAGAAAGTTCTTGAGATCGATGCGGAAGGAGACGGCGTCGTCACAGCCGGCGACATTCGCGCGGACAGCGACGTGGAGATCCTTAACCCGGACCTGCACATCGCGACTCTCGCGGCAGGTAGCAGACTTCATATGCGCATCTTCGCCAGACAAGGCCGCGGCTACGTTCCGGCGGATCGCAATAAGAAGGATGACCAACCGATCGGCGTTATTCCGATCGACTCGATCTACACGCCGATCACTCGCGTGAACTATCAAGTCGAGAATACCCGCGTCGGCCAAGTCACGAACTATGACAAGCTCACGCTTGAAGTGTGGACGGACGGAAGCATTCGCCCCGAAGAGGCGGTAAGCCTTGGCGCGAAGATTCTGACGGATCACTTGTCGTTGTTCGTCGGCCTGACGGATGAAGCAAAAGATACGGAAACGATGAAGGAGAAGGAAGAGGACAAGAAAGAGAAAGTGCTCGAGATGACGATCGAAGAGCTCGATCTTTCCGTCCGTTCCTACAACTGCCTCAAACGCGCCGGCATCAACACCGTTCAAGAGCTGATCACGAAAACCGAAGAGGACATGATGAAGGTTCGCAACTTGGGCCGTAAATCCCTCGAGGAAGTACAAGAGAAGCTCGAAGAACTCGGATTGGGTCTTCGCTTCGAGGAATAGCATCGTGAAAGATAGACAGCATTAAGTGATGAGCGATCATCACGCACAAGGGAGGGAAAACAGATGGCTTATCAAAAACTAAGTCGCGACTCCAGCGCGCGGAAAGCACTTTTCCGTGACTTGGTAACCGACCTGTTCCTGTACGAGCGTATTCAAACGACCGAAGCGAAAGCGAAGGAAGTTCGCTCCATCGCCGAGAAGTTGATTACTCTCGCGAAACGTGGCGACCTGCACGCGCGTCGTCAGGTAGCAGCATTCGTGCGTCGTGAAAGCCTTGACGGTAATCAAGACGCCATCCAAAAACTGTTCTCCGATTTGGCGCCGCGTTACGCGGAGCGTCCAGGTGGATATACACGCATCTTGAAGCTTGGACCTCGTCGCGGCGACTCCGCTCCGATGGTGTATCTCGAGCTCGTAGATCGCGCGTAAGAACGGAGCAAGGGAAGGATGGACCGAATCATGTATTCGGATCATCCTTTTTTTGTGCATGAAAACCTGGGTAGGAGGCAGAGGCGATGCGCAATATCGGTTTGCTCGTCAGCTATGACGGGACGGATTACTTCGGCTTCCAAAGTCAGCCGGGCGGCAATACGGTTCAAGACAGGCTCGAGGATGCGATCCTCGCGTTGTCCGGCGAGAGCGTGAAGCTGATCGGATCTGGCCGTACGGATGCCGGCGTTCACGCCAGAGGACAAGTCGCGAACTTCTTGACCGAGTCCAGCATACCGGCCGAGCGTTGGGCGCTCGCGCTCAACAGCAGACTGCCAGGAGACATCGTCGTTCAATCCGCCTTTGATGTTCCCGAGAGCTTCCATGCACGGCGAGGAGCCATCCGGAAGACGTATCGCTACTCGATTAATTGCAATCGCATACCGGATCTATTCCGACGCCGGTATGAGTTCCATCATCCCGCTCCATTGAACGTTAACGCAATGCGCAGCGGTCTCGCGCATGTGCTCGGCGAGCATGATTTCACTTCGTTCACTTCGCCGCTCTCGACCAAGCCGAGCCACGTACGCACGGTATTGGATGCGAGAATCGAAGTGGAGAAGCCGGAATCGATCGATTTCGGCGTACCTAACGTCTATCATTCCGCGGCTTGGGACGGCGAGAAGTACCCCGGCAAGGAACGCGGAGTTATCCACTTGTATATAACCGGCAACGGATTCCTATATAACATGGTGCGCATTATCGCCGGCACTCTCATTCAAGTAGGCGAAGGCAAGCGGAGACCCGAGGACGTCGCGACGATTCTCGCCGCTTGCGACCGCGCGAAGGCCGGACCGACGGCGGTGCCGCACGGGCTTACGCTATGGGAAGTGGCTTATGCCTCTTGGTAATGGGCGCTTTCTAAGTACTGCAGTTGAATTCCGACAGTTTTTATATGAATTTAACAAAATCCATTGACAGCATGCGATCTTCGTTTTAATATGAGAACAGGAAATTAATTCCGAGTTATCTCGTTGGATAAACGAAGAGCATACATCTACTGGACAACCAGAGATTCGACGTAAGGCGTGATATCGCCTTATATCGAATCTTTTTTTTATCCCTCGAATGCTTGGCCAATCATTCATCAGACTAGAGGAGGCAGATGTACATGACTATCGCAAAGAAACAGATCTCTAAGCTTACGCTGTTGTTCCTGGCTTCGATTGTAGCATTCATCGCATTGACTTACGTGGCGGTAGCCGCGAAACCGAATAATAACGAGGAGTCCGACACGGGCGTCGTTCAGACGACCACGGTTCCTTCCGAACAGACCGTAGCGGTCGTCGAACAACAACCGGCAGCGGAGCAAGCTACGACGGAAGCTCCTGCGGCAGTGGAAACCGTAACAGAAACGACCGTAGCGGTCGTGGAAGCGCCGAGCAGCGATGCGGAAGGCGCGGCAACTACCGAGGCGCCTGCGGCTTCCGAACCGGCAGCCGAGTCCGTACAAGCGCCAGCTGCGAAGTCCGATAACAAGTCGACGCCAGCCCCGGCACCGTCGACGAAGCAAGTCGCGGCGAAGACGGAAGACAGCAAGCCTCAAGCAACGGCACCGGCTAAGCAAGCGGCGAAGACGGAAGTTCAAGCGACCACGACGAACGAACCGAAGGCTACGCCTGCACCGGCTGCAGCGCCTAAGGCCGAAGCTCCGGCAGCGGCGACGCCTGAACCGACTCCTGCTCCGGCTCCTGTCGAGAAGAAGAAAACCATTTTGACGCAGAAGCAGTCGAACGCGCCGCAGAAGGTTGAAACGCCGGCACCTGCAGCAAGCTCTTCGTCTAGCGGTTCGTCTTCGTCCAGCGGTTCGTCCTCTTCGAGCGATTCTTCGTCCTCCAGCGAAGAGATCTGCTAAGGAGCGTTAACCGTCGAGCAGTAACGAGGCTAAAGTTTAATGGCGGAAGCGACCCGGACAGCTCTCGCGACCGGGTCGCGGTATCCGCCATTTCATTATCAATAATTCATACTATTCTGATGGGAGAAGTTAAATATGGGGAAGATATTTAAAGCCCGCCGTTGGACTTCGCTGTTACTAGCGGCTACTTTGGCGATACCCGCATTTGGGGCAAGTATTGCAAGCGCGGATCCGGTAGCGGTGGGACAGCAGGATTATTTCCAAACACGGTATGCTGCGCTTCAGAATCAATCGCACGTGTTCGAGACGGTAACGTATTACGAGCTCGACTACTTGCTTCGCAACGCGTCGACGGGCGCGGACGATAACTACATCGTTCTGTTCGGTGGCTCTTGGCAGCCGGAAACGCAAGCCGCGATCGGTTACATAAACGAAGTGGCGAAGGAATACGGTATTACGTCGATCAAGAATTTCGATACGAAGCTGGACGGTCCGGATGGTTGGGTGGATATCACGAAGAGTAATGCATCGCCTAACTATCCGGTTAGCCCTGGAGGTACAATTCCGAATCCGACTGCACCTCCACCACCCGCTGAGCAGCCGAATGCTAATAAACCTGCGAGCGATCAACAATCGAGAAAGGACTTCTCGAGACGTTACGTCGATCTCGCTGTTCGTTACTTGAAAAACCTCGTGGTGTCAGATCAATATGCGGGTACCAAGCTGACCTCCGAGTATACAGGCGCCGACGCTCCGGGAGTACAAAACGCGCGTGTGGTAGGCGCTCCGTATCTGTTCATCTATAATCGCGGCAATGCCGCTTCTCCGATCGTGGCTAGTCTCGAAGGAATCAGCAGCGCGGGCAGTTTAACGGCGTTGCAGGACGGCTCCGGAGCAGATGCGTACAAGGCCGAGCTTCGGGAATTGTTCGATTCGATATCGGAAGCGGGCACGAAGAACGCCAAGTTCAAAACGCTGACAAATCAAGAATATGTTGCGGGTTCGTACAACGAATTCCGAACGGTTCCACAGGGACAGACTCCGACGCCGGTAATCTTCGATTCGTCCGATCCGGCCATCGTCATCGATTCCGTGACGTTAGACGAGTTCAAGTATTTGTTGAACACCGAAGAGACGCACGCCTTCCTGATCGGATGTGCATGGTGCGGAGATACGCAAGGGATCGTGAAATACGTTAACCAAGTAGCTAATGAATTCGGCATTACGAAAGTATACAACTTCGATACGAAACTGGATGGCGGAATCGGCGCCGCTCCGGCTCATGCGCAAGCAGGTTCCGCGAGACCGGCCTGGGGTGATATCGGAGGCAACTTCCTACAAACGCGTGATAATAGCCAGAATATAACACCAATCTATACCAACTTAATATCGACCTACTTCCCGAACCTGACTTCGGAGAATACGAAAGCCAATGCGTCCATCTATTACTTCCCGGATCAAGCGGCTAAAGACGCCGGAACCGCGACTAAGGCGAGCAGGATTCAAGCCCCATATGTACTCGTATACGATAAGCGAAATCGTGACGAGAACGATAATTGGGCGCCGATTCTCGGACACGTAGAATTCATGGGATATTGGAGAGATACGCATAGCAATGTTAATGCAAAAAACTTAAAGCGCAGCGCGTTAAGCACGCTATTCTCCAGACTAGAGTGGAAGCCGTCCGGATTGACGCCGTTGCCTCCGACGAGCGTGGGCGGCGCGGACGGTAAAATCGAAGGCATCGCGAAGACTCGCGTCGTCGACGGAGTGGCGGGTTACGCGACTCGTTCCTTGGAATATAGAAAAGTAGGCGATTCCGCTTATGCCGCCGTTCCGACGACGAGCACGGCGATCGAAGGATTGACGTCGGGCAAGTACGAAGTCCGCTATGCGTCGAAGTTCGGTTTCGAGAGCGAATCGAATAACTATCAGAGTTATACGACGACCGTATATCCTCCGGGGCCGTCCGTAGTCTTCGAAGTTCCATACTTCCAAGCGGCACCTGCACACTTGATCGGCAATGAACCGACGACCGCGGCCAACACTGACGGCTCGATTGTTGCTCACGATAACGGCGCTACGGTAGATTTGCCGTCGGGTCTTGAGTACAAATCGAATTCGCAATCCGAATACACGCCGGTGATCGGATCTTCAATCACAGGACTTGTACCGGGAACGTATCAAGTCAGAGTCGCGAGCAAGATCGTTAACGGAGATACGTACGCGGCAAGCGCGGCAGTCAACGTAACTGTCCCAGGTTACAAGGAACTGTCGCCTCCATCGGTCCTTGGCGTCGTACATCCGACGACGTTGGACAATAACGACGGTCAAATTACCGGATTGACTCAAGGAACAGAATACGATTCGAAATACAAGCTGGAGTATAAAAAGAACGACGGCGAATATGGGCTCGTATCCGATGAGGCAATCGCAGCGGGCAAGATCGTTAGCCTCACGCCTGGATCCTATAGCGTTCGTTACGCGGTATACGAAGATTACAATCCGAGTATCGCGGTCGACCTCGTCATCAAAGCCAATGTCGCTGCCCCATCGGGACTTGCGGCAGTAGCGCCGACGACAACGTCGCAAAATAACGGTAAAATCACGGGCGTAAACTCGTCCCTTGAGTATCGTTCGAGCGGCAGCAATACTTACGTATCGGTAAGCGGCACGGAAATTAGCCCGTTGCTGACAGGTAGCTACTACGTGAGAGTTAAGGAGACTGCTGCAACGCTTGCGAGCGCCGATACGGTCATAACGGTTCCGGAATACGTGGCACCGAACAATGGCAACAACGGCGGCAATAACGGCGGCAACACGGGAGGCAGCTCTGGTGGCACGACGACTGCGCCAAATACCGGCGTAACCGACACCACCAACGGAGCATCCGCGGCCATCGAAGCGAAGAAAGACGAAGCGACGGGCTCTTCGATCGCGCTCGTCACGCCGGAAGCGGCGAAAGACTTGCTGAACAAAGCGAAGCAAGCCGAGAGCGAAGGCAAGAAGCCTGTATTGGAAATCAAAGTCGGCGACGCCGGCCAGACCGGCAACGTGCAAGTGACGGTTCCGCGCGCGGCGTTCGACGAGCTAGTTAACGGAACGGGCGCGGACATCGTCATCGACGTCGGCTACGGCAAAGTGTCCTTCGACGCGGCGGCGCTCAAGCAAATCGGCGGTTCGACCGACGGCGGAGACATCAGCTTCATCCTGATCAAATCCGAGCTGACGGCGGAAGGCAAGGAAGTGCTCGGAGACCGTCCGGTGTACGACCTGCTCGTCTATGCAGGCCAGACGGGCGTAACGAGCTTCGGAGGATCGGAAGTACAAGTATCGCTTCCATACACGCTTAAGCCGGGAGAAGATCCGAACGCCGTCGTCGTATACTACGTGACGGAAGAAGGAGAATTGCAAATCGTCACGGGCAAGTACAACGCGGCCACTCAATCGGTCGAATTCGGAACGACGCACTTCTCGCAATACATTATCGGTTACAATAAAATTGCCTTCTCCGACGTCGAATCGACGGCATGGTACGCGCAAGCCGTATCATACCTCGCGGCTCGGGAAATCACGAGCGGCACGGACGATACGCACTTCAGCCCGAACGCGACCGTCACGCGCGGTCAGTTCATCGTGCTCTTGCTGAATGCTTACGGCATCGCTCCGGACGCTGCAGGAGCGAGCAACTTCGCGGATGCAGGCGACACGTACTACACCGGCTACTTGGCGGCGGCGAAGCGTCTTGGCATCGCCAACGGGTTCGAAGGGAATCGGTTCTCTCCGAACGCGACGATCTCGCGTCAAGATCTGTTCACGCTGCTGCATCGCGCGCTGAAAGCGATCGGCCAACAACCGGCGGCGCAAGGAACGGCATCGACGTCTTCGTACTCCGATGCATCCTCGATTCCGAGCTATGCGCAAGAAGCGTTCGACGCGCTCGTCGGCGCAGGCGCGATTTCGGGCTCGAACGGCAAGCTGAACCCTGGCAAGACGTCTAGCCGGGCGGAAGTAGCGCAAGTGCTGTATAGATTGTTGTCTCAGTAAGCGCAATTCGCATAAGCAGACCGCGAACGGGCAGCCTTGGCTGCCCGTTTGTCGTACCGAATGCGAGGCATACGTTCTCGAATAATTATTGCTTGCGTATATGCCTAAAATCATGTACAATAAATTTTGTGCTTTCTTCGTGGCTACCCACGGCCCCAGCGAAGAAACGTCACGCTATTTTGCTGTGTATGACACAATCGGTTATTCCCTAGATCGGATGATCGATCATGCGCATCGGAATTTTAACCAGATAACGAACGCAACGAACAAGTACGGAACTGATGGATCACATACAAGCTGGCAACAATCCCGAAGGAGGAACTTTCATGCGTACCACTTACATGGCTAAGACGAATGAAATCGAGCGCAAATGGCTGTTGATCGACGCTGCTGGAAAAACGCTCGGCCGTCTGGCAAGCGAAGCGGCGGCTCTGATCCGCGGCAAACACAAACCTGAATTTACCCCTCACGTTGACACGGGCGATTTCGTTATCGTCATCAACGCCGACAAAATCGTACTGACGGGTAAGAAATTGCAACAGAAGAAGTACTACACGCACTCCCACTACCCAGGCGGTCTGAAAACGACTACCGCGCAAGAAATGCTGAACAGAAAGCCTGCTCGCATCATCGAGCTCGCCGTATACGGCATGCTTCCGCACAACAAGCTCGGCCACCAGCTCCAAGGCAAGCTCAAAGTTTACGCAGGCGCAGAGCATCCACATGCAGCACAACTACCTGAAGTTTACGAACTTCGCGGATAATCGATAAGGGAGGACTTACGAATGGCTCAAGCACAATACATCGGAACGGGTCGCCGGAAGCACTCCGTTGCGCGAGTTCGTCTCGTGCCGGGTGAAGGCCGCATTGTGATCAACAAACGCGAGATCAACGACTATTTCGACCTCGAAACGTTGAAACTCATCGTGAAACAACCGCTTAACCTGACCGACTCGGTCACTAAATACGATATCCACATCCTCGCTCATGGCGGCGGTACTTCCGGTCAAGCCGGCGCAATCCGTCACGGGATCTCCCGTGCGTTGCTGAAAGCCGATCCAGAGCTTCGCCCGGCTCTTAAGAAAGCCGGATTCCTGACTCGTGACCCGCGCATGAAAGAACGTAAGAAATACGGCTTGAAAGCCGCTCGTCGCGCGCCACAGTTCTCCAAACGTTAATCTATGCGATGCCTTTCTCCTTCCGGGAGAAAGGCATTTTTGCATATATAGGCATATGATGGGTACTGCGTTGCTCCATTTTTATTCTAATTGAACTAACGCGCGTGAAGTCGTATAATCAATTCAAACTTGCTTGGGTTTATAATGGAGGGCCAATATTATGAACTTGCTAGAAAAAGAAGCTTTAATCCGTAAGATGGAAGTCGAATTGGAAAATGAAACGCCGGAAGCGATCATTAAGTTCGCCGTCGAGACGTTCCCGAATATCACGTTCGCTTGCAGCTTCGGCGCGGAAGACGTCGTTCTCGTCGATATGCTGCAGAAGGTGAGCCCGAAAACCGACATTTTCTACCTCGATACCGATTTTCACTTTAAGGAAACGTATGAGACGCGCGATAAGCTGATCGAAAGATACGGCTTGAAGTTCGTAGAGATGAAGCCGTTGATTACGCCGGAAGAGCAGGCCGCCGAGCACGGCGACGAGCTGTGGAAGAGCGACCCGACGGCATGTTGCAACATTCGCAAGGTCGATCCGCTCACGCGCGTATTGGGCCGTTACCAAGCGTGGATCACGGGCATTCGCCGCGATCAAGCGCCTACCCGCGCGAACTCCAAGAAGATCGAGTACGATGTCAAGTTCGGCCTCGTGAAATTCAACCCGATCGCTTCTTGGACGACCGAAGACGTCTGGAACTATATCCGCGAGAACAACGTTCCTTACAACGAATTACATGATCGCAACTATCCGAGCATCGGCTGCGAACACTGCACGCGTCCCGTTATGCCGGGCGAAGACCCGCGCGCCGGACGTTGGGCGGGCAACGAGAAGACGGAATGCGGTTTGCACAAGTAAAGACGAGAACACAGACTTTCGGCCGTCAGAGTGCCTTATGGGCGCTTTGACGGCCGAATTCTATTACAGCATGAAATTACGAATCAGGTTCTCTTAGCGACGCTTTCTCGAATAATCAGCTTATTCGGCAACAACACTTTGACCGGCAGCTTGTGACGCTGGTTAAGACGATCAATGAAGAGCTGAACCGCCCAGTTGCCCATCTCGACGATCGGCATTCCCACGGTCGTCAGCATCGGAGATATATAACCGGACAGCTCGATGTTGTCCATGCTAATAATCGACAGCTGCTCGGGCACCTTGATTTTCGCCTCCGCGAATCGTCGCAGCGCGGCGATTGCCGCGATGTCGGTCGCGCAGAATACCGCAGTCGGAAGCGGAGAGGCTTTCGCCAACAGCTCCTCGGCTCCTTGGTAGCCGCCAGGACCGTTCTGCGGGCAATTACTCACCCATGTATCCGAGCTTTCCAGTCCGTATTTGCGAATGATATCGCAGTAGGCCTCGTACCTTACCTCGTTTAACGTCTCGCCGATATATCCGATTCGTTTGTGTCCATTCGCAATCAGGTGCTTAATCGCAATTTCCGTAGCTTCGTATCCGTCGCAAATGACCTGATCGCAGCTGGCGGAAATCATATTTCGCCCTACATAGACCAAACTTTTGTAGTGCTTCTCGAGAAAGCTCATGCTGTCGTTACTGAAGCGGCCCAATATGATTGCGCCGTCCGTATGCGAGGATTCGATCTGATCAAGCAGGGTATCGGTCTCGATATCGAAGAGCGAATAAGAATGGCGAACGGCATAACCCAGATCCAGCGCTTGTTGTTCGATGGCGCGCGACATCTGAGCGAAGAACGGATCGTCATCCAATTGTCTGGTGCGCCCCAAGATGCACGAGATGGAAGGAGGGGAAGACTTGCGGAGCGTACGTTTGCCGCGTTTGAGCTCTCTGGCGTTCTGATCAGGTACATAGCCGATTTCTCTCGCGAACTTCCAGACCCTGTCGCGAACTTCTTTCGTCGCGAAGCTATTGTCGGGGGAATTCAGAATGCGCGATACCGTCGAGATGGATACGCCCGCCATATTTGCGATCTGCTTTAGAGTCATCGGACTTCCCTCGCGTTCCTGCCTATTTATTGGATATGATAGCTGGTTTTAACGCAAATTGAAAGTGGATTTGCGTAAAGTTAACGCAAACTTTGCGAGAATTTCAAGTGAAACGTTTGCGTAATCAATGCTGGTCATCTCAATCGAAAATACATATACTTAGATGAACATTGTGCTGATTCAATTTGGCAATATAGGAGTGATACAGATGTCGCTGACACACTTGGATAAGCTTGAGGCTGAGGCGATCTACATTTTCCGGGAAGTTGCCGCCGAATGCGAGCGCCCGGTCATGCTTTATTCGATAGGGAAAGATTCATCGGTCTTGCTTCATCTCGCGATGAAGGCCTTCTACCCTGAAAAACCGCCATTTCCGCTGCTTCATGTCGATACGAGCTGGAAATTCAGCGAAATGATCGAGTTCCGCGACCGCAGAGCGCAGGAGCTTGGCGTCGATCTGATCGTTCATCGGAACGAAGCCGCCATCGCCGAGGGCATCAATCCGTTCGATCACGGATCGGCCTACACGGATATTATGAAGACGCAGGCGCTCAAAGAGGCCCTGACGAAGTATCAGTTCACCGCGGCTTTCGGAGGTGCCAGACGCGATGAAGAGAAGTCCCGCGCCAAGGAGCGTATCTTCTCGTTCCGGAACGAACAGCATACCTGGGATCCCAAAAACCAACGCCCCGAAATGTGGAAGCTTTTTAATACACGTATCCATAAAGGCGAAAGCATGCGCGTATTTCCGATCTCCAACTGGACGGAGAAGGACATTTGGCAATATATCCAACGCGAGAATATAGAGATTGTTCCGCTCTATTTCGCTGCGGAGCGTCCGGTCGTTCATCGCGACGGCAATATCATTATGGTGGACGATAGCCGCATGCGGCTGATGCCTGGAGAAACTCCCGAGATGAAGATGGTACGTTTCCGTACGTTAGGCTGTTACCCTCTGTCAGGCGGGGTTGAGTCGGAGGCGGATACACTGGACGAGGTCATCGCGGAGACGCTATCGGCAACGACTTCCGAACGCACGAGCCGCGTTATCGACAAGGAAGCGGCAGGCAGCATGGAGCGGCGCAAACGGGAGGGGTATTTCTAATGAGTCAACCAGCGAGCGGTCTACTTAAATTCATTACATGCGGCAGTGTGGACGACGGCAAGTCAACGCTTATCGGCCATATTCTATACGACTCCAAAATGCTGTATGCCGATCAAGAGCAGGCTCTTCTGCTGGACAGTCAGGTGGGCAGCCGAAACGGAGCGATCGACTATTCGCTGCTGCTCGACGGTCTGATGGCCGAGCGCGAACAAGGGATTACGATCGACGTTGCCTACCGCTACTTCAACACCGAGCGTCGCAGCTTTATCGTTGCCGATACGCCGGGACATGAAGAGTACACCCGTAATATGGCCGTTGGCGCAGCCTTTGCCGATTTGGCCATTATCTTGATCGACGCCAAACAGGGCGTTCTGGTGCAAACCCGTCGTCACGCCCGGATATGCGCGTTGATGGGCATTAAGCACTTTATATTCGCGGTGAACAAAATCGATCTCGTGGGCTACGACAAACAACGGTTCTTGAACATTACGGAGGATATTCAGCAGCTTCGCAACGAACTTCGTCTGGAAGATACGGTTATCATTCCGGTCTCGGCGACCGAGGGCGACAACGTGACGCGGCGTTCTCCCCATATGGAATGGTATGACGGTCCGGCGTTGCTGGAGCATCTGGAGACGGTGGATATCTCCACGGATGCAGCGGAGAACGGCTTCTACATGCCGGTTCAGCGAGTGAGCCGTCCGGATCACAACTTCCGCGGCTTCCAAGGACAGATCGAGGCAGGCAAGATTGAAGTCGGCGAGACGCTGACGATTCTGCCAAGCGGCGAAACGGCGATCGTTAAGTCCGTTCACATCGGAGAGAAGAAGGTGGGCAGCGCCGTCGCCGGGCAGCCAGTAACGATTCAGCTCGATCGCGAGGTCGATGTTTCGCGCGGCTGCGTGCTGACCAAAGAAGCAGGATTGAAGACGTCGACCACCCTTACGACGACGCTCTTGTGGATGGATGAACAGCAGCTCGTTCCGAGCAAGGAATACTGGATTAAGCTGGGCACGAAGATGCTGCCGGCCGTAGTGACGGATTTGCATCACAAGGTAGACGTCAATAACGGCAGCTTGCTTGCGACGGCTACCGCGGTCAAGAACGAGCTGGTCAGCTGCGATATCGTCGTCTCGGAACCGCTAGTCGTCGATGAGTTTCTGCAGCACAAAACGATGGGCGCGCTTATTCTGATCGACCGCGTCATGCATGCCACGGCAGCTTGCGGCGTAGTCGTGTCCGTAGGCAACGAGAATCAGAACGGCGTGTTTCTGCAGGATGGCGATGCCAAGCAGCAAGTCAATCTATTCGACAGCTTCTGGTATGAGCCGGACGTGAATATGGTACTGCGACACAAGCAACCGGCCGCTACGTACAACAAAGGAGATGCGTTGCCTCTGATAAGCGATCAATGCGCATATCCTTCCGACTTCGATCTGCAGTCGGACGTAGGCTTCGCCAATATTCGCGGCGGCATATTCACGGGCTTCGGCCCTCGCGAGCCGAAATTACCTTTGCTTGATCTTAACGGGCTGGAAGCGGGTAACGGCACAACCGGGAACTTTGGGAAATACCGCAATATCCTCGTGCGAAATAAAGGATAAGCCTTACTCATAATGATCCGCCTTGTCCCATATGATGTAGGGAGTTTTCCCGGGACGAGGTGGATTATTTTGTTTAGAGGGCATGTTACCAAGTTATGGTCCAGATTGACGAGAAGGCGCATGGTCGTCTGGATGACGCGCCGCGGGTGGACAAGATTGGCGATCGTCGCCTTATTGATCGCGCTCACGGGAGCGGCATTCCTAAGCGAGATGCCGACGTCCCGCACCTGGAGTCATTGGTCTACGCCGCTGGCGGGCAAGGTCATTGCCTTGGACGCCGGACATGGAGGCGCTGACGGCGGCGCGGTCGGCAGAGAGGGCGAGATCGAGAAGGACTTGAACCTGGCTATCGTGCTGTACCTTCGCGACTATCTGCAGCAAGCGGGCGCGGTGACGCTGCTTACGCGGGAAGGGGATTACGATCTGGCGTCTCCAGATACGAAAGGCTATTCGCGCAGGAAGACGGAAGACCTTATGAAGCGAGTGGAGGAGCTGAGCGGCGGCAAGAAGATCGACCTGACGATCAGCATCCATATGAACAGCATGCCTTCGCCGCAATGGTCGGGGGCGCAGACGTTCTTCTATCCGTCCAATCCGGACAACCAACGGCTCGCGGCCGTCATTCAATCCGAAATTCGCGAATCGCTCGGCAATACGGAGCGAATCGCGAAGAAGGCCGAGACGATCTACTTGCTGAAGAAGCTGTCGATGCCTACGGCGCTCGTCGAAGTCGGCTTCCTCTCGAACCCGCGCGAGGCGAACCTGTTGGCGGATGAACAGTATCAGCGGAAGGTCGCGACGGCTATCTACCGAGGTATCCTTCGCTATGCATCCGGTGAAACGGGCAAGCCTGTGCTATAATAAGGTGATTAGCTTACGATCGCGAGGGGGCGAGCATTTGGTTACAAGAGAACAAGTCTTGCAGGCACTGGCATACATTATCGATCCAACCTTGAAACGAAGCATTACGGAGCTCGGTCTCGTTCGCGACGTCGTCGTGCGCGAAGGGACCGTTTCCTTGACGCTCGTAACGCATCCAGATAGTACGGGGGAGCATATTACGGCGCCGTTGCATAAGGAATTGAACGAAGCGCTGGCGAGAATCGGCGTCTCTCAGCCGCACATCCGTTATCGGACGATGACGGAGAGAGAGCTGGACGACGCGCAAGGCAAGCAGCAAGCGCAACAGACGCAACAGCAGCCCCAGGCGGACGCGCAGAAGCCGCAACAACCGATCCAAGGTCACGGCGCAGGGCTGGAGAAGCATCCGATCCTTCATCCGGAGAGCGGCGTCGAATTCATCGCGGTCGCGAGCGGCAAGGGTGGGGTAGGCAAGTCCACCGTTACGGTCAACCTGGCCGTCGCGCTAGCGAGACTCGGGAAGCGCGTCGGATTGATCGACAGCGATATCTATGGCTTCAGCGTGCCCGATATGATGGGTATCGACGAGCGTCCAGATCAGATCGGCGACAAGATTAAGCCGGTCGAACGGTTCGGCGTGAAGGTCATCTCCATGGGCTTCTTCGTCGAAGACAACAGCCCGGTCGTCTGGCGTGGGCCGATGCTCGGCAAGATGCTGCGCAATTTCTTCTCCGAAGTGGAGTGGGGCGAGCTGGATTACTTGCTGCTCGACTTGCCGCCGGGGACGGGCGATATCGCCCTCGACGTCCACCAGATGCTTCCGCAGAGCAAGGAGATCATCGTCACGACGCCGCACGCCACGGCGGCCTTCGTCGCCGCGAGAGCGGGCGCGATGGCGATCCGCACGAATCACGCCATTCTCGGCGTCGTCGAGAACATGTCGTATTACGAGCATCCGAAGCTCGGAGAGCGCGATTATATCTTCGGCCGCGGAGGCGGCGGCAAGCTTGCGGAGACGCTCCATACGGAGCTGCTCGCGCAATTCCCGCTCGGCGCTCCCGACAACCATCCGTTAGAGCCTGATTACTCTCCATCGGTGTACAAGGCCGATTCCGAGACGGGACGAGCCTACTTGGAGCTAGCGCACGCGGTCATCGCGCGCTGCGGACGCTAATAGTCAACGACGCGAATAAGCCTCGGAAAACCGGTATCTACCGGAATCCCGAGGCTTTTCCTTGCCATCCGACGGAGATCGACGCTATTGGCCTCCGCCGTCTCCGCCCTCGCCGCCGCCTTCTTCGCCGCTGCCGCCTTCCTCGCCGCCGGATTGCTGCTCTTCGCCGCCGGATTGCTCGTCCTTCTTCCCTTTGGACTCCGTGTCGGGCGTAAGCTCTTCCTTGACGACAACCTGCAACAGCTTCATGATCTCCAGCTTGAACAGAGGGTTCTGCATCGCCTCCGTAACCGAGGAGTTCACCAGCTTCCTCACGTCGGGCGTCTTCATCGAGTCGGTCATGATCTTCTGCATTTCCTGCGTCTTGAACATATCGACGAGTTCCTTCTGGTACGTCGGATCTTTCATCAGATCTTTGTGGATCTGCTTGTTATCCTTGCTTACCGCCTTGGCGAACTCGCCCGCGAACTTCGGATCGACCATGAGCTTCTTGAGCACCGTCTCGTAACCTTCGGACGTCAGGACGTCTTTGACCGCGATTCTTACTTCTTCCTGATCTTGCGGGGTCATGCTCTTCATCTGCAGCGTGCTCTCGCCGTATTGGGCGGTAGACGCCTTCTCCAACGCTTTCTGCGCTTCCTCGGAGCCGAGAATGTCGATAACCATCGATTTGACTTCTTTATAGCTGACTTGGTTCCCGCCGCCGCCGCTCGATTCCTGGCCGCAAGCGGAGAGAGCCACAAGCATGGAGATAACGACGCATACGGAGACGAACCGGATACGCATGTAGGCCTATACTCCCTTCCATAGGGTTATGGAGGTAGTATGCGACGCGGGAAGGGCGAATATGAGGGGGGGTTCATGGCTTTTTCGCTGGATCATGGTAAAATAAAGGTTGATCAAATCGAGGGTGAGTTCGTTCGAGCCCGACGAAGATTTAAATGCATCGAGGAGGAATCGGGCTTTGAATTTACGCAGATGGATGAAACTATTCGGTACGACGGTATTGATCGGCGCGTTGATCGCGGCGTTAACCGGCATCGGTCTTATGATTACGGATCAGGAATTTCAAGTGAAGGGCACGGAGAATTGGCTCGTCAATATCGGAATGATGGCGCTCGGCGGATTGACGTTCGGGGCCTTCTCGCATATGGGCTTTTTCGCTTATCTCATGTTGAATTACATCGCGCGCAGCATCTTCAAGCGTCCGTTCACCTGGCTAATGGTACAAGCGATCGCGGCTGCGTTCGTGCTGTTCGAAATCGGCTACTGGACGTACGACACCAACTTCCCGGATAACGCGTTCTGGGCGGTTCCGCTTGTCTTGCTTGCCGCATCGGTACTCGTCGGATGGAGGAAAACGCATGAAACGTCGTCCGGCGCTTGGATTCCAACGGTGTTCTTCCTCGTTGCGGTTACGGCGTTGGAGTCGGTTCCAGCATTCCGGACGGGCAGCATGCCTTCGCTATTGTTCCAGATCATTCCGTTATTCGCGTGCAATGCGTTCCAGATCATGAGGCTTCATCGCATTCTGGATACGTCGCCGCAATCCGCGGCTCAAGTCACGAGCGCGAGTTAATCCAGCAGGGCCAGCTCGTTCCAGGCGGTCTTGTCTTGGACCGTGTTGCCCTTCGTCTCGGTCTGGTCGATCATTTGCGATACGGTGACGAAGTCGTAACCTTGGGAGCGCAGCTTATCGATGATCGTAGGGAGCGCCTCATGGGTCTGCTTGCAGGAATCGCTGGCGTGCATGAGGATGATGTCGCCCGGATGGGCTTTCGTGACGACGCGCTGAACGATCGTGTTCACGCCGGGGTTCTTCCAATCGAGCGAATCGGTATCCCATTGGATGACTTTGTAGTTCAACGATTCGGCGATGCGCAGCACGCGTTTGTCGAAGTCGCCGTTCGGCATGCGGATGAGGGTAGGGCTCTTGCCCGTCATTTCCCTTAAGATGCCGTCCGCGACCGTAATCTGCTTCTGGATTTCCGAGTCGCTGTATTGGCTGTAGTTGTCGTGCTTGTGACCATGGCTGCCGATCTCGTAGCCCGCGTCGATGATCTTCTTCACGATGTCCGGATGCGTCTTGCTCCAAGGAGAGGAGAGGAAGAACGTGACGTTCTTCACGCCCTTGTTCTGCAGAATTTCGAGAATCGGTTCCGCGCGCGTTTCTCCCCAACTGATGTCGAACGTCAGGGCGACGACTTTGCGTTCGGTCGGCACGCTGTAGATCGCGGCCGGCGGATGGGGAGCGAACACGCTCAGGTTGTCCTTCTCTACCCATATGATGGCGATGGACAGGATTGCGGTTAACGCGAGGAACATTGCTCTCTTAATACGCCGTCCATTAAATACGAAAAAGTAATTCATGGGGAATGATCGGCTCCTCTCCGGAATAAAATGACGTGCGCTCGGCCCGACGGCTTGGCCGGGCTTGTTTACTACAATGTATGCTTGTTCGATTCAGTTATTCATGGGACCAGGGAGGAAGCGGGATGTTTTCGCGTCAGGGCTTGCTGCAGATCTGGAAGGAAACGCGGGGATACTTCGTCTTCGCTTGCATCTTGTTCTTCGCCAGCATGTTCGTCGGGGGATCGTCGGACGCGCCGGTCGGGTGGATGAACGGTCAATTGGAAGAGATCGATAAGCTGAGGCAGTCGGCGGAAGGGACCGATAGTCCGGAACGCGCGATGTTCTTCCTGATCATCGGGAAGAATCTGCTGGCGTCCGTCATGGCGATCGGCTTCGGAATCATCGGGGCCATCATGCCGATCGCGGTGCTCGTCTCGAATGGCATGCTCATGGGCTATGTCCTTACTCTCGTCGGTCAGACCGATCAGAACGTATGGCTTACGATCGTGAAGGGGCTGTTGCCTCACGGCGTGCTCGAGCTGTGCGCGGTCTTCTTGGCTTGCGCCTTCGGCATTCGGTTCGGTCTGACGTTCATTCGCGGGATCGGCCGTTCCCTGACCGGCAAGTCGGAGCCATGGCAGCCGTTCGTGCGCACGGCGATCGGCGTCGTACCGGGCATCGCGGCGATCATCGCGCTGTTGTTGCTGGCCGCGGCGGTGGAGAGTACGATTACGTACTGGTTAATGACCTAACATAAAGTTGGAAAGAGGCGCGGCGAACCGACATAAAGGCGGGCAAAAAAGAGCATAACAGTAAAACGATACCGGTAGCGTCCGCCGACTTGGCCGAGCATCGGTACAAGCCGCTTATATACAGGAGGAGTCGCGCCCTATGCTCGGAATGATGTTCACGGATAAGGAATGCAAGGAACTGGATTACTTGCTCCGCAAGGAGATGGACGAGATGCTCCTCGACATGAGCGACCGCAGATTGGATGGGCCCGTTAAGGAGGCGATCTCCAAGCGCTACAAGATCATCTTCCGTATGTACGCCCGGATCGCGCCGCCTAGAGAGCTGTCCAGATACGCGACGGGATTAAGGTTGCAAAGATAATCGAAGAAGATTGCATAAAAGGCTTGACCCGCTGCCTGCATCTGTGTTAAATTATCTTTCGCCCCAGTAAAACGGGCGCGACGCACAGCATCGAATACAAGATGATAAAAGAAGTAAGAAATTACCTCTTGCAATCGAGTAGGCAGCTGTGATATATTATAAAAGTCGCCGTTAGCGCGGATGACAAAAAGAAGCAACACAGCTTGTTCTTTGAAAACTGAACATCGAGCGTAATTTACGGTAATAAATCGTTCACTTCGGTGAACAAACCAG
>NZ_JBHTGV010000019.1:0-80456 GCF_042675445.1 Cohnella sp. GCM10027633 | reverse complement strand
ACATCCGATTCTATAATTACGAACGACTACAAAGAAAACTAAACGGCCTCAGCCCCATGGAATACAGGGCTAAGGCCGCATAACAATTTTTATTTATTATACTGTCTACTTGACGGGGGGCACTTCACTAAATGGAATTGGTCTCTTTCATTATAGAAACAGTATTCAATTTGCGTTTTGATAAGTGAATAGGATGTACACGCCGTAATTGACTCCAAAACTGTGAATCGGTCGTGTACTCTTAATTCGGCAATGGGATTATGCGATTGGAAATCGTTAAGTACCTTTTAGAGTAATGTACCAAACTACACTCTATTCATACCGAAACTCCAATGCACTCGTTCATAATTATCGAGGGATAAAAACTGATTGATTTCATAAAGTTTTGCAACTCTAATGCTGCCAATTAATTATCTATTAAAGGTCTGTGAGACTATTTGGGCTGAACTATTGGAATAATGCATTAGAAGCTGCGCCTGCCATTTCGTATAGAGTTTGAAAATTTTACATGTCTCCATACTAGCATGGTTTTGTTGGCAATTGCCAACAAAAATGCATTAGCTCTTGATTGGAGTAAGCTAAAATATAATAAATATGATGGCATATTTTGCTCCTATTTATGATATTTAGAAGTATGATATATTGCTCCTATGAAATTTAGGAGGGTGCTTAATGAAAAGCAAGAAAATGTATGTAGCTATTGCTTCTGTATGTATTGCAAGTGCCGTAATATTAATGTCCAATTCAAATTCATTTGCTAAAGGAGAACAGGGTAAAGAATTTCACATTAAATCAAAATATACTAATTTAGCTTCAAATGAGTTCGATACATTAAAAGGTAAAAAGGCCGCTGAAGATAAAATTGGTCTAACAGAAAATAACAAGTCAAAAACAAAGTTTGATTTTGATTTTTCTTTAAAAGGTCTAGATGATGTTGATAAAAGCGTTGAGATAATAAATGCCTCTGGAAGATTAAAAATTGATAACGAAAATTTTGAACTCAATGTAAACAGTGATGGGTCGTATTTGCAAAAATCTACCCTGGCAAATGGAATGCAGTTTATTTTCGGTTCGGTAGATGCTTATATTACGACCAAAAAGGGTCAGACAGAATACTTAACTCTAGGTTTGAACATAATTCCAGAAACGAACCAAACATTTATTACAACTACATTAGGCTCAATTGATAGTGATTTTGCGGTGTTATCCTTTGGAGATAACTTCTTGACTAATGAAATGATTGAAAAAATTAAGAGATAACGTAAAGGTGATTAAGATGAAAAAGAATCAAAAATTAATTATTGCAACTTCTCTTTTAATGACAATTGCCACGTCAGTTGTTCCCCATAGTTATGCAGCCCTACGTGATGAACCACTTTATGACATGGGAAGAGCTTATAACGCTAATGTAGGCGATTGGCCTTCAGATGGAAAAAGTACGGTGGTCATGAGCGTCCAAGCCAGGCATTATAATCCTGAAGGATTTGGTAGGGAACGGATTAGAGTGTGGGGAAGAAGCGCGAGTGTAGAACAACTTCTTAATAAATATGCTTTCGTGCATCAAACTTGGGCTAGTATTACTGCAAAAGGAAATGCTACATATAGCCCCTCTGTTCTAAGCTTTAATGCTAGTGACCCCACGGAAAATTTATCCGGCTTTACTCCCAATAATTATTTTTACGATATTTTAGGATATCTTGGTGTACCAACTGACACCTTAACTGCTTATATTAACGGTGCTGTGACAGAAGGCACGGATAGAGTAGAGAATAACGGTTATAATTGGGAAATGTACACGCGGAGACCTGAAAATGCAGACCTTCCAGATTCATTTTCGTATACACAAGCTGATAAGTCAGCCAATACAGGTACAAGCGTAAAGTTTTCGTACAACTTGCCTAATATGTATACAAACTTCAATATGGAAGCGGTAGGAAAAGTGCAATATGGTCTGATTGGTTCCCTCGGAGTTGTTGCGTATGCATGGACGGGGAAGGCAGTAATTAATCATCAAGTTAACAGGAAATAGTTGAATGAGAGCAGAGTGATGTAAAGTGACAAAGAATAAATACTTGATTATTCTTTTAATATTCTCTTTGTTCTTAAATATTGTATTGTTAATGAACTTACAAAGCTTGTTTAAATCTGATAAAAATGAATTATCTATGTATGAGAGTTCAATTAGACTTATTAAACAAGCCAATGATGATTACTTGAATAAAGTAACAAGGGAAAAGAACGATCAAAATTTAACCTATATTATGACTGCATATAAATACATTGATGATTCTCAAAATCTAATGCAGGATTATAAGAAACGTTTTGCAGAGCGAGGAAGAACAATAGAGGGCTTATATGCTGAACTCACAATTATAAAGGACATTTTGTACAGACAGTTTTTTTCACACTTCACTGATAAAAGTATCGATTTTGAAGAAATACAATTGGCAATTTCTGATATTAATCAGGTTGTTGAAAAATATCCCTCAACTCTAAGCCGAATAAAAAATTACCCGAAATAAGAATAAACAGGAGGAGCCGTTTGTTGGCTATCTCCTGTTTATTCTTTTCACGAATAATTTGCATTCTAATTACTGGAAACATTATTTGTTATTCCGTGTCCACATCGAGCATTTTATATGCAGAACTCGTTCACCTGACCCTGGAAATGGTTATTTAAGCTAGAATTGAAGAATCCATTGTCGAACGGGGGTAGAGCTTGAAAGGCAAGACGTTGTCGGGTGACAAAAACATAGTCCGATTAAAGTCCGCGTGAATCGCGGGCTTTTTTAGTTATCGGATCAAGTTCTTGTCATTTGACGATGTCAAGAACATTGTCCGATTTCCAATTGGTGACAAGAACATTATCTGATTACCGAAGGAGAAGGGTTATGTTTATTTAGTCGATTGAGTTGCGGCACTAGTCAACCTGAACCATGTGGAAAGTCAGTCTCAGCTATTCCGGTCTTAGTATCGGAAATCCGTACTACATGTAATTATCATCTGATAACATAGACACACTGACTGTGCCACCATAGGGTGAAAATTGGATTGCATTGTCCAAGATATTCATCTTCTAACATATACCTTTAAGTTAGCATTAACAATAATTCTCCAAGGACACAAAAGTCGAGACATAAATCATTGAATCGGAGCTTGAGAAATCAGGCACTTTTGTTTTTATATCTCAACTCTTGGGTAAGCACGGCCTAAGTCTCGTTAAAGACTTATGTATAAAATACGGGTTTTGTGAAGATGTAATGCGGGGTTAAAGCCGGAGCCATATCGACCTGATTATGATCGCTTGCTCCGGCTTGCTCCGGCTTGTCACGACTTATTGCGCTTATATATCGTTACGTTCGTCTTACGCATGTTCATGTAGTATTTACTCGCGCCAATCTACGCTTCGAATCCGAACAGCTTGCCGAACGTTCGCAGCGCATCCGGATTGCATCTTGGCTGTAATCGTTCGCGTACGATTCGACGAGCTTCATGTACGTCGATCGGATTCGGATCGATGTCGTTCGTCGACATCCAGTGATCCGCCGTTTCGTATGACGTGCTGTTCCAGCCGTTCTTGTCGCCGTTGTCGTTCAAGCGTTGCTTCACGCCGGAGATGACGATATCCATATGCGCTTGCAGCTCTGTAATCGCTTGATCATAAGCTTTCTTATGTTCGGTCGCGCTCAGGCCGCTTAGCTTACGCAATTCGCGCGTCTCGATGCCCGGATTCTCTCCTATTAACTGTGATAAATTCCTCGCAGTTGAAGAGATCAACCCGTCGGCATACCGTTGTTGCATCGTGCCCGTATGTCCAATGATCGACTTCACGGCCGGCACGAGCTCGCGAGCGATCAGAATCGATTTCTTCTTCAGGAACTTGCCGTACGCGGCGACGCCGTCCGCCGGGAACCTGGCTCGCCACAGCCACGGATCGCGCTCGGTCTCCGTATGCCAGTCCTCAATGTTCGTCAAGCTCTCCAACGACGGATAATCCGGAACCAACGTCGACAACGGCAATATACCGATCTCTTGAACTGCTTGAACGGCCTCTTCATACCTCTCGATCTTCTGCGTCGGTTGCATCGATGGAATCTCCTCGCACTATTAGTTTACATAATTATCGTTACGTATACATTCAAAAATGATAGTCTTGCTGCCATCCCGCCATAGTTACGATCCAACCTGTAGTTTGCTCTCGACGGATTGCATCTTTTGCACCATCGTACCGACATGATCCCGACGATCGTCGATCGTCAGCGTCGTCGATACCCGCATCGCCCCGTTCTCGAAAGGAACTTCATGCATTCTCCTCACGACGGCTAGCAATTCATCCAGGTCGCCTTCGATGATCGTGCTCATCGGAGTCAACTCGTACTTCACTCGATCTCCCGATTGCTCGAGCACGCGATAGACCGCGGCGACGTATTTGCCGACGCTCGTCGAGCCGGTGCCGAGCGGTACGATCGTGACTTGCGCGATTGCCATTGACGACTCCTCCTTATTCGAAGCCCCGGCCTATAACCAACCGTAAGCTCTTAATGTTATCAACCGATCGACCGTCAGCCAACCTCGCCATTCCGCGTCCGCGCCCGGTCCGACAGCAGGCCAACTGATCGCCCAACCGCCGTCTTCCTGCTGCTGATCGACAAGCGCCTGCAGGTGAACGCGAAGGTCATCGTCCGATATGAACCGGCTTGCATAGCTGCTTGGCGTCGGCGCCCAATCCAATACTTTGTGCACGTAGCCTTGCCCGTTCGGGTCGCGTTCGATCGTTCCCGGACGCTTCAGCCATTCGTCCACGATCGCCAAGTATCGCTTGGCGCGCGCTTGGTCCGGCGTATGCCGCAAGAATTCGATCCACTGGATGCCGTCATGATAACCGTTAGGCTGCTCCAGATCCATCGTACGCCATACGTATTCCTCGCACCGTTTGAACCAAGCTTCCTCCGCGATCGCCGGATTCGTCTTCTGCTTATAGAGAAGTCCGAGTATCGAGCCCGTAGGATTGATCGACGCAACGTCGTCGCGTTCCGCCTTCCACCATGGGGCGTGAGGATATTCGCTCGCGCTGCGGAGCACGAACGGGAAGCCGCCGTCCGGCAACGTGATCGCGCGCAAATAGCGAACGATTCCTTCCACAATATCCAGGTCGTACGCACCGATATCGTCCATGATGTGCAGCGCCATCTCCGTCGGCACCGGCTGACTGGTCGGCGTGCGAATGTCCGCCTCGAGCGCGTGGCCGAAGCCGCCGTCCGGATTCTGGTACATTCGAAGCGTATCGATTACCGCTTGCCTGGAACCGCCCTCGAAATGATATTCGAACCGTCTGCGGTCGATCAATCTGCTATTCGCGTACAGATACGTCCTTGCACGCGCCAATATTTCCTTGTCCGCCATCCTCGTTCACTCTCCCCGATATCTCTTGCGTACTTGTCTCGCCATGCCGGCGATCGCTTCCCGAAGGCTCGTCGGTTCGATCACTTCCGCATCCATGCCCAAGCCGTAGAAATAACGCGTTGCCCACGTCCACTCCGAGCGCGGGCAGACGAAATCGACTTCCCAAACGTCGTCCGACAGCTGCTTCACTTGTTCTCCCATATGGAAGTCTTGTTCCGCCAACAGCGCACCGCGATAAGTAAGCTTGGCGACGATTCTCGTCATCGGCTCTGCTGCGCCCGTTACAGACTCGTCGGCACGAGCCTTCAATGCCCGAACATCGCGTCCCGTTTCCAATGGCGCGTCCGCCACCGACACCGATTCGAATCGGTCGACGCGCAACGTGCGAAGCTCGCCATGCGTCTCCGAATAAGCTTCGCAATACCAGAAGCCGTGCGCCGCGTAGATTCGGCGTGGCTGCAGCCAGATCTCCCGTCGTTGGGTCTCGGAACGATACATCGCCTTGAGCCAACTCGCTTCCGCGGTCAGCGTCAACAAGGTCGCCAAGAGCTGCGTCTGCACCGTTCGCGGCGCCACCTCGATGGCCACGTGCTCGAGCATCGGCTCGATCTGCTTCAACGTCTCTTCCGGCAAGGCGGATCGGATCTTGTCCATGACCGTCCACCTGGCGTGCTTGAACGGCGTGTCGGACATCTTCGTCAAGCCGTTCAGCGCGAACAAGACGGTCAACGCTTCGCCGGAATCGAGCATGAGCGGGGGCAAGCGGAATCCGTCCATTAGACGGAAGCCGCCCGTCGGGCCCGGAATCGCGAATAGCGGGATGCCCATCTCGGCTAACGCCTGCATGTCTCTCATGATCGTCCGCTTGTTCACTTCGAACTTGTCCGCGAGCCGCTGCGCGGTCTCCGGCTTCTGCTGCAGGGCGATCACGATCGCCATTAATCGGTCCGACCGTTTCACTGCCATTCCTCCCCAGTCACAACAACATTATAACACCCGAATGGTGACACGAAGAATGTCATCGATTATCGCCGTACCCAACATTTTTCCGATGGACGACACGACAAAAAAATCCGTACCCGCGAGCTCTCGCCACCCGCGAATACGGACTTCCTTACCATTCATGCCGCGTTACAGATTCATGCCGCCGGACGCCTCGATGCGCTGTCCGTTCACCCAACCCATCTCGTCCGATACGAGAGAGGCGATGACGCCGCCGATGTCCTCGGGCTCGCCGACGCGGCCGAGCGCGATCAGCGAGCCGATATGCTTGCGCGCTTCCTCGCTCGCCTTAAGTCCGCCTCCGTTGAAGTCGGTCGCGATCGCGCCGGGCGCCACCGCGTTCACCCGAATGCCGCGTCGGCCGAGCTCCTTCGCCATGTACTTCGTCAGCACTTCGATAGCGCCTTTCATCGCCGCGTAAGCGCCGTAACCTTCGATCGTGAACCGGGTCAAGCCTGTCGACAGGTTCACGATGGAGCCGTTGTCGTTCAGATGCGGCAGCAGCTTCTGCGTCAAGAAGAAGACGCCCTTCAGATGCACGTTCATGAGGCTGTCGAACTGTTCCTCGGTCGTCGACGCCAGCGGTACGCTTGCGCCGATGCCGGCATTGTTGACGAGATAGTCGATGCGCTCCGCGTTCCACTTGTCTCGCAGCAAGTCCGCTAACTCGGAGACGAAGCCGTCGAACGAAGCGACGACGCCGGTATCCAGCCGCAGCGCGGCGGCTCGTCCGCCGGAACGCTCGATTTCTCCGACGACAAGGTCCGCCTGTTCCCTCTGCGTATGATACGTAACGACGACGGCGATGCCTCTGCGGGCCAACGCCAGCGCGGCGTCTCTGCCGAGCCCGCGGCTGCCGCCGGTTACGAGCGCGATCTTCGATTGATGGTTCATGCGAATCTCTCCTTCGAATATCTGTTATTCCCGAGCGGAACGCAGAGTAAACGGGATCTTTAGCAGCTTCGCCGCCGTTTGCTTCCGTGTCCGACTCGGTATATGCTAATGCTACTCGTTAGAGTTCTATCGAAGTCAAGCATCCCGTTGCAACAATACCATTGAACACGGAGGGAATCCACGTTCCATGTACACCATTAACGAAGTCGCCCAACGGTGCGACATCTCCGCTTATACGCTTCGGTTCTACGACAAGGAAGGGCTGCTGCCGTTCGTATCGCGCACGCCGTCCGGCAATCGCTCGTTCTCGGACGCCGATCTCGAGATGGTCAAGCTCATCTGCTGCTTGAAGAACACGGGCATGCCGATCAAGGAGATCAAGCGCTATATCGATCTGTTCATGCTCGGCGCCGATACGGCGGACGATCGCAAGCGAATGATGATCGAGCATCGCAAGTCCGTCCTGAAGCAGATCGACGACCTGAAGAAGAACGTCAATCTCATCGACCTGAAGATCGCGTTCTACGACAACATGGAAGCGCGTCTGGCCGCGCATCATCGCCAAACTTAGAGTATGCTCTAACCGCAAACAAGCTCGCTTCCCGCGAATGCCGATGACGGCACCCCGGGTATGCGAGCTTGTTTGCGTTAGATAGATGATCTCTTTACGTTCGAATTACGCGTGGAAGTTCGTGCCGTCCGTCGTCGCCTGCACGTAGCCGGCGCGGATCGCGAAGTCGCCGAAGTGCTCGCCGGAGATACGCTCCTTCGCGTAGCGCGCGAGCATCGGGCGCAACGAGTCGAGAATTTCGGCTTCGCCGATGTTCTCTTTGTACAGCTTATTCAGACGCTCGCCGCGGAAGCCGCCGCCAAGATACATGTTGTACTTACCTTGCGCCTTGCCGATGAACGCGATCTCCGCCAGCATCGGGCGCGCGCAGCCGTTCGGGCAGCCGGTCATGCGGATGACGATCTCCTCGTCCTGCAAGCCCGTCTCCGCCAGCATCGGCTCGACTTTGTCGATCAGCGAAGGAAGATAACGCTCCGACTCCGCCATCGCGAGTCCGCAAGTCGGGAACGCGACGCAAGCCATCGAGCTGCGGCGCAGCGCCGAGTAGAAGCTGCCGTCCGTCAAGCCGTAAGTCGCGAGCAGATCCTCGATCTTCTTCTTCTTCTGAGCGCCGACGTTGCCGATGATCAGGTTCTGGTTCGCCGTCAGGCGGAAGTCGCCGCCGTGTACTTTGGCAATCTCGCGCAAGCCCGTCATAAGCCGCTGATCGCCGTCGTCCTTCACGCGGCCGTTCTGGATGAACAGCGTGTAATGCCACTTGCCGCCAGTGCCTTTGACCCAACCGTAACGGTCGCCGTTGGATTCGAAATGGAAAGGCTTCGCTTCGCCGAGCGCGTATCCGAGACGCGCCGTCAATTCGTCCTTCAGCCATTCGAGGCCGCGGTCGTCGATCGTGTACTTGAACCGCGCGTGCTTGCGGACGGCACGATCGCCGTAGTCGCGTTGGATCGTAACGATCTTCTCCGCGACGTCGACCGCTTGCTCCGGCGTGCAGAAGCCGATGACCTTCGCCACCTGCGGGTACGTCTTCGGATCGCCGTGCGACATGCCCATGCCGCCGCCGACCGTTACGTTGAAGCCTTGCAGCTTGCCTTCGCCGTCGACGATCGCGATGTAGCCGAGGTCCTGAGAATACACGTCGACGTCATTGGACGGCGGAATGGCGACGCCGATCTTGAACTTGCGGGGCAAGTAAACTTTGCCGTAGATCGGTTCTTGCTCGACGCCGTCCGAGCTGTCTACGATCTTCTCTCCGTCCAGCCAGATCTCATGGTACGCGCGCGATTGTGGATCGAGGTGCGTGCTGATCTTGCTAGCCCACTCGTACACTTCCGCGTGGAGCTCCGATTGGTGCGGATTCGGGTTGCACATGACGTTCCGGTTCACGTCGCCGCACGCCGCGAGCGTGCTCAGCATCGCGTCGTTCACTTCGCGAATCGTCTTCTTCAGGTTCCACTTGATGACGCCGTGCAACTGGAACGATTGGCGAGTCGTCAGACGGATCGTGCCGTTCGCGTACTTCTGAGCGACGCTGTCCATCATGAGCCATTGGTCCGGCGTGACGACGCCGCCGGCGGCGCGGACGCGAAGCATGAACTGGTACGCCGGCTCGAGCTTCTGCTTGTTGCGCTCGTTGCGCAAGTCGCGGTCGTCCTGCATGTAGCTGCCGTGGAACTTCATCAGCCGGTTCTCGTCTTCCGTGATCGATCCGGTAATCGGATCCTTGACCGCTTCCTCGAGGTTGCCGCGCAAATAATTCGTTCGAAGTTTAATCTCCTCCACGTCGCTGTGGGGAGCGCTGTTCGTCGATAATAAGTGATTGTTAGACATTGATTAATCTCCTCTCGCAAGCCGTGAATCCGCGTTCTAGTACACGTCTCTCTGGTAACGCTTCTGCTGCTGCATACTAGCCACGTATTCCGCGGCTTCCGCCGAACTCATCCGGCCTTCCTTCTCGACGATGGAGAGCAACGCCGCATGCACGTCGTGCGCCATCTTCTTCTCGTCTCCGCACACGTATACGTACGCGCCTTCCTGCAGCCACTTGAACAGCTCTTCGCTCTTCTCGTGCATCCGATGCTGCACGTATACCTTCTTGTCGGTATCGCGCGAGAACGCGACGTCCATGCGCGTCAGCACGCCGTCCTTAAGCCAGCGTTGCCATTCGATCTGATAGAGGAAGTCCGTGGAGAAGTGCTGGTCTCCGTAGAATAGCCAAGACTTGCCTTCGGCACCGGTCTCTTCCCGTTCGCCGACGAACGCGCGGAACGGAGCGACGCCCGTGCCCGGACCGATCATGATGATCGGTGCGTTCGAATCTTCCGGAAGCTTGAAGCTCGTATTGTTCTGAATGAATACCGGCACGTTGTCGCCCGCCTGCACGCGCTCGGCCAGGTGGATGGAGCATACGCCGTTGCGATCGCGGCCGTGCGCCTCGTAGCGCACCGCGCGAACCGTCAGGTGAACCTCGTCGGGATACGCGCTCGGGCTGCTGGCGATCGAATAGAGCCTCGCCGGAATTTTGCGAAGCAACGTCACGAACGGCTCCGCCGGGTAATCCTTCAGCTTGAAGTCGCGCGCGAGGTCGAGCAAGTCGCGGCCGTTCATGTACTCCTTCAGTTCTTGTTCGCCGCCCGGAGCGAGCAAGTCGCACAGGTCCGCGTTAGACGTCAGTTGCTCGATCGCCGACAGCAGCGGCTTCGTCAACGTCGAAATCTCGTAGTGTCCGATCAGCGCGTCGCGCAGCGGCCGTTGCTCGCCGCTCTTGCTGACCGTAACGAGCTCGTCGGCGCGCCAGTTCATCTCGTCGATCAACGCGTCGACTAGCGCCGGATCGTTCTGCGGAATGATGCCGAGGCTGTCGCCCGGCTCGTACGTCAAGTTCGAACCCGCAAGAGACAGCTCCACATGGCGAGTTTCCCGGTCGGAGCCTCTGCCGTTCAAGTTCAAGTTCTCCATCACTTCGGCTTGGAACGGATTGCTTCTCGTATATTCGGATTCGCCCGCCGAAACGCTAGCAGCGCCCGACGCAACGGTCGGAGCCGAAGACGCGGAAGAAGCGGCCGCGCTTACCGCACCCGTCACCTGGTTCAACCACTCGGTCGCCGCCTCTTCGAAGTCCACGTCGCAATCGACGCGATCGACGATCCGCTTGCCGCCGAGCTCTTCCAGTCGCTTGTCGAAGTCTTTGCCGGTTTGGCAGAAGAACTCGTAAGACGTATCTCCCAGCGCCAGCACGGAGAACCTCAGGTCTTCCAATTGCGGCGCGCGTTTGCTGTGCAGGAATTCATAGAACGCGATCGCGTTGTCCGGAGCGTCCCCTTCTCCGTGCGTGCTGACGACGATGAACAGGTCTTGCACCTTCTTCAAGCCGTTCAGCTTGAAGTCGCTCATCGACGATACCGTCGACGCGATGCCTTGCTCCGTCAGCTTCTTGTTCAGCTTGTTCGCCAGCTTATGGCTGTTGCCGGTCTGCGAGCCGTAGAGCACCGTCGCTTCTCTCTTGACGGCCGGAGCCGGAGCCGCTTGCGCGGGAGTTGCCGCGATCGTTCCCGCGGCAGGCTGTCCGCCGCCGAAAGCGCCGGCAGCGTTTAATGCCGTTAAATAACCGCTAAGCCAAGTTCTTTGCGTATCCGTAAGCGAAGGCAACAGACGGTTAAGCAATTCCGCCTGCTCCTGATTGAACGGACTGTTCGTCGTTAGCAATTCCAACCTTATCCACCTCGTAGCATGTATCATCGAATTTTGTAACATTATCTATCTTTGAACCTAACACAGCGCATTGCCAGGGTCAATTAGATTGATTTTATAAGTGCTATCAGTTCCGGTTATGCGCATGGCAGAAGCCAATCCGGCGAACGGATTGGCTTCCCTGGCTCAACTAGGCTTCCCTGCCGCGAATCTATTTATAACGCATCATCAGATCTTCGATATCTTTGGCCGCCAAGTCCAACCCTTCGTTGGAATGGTTGCTTAATAGAATGATCGCGTAATCTTGCGTCAAGTTGCGCCGGATATGCGAACGGAAGCCTTTGTTCGTGCCGGACATCATATTGATCTGGCCGTACGGACCATCGAAGTTCATCCATCCGTATCCCCAGGAGCCGTGACCGGTCTTCAGATGGAACAGGTTGACGGCCGCCTGCTTGCGCAGCAGCTTGTCGGTATACAGCACTCTGTCCCACAGGTACAAGTCTTCGACGGTCGAGTACAGACTTCCCGAACCGCCCCGGCTCGGATAATCCATGAACTGCTCGACGTAGCCTTTACCCGTCTTATACGCGTATCCCTTCGTCGGCGAGCCCGAACGACTCAAGTCGTATCCGGTATGCCGAAGTCCGGCCGGTTCCAAAACGTACTTCTCGATATACGCCTCGTAAGACATCCCCGATGCCTTGCTGATGATTTGTCCTAACAAGATGTAGTCGAGGTTGCTGTACATTTGGCCTTTGCCCGGCTCGTAAGCCAACGTCAGACGCTTCAAGTCTTTGGCGCTCTTCGGCAGTCCGGCGGTATGCGTCAACATCTGGTTGATCGCTATCTCGTCTCCGTGAGGCAGCGAGGGAAGATACTTCGCGGCCTTGTCTTTCGTTCGCAGTTTGCCTTGCTCCTGAAGCTGCAGGACGGCCAGCGCGGTGAACGTCTTCGTAATGGACGCGATCGCGAATTTCGTCGAGGGCTCGTTCGGAATCTTGGCGTCCATCGACGCGTATCCGTACCCCTTCTTCGTCAGCACGTTGCCGTCAATCGCGACGAGATTGCTTCCGTTGAACTTCTCCATATGGTTCAATCTCGTCAAGTACGACTCGATGAGCTCGCCGGTCGACATGCCGTACGTTAGATCGGTAAGCAGCGTTTCGCCGGACACCCGCATCGGCGTATATCGCACGTTCATTCTGTCGAAAAACTCGTCCATCGGCACGTAGTAGTCGTTCCTGATCATCAATCCGTCGTTGGACAAATAGACGATGTTGTTCTTCTCGCAGCTCTGGCGCTTGGAAGCGGAGAAGACGGTGAGCTCGCCCGAGATGACGTCGCACCCTTCGCGCAGCTCGATGTAAGCTTCGCCGCCCGGAGCGGCATATGTAGAATCGAACCGGACGAACTTCGCGCCGAAATACTCGTATTCGTCGTCCAATAGTTCCTTGGCGTCCGCGGACAACGGGGAAGCCGATACCGCGATCGACAAGGCCAACAACCATACAGTGCGCTTCACGTTAACGCCTCGCTCTTCGTAGATAACGATTCCTATCATAGCGAAGACTGTAAGCGCGTGCAACGACAACTTTCCGACGTTAGCGCCGGTCGACTGGGGCAGATTCCCTTTTGATACGTTTTGTGATTTATTATTCTCTCTATTAGTTTACATAATTTTTGTTATGAATCAATCTCCAGAAGGCAGCGTGAACCCGTACTTTTGGAAAATAGCGACGGCTTCCTCGGATTGCAAGTATTCGTACGCGTCCTCGGCTTCTTGCCGATGCTCCGTCGCCTTGACGAGCCCTATCGTATATACGATCGGCTTGTACGTCGCCGGATCGACGGCGAACGCGACGTTCACCTTGTCCGAGGTCAACGCATCCGTCTTATACACGAATCCCGCATCCACGTTCCCCGTCTCCACGTATTGCAGCACTTGACGGACATCCTTGGCTTGCACGGTCTTCGATTGCAGCTCGTCCCAGATGCCGGCGTTCGTTAACGCCTCTTGGGCATAGCTGCCCGCCGGCACGCTGGCCGGAATGCCGATCGCGATCTGCTTGATCTCGTCCTTGGACAAATCCGCGATGTTAGCCAATACGTTTCCGTCAGTAGGCGTCACGACGACCAACTCGTTAGAGAGCAGGTTCGCATGCATGTCTTCCTCGATCAATCCCTTGTCGACGAGCGCGTCCATGTTCTTCGCGGCCGCGGACAGGAACAGATCGACCGGCGCCCCCTGCTCGATCTGCTGCTGCAGCGCGCCGGAAGCGGCGAAGTTGAAGCTAAGCTTCACGCGATCATGAGTCGCTTCATACTTCCCTTGAATTTCCGTTAACGCGTCCTTGAGGCTTGCCGCCGCGGATATCGTCAATTGCACCGGCTCGCCTGCCGCGTTGTTCGACTCGTTGCCGCATGCCGCCGCAAGCGACAGCATGAACATAGCCGCGATCAAGAGCCAACGATTCCTCTTGCTTCGTAATAAAGTACGCATTTCCCCATCTCCCTATCATACTATTTATATCTAATTATATTTAAACATAACTAAACATCATGTCAATATCTCTCACATCGTTTTTTCTTCATTCATTCGCTCCGTGCGCTTATGTTACAATAATGTCCATCACGACATCGGAGATAACGATCAACGGGGTGGGTGCGAATGTCCGGAGATATGTCCTATACGACCGAAGAAATTGCCAAGCTGTTGAAAATATCGAAGCTGACCGTCTACGACCTCATCAAGAAAGGCGAGCTCCCGTCGTATCGCGTGGGCAAGCAGATGCGGGTCGACGCCGTCGACCTCGAAGCCTACAAGCAACGCGCCAAAGGCGTATCCTATCAAGAGAAGGCGCAGAGCGTCGTCCTGCCGGCGCAAGTCATAGACGCGCCCGCGCCCGTCGGAGTTCGACGGCTCGTTATTACCGGGCAGGATATCGGCCTCGACCTATTGACGAAGCAGATCGAGAAGCAAGTGCCGGGCACGCGAGCGCTGCGGGCTTACGCGGGAAGCTTGGACAGCTTGATATCGATGTACAGAGGCGAAGCGGACATCGTGAGCACCCATCTGCTCGACGGCGATACGGGCGAATACAACTTGCCTTACATCCGCAAGCTGCTCGTCGGCGCGCCGTACGTCGTCGTCAACCTGCTCTCCCGGGAAGCCGGGATGTTCGTGCAAGAAGGCAATCCGCTCGGTTTGCGGACTTGGGGCGACTTGGGCAAGCCGAACATTCGGCTAGTCAATAGGGAGCGCGGATCCGGCGCGCGAGTGCTCTTGGACGAGCAGCTTCGCCTGCACGGCATCGCGGCGGAAGGAATCGCGGGGTACGATACGGAAGAATCGAATCATCTGGGGGTAGCCGGCAAAGTCGCCTCCGGCGCGGCGGACGTCGGCGTCGGCACGGCCAGAGCGGCGACGATCGTCGGCAACGTCGACTTCGTGCCGCTCATCAAGGAAAGATACGATCTGGTCATGCTGAAGCGGCCGGAGAACAAAGGTTGGATCGAGGCGGTACTGCGCGTATTGCGATCGGATGCGTTACGGGAAGAGCTTGGCGCGATCGGCGGCTACGATCTGTCCTTGACTGGACGTATCATGGCGGATACTTGAGGCATGGCGCATCATCGATTCTTCCGCCGATAATGGCCGATCAACCAGACGATGCCTCCCGCCGCGTATAACGGCAAGACGAAGATCAGGAACGTGGCGAAGAGCGCGAGCTCGGTCCACCCGTCGTGCGAGCGCAGCGCCTGGGAGACGAATAACCCGTCCGCTACCGCGAATAGCGCGAACGGGATCCATTTTCTCCGCCAAACCGCAGCGACGGTGACGATCGCCATGGCGATCTGAATGCTGACGAACAACAGATTACCCATCGACATTTCCCCCTTATAACCTAACGATATGAGTTACGCCTTCGAATTCGTCCCGGAGAGGTGAACGACCGCATGAATCTGCAAAAAAAACGCGACCGAGAAGAGCTCGACAAACGCATTCCGGCGCTGCCGTGGTACGTCGAGAAGTTCATGAACTACAAGCTGCCGGACCTCTCCCCTTCATCCTTGCTCGAATACGCGAGAGATTACGAAAGATTCCTGGGCTGGCTTATGGCCGAAGGTCTCACGTCCGCCGATAAGATGAGCGCGATTCCGATCGAAGATCTCGAGCGGCTTCACATGGACAGCATCGACGGCTTCCGCATGTTCCTGGCGACGAAGCGCGACCACGCGAATACGCGGACGACGATCTCGCGCAAGCTGTCTTCCCTTCGGTCCTTATTCCATTACTTAAGCCAAATCGCCGAAGACGAAAACTTCTATCCGCTTCTTAAGCGCAACGTCATGGCCAAAGTATCGGTCAAACGAACGCAGAAGCCGAAGGATACGGCGGCCAAGCTCGAAGGCAAGCTGCTGCAGGAACAAGAAATTATCGAATTCATTAACTACATTAATCATGATTATGCCCACGATGTCGCGACAAACAAACAAGCGATCTATGCCCACGAGCTGAACCATACGCGCGATAGCTGCATCGTCAGCCTGATCCTCAACTCCGGCCTACGCGTCTCGGAGCTCGTGAACTTGAACGTCGACGACGTCGATCTGAAGAAGCGGCTCGTCTACGTCTTCCGCAAGGGCAAGAACGACGACACGTTCAAGACGCCGGTCTACTTCCGCAGCGACGCGATTGCCGACCTCGAGCAATACATGGGCCAACGCGACATCCGCTACAAGGCGCCGAAGCGGGAGAAGGCGCTGTTCCTAGCTATCGCGAACGGCAAGAAGGAAGGCGCCCGGATGACGAAGCGCGCGATCCAGGAGATGGTCATCAAGTACGCGAAACGGTTCGGCAAGCCCTACTTGTCGGTACATAAGCTGCGGCACTCGTTCGCCACGGACTATTACTTGAGCAACGACCTGTACAAGACGCAGGAGCAGCTCGGACACGCCTCGCCGGAGACGACGCAGATCTACGCCCACTTGACGGACAAGACGATGGCCGAGGCGATCGACAAGCGGCACGACAACGCGAAGTAAGCTCGGATACTCAAGAACCACTCCAGGCCGGGCCGGAGTGGTTCTTGTTCCTATGGAGCAAGCGATTCTCCTATTATACAATGGTTGATAGGTTTTTCCATTCATCGGTTGACATAATAATTGTATTGTTAACTTGTCCAATTACACGATAATTTACGTCGTTAATAAATAAGCACTTCGCGCCATCCAAGCGGATCGCGTGAAGTGCTCGAATTGTCATTCGTCGCCGATAGCGCCCGAAATAGCCGCAAAGTCCGTTATAACCGCCGATCGCGCGGCTCAGATCATCGCAATACGTTAATCTGCGACGCGAACCGTTGTTCTTCCGTAATGACGTAGCCGAGCGTCCATACTTGTACGCGCGCGCCGACTTTCAGCCGATCGAGACCGCCGCTCTTTCCGTCCTCCATCACGTTCGTGAACGCGAGCAATTGGAATTTAACGCCATCGACCTCGACATAATTGTTCTCGATCGAATCGTCGCCGATACTCACCTTCGTTATCGCGCCTTGTAGATCGCCTTCGCCGACCTCGAAGTCCGTCACTTGCAACTGGACGGCGTTCGTCTGCTGCGGGTAGCTATCGAGCATCATGCCGTCGCTCCAGACGCCGACTCCGTAACCGACCTTGAGCTCGCTGCCCATCCCCGCCGGCAACGTCACCCAGACTGCGTTAGCATTGCCGCCCTCCGTCGCCTTGCCGACGACAAGGGCTCGGTTGCCTTCGATCGCGGTCACTTTGCCCGTAATATCCGCCTGCTTCGGCAGGACGAACGAATCGACCCGAAGCTTGAACGAGTATCCGATCTTCTTATAGATATCGCTCTTCAATGCTTCGACCTGTTCGGCGGTCAGCGCCTCCCAGGGCTTGTTCGCTTGCCGCACTTCCACTACCACTTCGTCTTCCGTCGAATAGGCGCTGCGCAGCAGCACGCCATGCGACGCGTACATCTCGCTTAGCTTCGTAAGATCCGTCGGCAGTTGTTCCTGCTCGGAATCGGTAATCCGCTTCACATCGCCGCCGTTGCCGCTATCGCGGTCGCCGCAGGCGCTCAAGACGAACAACGCGCAGACGAGCAGGAGGACGATTGGACCGAATCGGCGCATTATATGCATACGCAGCTCTCCCTTTGCATGAGATTGATCTGTCTACTAAACGCGATTCGGAAGCGAAAGGTTGCTCCGGATCGGCGATTGGGCGAATAAGGAAACGCGGAGGATGCCGATAATGGGAAGCGTAAGCGGAAGTAAGCAGAAGACGTCAGGAGGAGACGAATATGTTCGGAGCATGGCGCGCGTGCGCGTTAACGATAGGCTTGCTCGCGGGAACGGCTTGGCCTTCGCAGCATCATGAGATTGCCGTCCGGCTGCAGCCGCCCGCGTACGCCAAGTGGGGACGGATCGCGATGGAGCGAACCGCGCAACGGTACCGGATGCCAATCGTGGACTACTTGCACGTCGGGCGAAGGCAGCTGTCGCCCGGCATCGCGGAAGAGAAGTTCAAGCTGTGGCTTCGCGACGCGAACCGGGAATTCGGCGTATTCGTGACGATTCGGTTCGAGACGGTCGGCGAACGAATCCTGGCGGTCGAATTCGATGAGACGGCTACAAGATGAAGATTAGATATTTAATGTAATTAAATTAAGGGTTCAGCGTCTATAGTCGCTCGAAGAACGTCAACCGGTTGCCGAACGGATCCCCGACTTGGACGTAACGTTCCCGTTCGTTGCGCTCGAGCCCGGGGCGCGCGTACTTGTAGTGTTTCCCGGATAACGAACGGTGAAACGCGTCGATGCCGATCATCTCGATCCGGAGCGCCGAGCCCGGAGAGCAATCGCCGTGGTGCTCGGACAGATGGACGACGGTCCCTTCTCCTAGCGTCGCTTGCATGTAGAGCGGCATGTCCGGCTCGTACCGATGCTCCCAATCGATACGAAACCCCAGGAAGCCGACGTAGAATTCCTTGGCCTTCGCTTCGTCGAACATTCTCAATATCGGCACGGTGCCGACGGTGTTCCATTGCTCGGACATCATAACCCCTCCTTGAGGTTAAATATAATGAGAGTACCTTGCCTTCCCTATGATCCTACGATATCGAAAGGGTGTCAAACATGGACTATCGCATCGAGAAAGATACGCTCGGAGAGATCCGGGTGCCCGCTGACAAGCGCTGGGGCGCGCAGACGCAGCGCAGCCTCGAGAACTTCAAGATCGGCACCGAGAAGATGCCGACCGCCCTCCACTCCGACTTCGCCATCCTGAAGAAGAGCGCCGCCATCGTCAACGAGCGGCTCGGGAAGCTGAGCCGGTCGAAGTCGGAAGCGATCGTCGCGGCTTGCGACCGCATCATTGCCGGCGAGCTGAACGAGCACTTCCCGCTAGCCGTCTGGCAGACCGGCAGCGGCACGCAGACGAACATGAACGTCAACGAGGTCATTGCGAACGTCGCGAACGAGCGGCTGGCCGGGCAAGGCAGCGACGAACGCGTTCACCCGAACGACGACGTGAACAAGTCGCAAAGCTCGAACGATACGTTCCCGACGGCGATGCACGTCGCGGCGTACGATGCGGTCGCGAAGCAGGTGCTGCCGGCGATCGGCAAGCTCCGCTCGACGCTCGACGACAAAGCCGCGCAGTTCGCGAACGTCATCAAGATCGGCCGAACGCACTTGCAGGATGCGACGCCGCTCACTCTCGGGCAAGAATTCAGCGGCTGGGCGCGCATGCTCGAGAAAGGCGAGCGCATGATCTCTCAGAGCGCCGAGTACTTGCTGGAGCTGGCGATCGGCGGCACCGCCGTCGGAACCGGCATTAACGCTCACCCTCAGTTCGGCGCCAAGGTCGCGGAGACGATCGCCGAGCTCACCGGCCATCCGTTCGTCACGGCGCGCAACAAATTCCACGCCCTGACGAGCCACGACGAGCTCGTCCACGTTCACGGCGCGTTCAAGGCACTCGCCGCCGATCTGATGAAGATCGCCAACGACGTCCGATGGCTCGCGAGCGGACCGCGCAGCGGCATCGGCGAGCTGACGATTCCGGCCAACGAGCCGGGCAGCTCGATCATGCCCGGGAAGGTGAACCCGACCCAGTCCGAGGCGCTGACGATGGTCGTCGCTCAGGTACTCGGCAACGACGTGACGATAGGCTTCGCGGCGAGTCAGGGCAACTTCGAGCTGAACGTGTTCAAGCCGGTCATCGCGAACGCATTCCTTCAGTCCGCTAGGCTGCTGTCCGACGCGATGGTATCCTTCAACGACAACTGCGCCGTCGGAATCGAAGCTAACCTCGCCGTCATCCAAGACCATCTGGACCGCTCGCTCATGCTGGTCACCGCGCTGAACCCGCTTATCGGCTACGAGAACGCCGCGGCGATCGCCAAGACGGCGCACGCGAAGGGCTTAACGTTGAAACAAGCCGCTCTGGCGAGCGGCTTGTTGACGGAGGCGCAGTTCGACGACGTCGTCCGGCCCGAGCTGATGATTCATCCGAAGGAATAATTAATGATGTTAATTAGAGCGCGGAAACCGCTTCGACAAACGAATCGACAACTCGGTTATTCCATGGATACGATCTTCCATCGGCCGGACTTCTTGGCCAATTCGAACGTGATGTCATCGCTCTTCGTCTCGGTTCTGCCGACTACGCGCGCGGTCGCCGAGTCGCCCTTCTCCTTGACGTCGACCGAGTAGCTGCCGCCGATCTCCATCGCGGCGTCGAACAACGCGATCCGCCATAGGTCCCAATCGATCGACTGCTCCGTGGCGTCCGCGACGGAGCTAAGCTCGTTCAACCTCGCCGTCAATTCGGCGGAATAACCGTCGTCGATGGCGCCGAGCGACAAGAACTGATAGACGACTTCTTCGATATCGACGGGATACGGCTCCTCTAAGGCGACATCCGTATCGTAAGGCGCGAAAGCGCCCTGCTCCGGCTTCCATTCGAACCGGCGCTCCACGTCGTAATACAACGTATCGTAGCTATATCTGTGCTGGACGTAACCGTCGAATCGCCCGTCGGCATCGCGGTCGACGAGACCGTCGCTTCCCGCTCCGGTAGCGGAAGCGGCGTACGCGAGCTTCTCGGGCTTGCCTCCGTCCATCCGGTACAGCTGGAACCCTTGTAGCTCGGCGCCGTTCGTTAAGCCAGCATAAATGATCGGCTTAGGCTCGCCCTGCAGCGTAACCAGCTTCGCCTCGTTCGTCATATAGGCGTCCGCGGCCAAGTTGTCGCCGATGCGCATCACTTCGCCGCCGACGTCGCGAAGCACGTATAGGCCTTTCACTTCTCCGCCTTCGCCGGTGCTGCCGACGGCGAGCACCGTCTCCGCTTGTCCGTCGAGGTCGAGATCGGCTTCCGCGCTGAAGACGATGTCGTCGCTGCCGAATTCGCCGGGAATCGCGGCGACGTAGCGACCTAGCGGGTCGTCCGGCGACGAAGACGGGCTAGGCGCGACGGTCGTCGCCGAAGGCGACGCGGACGGCGACGGTTCCGGCTCGACGATCGCGGACGCCGATTCCGTCTGGGAAGCCGACGGCGATGCCTCTCCCGATGCGAGATCGTTCGCGTCGTCGTTGCCGTCGCACCCGGCTAACAAGGCAATGCTTAAGCCGCTTATCAGTAGCAGATGTTGCAATCTCAATTCGAATCCCTCCAGCCTCTCATTCCGTTATGTACGCCATGCACATCCGTCTTAACGGCTCTTCGATGACAGCCAGCCGCTTCAAGCCGAGATCGGTCGCTCGCAGCTGCGTCAGGACGACCTCGGCACCGTCGACGCCGTCCCAGTAACGCCCGAGGAAATGCAAGAAGACGTCCAGCTTGCGTAAGCTCGCCAGGAGCGGTATCGCTTCCGCCTCTTCGCGGCTAATCGTAAGCCGCGAACCGAATCCCCGCAGCATCGCTTCGATCAGCGCGAGATCCGCGGACGCCTCTTCTTCGCCGCCGCTCTGCGCTCCCTCCTCCGTCTCCGCAAGGAAGCCGGTGACGATGACGGCGACTTCCATCGCCCGAGCGTCCCGCGTGCAGAACTCGAAGTCGAGCACGGCGGAGATCGTCCGATCGCCGAGCAGGTTGCTCGCGTTAATATCGCCGTGAATGAGCTGGTGCGGCATTTCGCGAAACCCCGGCAGCGCGGCGCGGATGCCCGCGAGCGCTTGTCCGATCGCGCGAAGCCGTCCCGCTTCGGCCGCGAACGGCTCTGGCGGAGCAGCGCAGAACGCGGCGACGCGCTCCGGCGTGCAGAGCGGGTGCGCCGAGTCCAGCTCGTAATACGGCGGATACTCTGGCATGCCGTCCACCGTCAGCGCGGCGAGCGCCTCGGTCAGATGCGCAGAGGCAACGCCGATGGCGCGCGCGACGTCGGGATCGCGATCATGCGGCCGATCTCCTTCGCGGTAAGGGAACAAGCACGCGAGCCGATCGGCGCCGTCGGACAGGCGAACGAACGTTCTGCCGCCGTCCAAGGTCACGGGATCGGGCACCGCGAACGGAAGCGCGAGGCCGTTCAGCGCCCGAAGCACCGCATGCTCGAAGCCGACTTTGTCCTCGTCGCCGTGCGCGTACACGCGGAGTACCCACTTGCGACCTTCCGCTTGCACGTAGCGCGTCGTATTGTTCCAGCCTGACGGGCCTTCGGTAACCGTCCACTCTCCATGCGGCCAATAATGCCGCAACGCTTCGTCGTAAGACATCGATGCGATCACTGTTTCCCCTCTTCTTGTTGCGCCGATTCCCACTCCGAACGAAGCAAGCCCATCTGAATGACGTCGGCGTACCGCCCGTTCCGATAGTGCCGCTCGCGCAGCCGTCCTTCCTCCGCGAAGCCGCATTTCAGATAGCTGCGATAGGCGCGCTCGTTGAAGTCGTACACTTGCAGCTCCAGCCGGTTCAGATTCAGCTCCCGGAAGGAGAACCTGGCGAGCAGCTTCATCGCTTCCGTCCCGATGCCGAGCCCCAAGTATTCGGGAGCGCCGATGACGATGCCGACCGTGCCGACGCGGTTCTTCCAATCGATCGCGTCGAGATTGACGTTGCCGATGTATTGCTCCGAGCCGTGCTCGCAGATAACGAAGCCGCGGCTGTTCGGGTCGCCTTCCAGCATCCGGTCCACGAACGCCTCCGTCGATTCCTGGGTGTGCGGGTAGAGGAAGATATCCGACAGATAACCGACGATGTCCGGATTGTTCACCCACAGCCGAATCCACGGCAAGTCCTCGCGCCGGTATTCCCGCAGCTTAATTCGATCTCCGTACAGGTGAGGCATCGTATTCCCCCTTTTGGCTCATGAAGACGGATCGTCCAGAAGCAGCCCCTGCTCCACGGACCGCTGCAGCAGATCCTGCGTGAATTGCCACAGCGTATCCGACACGGTCGCGACGACGGACAACCGCTTCAACACCTGAGACCGCACGACGCCGTGCTTCAACCAGCTGTAACCGCCGGTATAATAGTTATTAATGACCGGGTGGAGCCGATCGATCGCGGCCGCGTAACGGGCTTCCGTCGTCACGCCGTCTTCGAATTCTCGCCATAGGGTCATCCATTCGTCCCGCTGATCGTCCGGCAACAAGCCGAACAGCCGGTTCGCGGCCGCTTGTTCCCGCTCTTCCTTGTCTTCGTACCCTTGCGAATCGTAGGCGAACGTGTCGCCGGCGTCGATCTCGACGATGTCGTGCACGAGCAGCATTCTCACGATCCGATACAAGTCGAGGCCCGGCTCGTTCGCGTGCTCGAACAGCACCATGGCGATGACGGAAGCTTGCCAGCTATGCTCCGCGGTGTTCTCGAGCCTGCTCTTGTCCAGAATAAGCGTCTTGCGAAGGACGCCCTTCAGCTTGTCGATCTCGGCGATGAAGGCGATCTGGCCGTGCAGTCTGTCGTTGTTCCATAGATTCGTCATGCGATAGCTCCTTTACCGCGTTGCATAGATATACAAGATATACGTCATTGTAACACGCTTCGCTGCGCCGTTCATATTGCGTTCATATAGAGGCGTCATGATGAGAAGAAGCCGTCCGGTCTTGCTCGGTAGCTATCGCCTATTAACATTGTCATAATATACCTATCCGGAAAGAGAGTGAAATCGATGCAACAACCTACCGAACGTCAAGACCTTGCCGCGCAGCCCCCGGTCAAGCTTCGACAATTCCTGGGGCTGATCCGGCAGGCGAAGCCGTCGTTCCTCCTCCTGTCGATCGCCTTAAGCTTCAGCCTTCTGACGACGATCGCGGGCTTGTTCGTGCCGCTGTTCACCAAAGAGCTCGTCGACGGCTTCACGCTCGACTCGCTGACGACGCTTCAGATCGTCATGCTCGCCTGCGCGTTCATCGTCCAGACGATCACGGGCGGTCTATCCATCTACCTGCTGAACAAGTTCGGGCAGCAGATCCTTGCCGGCCTGCGCGATCTGCTGTGGCGCAAGCTCATCTTCCTGCCCGTGTCCAATTACGACCGGGAAGAGACGGGCAGCCTGATCAGCCGCGTCACGAACGACACGAACGTCGCGAAGGAGGTCATCGCCCAGCATCTGTCGGGCTTCGTCTCCGGCATCATCTCGATCGTCGGATCGGTCGTCATCTTGTTCACGCTCGATTGGCGAATGACGCTGATGCTGCTCGTCGCCGTCCCCCTCACGATGCTGATCCTGTTCCCGCTCGGCAAGCAGATGCACAACGTCTCCAAGCGCATGCAGGACGAGACGGCGAAGTTCACCGCCGTTCTGACGCAGGTGCTGTCGGAAGTCCGGCTCGTCAAGTCTTCGAACGCGGAGCCGATCGAATACGCCCGCGGACGCCGAGGCATCGGCTCGTTGCTCAAGCTGGGCATTCGCGAAGGCAAGATCCAAGCGTTCATCGGCCCGCTCATGGGCGCCGTCATCATGATCCTGATGGTCGTCATCATCGGTTACGGCGGACTTCGCGTCGAGAGCGGCGCCATCACGGCGGGCGAGCTCGTCGCGTTCATCCTGTACCTCATTCAGATCGTCATGCCTCTCGGCCAGATTACGGCGTTCGTGACGCAATTGCAGAAGGCGACCGGCGCGGCGGGCCGAATGATCGACATTCTCGGCCAAGCCGAAGAGAACCATGAAGGCGGGAAACCCGTGCCGCGCGAGGACGCCTCGATTACGCTTGACGGCGTCACGTTCGGCTACGGCCGCGACGAATCGGACGAGGCTGCCGACGCGATCTTGAAGGACGTCAGCTTCACCGTGCCGTCCGGTAAAGTGACCGCGCTCGTCGGCCCGAGCGGCAGCGGGAAGACGACGCTGTTCGCCCTTCTTGAACGGTATTACGAACCGCGATCCGGCCGGATCGCGTTCGGAGACGCCTCCATCGACGCGTTCAGCCTGCCGGACTGGCGCAAGCAGATCGGCTACGTCTCGCAGGAAAGCCCGCTCATCTCCGGCACGATCCGCGACAACATGACGTACGGCTTGCCGCGGGAAGTATCCGACGAAGAGCTGCGGACCGTCGCGAGAATGGCGTACGCCGACGACTTCATCGACGAGCTTCCTCAGCGCTACGATACCGAAGTCGGCGAACGCGGCATGAAGTTGTCCGGCGGTCAACGGCAACGCATCGCGATCGCGCGGGCACTTCTCAGGGACCCGCGCGTCCTCATGCTCGACGAAGCGACGTCCAGCTTGGACAGCAAGTCCGAGATCGTCGTGCAGGAGGCGCTGGCTAATCTGATGAAGGGCCGTACGACGATCGTCATCGCGCACCGCTTGTCCACCGTCGTCGACGCGGACCGGATTATTTTCCTGGATAAAGGCGTTATTACGGGAATCGGCACTCACGAGGAGCTGGTGCAATCCCATGCGCTATACCGCGAATTCGCTTCGCGGCAGCTCCGGTACCAGGAACAACAGCCGCTCGAATTGCGGCATTCTTGAACCTCTACCATTTAAGGAGACGATACAGATGTCAACGATACTCGTCGTGGACGACGATCCGCATATCCGGGAGCTGGTCGGCGTGTTCTTGAAGCAGGAAGGTTTCTCGGTTATCGAAGCCGCGAACGGCGTCCATGCGCTCAAGCTGCTGGAGAAGACGCCGGCCGACTTGGTCGTGCTCGATATTATGATGCCGGAGATGGACGGCTTCGAGCTGTGCCGCGAGCTGCGCGACCTGTACGACATGCCGCTGCTCATGCTGACGGCGATGGGCGATACGGCGCAGAAGGTCAAAGGCTTCGCGCTCGGCACGGACGATTACATGGTGAAGCCGTTCGAACCGGTCGAGCTCGTCGCCCGCGTGAGGGCGCTCTTGAAGCGATACAGAATCTCGACGTCGCAGCAGGTAACCGTCGGCCGGGTACAGCTCGACCGCTCGACGTTCCAAGTATCGTCCGTAGACGGCAAGCTGACGTTGCCATTGAAGGAGTTCGAGTTGCTGTTCAAGCTGGCGAGCTATCCGGGCAAGACGTTCTCGCGCGAGCAGCTGATCGAGCAAATCTGGGGGTACGACTACGAGGGAGACGAACGGACGGTAGACGTGCATATTAAGCGGCTGCGGGAACGGTTCGGCGAAGACGAGTGCGGGTTCCGGATCACGACGATCCGGGGACTCGGCTACCGGTTGGAGGGGAACTAAGTGAGGCTTCACGGAAAATTGTCGCGGTTCAAGCCGTTCCGCCGCCTTCAGGAGGCGCATATCCGCCGGCACGAGCAGATGAACGAGGAACACGACGCGTATTTCGAGGAGATGCTGCGCAAGCACGGCGGCGTCATCAATATGGACGCGAAGTTCAAGCTTCCCCCTGCGCCGAAGCGCTGGATCGCCTTCGGCCTATTCGTGTTCTACGCGATCATGCTGGCGAATTATTTGCTATCCGACATGCTGACGGCCTTCGTCTACGATGCCTGGTTCCCCACGTACGCCGACTCGGTCGGCCGGCATCTGCTGACGGTGATGCTCATGCTCGTCTTCTTCGGTTGCTTCATCATGCTGGTCCGGCTCATCTTCGATCCGGGCCGCCGACAGATCAGCATCTTCGTCGCGTGGATGGGAGCGATGCGCCGCATGGGCAAGGGCGACTTCGACGTGACGCTCGACTTCGATCCCCGGCATACCGGCCAGATGGGCATCATCGTCAAACATTTCAATCGGATGATCGTCGCGCTCCGGGAGATGGAGAAGACGCGGCAGGAGTTCATCTCCAACGTATCGCACGAATTCCAATCGCCGCTTACGTCGATCAGCGGCTTCGCCCGCGCGCTGAAAGACGAACGGCTGACGCCGGAGGCGCGCCTGCACTACTTGGACATCATCGAGCTCGAGAGCTTGCGGTTATCCCGGTTAAGCGACAATCTGCTCAAGCTGACGTCGCTCGAATCGAAGCACCATCCGTTCGAGCCGAAGCCGTACCGCCTGGACCGGCAGCTGCGACGCATCGTGCTTTCATGCGAACCGCTCTGGCAACAGAAGGGCATCGAGATCGATATCGATCTGCCCGGGCTAACGATAACGGCGGACGAAGAGCTGATCGACCAAGTGTGGATCAATCTGCTCGGCAACGCCATTAAGTTCACGCCGGAGGGCGGCACGATCTCCGTCAAGGTCGAACCCGCGGAAGGAGATTACCGGATCGCGTTCGCGGACAGCGGAGACGGCATTCAAGGCGAGCATCTCCCCCATCTGTTCGAACGGTTCTACAAAGCGGACAAGGCGCGCACGCGTTCGGGCAACGGCTCGAGCGGCTCGGGCAGCGGCCTGGGCTTATCGATCGTCCGCACGATCGTCGAGATGCACCAAGGCTCCGTAATCGCGCGCAACCGGGCGGGCGGCGGCGCCGAGTTCACCGTGCGCCTGCCGATCAGCGCGCAGGCCGCTCCTCGCGATCATTGACCGCGAACCCGGCCTGCTGATTGAGCACATAGCGCAAGAACAGCGCTTGAAGCTCGCGGGACGAGTGCGTTCTCGTCTTGCCCATCATGCAGGCCATATGGTTCTTGACCGTCTTGAGCGCGATATGGAACATCGCGCCGATCTCCTCGTTCCGCATCCCGAACAGGACGAGCGCGCGCAGCAGCTCCCGCTCGCGCGCCGTCAATCCGTAACGCTCCCCGAACTTATGCACGGCCAGCCCCGACTGCGCGTCCGCTAAACTCGCGACTTCCCAATGGATCATATTCGTCAACATGACGACGTGCCTCCTCTATTGTCGAACGCTATCGCTTCGATCGCGAATAGCGTCTGTTGTTGTCTCTTGTTAGGATAAGGATAAAGTGTTAGCATCTTTCCGTAATAGATGTGTGATAGATATGAATATTTCCGCATCGTAGACCGATGGAGGTGCTTCGCGCACATGTTCCGCTCGCTCCGCTTCAAGATCGCGTTCTTCCTTATCATCGCGAACGGCTTGTCCTTCTTCGCGATGAGCATCATCAATTATGAAATCTCGAATAAACAAATGAACCGTCAGCTCGAACAGCAGAGCCTGAACGACTTGCGCAACACGGTATCCAACTTGTCGACGCTGCTCTCCTTGCGCTTGCACGAGGCGGAGGTGTTGACCGATACCCCAGCGATCCGGGAAGGCACGATGCCGGAGAAGCTTCGCGCATTGGCCTCGAACATGAATATCTCCGAGAACACGTACGCCTATTACGGCATCGCCTCGAGGTCCGGAAACTTGACGCTGACCGACGGCAGTACGATGGCAGTCGGGACTTACCCCGCTTTTCGGCAAGCGCTTAACGGCGTGAGCGGCATGTCCGACCCCATGCTGGACGCGAGCGGCATGCCGATCGTCTGGCTGTTCATTCCGCTTGCCGACCAAGGCGACCCGGGGTGGCGCATCGACGAAGTCGCGGCGGTCGCCGTCCCTTCGTATCCGCTGTTCAACGGCTTGCTGTCGCTGAAGACGGACAAGTACAAGGACAGCGCCATTACGCTCATCGACAAGGAGACGAATCTGCTCCACTACTCCGTCGACCGCTCGTTGATTCTGAAGCGCAACTACGTCCGGGACGACCCGTCGACTTACGAATTCGCGCAGCAGATCCGCAGCACCGAACAAGGCTACGGCGACGTCGAGCTGTTCGGCCGCGTGCTCAAAATGTTCTATCTGAAGGTGCCGGGCTACGATTGGTACGCCGTGTTCTCGGTGTCGAAGACCGAGTTCGAAGCGCCGCTTCGCAGCGCGCTATGGATCAACGTGGGTCTGATCGGGCTGACGGAAGTGACGCTCGGCTTGTTCCTGTATCTCTTCACGCGCCGAGTCATCTTGAAGCGTCTTGGCGAAGTGGTGCAGGTCACCCAGCAGGTCGCTTCCGGAGATCTGTATCCCCCGCCCGTCCCGACGAAGAGCATGGACGAGCTCGGACTGCTCGCGCACTCCGTCAACGCGATGACCGACAAGCTGCGCGACCTGTTCGAGCCGTTCACCTCCGTCGTGAGCCATAACAAGTACGCGATGATCGTCATGGACGCCGAATACACGGTCACCTCCTTCAACCCGAACGCGGAGGAACTGCTCGGCTACTCGGAGCGTGAAGTGCTCGGCACCCGTTCCCTGCTGCTCTGGCACGATGACGAGCAAGTCCGCGAACGGGCCCGGCAATACGCGGATATCGTGAAGAAGCAGATCCAAGCCGATGAATCCGTCCTGTTCGCGTTATCCGCGAACGGGTTGCTTCACGATGCGGAGTGGACGTGGGTCGCGAAGAACGGCCGGCGGCTGCTCGTCTCGATCAATCCGAGCGTCATGCGCAACCCGGACGGAACGGTGAAAGGCTACGTGCTGCTCGCCAGAGACATCAGCGAGATGAAGCTGACGGTCGCGACGAATACGAGGTTGCTCGAGATCATGGAGAGCGCGCACGACATGATCAGCTCCTTCGACCTGCAGGGCCGCATGTTCTACGTGAACCAAGCGGGCATGCAATTCCTCGGCATCGAGGAATTGAACGGCGATAACGCCCAGTTGAACATGTACTTGACGATTCCGAACGTCATTCGGTTCGCCGACGGCTTGGCGATCGCGAGGGAGAACGGCTATTGGCAGAGCGAGACCGAGTTCGTGCGCGAGGACGGCGTCGTGCACGCCGCATCGATGATCGTCGTCGCCCACCATCCGAAGGACGGGGGCGAGACGTTCTATTCGACGATCGTCCGCGATATTTCCGACCGGAAGCAGATCGAGCTGCAGCTCGTTCAGGCGAAGGAAGCGGCGGACGAAGCGAACGTCGCGAAGAGCTCCTTCCTCGCGCGAATGAGCCATGAGATACGGACGCCGCTCAATGGCATCATAGGCCTTTCGCACCTGTTACAAAAGTCCGAGATGTCGACCATTCAACAAGAATATTTACGCCAAATATCCGACTCCTCTCACAATTTACTCCACATTTTGAACGATGTTCTTGATTTCTCGAAGCTGGAAGCCGATAAACTGACGTTGGAGCATGTGACTTTCCGCCTTGAAGAGTCGATCATGCGATTGAGCGGCATGTTCTCGGTGCTGCTCGGTCCTAAGCCCGTCGACTTCATCATACACGTCGATCCTCGCATCCCGGACGGACTCGTGGGAGATCCGACCCGATTGGAACAAGTGCTGCTGAACCTCAGCAGCAACGCGATCAAGTTCACGAACGTCGGATTGATCGAGCTGCAGATCGGGTTGACCGATCTTACGGACGATCGCGCCGTATTGACGTTCACGATCAGCGATACCGGTATTGGCATGACCCCCGAACAGCGAAACAAGCTCTTCTCTCCGTTCGTGCAGGCGGATGATAAGACAAGCCGCAAATACGGGGGAACGGGCCTCGGCCTCGTTATCTCGCATACGCTCGTGGACAAGATGGGCGGACGAATCGAAGTGACGAGCACACATCTTGTCGGCAGCACGTTCTCGTTCTCGCTCTCGTTCGACGTGGCGCCCGATCGGACGTCTCGTCCGTCCAGAGCTTCCTTCAACGACCGAGTCATCGTTCTCGAAGATAACCCGATGGTCGCGGGCAATTGGTGCCGCATGCTCGAAGGCATGGGCTGCGAGTGCGCCGTGGCGAACCGTTGGGAGGACGCGTCCCAACTGCTGCGTTCGGACCGTTGGGACATCATCGTGATCGATATGGAATGCGGAGATATGCACGGAGAAGAAACGTGGGAAGAATGGATGTCGACGCTGCGTCCCTTCGGCGTCAAAGCCGTGTGCTCGACGACGCTGCTCGGCCGCGACGCGCTTCAATACGTGCCGGACGAGCTGAAGCCCGCGGCCGTGCTCATTAAGCCGACGACCGCGATACAGGTCAGACAGATGCTTCATTATTTCGCCGCCGATGCCGGACGATCGAATGCATCCGGCGCCTCTGCCGCGAAACCCGATACAGAGCGGCTTCCCGAAGGCGCCGCCGAGCGCACGATTCTGGTCGTCGACGACCAGGAGATCAACCGCATCGTCGCCAAGCAATTGCTGCAGCAGCTCGGCTACCGCGTGAAGCTGGCTTCGAGCGGAACCCATGCGCTGATCAGCGTCGAGGAGGAGCAGCCGGACCTCGTGCTCATGGACCTGCATATGCCGGAGATGGACGGCCACGAGACGACGGTTCGGCTCCGGGAAAGGTACGAATCGGCGAGATTGCCGATCATCGCGTTGACCGCCGACGTGACGGAGGAACAGCATGCGAAGTGCTACGCTTCCGGCATGAACGGCATCGTCACGAAGCCGATCGATCTCGAACTGCTGTCTTCGATACTCGCTCGCGAGCTCGCTTCGGGCAAGCGCGAGCTCTCCGCGACCGAAGCGATAGACGCGACCGAAGCGACGGAATCTATGGAGCCTTCGACCGACTGGGAGGACACGCCGGAATTGCAAGCCGGCGTCGCGCTTCGCCGCTTATCCGGCAAACATAATCTGTATGCCCGGCTGCTGCGCAAGTTCCTATCTCAATACGAGAACGTCGCGGACGAGCTCGGCGAGTGCCTGTCCGAGCCGGATCTCGAACGGGCGATAAGAACCGCCCACTCCCTTAGCGGAGCGTCCGGACACTTGGGCGCGTCGGCGCTGCAGCACGCCGCGACGGCGCTCGAACAGGCGCTGAAGCTAGGTGCGGAAGGTCTAGCCGAGCTGTCCGAATTGCGACGTTCCCTGGACGCTACTTTGCCGCAAATCAAGGATTATATCCGACAAAAAAGTTATTAGACGAACAATAAACGGCACGCTATAATAGACTCATAGAAGAAATTGTTAGCAAAATATGAGCATTCCTAACACAATACTAAAGGGTGTGAATCTCTTGACGAGAGTTCTCGTAATCGAAGATGATCCAATCATCGGAGAAATGCTCACACTCTACCTCGTCGAAGAACAATTCGACGTTCTTCGGGTAGAAACCGCCCGGGACGGGATGGATGCGATTCCGGTCTACTCGCCCGATATCATCTTGCTAGACCTCATGCTACCCGATGCGTCCGGAACCGAGCTTTGCGCGCAATTCCGCAATGTCACCGCGCTGCCGATCATCGTCATCTCCATGAAGTCGGCCGTCGCCGATCGGATTCAAGCGATCAGCTCCGGCGCGGACGATTACTTATGCAAGCCGTTCAGCATGCAAGAGCTGAAAGTCCGGATGAACGCCGTGCTGCGCAGATACGCGCAGCAGCCCGTACATACGATCGCGAGCGCTCAGGCCCCCTCCTCCACGCCTGTCGCCACCGCTCTGCAACAAGGCATCTCGCTCGATCTGGAGAGGCGGACGATCATCATCGACGGCGAGCACGTGGAATCTACGTTCTCCGAGTACGAGATCATGAAGCTGTTCGTTCAGCATCCCGGCCGCGTATTCACCCGCGAAGAGCTCATCAATGCCGTACGCGGCATCGACTCCTTCATTAACGACCGGGCGATCGACGTCCACGTGACCAACCTTCGCCGCAAGCTCGAGAAGAATCCGAAGGAACCCCAATATATTAAGACCGTCTGGGGCGTCGGCTATAAGTTCATGAAGTAATGCGTACCGATCCCCTTCGCGCCTCCCCGGGAACATCCGGGGGGGCGCGAATTGCGTCGCGGCACTCGTGCGATAACCGTTGAGTTAATCGACGCGGGAAGCTTATAATAGGAACGTTGCTGTTCTCCATACCTAACAAGAAGAAAAAGGTGTCGATCGATGAGTATTCTTACGGTTACGAACTTAACGCACGGCTTCGGCGACCGCGCGATCTTCAACGACGTATCGTTCCGCCTGCTGAAAGGCGAACACGTCGGCTTGGTCGGCGCGAACGGCGAAGGCAAGTCGACGTTCATGAATATTATTACGGGCAAGCTGGAGCCGGATGCCGGCAAAGTGGAATGGGCGCGCAAAGTTCGCGTCGGCTATCTCGACCAGCATTCCGTCCTGCAGAAGGGCATGTCGATCCGCGACGTGCTGAAGGGCGCGTTCGGCTACTTGATCGAGATGGAAGAAGAAATGAACCAGATGTACGACCAGATGGGCTCGGCGTCGCCGGAGGAGCTCGAGCGGATGCTCGAAGAAGTCGGCAATATCCAGGATACGCTGACGAGCAACGACTTCTACTTGATCGATGCGAAGGTAGAGGAGATCGCGCGAGGTCTCGGGCTCGGGGACATCGGTCTCGATCGCGACGTGCACGACCTGAGCGGCGGCCAGCGCACGAAGGTGCTGCTTGCCAAGCTGCTGCTGGAGAAGCCCGACATTCTGCTCCTCGACGAACCGACGAACTACTTGGACGAGCAGCATATCGTCTGGCTGAAGCGTTACTTGCAGGAATACGAGAACGCGTTCATCCTCGTCTCTCACGACATCCCGTTCTTGAACAGCGTCATCAACCTCATCTATCATATGGGCAACCAAGAGCTGAACCGTTACGTCGGCGATTACGACAACTTCTTGTTGCTGCACGAAGCGAAGAAGGCGCAGCTCGAGTCGGCCTACAAGCGCCAGCAGCAAGAGATCGACGACCTGAAAGACTTCGTCGCCCGCAACAAAGCGCGCGTATCGACGCGCAACATGGCGATGTCCCGCCAGAAGAAGCTCGACAATATGGACATCATCGAGCTTGCGAAGGAGAAGCCGAAGCCGACGTTCAACTTCAAGGAAGCGCGCACGTCGGGACGCACGATCTTCGAGGCGAAGTCGCTCGTCATCGGTTACGACGAACCGCTATGCCGTCCGATCGACCTGCTCATGGAGCGCGGGCAGAAGATCGCCATCGTCGGTTCGAACGGCATCGGCAAGACGACGCTGCTGCGCAGCCTGCTCGGCGAGATTCCTTCCCTCTCCGGCCAAGTGACGCGCGGCGACAACCTGTTCACCGGGTACTTCGAGCAGGAGATCAAAGGCTCGGCCGACGATACGTGCATCGAAGCCGTATGGAAGAACTTCCCTTCGATGTCCCAATTCGAGGTGCGCGCGGCGCTGGCGAAGTGCGGCCTGACGACGAAGCACATCGAGAGCCGGATCTCCGTCCTCAGCGGCGGCGAGAAAGCCAAGGTTCGCCTCTGTAACCTGATTAACCGGGAGACGAACTTGCTCGTGCTCGACGAACCGACGAACCATCTCGACGTCGATGCCAAGGACGAACTGAAGCGCGCGTTGCAGGCATATAAAGGCAGCATTCTGCTCATCAGCCACGAACCTGAGTTTTACCGCGAAGTCGTGAACGAGGTGTGGAACGCGGAGGAATGGACGACGAAGTTGTTCTAGATTATTAATGGCATAAAACAAACGAAGCCCCGACCAGGATTCATTATCCGGCCGGGGCTTCTTGACGCTTAGGCGTTAGGCGTTACTTCAAGTTAATGCCGATCATGACCAAGTCCCTCTCCACGCCGTCCAATACCGCGACGCGAGGCAGCTTGCCCCACTCCTCGAAGCCGAACTTCTTGAGAAGCGCCAGGCTCGGCGCATTATGGCCGAACACCAAGCCGACGACGTTCCGGATCCCTAATCGCGGACATTCCGCGAGCGCCTTGTTCATGAGCAAACTTCCGATGCCTTGACCGCGATAGCTCTCGTCGATATAGATGCTGATCTCCGCGGTCGCGTTGTACGCGGGCCTGCTGTGAAACGACTGGAAGCTGAGCCAGGCGATGATCTTCTCCTCTTCCTTCAGTACCCACAAAGGACGGTGGTCGTTCGTATGCTCGTCGAACCATCCCAATCGGCTCTCCACCGTAATCGGCTCTAGGTCCGCGGTGACCATTCTGCCGGGAATCGTGGAATTATAAATTTCGACGATCCGGACGAGATCGGATATTTTCGCTTCGGCGAACGTCAGGTCGGTGCGCATGGTTGTCCTCCCGCAAGGTCATAATGATAGTCTGATGAATGCCGATTCGAGGTGATCGTTCTGTATAAGTATGACCACGCCCGCATGCGTCGATCGTTCGCGACTGCCGTATTGTCGGTGCTACTTGTCGTCGGAGTCGCCTTGTTGACTCGTACGGGAAACGCGAATGCCTCCGCTCCCCTTCCTCCGCCGGTCGAAATCTTCGACGTGAAGCGGGAACAAGTCGTACATACGATGCCGTTAACCGATCAGTTGAAGGATACGATATTGAAGGCCCTTAATCAATCCCCTTCGCCATACGGCGGCGTCACGATGAATCCGACGAGCGGCATTATCGTTCACGTGCGGTTCGACGAGCCGGCGAAGCTCGCAGACAAGCTATACCCGGAGCCCGTGAAGGAAGCGTATCTGTTCCTTGACCGGGGCAAGTCTCCTCTCGCCCTGCTCTTCTTCAGCAACGGTCATCGGCCGCGCGTATATACGTTACAAGCCGAGCCGGACGGCCTCATACAGGCTGTGCAGCCCGAAAGCTAATAGGATGATCGCCGAGACGTAATTGATTCGTCGCATGGCGACGTCGCTGATCATGCGCCTTGCGCTGCCGACGATGAAGCTCAGCAGCAGCCACCAAGAGGCTGATCCGGCGAATACGCCGGCGACGAGCAGCACCGAAGCGCTCGTGCCCTGCGCGATCTGCAATCCCGCGAATAGGCCGAGGAACGATACGATCGTCATCGGATTCGTTAGCGTCAGGAGCAAGGTAGAGACATAAGCGCGCCAATATCCGTTGCCGGCGCGCGCGCCGGCCTCCTGCCTCGCTACGCCCGAAGAGAACGTCCGATAGGCAATGTAGATCAGGAAGAGCGCGCCGAGGAAATGCAGCCATTGCGACTGCTTCACGAGCGTTCTCGTCGCGAACGCTAATCCGAAGGCCGCCATGGCGCCGTATACGGCGTCCGCTGTCGCGGCGCCTAATCCCGTAACGAAACCTTGCAACTTGCCGTGCGTTAACGTTCTGCGAATGCACAGCAAGCCGATCGGCCCGACCGGGGCGGCGATGGATATTCCCAGCATGCATCCTTGGATGAAGGTAGTCATTGGTGAAAGCTTCAAACCTTTCCTTGGCCGACAAAGGCCGCCCTCCTCCTGCGAGGCGGCGGCCGTATCGGTATGCGATCGTTATTCCGTCGGCGCTTGCGACGCCGCGTTCGGATCCTTATCCGGCAGTTGCGGAACGTAGCTGTCCGACAAGTGAAGCAGCTCAAGCGTGTTCTTGTATTCGTCTTCCGTCACGTCGGCCGTCGAGCCTTCGATGTTCGGAAGCGGGTAATTCTCGCCGTCTTCGTACCCGACGCCCGGGAGGAACAGCTTCCGGTCCGTGAACACGGAGCCGGTCGGCAGGAAGTGGCGCATCGGAAGCATGTTGTAGTTCTGATTAAACAGGTCCTCGCCGAAGTGGATCTGATCGTTCAGCGAAATGCCCATCAAGTTGGCGACCGTCGGCAGAATGTCGACTTGACCGCCGGTGTTGCTCCGTACTTCCGGTTGCGTGACGCCCGGTACATGCACGACGAGCGGAATGTTGAACATATCGGTGTAGCCGTATTCGTGGCCGAGAATCTCATCCATAAGCGATTTCTCGTGCTTATCCAGCGAGTAGAGCGGCAATCCTTGATGGTCGCCGTACAACATCACGACGCTGTCTTCCCACATCCCGCTGCTCTTCAGCTTGTCGATGAATTGGCCGAGAGCGTTGTCCGCGTAGTTCTGAGCTTCCAGGTAATGTCCGACGAGCGTATCGTCGTAAGCTTCGGGCAGATCGAACATGACTTTGTCCGCCGGAATCTCGTACGGATGGTGAGAGCTCATCGAGATAATCTGCGCGTAGAACGGCTTGTCGCTCGCATCCATCTCCTGCAGCTTATCGAACGTCTTGCTGTACAGCACTTCGTCGGAGGCGCCGAACGCGACATGATCCTCGTCGCCGAAGTACGATTGGTCGTAATAATGACCGAAGCCGATCGCCGAGTAAAGCTCCTTGCGGTTCCAGAAGTCGACTTGGTTCGTATGGAACGTCGCCGAATCGTACCCGATGTTGCCAAGCAACTTCGGCAAGCTCGGCAATGCCTTCTTCACGTAGTTATCGGTCGCCGGTTCGTGCTTCGGCACGTAGAGCGACGTATTCACGGTGAATTCGGCGTCCGAGGTCGTTCCTTGGCCGACCGACGTGTAGAAGTGATTGAAGTGAACGTCGTCCGCCGCGAGCTTGTTCATATTCGGCGTTAATTCCTTGCCGTTGATCTTCAGCCCGATCAGGAAGTTCTGGAACGATTCCATCTGGATAATGATCAGGTTCTTGCCCTGCGCCGCGCCTTCGTATTGACGAACGACCGGCTGCGTAATCCCCTTCAGGCGGTCGATCTCGGTCTGGGTGATGTCTTCCATCTCGACCAAGTCCTCTTCGTCGGTCGAATCCGCGAAGATGGTGTACACCTCGTAATTCAGGATGCCCATTTCTTCGGCTTTTTTGTTCTCGTTCATGCTCGCCTTGTTCGGCCAGATGTTGAAGATGCACAGCGCGACCGATACCGCGAACACCATGGAGATGACCGGCTTGCGAAGCGGTTTGACTCGGAACGGCTTGCGCACCGACTTCTTGTTCTTGTACGAAACCCAGATCAGGAACGCGGCAAGGACGAAGATGTCGAAGAATATAAGCAAATAATAAGGATCCATCAACGAATAAGTGCTGTTGCCGACCTTCGTGACTTTGTCCGCTTGCTTCAGGGCATGATACGTAGCGATGATGCCGTAATACTTATAGTACATGAGCACCGCGAAGAACAGCACGGTGAGCAGTAAGTTCACGATCATGTAGTAGAGCAGCTTGCGCCGGGTCGCGAACCATTCGATGAGACAGAACACGATCCAGAAGAACGGAATCTCCGTCACGAACGTTTCCCACGACGGACCGTCGTCGAATACGACGTACCAGGCGAGCGCGCCCTTCAGCGCCAGGATCATCGTGAACAGGAGGAATCTTACGTTCATCAGTTTGTACCATAAAGTCAATGTTATCATTCCTTTCCGTAGCAACACAAAATAGGCTGGTTCAATATCCGCAGCCCCTGCTGTGCCGTCATGATGCCAATCGCTCTGATCAACTCTTCGATTCTTCCAATCTAGCAAAGAAAAAAATCAAAGGCAAGTGCAGATGTTGGTCCACGAACTAAAGATTAGTTAAATGTGACGTTATGATGTCGGTATTGCTTGCGCGGTTGCAAACGCTTAATCAGCCTGCTCGAGCGCATCGTACAAGCAACGGAACCGTTCGACGCCTGGATACGATTCCCCGAGGCTCTCGATTCTGAATCCGATGCTGCGGTAGAAATGCACCGCATCCTCGTCCGTCTCCGCCACGATCGCCCGCGGTTCGAATTGATGCAGCAATTCCAGAATCATTCCGCGTCCGAAGCCGGCGCCTCTGGAATCGGGCAATACCGCGATATGGCGCAGCGTCATGAGACCATCTACATCGACCTCGAAGCCGACGAAGCCGACTACCTGGCCTTGGGATTCGTAGCCCATGATGCGCAGCTGATCGCTCCCCGAAGCGTATTGCTCGATTGTGCGTTCCGGCTCGCCTTCGTCCGGGAATACGGACATCCCGATCAATTCGCGGATGACGGGGTCGCCTAGTCGCGACCGAATATCGATGAACAAGCGCAATCTCTCCTCTAACTCTCTGCGAAACTCCGTCGGCTTTTATTATACGTCATCTTCCGAGAATGCTCCAACTTGACTGCGCTTACATGGAAAAAATCGTTCGAAAGATGTCCCCATTAGATCATTAATGACATTAACGAATAGCTAGTTCGCCATAGAGGCGCCCATACTACCGGTCGCCCCGCTTCAGTGGCTTCTCCAACGCGTACAGTTCGTCTTCCAGCTGGTTCATCTTCTCCTGGAACGCGTTCCTGGCGTCGGCGAGCGCCGCGTTGTACAAGTAGGGCCCGGCCTCCAAGAGCATGAAGTCGATGAGTTGCTCCGCGGCCAATTCGCCGATGGATTCTCCCCGCTCCGTCTCGAAGAAATGTTGCACGCGATGGACAAGCTGGAGCTTGTCTTCTCTTGGCAGCTTAATCGGTATCATGGCGTTATTCCAGCCTCTCTCTTCAATCGTATGATGTTCGGACTAGCTCCATCCGGCCTTAGCTCTTCCTCGGGATGACGAACGCCCGATCCGATTTCTCGAATCCGATCTTCGGATAGAAATCGACGGCGCCCGGCGCGGATAAGAGCACGAGCGACACTTCGTCGCCGAGATGTTCCCTCAGCGCGGCCACGAGCCGATCGCCGATTCGCTTCTTCTGGAATTCGGCATCGACCGCAAGGTCGGACAAGTAGCAGCAATAGGCGTAATCGGTTATGGCTCGCGCGATACCTACCAGCCGGCCTTCGCTTCGCGCGCTGACGATGACGTCGGCGTTATCGATCATTGTGCGCATGCGCGCCAGATCCTCGTGAGGACGTTTAATCCCCGATCTTCGGAATACTTCGGATAGTTCTTGGGGTTCGACCTTGTCGTCAATCTTATAAGTAATCATCATGCATATCTCCTAACTCAACGTTCTCTTTCTTCTTACCCGGTTAGCTGCCGATGAACGCTCCGATCTCGCGATATAGCCGGTCTTTGTCCGTATGGCGAATGTCATGACCCGACCGCGGGAACTCCGAGACGATCGCTTGCGGATTGATTCGATAATAGCCGCGCACGTCGTCCTCGTCCAATAAGCTGTCCTCGAGCATGCCTCTTAGGACGAGCAGCTTCTTGTTCGTGCGAAAATCGAATTCGTATCGCTCCGATTCTCGTTGAATGCCCCTGACGGCTTCAGGCCGAATGTTCTGCTGTCTGGAGAACGGGATCAAATAGTTGCGGATGTACCCGGTATCCCAGCCCTCCGGCATCTGCTTGTGCACGGCCGGGTAATCTTGAACGATGATCGACACGACGCTTGAGGGGTGCCTCTCCGCGTAGCCGAGCGCGTAGGATACGCCTCTAGAGTAACCGAACAGATGGAACCGATTCAAGCCGACGGCATCGACGACGCTCTCGATGTCCGCGATATGCTCGTCCAATCCGTAGCCGGCGTCGGGCGTACCGCTCCGTCCCCGTCCTCTGAACGATAGCGCGACGCATCTTCTCGGCGATAGATAAGCCATCAGGTCGGCATACTCCTCCGCCGTCTCCGACAATCCGGGGCAGATCAAGAGCGGCACGAGCGAACCGTCGGGATTCGAATCGAGATAGTGTATGGCCGTTCCTTTGCTGTCGGTCATCTTCGATACGAGCTTCATGCGCCGATCTCCCCTTCCTTATACGCCATGGATGCGCTCCAGCCGCAACGTGTCACCCTCGGTTACCGGTTTCAGCTGGATCCTCTTCAGCAGCACGATCACCTGGTCTTCGAAGGCGAACAGTTCGACGCCCTTCTCGTAATAGTCCAAGCGATTCAACGTAATCGGCGCTTGATCGGGCAGCGCGAACGTATACTCGGATTCGTTCTGTCGAAGATATTTCATGAACGCTCTAGCTCTAATATAGTAATCTCCGTCCAAGTTAATGAGCGGATACTGTGCTTGCTCTTCCGGGTATACGTCGAAAACGCTCGACTCCACGTAATAGCGGTTGGCGTTCTTCACGATCGTGCTGACCTGATTGTACGTATAAGGCACCTGAAGCACCTTCAAATAAATCTGCTCGACGATGGCGATCAGCTTGGACAAGCCCATTAACAGTAGTCCGCCGAAGACGCTGTTCAATACGACGTAAAAGTTATCGCTAGGAAATCCGACGAATATGCCGATGAAGAGCATGAAGAAGCCGCTAATCATTAATAATGTTTTCACGTATATCTTCCTTCCTTCCGAAGTCGATGGGCTCAGCAGATCTCGAAAGTCGATCGGTTATTCTTATTCAAGCCGTTCGGATTGATGCTTCCTGAACAATCGTTGCATCGTATCGGTGTCCCTTCCGGAGACGTTATTCGACGGGACTGTTATTGATCATGACGAGCTCGTTATCGCGATCGAAGGACACGGTATCATGAATCTCGACTTGGTCCCAATGACGCTTCGACACTTCCACATACTCATGACGATCGCCGCTAGAGATCTCAAATACGTATTGACCGCTCTTCTGTTCTTTGTTCAACACCGTGGCGGAATGGTCGACGGGAATGGGCTGATCTTCTCGATCGTTCGTGCAACCGGTCATGCAGACGATGACGAGGAAGATTATCGCGATCAGTCGTGCGAGCATCATTCGAATACTCCTTCGTCGTGGCGTGATAGGCGAATCGAAATGTTATACAGCCATACGCTTCCTGATCATTCGAATCTGACCGCGATGATTAATCTCGTCTTCGAATACATGGAACCACATGAAATAATGGTTCGCTTGCTTGTTGTACCAGAAAGGTTCTTCCTTCGCCAGCCAATCGTCGTTCACCGTCTTGAAGAGCTCGTAAGAACGATTCCTGACTTCGTCAAGCTTGTTCAGATAGAAGCTCAACTCGTGCCCCTTGATCTTCTCCCGACCTACATCGCCTAGATCGAGCGCGGGTCCCCAGACGTTCAGCTCTTCCTCGCTCAACTCGCGTTTCTCGAAAGTCTCCACTTGATACGCGTATTCTACTCCCGCGAAATGCAACAGTAACGCGCCGATGGTGTTGCTCTGTGGATCCAGAAGATAATCCAATTGATCGACAGACAGATTCTTCACTTCCGCTAGCGTCGTATGTCTCGCGTAATTCATCATCGAGAGAAGCTTGCTAATCTGAGGCGTATACCCCGGGATATCGGTAATGAGGTAGATGTTGTCCATGTTCATTCTCTTTGTTCCCCCTGATGTTAGTCGCGGCGTTGAGCCACGTAAGTAATGCAATCGCTCGTTAACAGGACCGGTCGATCGTCACGTTCGATCTCGAACGCTAACGGCTTCGCCAGCTTCATTCGAACGTCCCAGCCCGCGTAGTTGCTATCCAATAGCTCGTACATCGCTTCCGTCGATAAGTTGACCTCGAACATCGGTTCCATCGGAAGCTGCGTTCGCAAATCGATCTCGCTAATATTCGAATTGATGACGATACAGTTCGTCCCTCCCGCCGCGGTTCCGGACGCCATAAGACCTAACGTCTTCTTCAGCGCGTCCTCGGAGCTGACATGCTCCAGCGCGGAGACGGCGACGATGAGATCATACTCTTGGCTCCCGATCGCAAAGTGCTCAATGTCGGATTTGATCGTCTTGATGAGGTGCGCAACCTCGAACTGCTTGCCGTATTGCTCCACCTTCGCGATGGCTGAATCCAACAAATCGACGCATATGACGGTACACGCCTTATCTTTCATTGCGGCAGCGATCGGAATGCCGTTCCTACCCGCCCCGCAACCTAAGTCCAGCGCTTTGAACAACTTCGAACGTTCATTCCTCGTTCGCATAGTTTGTGATCTCTATCACATTCGTTCGCCATGCCTTGCATTATGATGATCTCAGAACGATTCGCAATTCGTAATGGAGGTCATGAAGATGACAATGCAATTCCTATCGAACCTGCCGCAGATCGGCGAGAGCATCGCGAAAGTCGCCTCGGAGGGCGGACAATTGATAGCGGACTTTATCAGTTTATACGGTTTTTTTGCCTTCTGCCTCGTATTCGTCGGCTTCTGCTTGGTCATCCCCGTCCGCATATACGAGAAGTATTACTCCGTCGCGGACGACGAAGCCGATCATCCGGTTGCCTTAAGCAAATAAAAACCGCCTAGAGTAGGCGGTCATTGTCTTAGGACCTTGGCATCGATTATTTATGAATATGGTATACACCGAAGCGATTGATATCTTCAATCGCTTTGCGGCCGTACGATTCGATTACGGCTGCTTCGTTCAGGAGTGTCTTCTCTTTGCTCTGGCCGTCGAACTGTACGATCTTCCCGTCTTTCACGACGTACAACGTTTCCATATGAATCGCTCCTCATCCCGTGGCTTAGAAAGATCATAAAGACGTTCCACTTATTACTATTCGTTACGTTCGTACGATTTCCTGCCGCATCGTTAAATATGCGCGGCGTCGTTCAGCTGCCCGATCGACGCCACGTACTTAAGAATAATCGGTTGATCGGGAGGCCTGAGTTCATTCGGGATATCTTGGACCCGGAAGAACCTAACTTCCATTACCTCATCCTGGTCCGTACGAAGCAGCCCGCCGTAATCTATTTGCGCTTGGGGATCGTCGTCACGATATACCGTTCGTTCATCAGAAGCTTTGCGATATACATCATCTGTCCCAGATGTTGGGAGAAATGCGTCGCGCACTGCATAACGATATCAAGATTCGTCCTGTCTTTGTTCCTTACTTGTTGTGTCTTCGCCCACGTTTCCTTGGGCATATCGCTAATGGTGCCGATCACGATCCGGTACGTCGATTCGGTTATTTCGAGTAATTGCTCCTTGGTTCTATGCATCGCTTCGAATTCGGCATCCCGATCCCTTATGAACTCGTCGTGAAGTATGCCGCTGCCTATTCGTTCGTTCACGTTTCCTTGAATATGGACGACTAAGTTAGCAATACTATTGCTCGACTCGTTCGGACGCCAATTCAGTCCATCCGTATCCATCTGATCTAACACGAGCAACGTTCGGTTCCGTATCTCTTCGAACTTCTTAACGAGCAGCTCTCGGATTTCGTCCATGACGATACCTCACTTGGTTTGATTTTGCTCATAAAAGCTTCTAACGACCGCATGGTTCCATATCTGAGCCTCAACGTACGGAATCGTTCCCTCCGGATGCTTGGCAGCAATGCTATCCATGATATCGGTCGTGATCAAATTTCGTACTTCGGACAGCGTGAACACTTGTCCGTGATAGCCAGGTTGGTAATACGCTTCAGGCTTGTCTCTGCTAATCCAGTACGAGACCATGCTGTCCGGGAACGTAAAGCTAACCTCGCTCTCCCGCAATATCGATAATGGAATTCTCAGCTTATTGACTTCGAGCCCCATCGATTGCGAGTAATTCTCGATCCAATCGGACGAGCCGAGGACGGCGTAGATCGGATAGCGATCCTTCAGCGTCCCGCCTTTATCGACGAACTTATCTCTCAGCCACGTCTCCGCCTCTACTCGACTGTCCCAATATTGTTGCGGTTCTTTGAACCGTTCGAAGAAAGGCGTATCGTCGCATAGCTCCTTCATGACTTGCAAAGCTTCGTTCCTAGACAAGGCAGACAGGCTTCTGAAGGGTTCCGCGTTATAATAGTGCGTGACGTACTCGAACATCATCGTACCTCCGAAAGGTTTACTGATTCATCTGCCTGACCGCGAAGTTCTGAACTTGTACCTCAACCACGTCGTAACGATGGATTCTTCCGGCTTGTGAGCAGAGATCTTATCCCGATATTCGAAGTCTTCCGCGCTTACCTCTAATCTCAGAACCGGCTTGGCTTCTTGCCTGCTTATCCACTCGTCGAAGTAGACTCGAGACTTATGAGTGCGTTCGAACGTATCCGAGGACAGCAAATAAATCGTTCCGCATATCCACGGGTTCTGAGCGATCGTCTTCTTCGTTAACGAAAAGAAGTAATGTCTGGTATCGTTCGCCGTTCTCAAGCACCCATTCCTGAAATTTCCGACGACTTTACTACGATCCAATATCGCGTAGAACATCGGCCATACTCCGTCTTTGGTCGCGAACACGGCATTCACGAGTTCGCCGTTGTATAATGTCTGTTCTCTCGGCTCGAACCGTTCGATATTCATCCTATTCGAACCGTGGGCGACGAAGCTCTTCTCTTGAATCAGGTAATCGATGAAGCGGGACTTAGGAAGTTCGGACGAATAGCAGACGACTCCATTATTGCGTATCGCGCTAAGATACATTTCTTCGAAGCGATCCCTCTCCTCGGTCGAGAATGCCGGAACCGTCCGTCGACAGAAGAGTAGCTTCAACATCAGTGACAGCATTGGCGTAACTCCCTCGGACTATCGATACAGATAATGGAATGGAATATTCAGGATCACTTTGCCGATCAAGGCCTTCTTCTCCACGAACGGCGTTTCCCAAGCATGCGAATCGAAGCTGTCGTTGCGATTATCGCCTAAGAAGAAATACTTGCCTTCCGGCACCGATACGGGGCCGAAATCGTAATTCATTTGTTCTTTGATGTAGCTTTCGTACACCTTCTCGTTGTTCCTGAATAAGAAGCCCTCTTTGACCTCGATGAGATCGCCGGGCAGGCCGATTAACCTCTTCACGAAACGTTCGTATCCCTCTACTTGGACGGGCGGACGAAACACGATAATATCCCCGTGATGCAAGCTGGTTAACGGCATGACTTTCTCGACGACGACGCGATCATGAATTTGAATGGTCGGCAGCATCGATCCCGACGGTACGACCATCGCCTCGACGATATAGGTTCGAACGACCATGGAGGCAACGATCGCAATGATAAACGTCGGTACCCATTGTCTAAGGAATCGTTTCATCTGTATCACCTCTCTTCTATGACTTTCTTCAAATAATAATGCGTATGACTTCCCGCGTTCTCGATCGTTCCATACACCTGAAATCCTTCCTTCAGGTAAAAATCCAACGCTTGAAAACTCAACGTGTCCAGCTTAATGAAGCCTCCGACGATTCCTCCGAATATCTCCCCATCCTCATTGACCAGTTGCAGATTGAGTTCCTGATATCGGCCTTTATATTCGTCGGGAAAGTGCATGAGGTTAAATTCGATCATCTTGTTCGTAACGTACGCTTTGCTTGCTGAACTTATGGAATGGGATATCGTTAATGACAATTCGTTCGCTCCCTTAATCTTGGCAATTCTACTTAATCGATCAATAAAAATAGCCCTTTAATGGAATTGTAATCCATTCAAGGGCCGTTATCATCTATTATTTTCATTCGTTTCGAAAGAATCATTTCGGAATCAGCAAGTACTTCCCTTCCCTAAGCGACCGATACATCTCGCGATAATTCGTTGCCTCGTTTTTGGCGGTAGCTACGTTATCGTTTAACTGGTTTATGAGATGCAGTAATCGCTGGACTTCCGCGCTTAGCCTTTGGTTCTCTCTGACTTTGGATTTGTAGGAGGTAAGCAGGTTACTATACTCAAGTTCACTTATGTAATGATACTTAGCGACTGAATTTGACATAAACTCCGCTCCTTCGGCTTCAATTATTCATATAATTCGAAAGCCGATGGGAATTTGAGGGGGTACCCTGCAATAAAATTTTCCTCAGGAATGATTTAATTGGAATAATCGAAATTGCTCCAAGCCAAATAGAAGCAGATTGCTGCGAACGCATAGAAGATGATCGCGATTTTTGGATTTCTTCGCAGCTTGAACCCGAACGCGCAGAAAAAGATCGCGGCGGCGAGTTTAGACAGACTTTCATAATTCGTATGGTGGGAAAAGTTCGAACTGCTGAATACAATCGAAATGACGAAGGTTGAAAAGATCAAAATCTTAAACCATAACGGTTCCTTCATGAAAACCCGGTACATGAATTTAATCCTCTGCATCGACGCCCACCGTTTCTTTAATTCTGAATATCAACCGAATAATATATCCATTATACTCCCAAGCTGTCCCGATTTCTTGCCATTTAACACATCGGAATTATAGATCTCTACGTAGCCGCAATGGGTACATGACACGAACAGATAATGATTGTATTGGATGTCGAACAACTTACTTAAGCCAGTCCCGGTCATGGCCAACTCTTTCGTCATGCATTCATTATGACTACACTTGGCGCATTTGTAATGTCTGCTTATCATATCGGCTGCATGAGCACCCTGACTTACATATGTATCCGTATCCAAAGTAAACGCCGGTTTATCGTCGTCGAAATCAGCTTCTGTCACATGATCTAATCTGTTCTTACACTCCGGGCATCTTCCTCTGGTGATCTCGACCTGCTTGTGGCACCATGGACATTCGATCAATATAATCACTCCGTTCTATTGATTAATCGCTCGAATCGAGATAACCTTCAAGTCGGGTCTTCACTTCTTCCCAATCGGAGTCAATGACGCTGTAGATGATATAATCGAGACCGTAATACTTCTTTCTTAGAATCCCCTCCTGGACTGCTCCCAATCGTTCTATGGCCTTCTGCGACCTTATATTCGTTGTTGAAGTTACGATCTCAACCCTGCTTATTCGCAAGCACTCAAAAGCATATTTCAGCAACATATATTTGGACTCCGTATTTACTCTTGTTCTCCATACTTTCGATGCATACCAAGTAGATCCTATATTGAGATGGTTATGCTCTTCTGAAATTCTTAGAAATCTGGTCGTTCCAACAATTTCATTGTTCACTTTATCGTACACAACGAAAGGAAACTGTTCCTTGCGAGCTCGGCCAGCTATAGCTTGTTGGACAAGGCGATCCATATCTTCTTGCGTTCTGATCGCTACGGGATAGCTTGCCCAGATCTCCGGATCTCTCGAACATTCGAATAACGGAACGCTGTGCTCAATATCTAGCGGAATAAGTTTCACTCGTATACCTTCTAACTCAGAGAAAACGAACATACGACACCCTACCTTTCCTCGGCTTGCCTCAATCAATAATCCCAAATTGATTCATAATCATATTCGCCACTTCTTCCGGTTGGATATTCGTATTATTGATTCTTATATAATTCTTCTTCGTGATTTCACCTGGAAATGAGTTCAATCGGTGTCTCTCATTCGTCGAGATTAGATCTCTTTCGGATCTTTCAACGTCTCTTTTGGTAGGTTTATGAAGCAGTCTATTATCAGTACGATTCCTTCTTAATCTCTCCCCGTATTCTGCTTCCAGTTCAACAAAATATACTTCTGCACCTCGCGACTCGAAGAGATGGGAGATCCTTTCGATGTACTCCCAATCCGAAGGGAGATCGAACCCCCAAACGAAAGTAAATACCAGACCTTCCAATTCGCTTGCAGATACTTCTTCGAATATCTCCTGGCGAATCAGGCCGACCAATCGTTTTCCGGAAGGACTTCCGTAATCGAAAAACTGAGAAACAAAGTCTATCGACATATGATTGTGAAATAGTTTGATGTTTAACTTTTCCGCTAGGCTTTGACCTACCGTCATCTTACCTACGGCTTGAGGACCGAAGATGATAATGAACTTCATTGCGTAACCCCCAATTCAGCATCCGCTTGAGACTACCTAGGTGTCAGCTATAACTATGATGATTAACTAACGTTAATAATGCCATCATCATTTCAAATATTTCTCTCATCGGTAAATTCAATGCAGAACGGCTGCAATTCTGGCCTTAAACAATACTCAATGCGCTTCCTGAAATCTTTCCACTTCACCATCTCTAATGCTTTTTCAATGGGAAAGAAGCCTGAATCCAAGCTTTCCGAAGTCTGTATCAAATGTCCGCCAATCGGGCGAGCCAAGAATAACGTATTGCAAATCGAATTTCCTATGTTCTGAAATATCCCGCAAAAACTAATGATCTCAATATCGATCCCTGATTCCTCTTTTGTCTCTCTTATGGCGGCTTGACTTAACGATTCTCCTATTTCTACCTGGCCCCCGGGCATCTCCCAACCTCTGCGTGGACCTTTAATCAGTAACAACTCGTTTTTATCGTTTATTACGATTGCGGCTGCAGATACGATATGTTTCGGTGGATTCATTTTTTTGCTCCTTTCAACGATACAAATACAACCCTTAAATGGGATTGTAATCCATCGAAGGGCAATTATCATCCTATTTTTTGCTGTCATTACTTTTTGCTTTTCTTAGAAGCCATCCAGAAGACGAGGATCACGACCGGGATGAAGATGAACCACGGGATGTTAATCGTACTTTGGGTAATAAAAGCGATCGCTAATAATCCGACAGAACCAAGAATAAGCCATAAGCATCCTCTTCCGAACGTTTCCATATACTTTGGCTCCTCTCCGTTTAAGTCCAAATACAGATTGCTTAAAGATATGAGGTTATGCGTCTAATCTTTCCGATGTTCCACCGATTTCCGGTACAGTTCCCGCTTTCTCGATATTACAGCCACTTATAACTACTTCCGATAACATTTAAGATTCCATTATATCTCTAAGATAGAATTGTCTATTCTCTAGAAATCTCCGCGTCACTTGATAATGTTCCGTTTCTTTATAATCAATCTGTTGAATGGGATCCGAATCAAAGCTAAGGATCTCGGCTAATGGATATCCGAGTAAGATCGGTGAATGCGTTGCGATTATTAATTGAGCGCTCTTCTGCAATTCATGAATGATATTCAAAAATGCGATTTGTCTTGTCGGGCTTAGTGCCGCTTCCGGTTCGTCTAATAGGTAAATTCCGCGTTTTCCAAATCGATTCTCGAATAACGAGAAGAAAGCTTCCCCGTGCGATTGGCTATGTAGGGATTTCCCGCCATAAGAATCATATACCGATGGATGTTCCTCAGCCAGTTCGTCAATATGCGAAGCAAAATCATAAAATGTCTCCGCACGGAGAAAGAAACCCTGTGTCACCTTGGGCATCCATGATAACCTAATATGGTCTCCTAATAGAGCTTCCGATGAATTCAATTCGTATTGATTATTTCTGCTCCCACCGGCAGTATGGAAGCCGCATTGATAGGCTATTGCCTCTAACAATGTTGATTTCCCTGTCCCGTTTTCACCGACTAGAAAGGTAACGTTTTGCTTCAATGCTATCCGTCTCATGCTATTAATCGTTGGAATGTTGAAGGGATACTGATCTTGATTATGCATACTATCGTTTAGCTTACTTATTTCACGTAGATACATGTAATATCCCTCCGCTTATGTCTCCTTATCGATACGCTTCAATATAGTTGTCAATTCATTAAGATCCGATATTACTGCATCCGCAGTGACATTCATCTGCGTCAGCTTGTCTTTGTCCGATCGATATGCGATGAACCTTATGCCCGCGCTGTTCGACGCCTTGCCATCTATCCAAGAATCTCCTACCGAGAGACATTCATCGGCCGAACACTTGAACTCGTCCAACACTCGCAAGTAGCCATCCGGCGAAGGCTTCAAGGCGTTCATTCGTTCCCTGCCTACAATGAGGTCAAAGCAATCCAGTATGTTGTTGTCCCTTAACGCTACCTTGGCAGCTTCCATTGAATTGTTCGTTACGATTGCGATGCGATACCTACCCTTAAGTTGAGTAAGAATCTCCCTCGTACCCGGCTCCAGGTCTGCCCCAAGCATCCCAAGGATTTCGTGCTTCGTCGGAATCTCCCACATCTCTTTAAGTACCTCTTCCGTCATTCTATTCGTGCGGACCGCTTCCTCAATCAGGGTAGAAGTCGTGTGTCGACTAAGCTCATAATTATCGTTTAGGATCTCGTTTACGACGAGGAATCGATACGTTTCCTGCTTCATGGTTGGGAAGTCGATCCTTGATCGTAAGAGCGTGTTATCCATATCGAAAATAATTCCCGTTATCTTACGCTTCATATCGCTACCTCATCACCGATTCGGTTCTGGATTATCGCTGCCCTCGAATTCCTTTATTAACTTCTTCGGCGCTACGCTTTTCCATGCTTTTAAGAGTAATAACCTTGCCTCTTCCGGATTTATTAATTCCGTATTTACATGCATATAGTTTAGGTTTGAGAATGTTTCTGGAACCCGGAAAATCCGAGGATCTAGTTGCGTATAGATTTCGCGTTCCTCCGCCGATGTTTTTAACGTTAACGTAACCCCGTCTTCTTGAAGCACGGCAAATATTTTATTCTTCATTCGGAATGAAGGTTTGCCCCAATGTTCAACTTCCATGGATTCAGGCAGATTCATCGCATATTTTCGAATCTCGGCAATGGATATCATGGGCTTCATCCTTTTCCCCAATGGAATGTTAACTGCAGGAGCTAACTTCTCCTATCCGCCCCTCCTTGTAATACATTTCCGTCTTATTTAACTCCAGGTTCTTCTCTTGATCCCAGATCGTAGACTGTTCGAACACGCCAGGGGCGAAGAACAAAGGTATTCTCCTGCGGAACCAATCCTGCATCGGGAGGTGATCCGTCTGATTCTTATTGACCCATAACAATTCGCCTTCGGGGGGATGCTCCAATAATTCTCCTTCGTACGAGGTAATCAGATAGTTAAACACCATGTAACGAAGGCCGGTATTGATTTCACAGAACTCATTCAAACCCTTATATGTAATTTCCTTCACGATGAGTCCCGTTTCTTCTCTTACTTCACGTATCGCTCCATCCACGATGCTCTCGGGGAAATCCACCTTCCCGCCGGGAGCAATGAATCCGGGAAAGCCCAGTTTTTCGGGTCGATTGATAAGTAGAATTTGATCGCCGTTCTGAATCATGCATAGGGTTAAAATCTTATAATGAACTGTTGCTGTCATCCGGGTCCCTCCACTCTTGTCGTTATCAAGCCTCATATCTAAGTAACACATTCCCGGATGTAAAGCTCTTAGATTCAATGAGTTTGAGCACTTTATTCGTCGTTATGCCTTGAAGAACGCTTCTTCCATCTCCTAGAAAAACAGGATTTACTATGATCCGGTATTCATCAATCAAATTAAGATTCACTAGACTCGTTGAGAAGATTGAACTTCCGAATATCGCTATATCCTTCCCAGGACTTTGTTTCAGTTCTACAATCGCTTCTGCTAAATTTTCCGTAATCAATCTTGCATTCTTCCAATTCACAGTATTCATGGACGTAGAGAAGACGATTTTATTAATCTCATTCATAAAGCCGGCAATAATCGGATCGGCAGCTTTACCTACTTCTGTCGCCCAAAAGCTCTCCATCATTTCGAAGGTTTTACGTCCGAACATTAAGGTGTCAATGGATTGAAGAAATTCAATCGAGTAGCGTTGAAACTCTTCATCTACAACATGCCAATCGATTTCGCCTCTCGGACCTGAATAATATCCGTCTAGGGTTACCATCATTTGGTATATGATCTTTCTCATCTTTGTCTCCTTAATGATTAGAATTGAATACACTCAAATCACTTTCACGATGTATGTAATAAAATAGGCTGCAGGAATGAATAGCAATTGAGCGATCATCGTACCCACGAATCTAGTCGTCATTAATAAAACGTAGATCTTGCCTAATTGATTCCGATGTTCTTCATTATTTAATGCCTTATCCGTGATCAACCCTAACTGCGGATCAATGAACAAGGTTAATAGGATGGTCGCGATGCCGTTAATGATTCCCGAAGCTTGCGATGCGGACATACTGAATTCGGGCAATAGATGCGCAGCATAGAGCGAGGCCAGAACACCAACGGTATAGAAGGCAGTAACTAAGATGTTTATAATGATGAACTTCTTGGAAATGCCTAAATAGCGATACTGGCTAAGCTTTAATCGAGGAAGCCGCATATAGCGCTTCGAGTTTTTCAATTGGCTGATGGAGACGCTGGAGATTAATTTCGGGATAGACCCCGCGATTTCGAAATGGGCAATCACTCTTGCAAACAATCGTACGAATGTAGGGAACAGCGCGATCGCTAACAGCGTTCCTACCGACGATGCAAGAATCACGATTCTTAGTTGATTCAATAGTTGGAACGAGTCATGATTCTTGGCATAATCGACGAACTTTGCGGTTAGCGGCGCTTGAATCAGATTAGCGGTTCTTGCGACAAGGACAATGATACCCGTGAGCGATAATGCAACGGCAATTTTATTGAGCCTTACTCCCGCTAATCTGATGGAGTAGGAAAGCGTCTCTGCGGTATGAATGATCATCGTCATGATGAATACGGTAATGAGGGTCATCGTCATTGTTCGCCAGCTCCTCCTTGCCATTTCTATTCCACATATCTCCATAACCTGTTCACTTCTTCAAGCCCATTCTCATTAAATCGTAATTCATAGATATCCGGTTTCGACGTACTCATCCAAAACTCGTATCCATAACGTTTGTCGTAATAGTTCATGATGATCGTCATGATATTGCCATGCGTCCCGAGAACAATGTTGTTCCCCTTGTTCTCGGCCAACAGCTTCTTGATGACCGGTATCGCCCTGTCTTGCGCTTCGCGGGTAGATTCCCCGCCTTGCAGCGCATATTCCAGGTCGGTAAACGACTTCTCGATCGCGACTAGCAACTCTTCCCACGGAGCACGATAATCCAAACCTTTAATCGGACGTTCTCTTAATTCATCATACTCCACTACGGGAAGCTTCCTTCGGTCCGCTACTTCTTGAACCGTTTGAATGGCTCTTGCATAGTTACTTGAACAGACGCAATGAATCTCGAACGGATCCAATACATCGGCTACTTTCATTGCAGCTTCTTTGCCTTCCTCCGAAAGCCCTCTTGCCTGTTCTTGTCCGAACACAAAAGGCGAATCCGCGTGCCTGACCATGTATAGTCGTGTTTTCATATTTCCTCCTTACCGAATGTCTATCTCGACTTTATGATCGATTAGCTTAATCGTAATGGTATATTTCGCTAGATTGTTCTCTTTACATTGATTCCACTTATCGAAGCAATAATAGAACATGTCCCCGAAGTTCATGTCCTTAGGCAATTCGTCTTCGAATTTGATTTCTTCGATTTCGGATTCCGGCAATGTACTTAACTCATCTACTTCCGCGTAGAATACCATGCCGAAGCTGCCGTTCCATTGATATATTCCAAACGGCGTTAACGCAAATCCGATCGCGCCCGTCTCTTCGAATAACTCTCGGCTTGCCGTATATACGATCTCTTCTCCTGCCTCTCTATTGCCGCCCGGAATCTCCCATCCGCCCCGCTTCTTATTATGGATAACGATGAATTTGTCTTTAAACTTGGCGATCAGAATGGCAAACTTAATACGTTCATCATCTATTTCATTCGTCTCAAACCATTGTCTCATGTTGTTTATTCCTCACTGTCTCTTATTTACCGAGCTGTTCCGCCAAACCGATCAGAAGTCCTTCGACTCCACGGATATAGCAGAGCTTATAAGTGTCCCCGTACTGCACCACTTCGCCGACGAGCTGAGCGCCTTTCTTCGTGAGTCTGGATACCAACTCATCGATGTCTTGCACGGCAAACATGACGCGCAAATACCCGAGGGAATTTACGGGAGCGGTCCGGTGATCCGCTATCACCGGCGGGTTCAGGAATCTCGAGAGTTCGAGTCTGCTGTGGCCGTCCGGAGTAACCATCATAGCAATCTCGACGCTCTGGGAACCCAGTCCGGTTACGCGACCCGCCCATTCGCCTTCGATCGTGGCTCTCCCTTCGAGCTTCAGGCCGATCTCCTCGAAAAAAGCGATGGCGTCTTCAAGGGATTCTACGACGATGCCGACATTGTCCATTCTGAGCAATTGGTTGTTTGTCATCGATTTATCTCCTCCTACGTCTCTTTATACATATAAATCAATGTGAGGCTATCGTTAACATGTATTTCTTTAAAGATACGGTAGCCTAACTTTTTATATAGTTCTATGTTTTTAATGCTTTTATGCCCCGTAAACAATTCCATTCTCTTCGCATGACGATAAGACTCTTCGATTTCCTTCATTAATTTCTTCCCGATCCTTTGGTTCTGATACTCGGGCTTTACGATTAACTTGCCGATCAGGCATATGCCATCCCGAATGGTCGCCCTAACGGATCCGATAATCTCATCATTATTAATGACCTTAATTATCGTCCCTTCGTTATACTCTTCTTCTAATTGGCTTAAGGTTTGCTCTAATGGCGGAATGCTTGATTGATAGATGTCTGCCTCGCTCTGATAGGCTTCATATTGAAGCGCGAGAATCCGAGGAAGATCGGAAATGTCCGCTTGGGAGAATATCAATAGGATCACTCCTTTGAATTTCTATTTCTGATATTGCAAATATCCCTTAATCTCTTCATCGTCATATCCATCACAGTTCGAAACCTTCCCGCTATAACCGTCTCTTGTTTCATCCATTGAAAACCACACCTGCGAACCATTAGAAATCAGATCATATATAATAGGCCCGCTATCTATCGTTGGCGAGATGAGCATGACATTGTCGCCTTTGCGTTCGTGAAATCTCTCATAGAATACGTTCATTCGTTCGTAATCAATGTCGTCAAAATTCGTTAGCACGCCTCTCTGCATGTATTGTTTATGATATTCCGAGTTCAATCTAATGAAGTAAATAAGGCAAAGGCTAAGGGCAACAATGACCGTGCAAAGGAACCAATTCGTTCTTTTCATGGGATCTCCTTGTAATTGCCATTCTATCAACTAACCTTCGCCAAACCCCGTCTAACCTCCTGCCAGAACATGGGGCGATAAAAAAAGACATCAAGCGGCTACGCTTGATGTCTCCATGAGCGCTATTCATCTAGTCCGGCGATTCTCGACTTCACGTCCGCGAGCTCCGGCAGATTGGAAACCGGGCTGTCCAGGTAGAAATACGCGCAGCTCGACCAATCGTCTTCTCGCTCGAAAACGCCGTAATCGGGGATGGTCTCCGGCGCGTCGGAGGCAAAGTCGATCACCCGATCGCCTTCGCGCGCCGACGTCGCCCGTACGCCCAACTCCTTGAACTTGTCGCGCGTCTGCGGATCCCAATAGCCGATCTGCTGCATCGTAATCTTGATATCGCGCTGGAAGTAGACCGGGTCGGGCACGTGATAGCGGTAGAAGCAGAACGACATGCTCGACTTGTCGGCAACATGGCAGCCTTGATACAGATTGCTGAATGTCCCCTGCTCCCAGCCGGTGCCGATGTAATCTTCCGTTCCGGTGCTGCATAAGCTCGGGTACTCATCGTCCCCGTCCAGGTAGATTTTGCATTCGCCTTCTCCCCACCAAGAGTGATCGTAACGGGACGTATCGGGCTTAACGCCGATGTTCGTGCCCAGGAAGCGACCGCGGCCCTGCAGCAGCGGCAGAATCTCGTAATCTCGCCGCTCCGTCGTCGGATTCTCCCGCCTGAAGTGAGCGTGGAAATACATCACGTCCTCCGCATGGCGGTCCCCCACCGTATAATCGACATCGTAGAAGAACATCCGCAGCGCCTCGGCGCCTTCGTTCGTCACCGTGATCTTCATCCCGGTACGGAACGGCATCGGTACGGCGCAGTTGAAGCTTCGGCCTTCCGGACTGCTGAACAACGCCGATTGGAACGGCGCGACGAGTCCAAGACCCGTGCCGAAAAAGTCGCCGAGAGGCGCGCTGACCGCGGCTTTGTCCGATCCGTCCCAATACATGTCGATGCGAAGCGAACGCAGCATGCGCGGGCTTCTATCGTTGATCGTGATCCAGATACGACGGACGATGCCGCCGACCCCTTGCTCCTTGGCCAGCACGATCGTCTCCCCGGCGGCGATCGGCAGGAACGGCGCGCCTTTGCGGCCGCTTGCGGCGCGGGCTGCGATTCCTTTGGCTCCCGTCCGGTTCTCCGGGCAAGCCCAGCGCGTCTCGACGCCGTCCGGCATCGCATACAACGCGTTGTCCCCTGTCGCTCCGATGGAAGATCCCGTTCTATTCTCCATCGGCCTTATGCTCCTTCGGTTCATGCCCCCACAGCCGCGAGCCGCCGCCCCGAGCCTGCCGCCATTCATGGCGCCAGAGGTGAACGTCCTTCGCCGAAATTTCCGGCATGTTCTGACGCTTCTCCTTCGCCGGGATTGCCGGGAAAGGCTTATGCGGTTCCACCTGGTACCAATAAGAGACGGTGCTCAGATCAAGCGTCAGGTTGTTGTCATGACCGTGCTCGATGCTCGCGCGCAGCGATTTGTCGAAGTAGACCGGCTCCTCCAGCAAGAACCGGTAGCAATGCGTCCGGCCCATCCATCCCAGCTTGTCCGGCACGCGGGCGTACCCGAAGTACGGATGCAAGTACACTTCGTTCGGACACCAGGAGCTGTTGAAGAAATCTTCCGTCCCCGTGCCGTGCAGCGAACCCGGCCAATCTTCTCCGTCGACGAGCCACATGTCGTCGCCTTCGCCGTACCACATCGGGCCCGGACTATCCACGTAATAGTTGACCCCTACGAAATGGCCCTTGCCTTCGATATCGGCGAACAAGTAGTTATTCGCGTCGCTCGGATTCTTACCTTCCGGCGCGAGGACGCTCCATTCGTTCTCTCCGGCTTCCGGATGCGACTCGGTCAGCTCGCGGTTCCACCAAGCGTGGAAGCGGCCCATCGAAGCCGGAACCTCGCGGTGCTCTTCATAGTCGATGTAATAATAGAACGATCGGATCGGTTCGTCGGACTCGTTGTGCAGCGTAATCCGCGCGCCGCTGCCGAACGGCATCGGGAAGTAGCAGTTCAACGCCTTGCCCTTGGCAGGCGCCGCAGCTAGCGGCAGAGAGATGAAGTTGTACTCCTCGCCCCAGCCTTGACCGAAGAAGTCGCCGAGAGGCGCCTCTACGCTCGGCTCGGTCTCTCCGTCCCAGTACATGCGCAGTACCGCATTGCGGCGGATCATCTGATCGAGCGTGTTGACCGTGAACCAAATATGCTTGATGATGCCCGCTCCGGGAATGTCCGCCAGCACGGCCGTCTCCCCGGCCTGAATCGTCACGTAATCCGCATTGCCTCCCGTGCGGTCGTAGCTCGATACCCGTCTCGTGCGAATGCCGTCCTTGATGTTGTATATATCGTTAAGCAGGCTCATCTGATATCGCTCTCCCTATGCCTTGTAGTCGTGTCTGTCCGCCAGGTGCCGGGCGTTAGCCGCGCTCGACGCCGATTCGATCCAAGAACGCCTCGCCGTAATGGGCGACAAGCCTCATGTAGCTCTCCGCAGCGGCTCCGTTCCCCCAGTCATAGATCGTGAATTCGCCCATGTAATCGTCTTCCGCGCTCGTGCGGCCTCCGTGGCCGTAATTTTCCATCATGAATCCGTAGTCCTCTTCTCCGAAGTAAGGCCATGCGTGCTCCCAACGAGCCTTCGCCGCCGGATTGTCCGGACAGTACATCAGCGCGAACGAGACGCGGAGCGCCGCGATGCCCCGCTCGACGTACTCCTCTACACCCAGCTCCAGGCCGTAGCGGATGATCGTCTCGGCGAACAGGCTCTGCCGGGCATCGTTCCACTCTCCGTCCGCATTCATGACGCCGAAGCCGCCGACCGCCGGAACGAATATATAAGGCGGTTGCCACGAAGCCTGCGTCATCAGAAGCTCGTCGAGACAGCGACGGCCAGCTCGTAAATACGCCTGATCTCCGCTCGTTCCGTAGCTGTCGAGCAGCGCCTCCGCCGTCCAGAACATCGAGAAGTTACACTGCTTATACATGTCGTTGCGCGCTACCTTGCGGCCGATTAATTCGTCGCGTCCATACGGGCAGCAGGAATAGTACGTCTCGAAATCCTCCCAGCGCCCGACGGGCACGATATGCTCCGCGACCGCATCCATTGCTCGCAGCGCTGCGGCGCGATACGCTTCCTTGCCCGTCATCCGGTACAGCTTCAACAGGAACGTAACGGACATCGACGTCTCCGGACTGTCGTCGAGCACGCCGCAAGGCTCGTGCGTCTTCTCGTCGATCCAGCCAGGGAAGAAGCCTCTCTCGTCCTGCAACCGCAGCAACGCGTCGCCGTATCGGACGGCGTAATCGAGCAGCCGCTCATCGGACTCGAGCTCGTCGTGCCAGCGAAGCATCTGCAGCGCGGTCCAACTCATATCGAGCACGTGAAGCGGCGCGTCCTTGACGACGCCGGTGAACGGATTGCGATTCGAATTGCCCCAATAGTGCGTATGCCAGCCTTGGGACCGATTGATCTTCCGGCCGTTCTCTTCCGCGACCTCCATCTCCGCGGCGAGTACCGCGGGGAAGAAGCCGCCGTTCTGCGGAGCCGCCAGCGCCAGCTCCTTCGTCTGCCGCGCGCGCTCCACGTAATCCACGTTGCCGGTGCGGCGTCCGAACCGGAACAGCCCCTGCGCAGAGCGCAGCGAGCTGAACCACGCCTGGTTCCAGACGGAGCGGAGCTCCCGCTCGTTCGGCTCCCCCGGATAGTTCGGGCTTTGCGTGACGTTAACGATGAAGACCGGCGCGCCGACCTCGCGGACGTCCAAGTCGATGCGCTGCCAGACGGCGTCTTTCCATCCGCGGAACGCCCACTCGTAAGCGTACTTGGCGTACGGCTCGAGCGAGCCTCGCAGCGGTTCGCCGGCGCGATACAGCTTGCCGCCCCAGCCTTCCCACAGGAACGCCAACGTTCGGCGCCACGGGTTCGCGAGATCGTCGGCGTCGGTCGATACATTCACATAGAAGCCGAATTCGAGCTCGCCAGCCGGGAATGTCGCGCCCGGCCGCCGAACGTACAGCACGTGCTCCCGCACGGTAGTAGCGGACAGTCCGAGCGTCAGTTCGTTGCGGGGAGCGTCCATGTCCATGTACCAGCGAGGCGACTCCGCGGCGCCGGACGCCGACGTCTCCGGCATCGCCAACATCGCGTCCGGGTCGGGGACGATCGTCAGCAGTCGTTCGTGGTCGCCCGCGATCAACGCCGGCGACCGGAACGAGTGCTGATCGACGACATGCTCGTCGGTCGGCGTCAGATGCGGCGACCAACGGAACATCGGCGAGAACGCCGGACGGATCGTCACGCGCCAGTCGTCCTGCCGGATCGCCTCGGCCAGACGGAATCGCATGCGGATCCTCGCACGCCCCGGCTCCGTATAATCGACGGTCGTCAGCGGACGTTCTCCCCCGAGCTCGCCATATTCGATCGAACGGATGAACGGAGCGTATTCCGCTGCGAGCGTCAAGCTTATTGCCGCGCGAGACGCACCATCATCCGGCGATAGATGTTGTAGGTTCGACATCAAGCTTCCCTCCACGTAAGCGGGATCGGATTAGCCCCGATCAAGCGTAACCGCGATCGTCCTCTCGCCGGCAGCGACCGGTTGCCGTTCCTCCAGCACGATGCGGTACATCCGGTCGCCCCAATTTCTTCTCAATCGGCTGTCCATGTCGTCGATCTTCTCGATTCTCGCGCGAAGATGCTCGGCGTCGTAGCTGACGACGGCCTGCTTGCCGGGCGCGTAAGTCAGCCTGATCTCGCCGTTGCCGCTGCCTTCGCCCTCGAACGCGGGCTCGCACGGCGTTATCAACGAATGGAACATATCCGCCGGAGCGCCGTCCTTCATGGCGAACGCGTCTCTGACCGTTACGGCCGCGACGCCGTCCCGCTCCAGCCGAACCGTGCGCTCCCAAGCCGCGATGCCGGCTTCCTCCGGATACGCGCCCGCGATGTCCATTCGCAGCTCGGAGCGGCCGCCTTGCAGCGAGTATTGCGCACGGCTCGCCTTATACCGCCCGCCTTCGCGCTGCAGCACCCCGCGCACGGTCGGCAGGTTATGGTACTGCGATTGCAAGTACCACAGCTCGTATCGCCGCGGACTGAACGTCTGCGCCTTGTATTCCTCGGTGCCTAGATCGACGAGCAGCGGATAGCCGTCGGCGAACACGAGGAAGCCGCCGACGTCGTTATGGTTGTGCGCCTCTCCGTTGTTGCCGCCTTTGGCCGCTACGTACAAGCCTTGCTCGGTGCCTTCCCGTTCCCTTGCGGTCATCACTTCGGTAACGTGGAACCAGGCATCGCGCATATAAGGGGCATTCGCACTCCTTGCGAGCCGCTCTTGCTCGACGAACAAATCCCGCGTATAGCCGTACAAGTTGAACCAGATGCGCGTGCTCGGATCGCCGCTTGGCGGCAAGCTGGCGCCCAGACGGACGAGCGACTCGTCCCCCGCGCTAACGCCGTAGCGATACGCGCCCCCGCCTGCCGGACTCGCCTTGGCATCGCAATCGGCGAACGAGACGTAATAATCGCCATGAATGTGAACTTTGGGCATATAGGCGCCTATATCCTTTACGATCTGCTCCCCGAATATATCGAAGCGTCCTTGCGACGCCAGCGACAGCATCTCCAAGCATTCATACATGCCGCCCGCCGACGCGATCCAATACGACGGCCCTTCGTCGCAGCAACCGTCGGCCGGATATGTCGCGATGAACGCGTCGAGGCTTCGCATCACCTTGGCGATTCCCGCTCTTCTGACGTCCGGGTCCTCCTCGATCAGCAGCAATCCCGCCAGCACCGGACCGTTGCACCATGGGTTCCAGTTGTTGACCCGCTCGCCCGGGGTGAAGCCTTGCCACCAGTAATCGTCATGCTCGAGGTAAGGCTTCAAGATCCGCGTCTTCGTCTCCAAAGCGATGCGCTCGTTAATTCGCGGACTGATCGCGTCGAATTTGCTCCCGAGCAGATAGCGGGTCCAGAGCAACAGCCGAGCCGTCTCTACGCCGGCCAGCTCGACTCCGTATTCCGAACTGCTCGGAATGCTCTCTTGCTTATCGAATTCCTTCCAGTGGCTGCGATGGCCCGGGAACACCCAGGTCGTCTCCTCGCACACGGCGAATATGCCGTTCAAGATTTGATCGAGGTACTTACCTTCGCCTTCCATGCATTCGGCGATGACGAGAATGCCGAGCACGCTTCTTCTCTCGAAGTAGGCGAGACTCAGACGCGACAAGTCGCCGCTCGTCCAATAGGCGCGATAGTCCGACACCTTAAGCGCCGGCCACCCGTAATCCGCATAACCGTCCGCGAGCCGCAGCCAACTCTCTCTACGATCGGACGAGATCGCTCCCCACGCTTCGCGGTCTTCCGCCTTCGGGAACGGCGCGTAAGGGCCTTCTCCGAAACCAAGCTCCTCCAAGCGCGCCGAGCCGTAACGTTCATATAACATCGTTCGTTCTCCTCCTTCTCTAGATGAAACCGCCCTGCTCCGAGGAGCAGGACGGCTTGTCGGTAACGCCTATTCTTTGACGCTTCCGAGCGTCATCCCGCTCATGAAGAACCGCTGCAGGAACGGATAGACGCACAGCACCGGCACCATGCCGAGGAAGATCTGGGCCGCGCGTACCGAGCGATCGTTCAACTGCGATAACAAGAGAATCATTGCGGGATCGGATAGGGAAGACATATCCAACCGGACGACAATGGTCTGTAAGTAACTGGCAAGCGGATAATGGATCGGGTCGTTCATGTAGATGAGCCCATGGAACCATTCGTTCCAGTGGGTCACGATCGCGAACAACGTTACCGTGGCGATCGAAGGCATCGAGAGCGGCACGATAATGCGCCAGAGCGTCTGCCAATGGCCGGCGCCGTCGATGAATGCCGACTCCGACAGTTCCTTCGGCAAGCCTCTGAAGAAGTTGAGCATCAGAATGACGTTGAATACCGGCAGCGCCCCGGGAAGTACGAGCGCCCATATGCTGTCTATTAAGTGCAATTCCCGTACGACCATATAGGACGGAATCAATCCGCCGTAGAACAATATCGTGAAGACGAATATCCAGGCGTATCCCGTCCGGAACTTCAAGTTCGCCGCTTCCTTGGACAGCGGGTAAGCCGTGAGGATCGTTAACAGCATGTTGATGGCGACGCCTAGCGCCACGCGCTGAACCGATATGCCCATCGATACCATGAATTCATGCTTCTTCGCGACGAACTCGTACGCCTTCGTCGTGAAGTCGACCGGCCATAACGTCACTTCGCCCGCTTCGATCGCGGCCGCCGAGCTGAAGGAGACGGACAACACGTTAACCAAAGGCAGCAGACAGATAAGAGACAAGACCGCAAGCACCGTATAGTTGAAACCTACGAACAACCTGCGACTCCACGTGTAGGGTTGAATCATGACGAACCTCCTTGCCGCTTATCAGAAAATGCGATAATTTGCGAAACGGTAAGCCGCGATATAAGACAACGAGATGAGGATGAGCGAGATCACCGACTTGAACAGTCCGACGGCGGTCGCCACTCCATATTGGGCACTGGCCAATCCGATCCGATATACGTAAGTGTCGAGAATATCGCCTGTTGAATAGACGGCCGGGCTGTACAGGTTGTAGACTTGGTCGAAGCCGGCGTTCAGAACGTTGCCGAGCGCGAGCGTAGTAAGCAAGATCGTAACCGGGAAAATCGCGGGAATCGTTACGTGAAGCGTTTGTTTCCAACGGTTAGCCCCATCCAGGACGGCGGCTTCGTACAGCGACGGATTGACCGCGGTGATGGCGGCCAAGTAGACGACCGTTCCGAATCCGAACTCCTTCAATACGTCGGTTCCCGCCAGCACGTAAGGGAACCACTTATCGTTGCCGAGGAAGAACACTTTATCGAACCCAAGCCATACGAGGAATTGATTCACGATTCCGGACGTCGGGGAGAGCACGTCCAGCAAGATGCCGGCCATAATGACCCAAGACAGGAAGTGCGGCATATAGATGATCGTTTGAACGGAGCGCTTGAAGTACTTGATCCGGATCTCGTTCAACAGAAGCGCGGTGATAAGAGGCGCGACCAGTCCGCCGACGATTTTCATGAATCCGATGAATACCGTATTTCTAAGCACGTCCCTTGTCTCGGACAAGTGGTAAATATACTTGAAATGCTCGAGCCCCACCCAATCGGAGTTCCAAATCCCTTTAGCCGGAATAAAATTCTGGAACGCGATAACGATGCCGACCATCGGGCCATAGCTGAATATCAGCACAACGAGCAGACCCGGAACCAACATCAGATGCAGCGGCCATTCCATTCTCCAATTTCTGCGGCCTAATCTCAATCGATTCCCCTCCTGCCATGATACAAAGAAGGGGTAGCGGCTAGCGGCTAGCCCCTACCCCCCTCATAAGTCTTATCGAACTTGACCGCTTGCGTTGACTTCGTCGAGAATTTCTTGACCGCCGGATTTCAGCCAGTTCGCTGCCCACTCGTCGAAGTATTCAATCGGCTTGGAGCCCATGATGATCGAAGTCATCATCTTGACTTCTTCGTCGCGAAGCGAAGGACCTTTGGCGATCATCGTCATCGTCGGATTGCCTACGTACGCCGATTGGAAAATGAGGTTATTGTCCGCGTACTGACCCTGAATGCTGAATACGCCGCCTTCCGCCCACAGCTTGTTCGCGGCCCACATCGTCTTGTCGCCGGCTTCGAACTTCGCCACTTGATCGAAATATTGCTTCTGCTCGTCGTTCAGCGCGGACGCGTCGCCGGACTTCTTCGCAGCTTGAACCGCGGCCGCCGCCTTCGGATTGTTGCCCGGAATGCCGCCGCGCACCGGCGACAGGCTGAAGACCGGATAGTCCTTGCCGTCTGCCGTAACCGTGTGATAGTTCTTGTCGAAATTCCCGACTAGCTTCTCGTTATACGTGTTCAACATCAAGATCGGAGCTTCCGGATGCTCGGACTTCTTGTTTACGACATAGAAGCGCGAAGGCAATCCGGTCGTGCTTTGCGAGCGCGCCGGCTTATCGTCGGACGAAACGAGCGGATAGATGCCCCAATCCGAGCCTGGTACGTCGTTGTACATATTGTTGATCGGCCAAGTCGGTACCCAGAACGCGCCGAACGCGAGACCGATTTTACCGGAGGTGACGAGCTCCGCGGACTTCATGCCGTCGATGACGCTGAATTCCGGATAGATCGCGCCTTCCTGGAACAGCTCGGCCAGCTTGCCGAGAGCGGTCTTCACTTCCGGCTGCGTGTCGGCCCACTGTGCTTTGCCGTCCGCGCCCTTGATGAAGTTGAGAGCCGTGGCAGAGCCCTTAGTCGGGTTGAACGGATACGCGTGGTAGCCGTTGAAGAAGCCGTCAAGACCGGACCAGCCGTTGAACAGGTTCAAGTCGAGGCTTAAACCGTACGTATCGTTCTTGCCGTTCTTGTCCGGATCGTTCTTCGTGAACGCCTTGGCGATATTGATGACGTCGTCCATCGACTTCGGCGCCTCGAGTCCTACATTGGCCAGCCAGTCTTTACGAATGAAGATGAACTGGGTATCGGCTGCTTCCCCGCCGTCTACCGGAATACCCATGAGCTTGCCGTTCATCGTTGCCGCTTGGAGACGGATGCCGTTGTTGGCGTCCATCGAGGCCTTCGTCAGATCGGAAGCGAATTTGTCGTAGGTTTCGGTCAGATCGGCGATCGTGCCCGCTTCTACGAGGATCTGGAACTGCTGCGCGTCGACTTCCATGAAGTCCGGCATATCGCCGGAAGCCATCGTTACGGCAACCTTGTTCTGATATTGCGTAGCGTTGACTTTCCAGTTGTTCTTCAGGTTGATGCCGAGTTCTTCTTGGAACGCCTTGGTCCAAGAGTTGTTGTCGAGATCTTGGCCGGGCGGCAACTCTGCGGCCGTATTGACCGAGCGCACCGTCGTTACTTCGATCGGCGGATCGAACTTGCCGGTCGGACCGTCCGGAGTCGTTCCTGCCGGGCTTGCGCTCGAGCTCGAGCTCGCGCTTGCGCTTGCGCTTGGCGAACTGCCTGCATCGGAAGCGGTATTGTCTTTGTTGTTATTGCTACATGCTGTAACTACCGTCATGACAAGCAGTAATGAAAGTACGGCCGAGCCTTTCACTTTCGCTTTCTTATTTTTCGACATCAGCTGATTTCCTCCCCTATTTCCTGCATTAATTTGTGGTACGCCTTCATTATGCAGGCCGCAAGACGTCGCGAATATAATAAAGCGATTACATCCCTTATCCTTTTATATCTATTTCAGCGAATCTCGATATTCCTGAGGGGTCAACAACGTTGCTTTTTTGAATAGACGGGTGAAATAGGAGGCCGAGTCGTATCCGATCCGCATACCGACCTCATGTATCTTAAGCGTGCTCTCGCCGAGCAATTGCTTCGCGCGATCGACTCTTGTCCTCGTGACATAATCGCTGATGTTGTGGCCCGTCTTCTGTTTATACAATCTGGAGAGGTAAAATGGCGTCAAGAAGACGCGCTCGGCCAGACGGTTCAGCGTAAGATCCCCATCGAGATTGTCGTCCACGTACCGATGAATCTGCTCGACGACTTCGCTCGTCTCTTGCTCGTTGCCGCCTTCCATGCGTTCGAACAACAATCCCGCCAATTCGCGGAAAAAGTCGGAAGCTTCCTTCCAAGAACGATGCTCGCGGATCGAGAACAGCTTGTCCGGATTGATTCCGCCGCCCTCCGCGCCGAGCGCCTCGAACCGGTTCAGATGCGGGATGAAGATCGCCGCCAGCTCGTAGAACACCTCGAGAGGCAAGCCCGCGTCCATCGCCGCGGACTCCCCTACCGCTTCCGAAATCCCGTCGAACAGCTGCTCGAACTTCTCCCGTTCCTTCTGCATCAAGTATTGGTCGAGCAGCCGAATGCGCTTGACTTTGCTTCGCGCTTGCTCGTCTCCGCTAGACTTCGACCGGTCGTCCGACAGCAGCATCTGGCTTCCGAGTCCGAGCCCGCGGCCGAACAGCTGCGACAACCGCTCGTATTTGGACGCGAGCGCGTCCCATTCGAACGGCTCGCTTGAAACGACGAACGAGCACGCGAGCTTCAAGTAATGGCTGCAGGCGGTCTGCACGGATTCGAGCATGCCGAGCATGTATGCGTGCAGGCGCGCTTCCGGATCGGGATCCTCGGCGAAGTCTGCGCGCATCGATTGATTTCCGGCGATCGCCTGGCGATATCCCGATTCCGGCTTCGGCTGCAGCAGCCAGATCAGCCGTTCGTGATCGCCTCTGAAGTGCGTCAATTCGAATTCGTTCGCGAAGAACTCTTCGAAGATGTTATTGATCGAATAGGCGAATAGCACCTTGTCGCCTCCCGCCCGATCCTCGCGCCATCGGTCGATCCGGCCGACGGCCATGACGACCGGCAATTCGGGATCGAGCGGCACTTCGAATTGCGCGAACCGATCGCTCCGCACGGCAGACGAAGAGACTTCCCCTTCCAGCAGACCGGTCAGATACTCCTTGCGCAGCGCCGGCAGCGCCAGCTTAAGCGACGATCGGGCGTTCGCGATCAGACCTTCGTAGGTCACTTCCTCGTCAATGACGCGAATCGCCTTCTCGACCGAGGAGATGATCGGATCGTCTCCTTCCGTCTTCAGCACGTAGTCGATCGCTCCCCCGCGGATCGAAGACTGGATATAGTCGAACTCGTTATAGCCGGTCAGGAAGATCGACTTGCAGCGCGGCCAAAGACGTAGCACCTCCTTCTGCAGCTCGATCCCGTTCATCTCCGGCATCTCGATATCCGTGAGCAGAATGTCGATGCGCAGCTTCCTCGCGATCTCGAACGCCTCCATTCCGTCGAACGCCTGATAGACCTCCAATGGGTAATCGGCTTGCAAGAATAGCTCGCTTAAGCCTTCTACGATGATCGGTTCATCGTCAACGATCAACAGACGGTACATACCGTCACTCTCCTCTCGCGTCATTGAGTTGTTTGGGTTCCGCGGCTTTGCCCGAAGACGGAGGCATCGGAAGCTTCAGCGTCGCTTTCATGCCGCCCATTTCTCCGCGGGCGACGGATACGCCGTATTCGGCGCCGAACCGAATGATCAACCGACGGTGAACGTTCAACATGCCTGTATATTCCATATTCGCGGCCTGATTCGCTAGATTCGCTTCGATAGCCTGCAGGTCGGCGTTCGTCAGCTTCTCTCCGTTATCCTCGACCGACATGAGCAACTTGCCGTCTTGTTCGATCATCGTCACGGCGATTTTGCCGTCCCTGCGCTTCGTCTCGAGACCGTATTGGTACGCGTTCTCGATGAAAGGCTGCAGGATGAGCCGCGGAACGCGCATGTCGCCGCAGCCTGCGGGCAATTCTCCGAATTCGACGATAATGCGGCTCTTGGCGAAGCGGATGTTCTGAATTTCCACATAAGTGCGAGAGTGCTTAATCTCCGCGTCTAGCGGCACGTCGTCGGAGCCGTTGCGAGTAATGTACTGGAAATACTCGCCAAGATGCTGGCTGAACTGGATGACGCTGTCGTTATCGTTCATTTTCGCCAGGCGGTATAGAATGAAATACGTGTTATATAAGAAGTGCGGATTGATCTGCGACTGCAATTGCTTCAGCTCCGACGTCTGGGCACGCAGCTTCTGCTCGTACACTTCATGGATCAGCACTTTCAGATTGTCCGTCATCATGTTGAACCGTTGGAACAAGTAGAGGAACTCGTCGTGCGTCTTCGGCAGCGGAATCGGCTCCATCATCCCCGCCTCCACCTTGCGGAAACCGGTCATCATCCGATGCAGCGGCTTGCGAATGAGCTGATACAGCCAGTACGAGTAGGCGACGATGAAGACGAGCGAGACGAACGACAGCAGCCATAGCAGCATCCGGTACTTGTCGATCGGACCGAGCATCTCGGCCGAAGGCACGTAAGCGATCAAGGAGTAGCCGAACAACGGCGAGCGCTTATAGGCGACGAAGTAAGAGCTGTTATCCGCCGAAATTTGCTCATAGCCTTCCTTCGCGCTGTCCTCGGGACGGTTCTTCAAGAAATCCGATAGTTCTATCGAAAGTCCTTCGTAAGCTTCATTGCCCAAGATCCAGCCTTTCTCCGGATTAACCAGCATCGCCCCCGCATGCCTGTAGTCGGAGAAGTTCTGAAGCGCCTGCCTCATCATCTCTTGGTTGATCTCGATCGAGAGCGCGAACGTCTCCTTCATATTCGGCAGATCGGAACCGGGATAGGCGATCGCCATGAACAACCGGTCATTCCAATAGTAATAACCGACGCCTCGAAGCTTGGACACGGAGGCGACGGCTTCATAATCGGGATGGATCGTGTCGCTGATCGTTTCTTCGCTCGATATCGTCCGCTTCAGCGTCAGGATGTGCGCGCTTACGCTCTTGACGTAGGGACTCGAATTTTTGATCAGCTGCAGCTTGTCCTGGATGCGCTGCACCGTATCCGTCCATACGCCGATCGTCATCGTACCGCTGATGAACGTGGCATGTTGGATGTCTTTGTCGAGCGCGTATTGCTGAAGCAGCCCGCTCATCAGCTCGTTGGCGACTTCAAGCGAGTTGAGGTAGAAGTCGACCCGCGAGTTGAGCGATTTCGACAGCTCCTCGCGGACGCTCTTCTCGCCGAGCTGGTTCATCCCGAGACCGATGCCGTAGATCGGAGCGACCACCAGCAGGAACGCGATGATCAGCTTCGGGAATATCGTCATTCTCCACTGTCGTTTTCGGAAAATATTCATGTCGGGACGCCCCTTGCGCAATGATGGTGATCGATTGTAACACACTTATTATAAAGCGCTTTCAGATAGAATACGAAACATATCGTTCCATATTTCGAATGTTCGCGGCGGCGATCCGGACCCTTGTGATTGTCTATCCATAGCTTATCTTGCATTTTCATATCCGATTGTCCGGCCTTGTTTAGCGAGCACCTCGGATGATGTATACTCTTCTAGACATCGAATTGTTTGCCTATCGTTTCGATCATTTTACTATAAGGATGTGTTGGAATGACCTCTTCCTTCATCGGCGTGGATATCGGCACGCAAGGATTGCGGGTCGTCTTGCTGGACGATGCCGGCAATCCGCTCGCCGTCGTCAAGGAAAGCTTCGGATGGTCGGATAACCGGGACGAGCAAAACCCTGACTTATGGTGGGATCTTCTCCTCGAGGCTCTTAGCCGGCTGGGGGGACTCGCCGCCAAGGAAGGATGGCCCCCGATTCGTTCCCTTGCCGTCACTTCCACGTCCGGAACCGTCATTCCGGTCGATGAACGGTATCGCCCCTTGCATGCGGCCCTGATGTACAGCGATCAACGTTCCAAAGAGGAAGCGCTGCTCTGCACGGAAGCCGCGGGCCAGGCGATCAACTCCTCCTACGGGCTGCCGAAGATGCTATGGTATAACCGGAATTATCCGGAACAAGCGCAGCGGATCCGGCTGTGGTGCCACGCCGTCGATTACATCACGGGCAAGTTAAGCGGCGTCTGGGGGGTAACCGATTATACCAGCGCGCTGAAAAGCGGTTACGACCTCGAAGCGAACGAATGGCCGGCTTACTTGTCGGCTAAGCTGAACATCCCCGAGGATCGCCTGCCGAGCGTGATCGCGCCCGGGGAAATCGTCGGCGGGTTGTCGGAAGAAGTCCGCGAACGGACCGGACTCCCCTCCTCCGTGCGAATCGTTGCCGGAATGACGGACGGGTGCGCTTCGCAGATCGCGTCCGGGTGCTCCCTCCCGGGCCACTGGAACACGACCATCGGCACGACCCTGGTCATTAAAGGGCTGTCTCGCCAGCCGGTGCGCGACCCGCTCGGGCGCATCTATAACCACAAGCATCCGCAGGGTTATTGGATGCCGGGGGGCGCTAGCAATACGGGAGCCGATTGGATTACCCTCGATTACGGGGGTTGGGACTTGACGGAATTGAATCGGGAGGCGGAGCAGTGGCTCCCGACCCCATGGCTTAGTTACCCCCTTAAGCGGCAAGGCGAAAGATTTCCGTTCCTGAGCGAGAACGCGCGCGGATTCGATGCCCCGGGATTGACCGAAGTTCAGCGTTACGCGGCCAGGTTAGAAGGCATCGCCTATATCGAACGGCTAGCGTACGATACGATAGAATCGCTGTCTGCCGAAACAATCGAAACCGTCTACACCGCGGGCGGAGGCAGCTCCAGCGATACGTGGCTGCAGATCCGCAGCGACGTGTTGCACAAACCTATCGTTAAGATGAAACACGTGGAAGGCGCCGTCGGGGCGGCGATGCTCGCCGCGTCGGCGACCGAATTCGCCTCTCTCGGCGAAGCCGTGCAGCGAATGTCGATCGTCGACAAGCGCTTCGAGCCCAGCGTCCGGCAACATCAGTATCAAGACAATTACGTCAAGTTCAAAGCGCTGTTGCAAGACAAAGGCTACTTGAACGGAACCGACCGAGGAGAGTGGGCAACGTGACTCGTTTATTCTTATTGCGGCACGGCGAGACCGTCTGGAATCTACATGGGAACCGATATTGCGGGATCACGGACATTCCGCTGAATGACACCGGGCGGCAGCAAGCCCGTATGGCAGCGATTGCGCTTATGGACAATGGGATATCCGCGATCTACTGTTCTCCGTTACAGCGTTCGCTAGAGACGGCCCGTACGATCGGAGAAGCCTTGAAGCTTGCGCCGGCCGTTGACGACCGTCTGTACGAAGTCGATTTCGGCCAGTGGGAAGGGTTAACCCGCCATGAAATCGAAACGCGGTACCCGGGCGAATGGGACGCTTGGATGAACGATCCGGGTACGGCTCCTGTCGGGCGAACCGGCAATACCGGCGCGGAAGTGACCGCTCGTTACGGATCGTTCATGAGAGAGATCGCGGCGACGCATCCCGGCGAGTCTATTGTCGTCGTCGGCCATAATACCTCGAATCGGCTGTTCATGGCCGATTCTCTCGGGCTGCCGCTGCGATCGTACCGGAAGCTCAGGCAGCATAACTGCGGGATCTCCTTGCTGGAAATGCACGACGGCGAACTGGCTTGGGAGCGAATGAACGAGACGGCGCACTTGAGGAAGAACGCTTCGCGCTAGATAGCTCTTGGAAAAAGGCACCCGCCCTGGGTGCCTTTCTCGTGGGTATACGGTTCGCGGAGTTCGTTCGGCCTATACCGGCTTGACGCAAGGCAAGCTCCAGCTAGCGGCAGCCAACCCCGGAGCAGATGCCTCGACGGCTATCGTACCCGGATCGCGTCCCGCGCGCACGACGGCGGCAACGATGCCTCGGTAGGCACGACAGCTCTCGGAACGATAGCTCTCGCTGCTCATCGGATCCGCCGAGTACACGCCGAGCAGGCTGCCGCAACCTTGTACCTTGACGGTTATCGGATGCGCGGCGTCAGGCACCCGTTGGCCATCCTCGTCGACGACGACGATACGCAGCTCCGCGAAGTCCCGTCCGTCCGCCGACATCCGATCGGTGTCGCAGACGATCGCCAGCCGCGCCGCCTCTCCGGAGGTGACCAGATTGTCCTCGCATACGCGCTGCCCATCGCTCAGGCCGACGGCAACGAGCGTTCCGGGAACGTAATCGACGTCCAGCTCCATCGCGCGGTAGCCTTCCGTATCCTTCGCCAAGACGCCGAGCGAACGTCCGTTCAAGAACAGCTCCGCCTCGTCGCAGTTCGTGAAGACGTATACCGTCTTTCGCTCCCCTTCGTTCCCGTTCCAATGAAGCTGCGAATTCATGTAGGCATACGATTCTCTGGCGGCGGGAACGGGTTGCTTGACGGCTAGCCGAACGAAAGGCTCTTCGCTCCAGATGCTCTGGCGGTAGTAATATTCGCCTCGCGGCGTACCGGCCGAATCGACGAGCCCGAACGCCCAGCCGCGGCGACCTCCCTCAAGCGCGGAGATATCGAACGTGTTGCCCAATGCGGAATCCTCTCCGAGCATGTCGGCGCCTTCTCCAAGATAATCGATGCCGACCCACAGGAACTGGCCGATGACGTAGCGATGCCGCATAATGCGCTTCCAGTGCTCCGGCTCGAATTCCGTCTCGGAACCGATCAGCGCCCGTTCCGGATGCTCAGCGTGAAGGCGTTCGTAGTACGCGTCGCCTTCCCGGCTGGCGACATAGTTATACCCCGGCACGTCCACCAGATCCATGATGCCTTCCCGCAAGCGCAGCAGGTGATTGCCTTCCGCGCATACGGTCGCGGGCCGGCTGTCGTCCTCCTCCTTGCAGATCTCGACCAACCTGCGCAAGATCGGAGTTCCCTCGTCGAAGTAGAGATCCGGAATTTCGTTGCCCACGCTCCACATGATGACGCTCGGATGGTTGCGGTCCCGCCGCAGCATCGCCCGAAGGTCGGTCTCGTACCATTGGTCGAAGTACTGATAATAGCCGTATACGTTCTTGCCGTAAGGCGAATCCGAATAGCCGCGGTCCCAGCCTAGCCGCCATTCGTCGAACGCCTCGTCCATGACCATCATGCCGAGGTAATCGCACGCATGGTAGAACTCCGTCGGGAAAGGGTGATGCGACGTGCGGACCGCGTTGCACCCGGCTTCCTTCAGCATGGACAGCCTGCTCGCCCACGTTCGCGTCTGAACCGCGCCGCCGAATATCGCCGCGTCCTGGTGCAGGCAGACGCCTTTGATTTTCGTCTCGATGCCGTTCAGTTCGAAGCCGTTCTCGGCGGTAAACGATAACGTGCGAATGCCGAGCGGGGTCAGCACGTCGTCTGCCGGTTCGTCCTCTATGAATAGCACGGAGTGGACGGTGTACAGGTTCGGTTCATCCGGACGCCACAGAGCGGGTTCCAACACTCTCAGCCACTGCTCGAACCGGTGTTTGCCGAACTGCGGCACGATCGTCTCCGCCTCGGCGACGGCCACCTCGCGGCCTTCCTGATCGAGGATCGCCGTTCTCAGCCGGCCTTTTTTGCTAATCTCGTTATTGTCCGCCATTCCCTTCCCTTGCCAGACGAAAGCGTTCCACTTCGTCTCGGGATAACGACCGACGGAGACGTTCGTTGCGACGGAGATCGAGGCGCCCTCCGAGTCGATGGACTCGGTTCTGGCGACCACGCCCCATACGTCGATGTGCAGGGCGGCGGCGACGATCAACTGAACGCGGCGAAACAGCCCGTTGCCTTGATAAGATCTGCCGAACGGCTGCAGGGAAGCGTCCACCTTGACCGCAAGGACGTTCTCCTCCCCCGCGGGGCGAAGATAAGGCGTTAGATCGTGCCAGAATGGCGTATAGGCATAGGGATGCGTCCCGAGGCAGCGACCGTTCACCCACACCTCGGCGTTCATCGCGGCTCCGTCGAACATCAGGTAACGTTTGCCGCCGGCATGTTCCTGCGGGGAAGCGAACGGCAATCGGTACCACAAGATGCCCGATTGAACGTACCCGTTCGCCGGATTGGCGGCGTCGAACCCCGATTCCGCCGAATGGTCGTGCGGTAGCCGCACGATCCGCCAATCCGAGTCGTCATAGCCGGCCTCTTGCGCGCCGGGGGCGTCTCCCGCATGGAAGCGCCAATTGTGCTCCAACGTAACGATGTTGCGATAATCCGTGCCTTCAAGAATCCGCTCCACGTACGAGATCGTAGGCTCTATTCTTCTAGTGGTCATGGTCCAAATTCTCCTTCGCGCACGATCTCTTAAGTCTATTACCGATTCGCCAGGAAGCGATCCGCGCCGTCCGCCAGCCAGACGTCCCCCGTCTGCCTGCCCGCTCCCGTATCTCGAATCCGATTATCCTGCAGTTCATTGTCGATCGAGCCGGCGTTCACATAGAAGCCGAATCCGTCGTTGTCCTCGATCACGTTGCGGAGCCACTTGTTGCGGTTCGCTCCGTTGGCCGCGTTCTCCGGGCGGAAATAGACGCCGCCGTGCCCGTTGCCGCGAATAACGTTGTCGGCGAACCGGTTGTCGCAGTCCTTATGGCCGATAGAGATGCCCGACACGGCGTTATGTTCCAGCACGTTGCGCTCGAACTCGCCAAACTGGACGCGCCAGCATACGAACAACCCCGCCGTGCCATTGTCGCTGCACGTATTGTCCTTGACACGCGAGGAATGCGAGCCGGCTCCGGGATGCAGCCCCGATCCCGCGCAGCCGCGAACGTCGCAGTGCAGCACCGAGATATTCTCGGTAATCTGCCAACTGATGCCGTCCCCATGGAAGTCGCGCACGAAGACGCGCTCGATCATGCAATCGCGCGCCTTCTTCAGATAGATTCCGCCGGCTCGGCAACCGCCGATCGGCTCGTTGGCCGCCTTGTTGCCGTCGATCGTAAGGTCGCGAACGCGGACTTGCTCGACGTCCACCGCCTCGATGATCGAGCAGGCGTTCGTGGCCATGCCGCCGTCGTCGGCGCGATAATCGCGCTCGAGGTGCCGGTCGAAGCGCAGCACGTTGCCTTCCACCGCCGTAATGATGGCCGTGCTTTCGTCCCAGCCCCATTTTTGCGACTCGTCGTAGATTTGGAGGCCCATCCCGACGCGGAAGCCGCCGGCGTCCGCCACCTCCGCGCGCAGCTCGCCGTAATCGGCATCGACGACGAACGGGCTCTTGAAGCCGTCCGTCTTGCGCAGAACCGTCTCCGGTCCGGCGCCGGCCAGCGTGACCCGATCCGTGAGCCGAATCGGCCCGTACACGTCATATATGCCATTATCCAGCCGCACGATACCGCCGCCGTGCCGGGTTGCTTCATCGACCGCAGATTGAACGGTCATCGAAGTGAAGCCCGGATAGTCGGTTCCCGGACCACCCGCGGTCACTTCGATCGTGCGATTGCGCAGCATCGGATCTCTCAGTCCCATCTCTCTCATCCTCTCGGTGTCCTCGTTGCCTACCAGAATAGCTCCTTGCGTCCCCGCAGCTTCGCGAGCGCTTCCACGTAGAAATAATCGCCATAGATCAGCGATTCATCGACATACACGCCGCGCGAATGGTACCCGGTTCCATGCAACAGAATGCCTTCGTGCTCGTCGCCCCAGTCCGCATAACGGTCGCTCAGCGACCGGACGATCCGCTCGGCCGACGACCGGCACCAAGCGGCGTCTTCGACTCCCGCTTCTCCATCGGCTGTAAACAACTCGGCAAGCTCCAGCAGACCGGACGCCGCGATCGCCGCCGCTGACGAATCTCTTGGCATCGCTTCTCGGCCGTCTTCCGGCAGGAAGTAGTCCCAGTACGGGACGGCGTCCTCCGGCAACCGCGAGACGAAGAACCGAGCGACCTTCAGCGCGGCTTCGCGATACCGCGCCTCGCCCGTGTACCGATAGCTGAGCGCGAAGCCGTACAGCGCCCAGGAAGCACCGCGCGCCCATGCGGAATCCGCCGCGTAGCCTTGACCGGCCAGCGACTCTATCCGCTCGCCGGTCTCCGGATCGTAGCTGACGATATGGCAGACCGAGCCGTCCGGGCGGAGAAAATCGCGCAGGACGGAATCGGCGTGCCGGATCGCGATATGCTTGTACCGCGGATCCTTGATCTCGCGGCCGGCCCAATAGAGCAACGGCAAATTCATCATGCAGTCGATGATCGCCCAGCCGGTATGATCCTCCTCGTCCCAATTCGGCCAGGCGCGGATGAACTCGCCCTGTGGATTGTACCGGCCGGCCAAGAGGTTGGCAGCGATTAGCGCATGCCGCTTGGCGTCCGCATCTCCACCGCGCCCCGACGCTTCGGCGAGGAGATGCTGGGCAACGCTGCTCAAGCTGAACATGAAGCCGACGTCGTGGTGCAGCAAGTCGTAGGTTTGCAGCGTCTCCGCGAGCTGACGCTCGCATGCTTCCGCGACGCGTCGGAGTTCCTCTTCGCCGTTCTCGCGGTACGCAAGCCATAGCAACCCCGGCCAGAAGCCGGCGATCCAATCGTGCACCGGCGCCCTGAAGTATCGTCCCTCTTTCGTTCCGTTCGGAAAAGCGGCTCCGATCGTCCGCGCGTTCCGGCCGATTTTGGCTTCCGCCCGGCTCCATGCCTCATCGACCCAGCCTAGCTCCCGTTCCAATCCATGGTGTAGCTTATGGTTATGCGCCATCATGCGTCTACCCCTCCCGTAGTTCCGCTGCCTTCCATCGAGAAGCGCAGCTTGAATTCTCCTTCCGCCATCGGAGACGCCAGCTTAAGTACGATCCGATGAACCTCCGGTCCCCAATTGGCCCGAAGCCGCCAGTCGGTCAGCTCTATCCGTTCGCTGCTCGCCGAGAGACGCGAGGCGTCATAGCCGATGCTCAGCCGTCTACCCGTTGCGATCTGCAGTTCGACGCGGCCGGATTCCTGGAGCAAGACCGGCGGTCGAACGGTCATCAGACTGAAGAAGAGCTCCTTCGTATCCCCGGTCAGCGCGAACTTGTCGGCGATCTCGATCTCTTCGTCGACGCCCCGTCGTAAGAGGAACCGGCGCTCCCAGTTGCGGATGCCCGCCTCGGACGGGTATGCCCCGGCGATGTTTAGGCGCAGCTCCGCCGCATCGTCGTCCGCCCGGTATTCCGCCTCGCCGGCTCGATACTCTCCGCCTTCCTTCTGCATTACCCCGTTCACGGTCGGCAGATTGTGGTAGGCGGATTGCAAATACCAGAGCTCGAACCGCTGCGGCGAGAACGTCTTCCGCGTATACGCTTCCGTGCCCAAGTCGATAATCGCCGGTAGTCCATCGGCATAGACCACATAGCTGCCGACGTCGTTATGGTTGTGCGATTCCAAGTTATGTCCGCCTTTGGCCGCAAGGTACAGCCCCTTCTCCGTACCGCCGGCCGAACGCGCCGTCATCACCTGGGCATGCGGCATCCACGAATCGCGCGCGTAAGGCGCTTGGGCGCCAACCCGCCTGCGCTCCTCCGTCTGGAACAGATCTCGCGTGAACCGATAGAGAGGGAACCAGTTGCGCAGCGACGGCCGGACGCTTGGAGCGCTCGCGCCGAGCTGCATCAACTTGTCGTCCCCGATGGCTTGCCCGTATCCGTAGACGACGTCGCTCGCCAGCTCGACGATCGCGTCCCCGTCGGCGAAGTCGACGCAATATTCGCCGTGTATGTGAACCTTATAGAGATAAGTCCCGATATCCCGAACGAGCTGCTCTCCGTATATATCGATCGCACCTTGAGACGCGAAGCCGAGCAGCTCCAAACAATCGTACAACGAACCGCCGGAGCGGCTCCAATACATCGGTCCCTCGTCGCAACAGCCGTCCGGGGGGTGCGTCGACAGGAAGACGTCCAAGCTGCGCATCGCCTTCAGCAACCCTTGCCGGCGCGCTACCACGTCTTCCTCCAGGACGAGATAAGCCATGATGACGTTACCGTTGCACCACGGATTCCAGTTGTTCACCCGCTGGCCGGGAATCATGCCGAGCCACCAATAGTCTTCATGCTTCTGATAAGGAACGAGCACCCGATTGCGAACTTCCCGCCGGATGCGTTGTCCGATTCGCGGGCTGAGTCCGTCGAGTTCCTCGCGGAGCAGGTAGTACGTCCAAGTCAGCAGCGCCGCCGTTTCCGAGCTGTTGAGGTCCACGATATGGTCGGCTTCGTCCGGCAGCAGCTCGGCCGTATTTACTTTCTGTAAGTACGTATTGGCAATCGGCTGCATCCAGCTTGTCTCTTCGCAGATTGCGAAGATCCCGTTCACGATCCGGTCGAGATATTCGCATCGGCCTTCTATGCATTCAGCGAGCACGAAGCCGCCCAGCACGCTTCGCCTCTCCCAATGCGGGTCGAGATACCCGTGAATGTCGCCGGTACGTTTCGAATCCATATAACGATCCATGCGCAGCGCGGGCCAATCGTAGTCCCGATTAACTGCGGCGAACGCAATCCATCCCTCTTTCAAATCGGGAGCGAGTTTCTCCCAAGCCGTCCGATCGGCAGCCGGCGGGAACGGCCGAATGGGCGCCGCGCCTAGCAGTGCTTGATTCGCCGCGGTTAGTTGTTCGAATTGCTTCGATAGCATGGCGTTCAAGCCTTCCTTCCCTGCCTGCTTAGATAGTCCTTATTTCTCCGGCTTTGCCGTATGTATTTATTATAAAATCACTGAACTGCCGAACTTATAGTAATATTTAATGATTCGCTGTCTTTTGATAACTTCTTGACCGGCTTTGAAACCTAAAACGGGCTTGCAAGCACGGGAGATAAACTCCCGATGATCGCAAACCCGCTTTTTTTCTAGGCATCATGTTTAGATAAACTCGATTTCATGAGGAGTCTGGTCGGTTGAGGAACTTGTTTTAATTGCTTTAGAGCTTGAAACCCGTTAACGGAATCATAATGCTTCATGACGTCATTGAAGCCTTCTCTTTCATGCAGTTGATCTATAGATGCGGGTTGAACAGTATGAATGGTTTCGTCCGTATAGGGATTATACTTATCGGTCATGTCATACCCCCGAATATCAAGATTTGTGCTACAACCTCCTTGTTGCCTCTATCCATTTTGTTATTACTACTTTAAGACTATTTCTTTTCTCTTCGTTTAAATCATCGCTTGAGGTAATTGCGATTGTAGCTCTATCATCGGCCGCCCACTCTAGCAGCCCTGAATCATCAGCAATAAGTTTCCCTTTGTTTTCTTTATTTGCCGTCTTTTTCGCCCCGCAGTGGAAGACTAATCGGAACTTGTTCCCGCCGTAAAAGTTGAAAGTAATTCTATCCTCCCCGAGAATACAGAAACTTGGAGCGTTCCATTTCATATGCTCCGTTATTTGAGAATCCGATTGTAAAATGATCTTTCGAACCTCTTCGATTTCTAGTTTCAGTGGATGTTCCAGCTTTTGCATGAACGCTACTACTTGTTCGCTTCCGGTTAACTTTTCCGTATTTTGCTTTGTATTTATCCTATCGCCCACGGAATATCCCCTCCTATCTCTTTTCCGTTATTCTATAGTATCACCGCTAATTCACTTAAGTGTTTTATCGTATGTTTGGGTCTAATACCTACTTCTTCTCTCCAAGGCTGATTGACCTCGAACCATATCGTTTCCATTCCTGCTCTTCCCGCGCCATCTATATCGTTTATTGGATGATCCCCGATATATAAACATTGTTCAGGACTCAATCCTAATCTCTCTATGGCCATCTCGAATATCTTCGCATTCGGTTTCTTGATCCCTGCTTCTTCCGAAACAATGATCAAGTCAAAATGATCCCTGATCCCTAATTGATCGATCTTTCCATACTGAATGATTGTTCTTCCATTCGTAATTAATCCAACCTTATATTTCAGACGCGCGAGTTGAAGGATTTCGACAGCGTATTCCATCAATGTTGCATTTGTAACGTAGTGAACCTTGTAGTATTCCAACAATTCAGTGATCTCGGGTTTTGTGTTCCACGGCAGCTCTGCTAATAGTTCTTCAAACCATTCATTCTTGTCCTTATAGCCATCTTGATCTAGATCTATCATTCTATCAATAATGTGCTTGGTCTCTTCCAAATGTTGAAAATAAGTATTCACGAAAGCATTAACAAAGTTATTGAATGTAGTTACTCTATCTAAGATCGTATTATCCAGATCGAATAAAACTGCTTTAATGTTATTCATGATTTCATCCCTTTGTGCTCCAAGTCGTTCTTATATAACCAATTCTCATTCTGATGTAGTCCATTGCCTCTGAACTCAGGTAATGTTGCTGCGAATGTCAGTGATGCAATGCCATTATTAATATACATCACAGCTGTAGCTGCCGGCTCGTCATTCAGATATGCAATATAGAATTTCCAACCTTGCCTGCCATAAAACACTTGATTGTTCGCTGCAACAGTCATTATTCCGTTATCAGGCAATCCGGTTCATAATGCATTGCCATAACGTTGGAGTTCAATTCCTTCTGGATTACCCTGTCTATTCTGAATCGCATTCATCCGATCGAGCATATAGTCGAGTTCGGAGAATACGATATTCCTTATCAATAGTTCTGAAGGAATTTGAGTTTCCATGATCTAGCACCTCATATGATTAATCATTCATTTCCCATTGAGGATTCCATACCACTTCCCACAAATGTCCGTCTGGATCTTGAAAGTAACCCGAGTACCCGCCCCAGAATGTACTGTGAGCTGGAACTGTAATTGTCGCGCCCGCTTTCTTCGCTTGCTCCATAACGGAATCAACTTCATCTTTGGTTCCTACATTATGACCAATAGTGAATTCCGTAGGACTGGAGTCTGTAAAATCTTTTGTGTAAACTCTCAAACCAATATGAAATAAACTAAGAGAAAGGTTGGTTTGAGAGGATGACACAAGTGGCGCGCTTTAACAAAGATCAGGTGAAAGCATTCGTCAAAGAC
>NZ_JBHTGV010000018.1:0-95146 GCF_042675445.1 Cohnella sp. GCM10027633 | reverse complement strand
GAGATTTCCCAATTCGTAAGACCCCTTGAAGAACACGAGGTTGATAGGCTCGGGGTGGAAGCGCGGCAACGCGTGCAGCTGACGAGTACTAATCGGTCGAGGGCTTATCCTAATGACACGGATGGCCGCGGATGTTTCAACCACTTTCACCAACGCTTTGTTTCGCATCCAGTTTTCAAGGCGCAAGCCTTGATTCGAATGACTTCTGGTCTGGTGATGATTGCGGAGGGGTTCCACGCGTACCCATCCCGAACACGATCGTTAAGACCTCCAGCGCCGATGGTACTTGGACCGCAGGGTCCTGGGAGAGTAGGACGTTGCCAGGCTGGAGTCAACAAGAAGAAGCACCCTCGCGGGTGCTTCTTTGCGTTACCGGCAGAACTTGCCGTTACAGCTCCCCGGCCTTAACGGAAATACGTTCTCCCGGTGCCAGTACCTTCCCGCGCTGCTCTTGCGCCTTCAGACGAGCGACGAACGATTCGGCGTCTTGGCGAATCGGCGGGAACGAGTTGTAATGAACAGGTATGACGAGCTTCGCGCCGAACCATTGCGCGGCCAGCAGCGCATCGTCCGGACCCATCGTGAAGTGGTCTCCGATCGGCAACAACGCGATATCGATCGGATGGCGATCCCCGATTAGCTTCATATCCGAGAATAGCGCCGTATCACCGGCATGGAGCACGGTTAGCCCCTCCGCTTGAATCAGGAAGCCGGCAGGCACGCCTCCGTAGATGCTGCTTCCATCCTCCAGCGTAATGCCCGAGCTATGCAGCGCCGGTACCATTTTGGCCTTGGCGAAGCCGAGGTCGACCGTTCCTCCCAAGTTCATGCCGATCGAATTCAATCCTCTGCCGCTTAAGTAATCCGCAAGCTCTACGACGGCGACGATTGTCGCGTCGTTCGCTTGCGCGATCGCCGGCGCATCCAAGATGTGATCGTTATGCGCGTGCGTCAGCAACACGTACTGCGCTTGTATGTCCTCCGGCTTCGTCACTGCGATCGGATTGCCCCGCAAGAACGGATCGATGACGATCGACTTGCCCTCCGTAACGATCTGCACGCAAGAGTGGCCGTGGTAGATCAACTCCATCATGATTCCTCCTCGATTGGTCTCATTCACTTCTACCCAATAAGTACTTGCCTTCCCTCATCGTATCATGGCACCGCGTCTCTTACCAAACGCACCGGCCTGTGATGTACGTCACGTTGGCGATCCGATGGTTATGTTAGTGTAATACCAAGGACGAAGAAGACGGACGGTGATCGGATGTATGGAAGTCGAAGCGCTGCGCAAGGTCGAGCAGCTGGCGCTCAAGAAGCACGCCATCTATGAGCAGAGTCTGCTCAGATATATCGCCAGATCGATGTTAGCAAGCATGTTCATCGGTTTCGGCGTCATCGTCGCGTTCAAGACGGGTAATTACTTTTACCTGAAGCATTCCCCGCTGACTTACCCGATGGCCGCGATAACGTTCGGAGCCGCGATTATTCTAATCTCTTACGGAGGAGGCGACCTGTTCACCGGCAATACGTTCTACTATACGTTCGCTTCGCTACGGGGCAAGCTGAGGTGGCGGGATACCGCGAAGTTATGGGTGACAAGCTACGCGGGCAATCTGCTCGGGGCCGCGGCATTCGCGTTCATGATCTACACGACCGGACTGTTCGACGATGAGAACGTGAATGGCTTCCTCCTCAGCGTCGTCGACAAGAAGATGAACACTCCCGCAATGGAGCTGTTCTTCCGGGGCATTCTATGTAACTGGCTCGTCTGCCTCGCTTTCTTCGTGCCGATGTCGTTCAAGGACGACGGAGCGAAGATGTTCGCGATGATGCTGTTCGTGTTCTGCTTCTTCATCTCCGGCTACGAGCATAGTATCGCCAATATGTGTACGTTCGCCATTGCGCTCGTGCTGAATCATCCGGGTACGATATCGTTGGGCGGCGTCGTTCATAACCTCGTACCGGTCACGTTCGGCAATATGATCGGTGGCGGCATGTTAATGGCTTATATGTATAACTACGTGAACAAACCGCATATGCAAGAAGATGACCAAGGAGGCTGACTGCAATGAAAAAATCGAGAATCGTCATTATCGGCTCGGGCGCGGTAGGCGCGACGACCGCGTATACGCTCATGCTGCGGGACCGGGCGGATGAATTGGTACTGATCGACGCTAACCGTTCGAAGGCGAGCGGGGACGCGCTTGACATGAATCACGGCATTCCGTTCCTCGGCGGCACGAAGCTATGGGCGGGCACGTACGAGGACTGCAAGGGTGCGGATATCATCGTCATTACGGCCGGCGCGGCCCAGCGAGAGGGAGAACCTCGTACGGAGCTGTTGAAGCGGAACGTCGTTATTATGGAGAGTATCCTGGATGAAGTATTAAAATATAACGAAGACGCTATCTTGTTGCTCGCTTCGAACCCCGTCGATGTGATGAGCTACTTTGCGCTTAAGAAATCCGGATGGCCGGTCAACCGCGTCATCGGATCGGGTACGCTGCTCGATAGCGCGAGATTCCGCTACTTGATCGGCAGCCATCTCGGCATCGATCCGCGCAGCGTTCACGCGCATATCGTCGGCGAGCACGGCGACTCGGAGCTGCCGGTATGGAGCCTGGCGAACGTGGCGGGAATGGCGCTCGAGATCGAGGACACGGATAAGGAAAGGATTTTCGCGAATACGCGGGATGCGGCCTATCAGATCATTAGCGCCAAGGGGGCGACGTATTACGCGATCGCGCTTGCGCTCGACCGGATCTGCACGGCGATTCTACGCGATGAAGGAGCAGTACTGAACGTATCTACGCTGCTCGACGATTACCACGGCATTAGCGACGTATATCTCGGCGTTCCGTGCGTCGTCGACCGCAATGGCGTGCGGGAAGTGCTGAAGCTGAATTTATCCGAGGAAGAACATGCGTTGCTGCAGCGTTCCGCCGATAAGCTGAGGAGTCTTAACGAATCGATCGCCGGTAATTAAACCGAATATATCGCGAAAAAATAAAGCCCGCATCCGCGGGCTTTATTCGTTATTGGTGATAATACGAGACTTCGTCGGAAGCCAGGCGTATAATGCCGGCGCCTCTTTCTCTGCGCAGCTGCAGCAGCAGTCGGAATCGCGGCGAGAGCAGCCATAAGTGCCAATAGAGCAGCGCAATGACGAGCGAAGCATGCGCCCAAGGATAGAACAGTCCGGCGACGCAGCAACCGACGAGCATCAGATGGAAGTGAAGTCTGCGGAACAGCGCCAGTTGCGTATCTTGAATCGGCAACGGCCCGATCCAAGGCCAGTCGCGTCGGAACGACCATCTCTTGGCCGAGAACTTGTCGACGCGTCGAAGCGTAATGCGAAGGACAAGCGCATGGACGAGCAGCATGAGCGCGGCGGCGGCGGCGGACAGGAGCAAACCGATCCAACTATAGATGCCGAATAGGGCCGCGGGGACGAGCAGCGCGGTGGCCATGTAACTATATTTCCTCTCGGGTCTAAGCGAGATTCGGCGGATAAGCTTATAATGATAGAAAGTGGGGTCGTTCTTCGAAGCGGTGGACGTATTCAAGCCATGAGCCTCCTTGCCCGTTGCTTACCTGACAGCTTCTGTACCATAGTATCGGCCTAACGAGGATTGAATGTTAGGGCTCGCCCGATTCTCCGCTATGAATGCGTATATTTTCATAGACTTCGGGGAAGACTGTAAGGCATCAATAGGAAAGGGCTGGGGTGGGATGATGGAAGAGAATGCGCACAAGACGTGCATCGTCTGCGGGGAAGAGAAGGAAGAAGGCATTACGATCGTCACCCAATTCATCTGTCATTCATGCGAATCAACGATGGTTCAAACGAAAGTAGAAGACGAGAAGTATCCGTTCTTCGTCAGGCAAATGCGGCAATTATGGGTTAAATTTCATGCCTAATCGGGCTTAGAACGAAGCGTTGGCGCCTCTATGGGGGTACCGACGCTTCTTTCATTGTACCGACTTATCAAATTTGGCAGAACAAAGCCGAGTTGATACAATGGGACAATGGAAAAGCGGATAAGGAGATTCTCAGGATGACTATAGATAAGCAGAGAGCGCCGTTGTACGAGGCATTGGAGGCGCACGCGTCGCTTCGCGGTCATGCCTTCCACGTACCGGGCCACAAGCAACGGGCGGCATGGGATGATAAGAAGGCGGATCTTGCCTATCGGTCGCTGCTGCCGCTCGACGTGACGGAGCTCGCGGACACCGACGATCTGCACCATCCGCAAGGACCGTTGGCGGACGCGCAGCGGCTGGCCGCGTCCTGCTTCGGCGCAGATGAGACGAGCTTCCTGGTCGGCGGCAGCACGTCGGGCAATCTCGCGATGATTCTCGGAACGAGCCGGCCGGGCGATCTGTTCCTCGTCCAGCGCAACGTGCATAAGTCGATCATCCACGGTCTCATGTTAGCCGGCGTCCAAGCGGTCATGCTAACGCCGGCATTCGATCCGTTATCCGGGCTCGCCGTCATTCCGTCCGAGGAAGCGATCGAAGCGGCGTTGGACCGATATCCGAACGCTCAAGGCCTCATTATAACGGCGCCTAATTATTACGGAATAACCGCTCCGCTGGGGGCCATCGTACGGCTGGCGCACCGAAGAGGCGTACCCGTGCTTGTCGACGAAGCGCATGGCGCGCATCTGGGCTTTCACCCGGCATTCCCGGAATCGGCGTTGCGGGCGGGAGCGGACGTCGTCGTACAGTCGACGCACAAGATGCTGTCCGCGATGACGATGGGGGCGATGCTGCACATGCAAGGCAGCCTTGTCGATCGCGAAGCGATTAAGCAGGCGCTGCGCATGGTACAGAGCTCGAGCCCGTCGTTTCCGTTGCTCGCGTCCCTCGATCTTGCCAGAAGGCAGCTGGATACGAGCGGCGCAGCCGCGTTCGAGCCGGCGTTAACCGCGGCTAAGCTCGTTCTGGAACGGTTAGAGGATACGCCCTTCCGGGCCATCGGGTACGGGGCGTATGCGAACGATTCGCTGAGTTACGATCCGCTGAAGCTGACGCTCTTCGATACGTCGGGCAAGCTGAGCGGCAAGCGGCTGCAGGAAGAGCTCGCCGCCCGTCATTGCTTCGCGGAGATGGCGGACGACCGCTACGTCGTACTGGCACTCGGTCCCGGCAGTCGGTTGGCAGACGGCGAGGCACTGACGGATGCGTTGCGGGCGATCGCGGGTTCGATTCGCGATTGGCCGGAGCAACCGGTCGGCGCGGGCAACCTAAGCACGCCGGTGATCATCGCCGTGCCGGAACCGGTCGCGTTCCGCCGAGATAGACTTTCCGTCCGTTCCGTACGGCTGGAGGACAGCGTCGGGTTAACGGCAGGAGAATGGATCATCCCGTACCCGCCCGGCATTCCGGTTCTATACCCGGGCGAGGTCATTACGGATCATACGTTACGGCAGCTCGCGCGCTGGAGAGACAGCGGCGCGCGAATTCAAGGCGCGGGCGACGAGACGCTCGCGTACATCGCCGTTCAAGGAGAACAAGCATGAAGTCACGCGATATCCGCGCCACGATCGCATGGATCGTCGGCATCGGTTCGGCAATCTGTATCGTCGCGCTTATTATGATTCCCCCGGTACTCGGAGTAGCGGATAGCGGGGATTACGCCCGGGTGCTCGTAGGCGCGGGAATCGCGCCGCTCGATCCCGGCGAGTCGTATCACGACCGGTACTTCGGCTATGCGCATCGCTTATTCGGCTATGGCGGGTATATGTTCGGCGGGTACTTCTCCACACACGTCCTGCTTGTAATCGTAGCCGGGTGGATCGGAAGAATCTTCAGCACCGAGCACTTCGATATCCGCGTTCTCGGCGCTTGTTATACCGCGCTATACGTATGGGCCGTTATGCTATTGATCAAGCATACGCCCAAGGCGCATAGCCGTAAGGCGACGATCGCCGTTACCCTTGCGCTGTCCGCCTGCATCGTCTTCGTCTTCGGCGATATCGGATACGTCGTCTACTTCCAATCGTTCTTCGGCGAGCCGTACGCCTTAATCGCCACGTTGCTGACGGTAGCAGCCGTGCTTGCGCTGCTCACGTCGGACAAGCCGAGCGGCGCGATGTTCGCTCTCTTCGCCTTGGCCGCGCTCGCGCTCGCTACCTCCAAGATCCAGAACGCTCCGATTGGGTTCGCGTTCGCGGCGCTCGCCTGGCGGATGTTGCAGCTGCGAGACGACAGGAGATGGCGCAAGCAAGTGTGGACGGGCATAGCGGCGCTTGTCGTCTGCTCGGCGCTCATGATCGTCGTCGCGCCGGATCGGCTGAAGCACACGAACCTCTATCAGTCGATTTTTTACGGCGTGTTGAAGAATACCCCTCATTTGTCCGCGGACATGAAGGAGCTGGGCATTCCGGAGAAGTATGCGGGCAACGCGGGAACGAATTATTTTCAGAAAGATACCGTTATCCCCCAAGGCGACCCGATTCTGCACCGGGAAGTGCTGGAGAAGCTGAGCCATAAGGACATCGCGCTCTATTATGCGCGCCATCCGTTGCGGTTTATCCAGAAGCTCGAAGTCGCGGCCGACAATGCGGTCTATATCCGTCCGGGATACTTGGGCAACTACGATCAATCCGCTGGCAAACCGTGGCGAGCGTTATCGTATACGTACAGCGCTTGGAGCCAGTGGAAGGCGGAGCATATGCCGCGAACGTTAGCCGTCTTCGTCGCGTTTTATGCGATATACTACCTGTCGCTCGCGGCGATATGGCTGCGAACGCGGTCGAGGAGGCTGCGGCTGGGCTTGGAGACGATGGCGATCGTCGGCGTCGCGGGGTTGTTCGCCGTGTTCGTCGCCATTATCGGGGACGGGGAAGCGGACATGGGCAAGCATCTGTTCATGTTCAACGTCTGCTTCGACCTGATGGTCGTCAGCGTCGTTACGGGGGCCGCTTACGGCATGGCGAAGCTCGTCGGATCGGGGATATTCGCGAGGAGCGGGTAGGCTGTACCGGGTCGTCGGACTTGTATATAATAGCAGAGGGTCGTACTACTGATGATCGGGGAAAACCGTACATGCGCAAAGGTTACTTTATAACGATAGAAGGCAATGAAGGCGCGGGCAAATCGACGATCGTTACGAAGGCCGTCGAATATCTCGAGTCCAAGGGAATCGACGTCGTCGCGTCGCGGGAACCGGGAGGCAGCGAGATCGCAGAGCAGATCCGTTCGATCATTCTCGACGTGCGCAACACGAAGATGGACGGCCGGACGGAGGCGCTCCTGTACGCGGCGGCCAGACGTCAGCACTACGTCGAGAAGATCGTGCCGACCCTCGAAGCGGGACGCACGATGATCTGCGATCGCTTCATCGACAGCAGCTTGGCGTACCAGGGTCATGCCAGAGGGTTGGGCATCGACGAGATTCTCGGGATTAACGAATTCGCGATCGAGGGTACGTATCCGGACTTGACGCTATACTTGGAAGTCGAGCCGAAGCTCGGCATCGCGCGAATTAACGCGAACAAGAACCGGGAGGTCAACCGGCTCGACGTGGAACCGTCCGCGTTCCACGAGAAGGTGCGCGAAGGGTATCAGGAAGTCGTCCGCAGATTCCCCGAGCGAATCGCGATTATCGACGCGAACGGCACGGTCGACGACGTTTTCCGTCAAGTGAAGCATGCGTTGGACCGATTCGTGGGCAGTAGCGGAATCGCATAGGCTTGAATAAGGTAAAGGAGCGGACTCGGCGTCGCTCCTTTTGTCGATTAAATGCGGGAAGCTCGGTTTAATAGACTCTAAAGATGTCTAATATTATAATTAGTCTATTCAAGCGTAAACCCCAGGGCCCGTAAAAAGAGGATTTCGGCGTTACTTGTCCAATTTGTATAGTAAGGCAGACAGACCCCAATTCAAAGATCGAGGAGGGCCTGAACGATGAAACTACTTATAGCGGTAATTCAGGATAAAGACAGCAATCGGTTGTCGAACGCTCTTATTAAGGAAGGCTTCCGCGCGACGAAGCTCGCGAGCACGGGCGGCTTCCTCCGGGCGGGCAACACGACGTTCCTCATCGGCATCGAAGACGAACGCGTGCAGAGCGCGCTCGACGTGATTCGCGCCAACTGCAAAGTGCGCGACCAGCTCGTTACGCCCGTATCGCCGGTTAGCGGCGCGGCCGATTCCTACATTCCGTTCCCGGTCGAAGTTCAAGTCGGAGGCGCGGCGGTGTTCCTCCTGCCAGTCGAACGATTCGAGCACTTCTAATGCGACTGGACGGTGATCGGACATGAAGATACAACCGCCGGGGTATCCGCTCATCCATAAGGCGACGCCGAGGGGCGAGCCCGCGAACCGTCCGCAGCAGGCGTTCAGCTTCGGAGACATGATGCAGCAGCAGGACGAGCAGCGCACGCAAGAAGAGCTGCAGCGGAAGCTGGAAGACATCCGCCTGCAAGGCGACCGGTTAGCCCGCTCGATGACGGTTCGGGAGCTCGTGCTCTACCGTCAGATGGTCCGGATGTTCCTCGAAGATACGATCAAGCGCGGCATCGGCCTCAAGGAGACGAGAGGCTGGGATCGCCGCGGCCGCGGCAAGCGGTACAAGCTGCTCGAGGAAGTGGACGCGATGCTCGTCGCGATGGGCGACGAGCTGCTTCGGACAGAAGAAGGACGTATCGACCTGCTGAATAAGGTCGGGGAAATACGCGGTATATTAATCAACTTGGTATTCTAGCCGATCGCAGGGCGTTGTCCTGCCGGTCGCGAAGGAGTTCTCAGCATGGGCTTTGAGCACATACACGGACAGGAGCGGGCGAAGTCGCTGCTGCGAAGCGCCCTGTCCACGCGCAAGATCGCCCATGCATACCTGTTCGCGGGACCGAGCGGCTCCGGCCGCCGGGAGATGGCGCGCGCGTTCGCGCAAGCGATATTCTGCGAACGCGGCGGCGCGGACGCTTGCGGGGAATGCTTGTCCTGCCGCAAGGTGTTGCATGGCAATCATCCGGATCTGCACGTCATATCGCCGGACGGCGCAACCGTCAAGATCGAACAAATTCGCGCCTTGCAGCGCGAATTGTCGTATCGGAGCGCCGGAGCGGGATACAAGGTATATATAATCGAAGACGCCGAGACGATGACGACGCAGGCGGCGAACAGTCTGCTGAAGTTTCTCGAGGAACCGCCGGCCCCGGTCGTCGCCGTTCTGCTCGCGCCAAGCGCGCAGGCGGTGTTGCCGACGATCTTGTCCCGGTCGCAGCTCGTCGCGTTCGTGCCCGGAGACCGGGAAGCGCTGGAAGCCGCGCTGATCGCGGAAGGCAAGCCGCCGCTGCTCTCGCGGGCCGCGGTGAATCTGGCATCCGGCCTAGCGGCTAGCCGGAAGTTGGTAGAAGAGAATTGGTTTGCAGAAATTCGAAACGTAGTGATACAATTAGGCAGGGAGCATCCGTCCCGGTTCTCTGCGAATGTGCTGCAAGCGCAACAGCAGGTGTTTAAGACGGACCTCTCGGAACATGTCGAAGTCTTGCTGCAGCTGCTTGCGCTGTGGTATAGAGATATGATTTACGCCATGACCGGACGAAAGCAGCAGTTGGTGTTCCCGGATCAAGAAGAATTCCTCGCGAAGGCCGCATGGACCCGGACGATCGACGGCTGGGTGGCGGTGATGGAGTCCGCGCTTATGGCGGCAAGGCGAATCAAGGCTCACGTGCCGCCGCAATTGGCGCTTGAGCAATTTCTGTTGAACGTGCGGGAGGGATAGATTTGTACGATGTCGTCGGCGTCCGCTTCAAGAAAGCGGGCAAAATCTATTATTTCGATCCCGCTGAGCATCCGGTGTCCAAAGATCAACATGTTATCGTCGAGACGGCGCGGGGCGTGGAATACGGCAAGGTCGTCGTCGGGCCGAAGACCGTAGGGGAAGCCGACGTCGTGTTGCCTCTCAAGAAGGTCATTCGCGTCGCCGGAGAGACGGACGCGAAGGCCGTCGACGAGAATCGCAGCGCCGCGAAGAACGCGTTCTCCGTCGGTTTGCAGAAGATTAAGGACCACGCGCTTAAGATGAAGCTCGTGGACGTGGAATACACGTTCGACCGGAATAAAATCATCTTTTATTTCACGGCTGAAGGGCGCGTCGATTTCCGGGAGCTGGTCAAGGACTTGGCCGGCGTCTTCCGGACCCGCATCGAATTGCGGCAGATCGGCGTACGCGACGAAGCCAAGATGCTCGGCGGAATCGGTCCGTGCGGGCGCGTACTCTGTTGTTCCTCGTGGCTAGGCGATTTCGAACCGGTCTCCATCAAGATGGCCAAAGACCAGAACTTATCGCTGAACCCGACGAAGATCTCGGGGCTATGCGGCCGCCTCATGTGCTGTCTGAAATACGAGCACGACAATTACGAGAGTGCCAAGGAAGAGTTGCCGGCCGTCGGCAGACTCGTCGTCTCCTCGATGGGCGAAGGCAAAGTCGTCGGCATTAACGTCGGCAGCAGAAGCGTTCACGTGCAGCTGTTCGAACTTGGCAAAGTGAAAGAGCTGCCCTTTGACGACGTCGTCTTGAAGTGACGATCGCGACATACTCGGATGCCTTGAGGTGGATGGTTGTTCATGAAAGATATATTCGCTCGCGTGAATGAGCTTGAGACGCATTTGGGAACCGTGCACACCGATTTCGGGGCGCTCAAGCAGACGATCAAGGAGCTGCTCGAAGAGAACCAGCGGCTTCGGATCGAGAATCAGCAGCTGCGCAAGGTGCTCAAGCGAGAGAATGAGCCGGCGGAGGCTCTCCCGGTAGCGGCGGAACAACCGGCTGCCGTCAAGGGAGACAAGCCCGCGGCGGCCCTGCCGGGCGTCGGCGAAGGCTACGACAATCTGGCGCGGTTATATCACGAAGGCTTTCACATCTGCAACGTCTACTACGGGCACCTGCGGATGGAAGGGGATTGCTTGTTCTGTTTGTCTTTCCTTAGCAAGTAACATACTGTCGAACCGCCCGGAGCGAGCGCTCTCGGCGGTTTTTTTGTTAGATACGCCAAAATGCGACTTTTAGGCCATGGAAAAAATACCCACCAACAACCAAAATAGAACTAATCATCATAGACATCTCGTTGGGGGAAGCAATAATGAAGAAGAGATACGCGTTAGGATTAGGAATCGGATTAATGATACTGACTATGCTGCAGCCGGTCTATGCGGAATCGGAAGCGACTCCGCTGACAATTGCTGCCGAATACGACGACGTCGGGGATTTTCAAGGAGGCTTCGCCGCGGTGGAGATAGGCGGAGACTGGGGCGCCATCGACAAGACAGGGAAACTCATCGTTGAACCGCGATTCGATTGGATCGAGGACTTCATTGACGGTTATGCGCTTGCGGGTAAGTATACGAAGTCGATTGCTCCGGATGGCAAGTCCGCCAGCTATGTTAATCTGCGGGGATTGATCGAGAAGAAGTCGGGCGAGGTTATTCTGGAGCCGATCTATAACGAAGTCCAATGGCGGGGCGACGGGGTGCTCGCCGTTGCGAAAGACGAGAAGTACGGCCTCTTCGATCTCGCAGGCAACTCGCTTGGAGAGGCTCGGTTCCAATCAATCGGAGAATTCAAAGAAGGGCTTGCGCAAGTATCCGTGCCGCATGGATCCGACGACTACCGCTTCGGCTTCATCGACCTTACGGGCAAGCTGGTCATTCCGACCGTGTACGAGGGCGTCTTCGCGAAGTTCGAGTCCGGGCTTGCGATCGTCGGGAAATCCGGCAAGTGGGGAGTCATCGATAAGAAAGGGAAGATCGTCATTCCGTTCCAATACGACAAAATGTCGTCTTCGTTCGTCTCCGGCTACGCGGCCGTCGCGAAGAAGGGCAAATGGGGCGTCGTCGATACGAAGGGCAAGCTGGTCATTCCGTTGAAGTACGACGAGGTGGAGGTTGGCCCTCAAGCGATCATCGAGTATGGCATCATGCGTAAGCCGATCGTGAAAGGCTCGTTGCAGAAGAGACAGATCGTCGATCGGAACGGGAACTATCACGATGCGGACTGGGGAGCGATCGACCTTCGCACGCGTAAAGCGATCGTCCCTCCGCAATATCAGAACGTCGAAGTCCAAGCGGACGGACTCATCATCGTCAAGAAAGCGGACAAATACGGCATCGTCGATCGGACGGGCAAGCCGGTCGTTCCGGCGAAGTACGTCCGGATCAGCGATTACCATGATCCCGCACGGAAACGCATCTATGTTGTACGGACCAAGGATCAGCTGGGGATCTATAATCCGGCGACGAAGCAGGGCGTTATCCGGCTATACGGGTACGAATCCGCCGAATTCTACGACTATAAGGCCGAACTGGAATCCATGTATCCAGACGTCGTGCGCGTCCATACGACAAGCAACAAATGGGGGCTTCTCGACCTGACGGGCAAAGAAATCGTTAAGCCTGCGTACGACGACATCGCCGACTTCTCGGAAGGGTTAGCCGCGGTCAAGCTAAACGGCAAATACGGTTTCATTGACGCGAAGGGCAAGTTGGTCATCAAGCCGCAATACGAGAGCGTCGGAACGTTCCGGGAAGGCTTGGTTTCCGTGAAGAAGAGCGGCAAATACGGCTTCGTCGATAAACGCGGCGCAGAGATCGTCCCCCCTCAATTCGATCGCGTGCACGAATTCAGCGACGGGTTGGCGGCCGTGAACGAGAAAGGTAAGTGGGGCTTCATCTCGAACCCGTTGACCAAATAAGATGAAACGTAAGCCCCGCAAGGGGCTTTTTATTATGCAATCCCATGCGTTCCGGTGCCCCGGACTGGCACGAAGCGGCGAAATCGAGTAAGCTAGTGGGCGTAGAGGACGGATCGGCGAACGGCCGGTTCGACGGAGAACGGAGGAAGACGAAGCGTGAACGATGCGAACGAAGAGGGCGGAGCGGCGCTGCAGCCAGGCGAGCGACTCGACGACCTGTTGACCCATAACTTGAAAATCATCCAAAGTCCCGAGGTGTTCAGCTTCTCGCTCGACGCGGTGCTGCTGGCTCGGTTCGCGGGGGTTCCTCCTCGCGGACGCGTGCTCGATCTGTGCACGGGCAACGGGGTTATTCCTCTCTTGTTGACGACCCGCACGGAAGCGCGAATCGACGGGGTGGAAATCCAGCCGCGGCTCGCGGACATGGCGACGCGCAGCGTCAGGTTGAACGGACTCGGGGAGCGGATCTCGATCATCGAGCAGGATCTGCGCGAGTGGCGGGTTGGCGGCGACCATGAGCTATACGACGCCGTTACCGTCAATCCGCCGTATCTTCCGCTGCAAAGCGGCGATCATAAGGGCAATCATCATCAAGCGATGGCGCGCCATGAGCTCGGATGCAAGCTGGAAGACGTCGTAGCCGCATGCGCGAGGTCGGTTCGCCGCGGAGGGCGGGTGTCGATGGTGCACCGGCCTTCCCGGCTTGCCGACATTATCGACTTGATGCGGAGGCACAAGCTGGAGCCGAAGCGAATCCGGTTCGTCCACCCCCGCAAGGAAGCGGAAGCGAACATGGTATTAATAGAAGCAACGCGCGAAGGCAGGCCGGAAGTTCGGTTGCTGCCGCCCGTCATCGTCTATGGAGACGACGGGGATTATACGCCGGAGCTGCTCGCGGTATTCTACGGAGAAGCGGCTGAACTGCCCGGCTTCCAACGGACGAACGGACGCACGCACGGGCCGATCGATAGCGGCAAGCCAGAGGGATAGAACGTTCGAGCCTGACGAAGATTTTTATATCAAGGAGGAGACGCAATGACGGAGCGGGACACGCAGGGCGCGGAACAGAACGTGCAAGCAGCGAGCGTACAGCGCAGCTTCGCGGCGAGAGAGCGTCCGGGAACGTTGTACTTGGTCGCCACGCCGATCGGCAACCTGGAAGACATGACGTTCCGCGCGATTCGCACGCTGAAGGAAGTTCAGTTGATCGCGGCGGAGGATACGAGGCAGACGCGCAAGCTGCTGACGCATTACGATATTCAGAACAGGCTCGTCAGCTATCATGAGCATAACCGGGAAGCGAGCGGTCCGGAGCTAATCCGTCTGCTGCTTGACGGGCAGAGCATCGCGCTCGTTAGCGACGCCGGCATTCCGGCCATCTCGGATCCGGGCGCGGAGCTCGTGGCCGCGGCGGTCGCGGACGGAATCCCCGTCGTGCCGATTCCGGGAGCTAACGCGGCGCTGTCCGCGCTCATTATCTCGGGCTTGCCGACCGATCGCTTCCTGTTCGTCGGGTTCCCTCCGCGGGAGCGCAAGGGCATGGCGAAGCTGATGGACGGCTTGGAAGGGGAGACCGGCACGATCTTGTTCTACGAATCGCCGCACCGGCTGAAGAAGACGCTCTCCTTCATCGCCGAGCGATGGGGATCAAGAGGAATGGCGATCGTGCGCGAGCTGACGAAGCGTCACGAGGAAGCGGTCAGAGGAACGGTCGAGGCGTGTTTGGCCCACGTGGAACAGAACCAGCCGCTCGGCGAATGCTGCATCGTGCTGCAAGGCCGCTCCGCCTCCGCCGAAGGCGCCGCATCCGAAGGCTCGGCGGCCGCATGGTGGTCGCAGCTCTCGCTGGCCGGGCACGTGGAAGCTTACGAATCGAGGGGGCAGAATCGCAAGGAAGCGATGAAATCCGCGGCCTCTGATCGAGGCGTTACCCGGCGGGACGTGTACCAAGCGTTACTCGGGGAAGCGTGATCGCCGACAACGCCGAATCGCAAAAAAAACCCTCCCGATACGAATTCTCGGGAGGGTTGCAAGGAGTTATAAAAAGGTTAGAATTAACATTTGTAAGATTACAAATTCATTATAAACTATTTTCTTTAATTTGTCACAGGTGAAGGCAAATCCTTCAAACATTCTCTGCAAACAATTTTACCTTTGAAGTAAGTAACGTTCTCCGCGTTGCCGCAGAAGATGCATGCAGGCTCGTATTTCTTCAGCATGATGCGCTCTCCGTCTACGTAAATCTCAAGCGCGTCTTTCTCTCCGATGCCCAGCGTACGACGAAGTTCGATCGGAATAACCACCCGGCCTAGCTCATCGACTTTACGGACGATACCCGTGGATTTCATCATTTGGAATTACCCCTCTCTAAAGGTTAGAATGATATTGCATAATGGACCTATTGTCCAGAGTTTGTCCTGGTCGCCAGTATTCGACAAAACATTCGACAAAGTTCTCTGTTTTCCGATCTCTATAGTACCAACCATTCCCAAAAAAGTCAACCTAGAAGCGGCCTAAAATTGAGGTTTTTCTAATGATAATCTTATAATATAAGGCAGAATTACGAACGGCCGCTTAAAAATCGATGAAAGTGAATAGGGAATTGAAATTCGACTTAATTCGACAAAAATCGATTTTATCCCTCACGTTTGTCGAATAATCTGATTTGTCGAGGTGAATGCGATGCTGGCAAAGCTCGAGGAAGAGAAAGTATTCAAGGATCCGGTACACTCCGCCATCTACGTGCAGGACATGACGATTTGGAAGCTGATCAACACGCGCGAGTTCCAACGCCTTAGAAGAATCCGTCAGCTCGGTACGTCCTATCTGACCTTCCACGGCGCGGAGCACAGCAGATTCTCGCATTCGCTCGGCGTCTACGAGATTACGCGCAAGATCATATCGCAATTCGAACGCAACGGTTATACCGACTGGCCGAGAGAAGAGCGATTGCTCAGCCTATGCGCGTCGCTGCTGCACGATATCGGCCACGGTCCCTTCTCCCACTCGCTCGAAGAAGTGTTCCATACGCATCACGAGGAGTGGACGTGCGAGATCCTATTAGGGGATACCGAAGTGAATCGCGTGCTGCGGGAAGTGTCCGAAGATTTCCCGCAGCAGGTCGCGGCCGTCATTCGCAAAACCTACGACAAGCCGATCGTCGTCAGCCTCGTCTCGAGCCAGATGGACGCCGACCGGATGGATTACCTTCTGCGCGACGCGTACTTCACTGGCGTCAACTACGGTACCTTCGATCTCGATCGCATTCTCCGCGTGCTGCGTCCTTATAAAGGAAAGATCGTCGTCAAAGAGAGCGGCATGCACGCGGTGGAAGACTATCTCATGTCCCGATATCAAATGTACTGGCAAGTGTACTTCCATCCCGTTACGCGCAGCTCGGAGATCGTGCTGAGGCAAATTTTCCGAAGGGCCAGCGAACTGAAGCGGGAAGGCTACGCGTTCGGATTCATGCTTCCGCCGATCGCGCAATTATTAGAAGGAACGCTAACGCTGTCGGATTATCTGCAGCTCGACGAAGCGATGGCGCAGACGGCATTCGGACAATGGACGCGCGAGGCGGACGGGTTGCTGTCGAATTTATGTCGTCGATTCCTGGATAGGCAGCTGTACAAGTACACGCCGTTCGAGCATAAGGACGAAGCATGGTTATCGGAGCTGAGGGAGGAGTGGCGCGAGATCGGCCTGAATCCCGACTATCACCTGGAAGTCGATACGCCGTACGATTCGCCTTACGATATCTATAAGCCGGAATTGCTGCCGGGCAGCCGCGGGAAGCTTCCGATCCTGCTCCTGGACGATCGGGAGCAACTGACGGAGATATCCGTGAAGTCCGATATCATCCGTTCGATCGCGGGCATCCACCAAGGCAAATATTATATCTATTACCCTGCCGACGAAGTACAGAAACACATATCCAAGCTGAGCTCGGAAACTATTAGCAAGCTCACTATATAATAGAAGGGAGACAACTTCCGACATGCTTATCGACACCCATGCGCACTTAGACTCCCCGAAATTCGACAACGATCGAGAAGAGATGATCGCGCGCGCGCAAGCGGCGGGAATCGACACGATCGTCAATATCGGCTTCAATCGGGACACCATTCCTTCGACGATGAAGCTGACCGAGCGGTATCCGTTCATCTACGCCGCGGTGGGCTGGCACCCCACGGACGCGATCGACATGCGGCTGGAAGAAGATCTCGCTTGGATCGAATCGCTGTGCGCGAATCCGAAGGTCGTCGCGATCGGGGAGATCGGTCTCGATTATTACTGGGACACGTCGCCCAAGGAGCTCCAGCATACGGTGTTCCGCGAACAGATCCGGCTCGCCCGCAAGCTGAACAAGCCCATCGTCATTCACAACCGCGACGCCCACGAGGATATCGTTCGCATTCTGCGCGAGGAGAACGCTTCCGAGGTCGGCGGCATCATGCATTGCTTCTCCGGCAGCTGGGAAATGGCCAAGCTGTGCCTCGATATGAACTTCTATATTTCGTTCGGGGGACCGGTCACTTTCAAGAACGCGAGGGTGCCTAAAGAGGTGCTCGCGAACGTTCCGATGGACCGATTATTGGTCGAGACGGACGCTCCGTATTTAACGCCGCACCCTCATCGCGGGCAGCGGAACGAATCCGCTTACGTGCGTCTCGTCGCCGAGACGGCGGCTGAGATTAAAGGGCTTAATTTGGAAGAAATCGCCATTATTACGAGCGAGAACGCACGTCGCTGTTTGAGTCTACCGAGATAAAACGGTTACAATCGAAGAAAAAACGATCAGCGCGTAGAAAAAACTGTTTTTTGCCTCGCTAATTGCGGTTTTTACCGTACAATTCACGAAAATACGGCCAAATACGTCCTTTGCCCCTTCTTTACACACGAAGTAGGTAGAAGGTATCATCTAGAGCAGAAGTTTGAATATGGCATCCCTTTTCCAAGTAACGCTTAATCTCCGAATCGGAGAGCGGGGGACCCGACGCGGCGACGACGTGGCATCATTCGTCCAATGCGGTCCGAGCAATCTTGGGGTGAATTTCGCAAGGTCGATCAGGCGGCTTCCAGCTGAAGCTTCGCAGGATCGTGCCGAGCGGATAGGGCGACTCTCTTCGTCCGAACCCGACAGCTAACCTCGTAAGCGTAATAGAGAGAGGTCAACCTCGTGCTGCCCCATTCCCTTTATTCATGAAGCGGAAGCCACGAACAGGTCCTCTGTCAGTGGCTTTTTGTGTTGAACAAAAGGTTCATGAACGGTTGTACCGGGTACGAACGACCTTAGATTTGGAGCAAGGCGGCGCTGCGAAGAGTCCGGCCGCAAGGCATCTCGCACGTGTCGTTATCACAACGGATAGTCGCGTCAGACAACAGTCAATGCATCACAGTCGACGGCGGGGCTATGAAGGAGGAACGAGAAAATGGGGGAAGTTCCTGTTCTGGAAACCCATGATCCACGACCGACCGGCAAGCTTATCGCACTGCTGCGATGGAAACCGGAGCAATTGCGCATCGTCCTGCTCGGCGCAATTCTCGCATTCGCAATCCTCATCATGTTCGTGTCGTTGCTGCAACCGGCGGCGGCCAAAAACATTTCCATCGTAGACAACGGATTGACGACAGTCATCCAAACGCGGAACTCCGATATACAGGACGTTCTGCAAGAGCATCGAATTCGGGTCGGTCCATACGATCGTCTGTCCTTGACGACGGGGCGATTGGAAGAAGGCAGCACGATCGTCATCGATCGCGCGAAGAGCATTACGGTTACGGCGGACGGCAAAGAAGCGATCAAGCATACGGCGGCCGATACGGTCGGGGATGCTATAGAAGAGCTGAACGTCGCGCTGGGCACGGAAGACAAAGTTACGCCCGCACTGAATGCGCCACTGACAGACGGAGTGAACGTCGTCATTAAGCGCGTCCGCACGGAAGTCGTGGAGACGTCGCACGCGGTCGCCTTCGAGGTCGTCGAGCAGAAGAACGCGAACCTCGCGGAAGGCAAGAAGAAAGTCGTCAAGACGGGCCAACAAGGACAAGTCGTCGTTCGCACGGCGAAAGTGTACGAGGACGGCAAGCTCGTGACGGAGAAGGTAGTGGAGAAGACTGTCTCCAAGCCGGCCGTCCAGCAGGTCGTGGCCATCGGCACGAAGAAACCGGAGGTCAAGACGCTTGCGTATAACGGCAAGCCGTCGGCTTCCGAAGCGAAGACGGTGAAGCTGAACGGCAAGTCCGTGAAGGTCAAGCGCATGCTGAGCAACGTGACGCTGACGGCGTATTCCGCCGGCTTCGAGTCGACGGGCAAGCGCAAGGGCGACGAAGGTTACGGCGTGACGTCGTCCGGCGCGACCGTTCAGGAAGGACGTACGATCGCCGTGGACCCGAAGGTCATCCCGATCGGTTGGTGGGTGTACATCGAGGGCATCGGCTTCCGTCGCGCGGAAGATACGGGCGGCGCGGTCAAAGGCAAGAAGATCGATGTCTATTACGACAGCGATAAGCTTGCCGACCGGTTCGGCACGAAGAGAGGCTATACGGTCTACGTGATCGGTCCGGTGAAACCGTCGCTCAGTTAATCCGGGCGCGCGGACGTTCATCGCGGCACGCTCGCGGAACCAATCGGGAAGAGGCGTCATTGGCGCTTCTTCCCGATTTGTGTTATACGATACATAAGGGCGGCGGTGCGATGCCGCCGGGACGAGAACGGCAAAGGCGGAATGGCGAAGCATGTTTCAAGAGATCATTGTCGTAGAGGGCAAGGACGATACGACGGCGGTAAGACGGGCGATCGGCGCCGATACGATCGAGACGGGCGGTTCGGCGATCGGCGAAGACGTGCTAAGGCGCATCGAGCTGGCGTACGAGCGCAGGGGCGTCATCATCCTCACCGATCCGGACGCCCCGGGGGAACGCATACGCAAGATCGTCGCCGAGCGCGTTCCCGGGTGCAAGCACGCGTTCCTGACGAAGGACGAGGCGAGAAGCGCCCGAGGACTTGGCGTGGAGCACGCGACCGACGAGGCGATCCGCAGGGCGATCGAGCGCGTGCGCGGCCCTGAGAGCGCCTCTGGCGCCTCGGAGGAGATCGAGTGGAGCGACCTGCTGGATGCGGGGTTGATCGTTCACGCGTCTTCCGCGCGCCGTAGGGAGCGTATGGGCGAGCTGCTCGGCATCGGCTATGCCAACGGCAAACAATTTCACAAAAGATGTCTCATGTTCCGCATCACGCGCGAGGAATTCGCCGGCGCGTTGGAACAGCTGGAGCGGGAAGGGCTGTAGAACCCATTGAACAAACCGAACAATTCGAAGCCGCCGTACAAACCGTACAATAAGGCGGCGGGCAAAACGGCGAAGCCGAACGCGGGCGGCGGAACGCCGAAAGGCAGTTCCGGCGCAAGCGGGTCCGCCGTCCAGGCGAACGATATCGCGACTTCTTCGCGAACGAAGGAAATTATCCGCAAGCATCGTTTCACCTTCAAGAAGAGCCTCGGCCAGAACTTCCTCATCGATCTGTCCGTGCTCGACCGAATCATCGACGCCGCCGGTCTCGACAAGACGCGCGGCGCGCTGGAGGTCGGACCGGGCATCGGCTCGCTCACTGAGAGGCTGGCGCAAGCGGCCGGCAAGGTAACCGCTGTCGAGCTCGACCAGAGGCTGATTCCGATCCTCGGCGACGTGCTGTCGCCTTACCCGCACGTCAGCGTCGTGCACGGCGATATTCTGAAGACGGACCTGAAGAAGCTCTGGGAAGACCGGTTCGCCGATTGCGCCGGGGTCAGCGTCGTGGCGAACTTGCCTTACTACGTGACGACGCCGATCATCATGAAGCTGTTGGAGGAGCGTCTGCCCCTCGAGAACATCGTCGTCATGGTGCAGAAGGAAGTGGCCGAGCGAATGGCCGCGAAGCCCGGAGGCAAGGAATACGGGAGCCTGAGCATCGCGGTCCAATACTATTGCGAGCCTGAGCTCGTATGCATCGTGCCGGGCAAGGCGTTCATTCCGCCGCCGAACGTCGATTCGGCGGTCATCAAGCTGCGCCGCCGCGCGGAGCCCGCGGTGAACGTGAAGGACGAGGACAAGTTCTTCCGCGTCGTCCAGACCGCGTTCACGCAGCGGCGCAAGACGCTGTCCAACAACTTGTCGGCGCTCTCCGGCAAGGAACGCAAGGGCGAGCTGGGCGAGCTGCTGCTCGCTTGCGGCGTGCAGCCCGAGCGGCGCGCGGAGACGTTGTCGCTGGCGGAGTTCGCGAGCGTTACGGAGGCGCTGGACGCCCGCGGCATGCTCTAGGCATAACGGCAAGGAAACAGTCCGGTAGGGACGCGCACAGGAACTTCCCTGGCTCCATAGGATAGACGAAGAGGTGATAGCCCATGAAGCAGGGAGATCTGGTCGTCCGCAAATCCTATGGCGGGGATATGCTATTCCGGGTCGCGGCCTTCGCCGGACAGCAGGCCGTGCTTAGAGGGATGGATTATCGGCTGCTGGCGGACGCCCCGATGAACGATCTTCAGACGGTGCGGAATCCGGACGAGCTCGGCGGGACGCGCCAGGCGCGCATACACGCGGACGAATCGCTGCGCCGCATGAACGAGGCTCGCAACCGTCAGTCCGGGCTCTCGGGGTATCTTGCCCAGCTGGAGGACCGGCGCCAGGGTTATTTCGAGGTGCCCGGCAAGGTGCTGCACTTGGACGGCGACTTGAATTACTTGAATAAAAGCATGCAAGTGTACCGCCAACTGAGAGTGCCCGCGGAGGGCGTGCATTGCCACGAGTCGCAGATGCCCCAGGTGCTCATGCGGATGCTGCCGCAGTACCATCCCGATATCGTCGTCATTACCGGCCACGACGGCGTGCTGAAGCAGAAGCAGGACCTGCAGCAGCTCGGCAGCTACAAGAACTCGCTCAACTTCGTGCGGGCCGTCGGCGTCGCCAGAGATTACGAGCGCAGCCGCGATTCGCTGGTCGTCGTCGCGGGCGCGTGCCAGTCGCACTTCGAAGCGCTGCTCCAAGCCGGCGCCAACTTCGCGAGCTCGCCGGGCAGAATCATGATCCACGCGCTTGATCCGGTCTATATCGCCGTTCGTGCCGCGTTCACGCCGTTCCGGGATACGATTAATATCGCGGACGTTATCGCGCATACGATCAGCGGCCGGCAAGGCGTCGGGGGCATCGAGACGATGGGGCGATATCGGGTCGGCGTACCCAATTTGAAAGCCGCGAACCAAGAGACAAATGTGAACATTGTGTGACGAAAATTTAGCGCTTTTCAAAAAAACCCGCCAGCAGTAAGGAAAATGACCGTTGACAGCGATTCGGTAGCGTTGATATAATATTCAGCTCATTTGACACCTCCCCTGTTTTTAGATATAATTTACAGGGAAAGAGGTGGTAGTGGATCATGGCTAAAAACGCGCTTCTAGAGATCAAACGAAGCCTGGAACCTCACGTCGGTTCGAAGATCATGCTCCGCGCCAACGGTGGACGCCGTAAGACCATCGAACGCACGGGCGTGCTGGAAGAAATCTACCCATCGGTTTTCATCGTCAAGCTCGATCAGGAACAACATGCATTCAAGCGGGTTTCTTACAGCTATGCCGATATCCTGACCGAGTCCGTTGAAGTGATGCTGTGCAATGACGAAGGTCAAGTACGCATCAACTATTTATCGCATTGACTAAGGTTCATTGCACGGGCGGCACCGCGCGCTAGCTAAGCGCAGGGGCTGCCCGTTTTGCATGCGGGGCCCCCCGCGGGGGCAAGCTAAGAGGGAACGTCCAGCATGCGAAGGAGGAAGCGTGATGAGCCGAAGAAGAGGCGTCATGTCGGAGCAATTCAAGGCGGAGATCGCCAAGGACCTTGGCATATACGATACCGTGCAACGCGAAGGCTGGGGCGGCATAAGCACGAAAGATGCCGGCAACATGGTGAAGCGGGCGATCCAGATCGCCGAGCAGGCGGCGGCCAATTCGTCGCGTCAGCCGTAAATTCAGTCGAGGCCGAACCTGCTCTCCGGAGGGGTTCGGCTATTTATTTGCCCGCCCGAAATCGACGCTCGCGGCGTCCCGGCGACGTAAAATCGCATTTGGTGTTCGGCTTTGTTATAATATGTAAAGTTGACGACAAGCAAGCGAGGATAACGATGACGAAAATATACGAAAAGGCGCCCGCCAAAATCAATTTGCTGCTGGACGTGCTGCGCAAGCGCGGCGACGGCTTCCACGAAGTCGAGATGATCATGACGATGGTCGATCTGGCCGACCGGCTCGAGATGGAGGAGCTGCCGCGGGATCAGATCGTTCTGTCGAGCCAAGCGGGATTCATTCCCCTGGACGAGAAGAACTTGGCGTTCCAAGCCGCCAGGCTGATTAAGGAGCGCTACGGAGTCAAGCAAGGCGTCTACATACACTTGGACAAGCAGATCCCGGTCGCGGCCGGACTGGCGGGCGGAAGCAGCGACGCAGCGGCGACGCTGCGCGGTCTGAACCGCCTGTGGAACCTATCGCTCAGCGGAGCGGAGCTCGAGAGCCTGGGCGCGGAGCTCGGCTCCGACGTGCCGTTCTGCGTTCGCGGAGGCACGGCGCTCGCCACGGGACGAGGCGAGAAGCTTCAGCAAATCCCTTCTCCGCCACAGTGCTGGGTCATTCTGGCCAAGCCCCCGATCAACGTGTCGACCGCGGACGTGTACGGCAAGCTGCGAGCGAACGAGCTGAAGTCGCATCCTTCCGTGCCGCGCATGCTGGCCGCCCTCGAGAACCAATCGTTCCAAGACATGTGCGGCGAGCTCGGCAACGTACTGGAGACGGTGACGCTCGACCGCTATCCCGAAGTGAAGCAGATCAAGGATCTGATGGAGCGGCTGGGCGCGGACGGCGTATTGATGTCCGGGAGCGGGCCGACGGTGTTCGGTCTCGTATCCAAGGAAATGAAAGTGGCAAGAATCTATAATGGCCTGAGAGGCTTCTGCAAGGAAGTATACGTGGTAAGAATGCTAACATAGGCGGAGGAGATGCCGCTATATCGCGGGATTTCCTTGCTGAAAACCGTATAAAAGTGATATGATACAGGTATATTATTCGGGTTTAGACGGGGGAGAGGGCAGTGAAAAAATTGAAACGCAGCGCAAGACTCGTGGAGATGACACAATATTTATCGGCCCGTCCTCATACGTTAATTTCCCTGACAGCTTTCGCCGAGCGCTATCAGTCCGCGAAGTCTTCCATTAGCGAAGACTTGGCGATCATTAAAGAAGTATTCGAAGACGAGGGCATCGGTGAATTGAATACGCTTGCGGGTGCCGCGGGCGGGGTTCGGTTCGTGCCGAAGGTCCGCAAGGACCTGGCGCTCGAGAAGATGGGTTCGATCTGCCGAGAACTCGAGCAGCCCGATCGCCTGCTTCCGGGCGGCTACTTGTATATGACCGATCTGCTCGGACAGCCGGGAATGATGCAAGAGGTCGGACGCATGTTCGCCTCGGCGTTCGCGGACCGTCATATCGACGTCATCATGACCGTGGAGACGAAGGGCATTCCGCTCGCGCACGCGACGGCGCAGTACTTGAACTTGCCGGTCGTCATCGTGCGCAGGGACCACAAGGTGACGGAAGGCTCGGCGGTCAGCATCAACTACGTCTCCGGCTCGACGAAGCGCATCCAGACGATGTCGCTCGCCAGACGGGCGCTGAAGGAAGAGTCGCGCGTGCTCATCATCGACGACTTCATGAAGGCCGGCGGGACGATTCAAGGCATGGTCGACTTGCTGCACGAATTCCGGGCGGTCGTCGCCGGAGTCGGCGTGTTCGTGGAATCCGGAGAGGTGGACACGGACGAGCGGCTGCTTCACGACTACGTGTCTCTCGCGCGGCTTACCGAAGTCGATCTGAAGACGCGTCATATTACGGTTCAACCGGGCAATTTTTTTCAATAAAACAGACCTATTCGGAGGGTTAATCCTATGAGTCTTAGAATCGTATCGACTACCGACGCCCCGGCGGCGATCGGACCTTACGCGCAAGCCGTGCGCGCGGGCGATCTGCTGTTCACCTCCGGGCAAATTCCGCTGACGCCGGCAGGGCAGCTCGTGGAAGGCGGCATCGAAGAGCAGACGCACCAGGTTCTTACGAACCTGAAGGCCGTGTTGGCCGCAGAGGGCGCAACGTTCTCCGACGTCGTGAAAGCGACGGTCTTCCTGAAGGACATGAACCAGTTCGCGGCGTTCAATTCGATCTACGCTTCGTACTTCGGCGACCACACGCCAGCCCGCTCCACAGTAGAAGTGGCGCGGCTTCCGAGGGATGTTTTTGTCGAAATAGAATTGATCGCGGCGATCCATGTCGAAACTGTCAGGAATTAAAAATTTATTTCAATTTTAGCAGCCGTTTTTCCATATTTAAGAAGGAATCCGTGCGATTTTGTGGAATATTACACCAAGTCTTCTGAGAGACAAAGGTGGTGAACACAAAGTGCAAATTACAGATGTGAGACTCCGCCGCGTCAATTCGGAGGGGCGCATGAAAGCCATTGCTTCGATTACCATCGATAACGAATTCGTGGTTCACGATATTCGGGTCATTGACGGCAACAATGGCATGTTCGTGGCCATGCCGAGCAAACGGACTCCGGACGGAGAGTTTCGTGACATCGCGCACCCGATTTCATCCGGAACGCGCGAGAAGATTCAAGCGGCCGTGTTGGCAGAGTACGAGCGCGCCGCGCAAGACGAGGAAGTAATGGTCGAAGGGGCATAATGATGAATACGTCGAGGAGGGAGCCTATTCGGCTCTCTTTTCATTTATTTCAGAATAAGCTATGATGCTGATGTAATTGAAGCTGCGGAAGAGGGGCGTTACCCGAATGAAGAGAATGGCGATCGTGCTTGCGGCAGGGCAGGGCAAGCGCATGAAATCGAAACTATACAAAGTATTGCATCCCGTATGCGGCAAACCGATGGTGAGCCACGTGCTCGACGCGGTGAAGGAAGCTTCTTGCTCGCGTACGGTCATTATCGTCGGACACGGCGCGGAGGCGGTCCAGGCGACGCTTGGCGATTCGGTCGAATACGCGTTCCAAGCGGAGCAGCTCGGCACGGGCCATGCGGTCTTGCAGGCGAAGCCGTTGCTCGCGGACGAAGAAGGGGTTACCGTCGTCATTTGCGGCGATACGCCGCTCGTGCGCACGGAAACCGTCGAAGCGATGATCGCGCAGCACTTGGCGCAAGGCGCTGCGGCGACGGTACTGACGGCCGTGTTCGACGATCCGACCGGCTATGGAAGAGTCGTGCGGGGCGCGGACGGCGACGTGCTTCGCATCGTGGAGCATAAGGATTGCGACGCGGGCGAGGCGGCCGTGCGAGAGATCAATACGGGCACCTATTGCTTCGACAACCGCAAGCTGTTCGCGGCGCTCGACCAAGTGACCAATAACAACGCGCAAGGCGAATTCTACCTAACCGACGTCATCGGCATTCTGCAGAGGCAGGGGGAGAGGGTCGGCGCCAGCATCGCGGGCGACGTGGCCGAAGCGATCGGCGTCAACGACCGCGTCGCGCTTGGCGAAGCGGAACGCCTCATGCGACTGCGCATCAATAAGAAGCACCAATTGAACGGCGTAACGCTCATCGATGCCGGCAATACGTACATCGGCGCGGACGTAACGATCGGCTCCGACACGGTCGTCTATCCGGGCACGACGCTGCGCGGAACCACGCGGATCGGTTCCGATTGCGTCATCGGTCCGAACGCGGAGTTGACCGATACGATCGTCGGCAGCGGCTCGACGATCCGGTATTCGATCGCGGAGAAGGCTGAGCTGGACACCGACTGCAACGTCGGGCCGTTCGCGTACTTGAGACCGGGCACGAAGCTCGGCCGGCACGTGAAGGTCGGCGACTTCGTCGAGCTGAAGAACGCGGTCATCGGCGAGCATAGCAAAGTGCCTCATCTTAGCTACGTGGGAGACGCGATCGTCGGTTCCAACGTAAATATAGGGTGCGGGGCGATTACCGCCAACTACGACGGGTATAATAAATCTGTAACCGAAATCGGGGACGACGTCTTCATCGGCAGCAACGCGAACTTGATCGCTCCGGTGAAGATCGGCAGCGGCGCGTACGTGGTCGCGGGTTCGACGATTACGCAGAACGTCGCGGACAACGACGTGGCGATCGCTCGCGAGCGCCAAGTCAACAAGCCGGGCTACGCGCTTAAGCTTCGCGCGCGCGCGAAGTCGAAGAAGGAACGGGATTCGGAATAAGCAGAATAAGCAGTACAATAAGAAGTCGAAACGAATAGCAAAGGCGGTTGTCAAAATGGCGTACCATGATGCCACATTGAAACTGTTCTCCTGCAGCTCCAATCGCAAGCTGGCGGAATCGATCGCCAGCTATATTGGCGTGGAGCTCGGACGCGCGGACATGAGCCGGTTCAGCGACGGGGAGACGCACATCCGCCTCGACGACAGCGTCAGGGGCGCGGACGTGTACGTCATCCAGTCGACCTCGGCGCCCGTCAACGATCATCTGATCGAGCTGCTCGTCATGGTCGACGCGCTGAAGCGCGCTTCCGCCAAGACCATCAACGTCGTCATGCCTTATTACGGCTATGCGCGGCAAGACCGCAAAGCCCGTTCGCGGGATCCGATCACGGCGAAGCTCGTCGCGAACCTGATCGAGACGGCGGGAGCGCACCGCGTCATCGCCATGGATTTGCACGCGATGCAGATCCAGGGCTTCTTCGACATTCCGGTAGATCATCTGCTCGGCGTGCCGATCTTGGGCGACTACTTCAAGAGCAAGTCGCTGCCGGCTCCGGTCGTCGTCTCGCCGGACCACGGCGGCGTCGTGAGGGCTCGTCGGCTCGCGGACGAATTGCAGGCGCCGCTGGCGATCATCGACAAGCGCCGTCCGGAGCCGGGCGTCGTGGAAGTGATGAACATTATCGGCGACGTGTCCGGACGGACCGCCATTCTGATCGACGACATCATCGATACGGCGGGCACGATCGCGCTCGCCGCGCACGCGCTGAAGCAAGCGGGCGCCATCGAGCTGTACGCTTGCTGCACGCATCCGGTGCTGTCCGGCGCCGCGATGGATCGTCTGGAATCTTCGCCTCTCACGGAGATCGTCGTCACGGACACGATTCCGCTGCGACAGCCGTGCACGACGGAGAAGATCAAAGTACTGTCTGTCGCTCCGCTCATCGGGGAAGCGATCGTCCGCATTCACGAACAGCAGTCGATCAGCAAGCTGTTCGAGCCGCATGTTTAACGGAATGGGGCTACGGGTAACAATAGGATATCTCTAACGAGGAGGTACGCCTATGAACGCGAACGCGACGTTACAAGTAGAACGGCGGGATACCGGGAGCCGTTATGAATTACGCAAAATCCGCGAATCCGGCAAAGTGCCGGGTGTCATCTACGGTCAAGGACTAGGAGCCCCGGCGACGGTCTCGCTCGACGCGAAGCAGCTGGCTGCGATGCTCAGGTCGCATCCTCATGCCGTCATCGAAGTGGACGTGCCCGGAGAAGGGAAGCATCCGATCATGATGGCGGATCTCCAACGCGACCCGATCACGCAGCATGTCGTGCACGTCGATTTCCGGCGGGTCGATATGAACGCCAAGATCAACACGTCGGCAAGGCTGGACATCGTCGGCCAAGCGCCGGGTCAGAAGGAAGGCGGCATGCTGCAGTTGATCCTGCACGAGATCGATATCGAATGCTATCCGAAGGACATTCCGGACGGGATCGCGGTAGACGTAAGCGGGCTGGGACTCGGCGAGCATCTGTCGGTCGGGGACCTGAAGCTTCCGGAAGGCGTGGAGGCGAAGCAAGAACCGGACACGGTAGTCGTGGCCATTCTCGCGCCTCAGAAGGAACGTACGGAGGAAGAGCTGGACGAGCTTAACGACGCGGCGGAGCAGAACGCCAAGCACCGGGATGCGGCCGTCGCCGTCGAGAAAGAATAGTGGGTTGAAGCATGCGAAGGGGCCGCGCGAATACGCGGCCCCTCGTTCGTGTGACTGGAGCGTAGAAAATTTAATTTTTAATATCCCGGGCGAGATACGAAGGTAAATTGCTTGCGGCTGTAGAAAATATTGTTGACCTGTACGAACTCTTTGCCATACTGCTCGATGAAGCCGATATCGCTGTGAGATCTGCCGCAGTAAATCTGTACGGGTACTTCCGAACTCATATGATCCTGGAAGTGCCTGTCGTCATAGATCATCTGGCCGTTCATGTACACGTCAATTCACTCCTTTTTCCCCTTTGGTGTTTGTATTGTATAGGACACACGGGATAGGGCAATCGTTGCATGGAGCGAAAATTATTTTTATTTTTTTTGCCGAAAATACTTGGCGCATAGACTATCGGGAGTTGAAGCAAGCCATGAAATGGATCGTCGGACTGGGAAATCCCGGACCCGCATACGCGAATACGAGGCATAACGTCGGATTTATGGTCATCGACGAGCTCGCGAGAAGGCACGGCGCGGACGTGAACGGCAACAAGTGCAAGGCGCTTACGGGCGAAGCGCGCATCGAAGGCGCGAAGGTCGCGCTGCTGAAGCCGATGACGTACATGAATCTGTCGGGCGAGTCGGTCCGGGCGTTCATGGACTACTATAAGGTAAAGCTCGAAGACATGATCGTCGTGTACGACGATCTCGACACGGAAGTCGGGCGCATCCGACTAAGGTACCAAGGAAGCGCCGGCGGACATAACGGCATCAAGTCGATTATCCAGCATACCGGCACGCAGACGTTCAACCGGGTGAGGGTCGGCATCTCGAGGCCGAAGCCCGGCATCGTCATCTCGGATTACGTGCTGTCGAACTTCGCCAAGGCGGAGCAAGCGGAGCTTCGCCGCATGGTCGAGGATTCGTGCGACGCGATCGAGCACGCGCTGAAGCATCCGTTCGAGCAGACGATGGCGAAGTTCAACGCGGGCGGCGCAGGCGGCGCGCAAGCTTAAACCGGGCGAGGATGGGGCATACTGAGACGGAAGGCGGCGATTGCCGCATATCCCTGTTTCAGGAGGCATACATATGGCTGTAAACTACGTTTGCCGGCATTGTCAGATGCCGCTGGGACGGTTCGAGAGCGCCGACGTGCCGGAATATCGGCTCGGTTTCCAATTCTTGACCGCCGAAGAGCGAAAGCGTATAATTGCGTATAATTCGAACGGGGACGTGACCGTACGGGTCATATGCGATTATTGCAGCCAGACGTTGGATGCTCATCCCGAGCTGGCATTATTATCGAATCCGTTGCAATGATCGCAGCATCATCACGTTCCGACACCCTTAACGGGAGGCCTTGGCATAACGATCCGGGAATGTAATCGTTCGCGACATTCATTCCCTATCGTCTCCGACATAAACGTTTCCCGCCATCCCTAGTGGATGGCGGGAGCCGTTTATGCTTGTGCCGGGGCTTTTTCCTATGAGAACTACGGAGCGGATTGACCGGAAGGAAGGGGAAATGCCATGAAACCGCTCATTCAGTCTATGGTTACCGATCCCGATCTTATAAGCATACTAGGCGGGCTCAGGGGCGGCATGCGCGAGCAGCTGGTGGCGGGCTTATCCGGTTCGGCCCGGCAGGCGGCGATCGCCGCGATGTACCGGGAGCTGAATCGCCCGATGCTCGTCGTCACGCATAACATGTTCTCGGCGCAGAAGATGGCGGACGACCTGCAGGAATTTCTGTCCGCGGACGAGGTGCTCGTCTATCCGGCGAACGAATTGATCGCGGCGGAGACGGCGATCTCGAGTCCCGAGACGTCGGCGAGAAGACTCGAAGTATTGATCAAGCTTGCGGAAGGCTTCCGCGGGCTCGTTGTCGTGCCGTTCGCCGGCGTGCGCCGGTTCCAGCCGGACAGCAAGTCCATGGCGGAGGCGCGCATCGACATGCAGGTCGGACAGACGCTGCCGATGGAGCAATTCCTGCGGGCGATGATCGAGATGGGCTACGAGCGCGTCGACCGAGTCGAGCAGAAGGGCCATCTGAGCGTGCGCGGCGGCATCGTCGACTTCTTCCCGCTCGCGTCGGCGAGCGCGTATCGCGTCGAGTGGTTCGACGACGAGGTCGATTCGATCCGCACGTTCGATCCGACGGACCAGCGCTCTATCGACAAGCTGGAGAACTACACGGTACGTCCGTGCCGGGAGTGGATCGCCAGCGAGCGCCGGTTCAAGAACGCGGCGCAACACGCGCACGACTTGCTCGACAAGCAATTGGAGAAGATGAGCGATCGTCAGGCGAAGGAACGGCTATCCGCAGAAATTTCCCGGGAAATAGACCTTTTGCGACAAAGTGTGTATTTTTCCGAAATCTACAAATATATTTCTCTCCTCTATCCGGAACGCCAGACGCTGCTCGACTATATTCCGAAGGATACGATTCTGCTCATGGACGAGCCGAACCGTCTTGCCGAGACGGCGCGCCAGTTGGAGCGGGACGAGAGCGAATGGACGACGCACCTGCTCCAGCAAGGGAAGTCGCTGCCCGGCTTCGTGCTGGCCGTCGGCGCCGAGCAGGCGCTCTATCCGAAAGGGCTCCAAACGGTATACATGTCGCTGTTCGTCAGGCAAATTCCGCATACGCAGCCGCAAAATATCGTGAACTTCGTCTGTCGCTCGATGCAAAACTTTCATGGCCAGATGAACGTACTTAAAGCAGAGATGGAACGCTGGCGCAAGAGCGGCGCGCGCATCTTCATGCTGGCAGGAAGCTCCGAGCGGGCAGACCGGATGAGACGGGTGCTCGAAGACTATCAGATCGAAATGCCGGAGATCGTGCAAGGCAACTTGCAGAGCGGCTTCGAGCTGCCTTCCATTAAACTCGTCGTCATTACCGAAGGGGAGATGTTCACCCAGAAGCAGCGCAAGGCGAGGCGAGTCGACCGCCATCTGGACAACGCGGAGCGGATCAAGAGCTATACCGAGCTGAAGGTCGGCGATTACGTCGTCCACCAGAACCACGGCATCGGCAAGTACCTGGGCATCGGCACGCTCGAGGTCGGCGGCATTCACAAGGACTACCTGCATATCGTCTATGCCGGCGGCGACCGTCTGTCCGTGCCGGTCGAACAATTCGATCTCATTCAGAAATATATCGGCTCCGAAGAGAAGGAGCCGAAGGTCAGCAAGCTGGGCGGCGCGGAGTGGACCCGGGTCAAGACGAAGGTGCGCAGCTCGGTCCAGGACATCGCCGACGATCTGATCAAGCTGTATGCCGCGCGGCAATCGACGCAAGGGTTCGGCTTCGGCGAAGATACGCCCTATCAGCAGGAATTCGAAGCGATGTTCCCGTACGACGAGACGACGGACCAACTGCGGGCGATCGACGAGATCAAGAAGGATATGATGATCCCTCGCCCGATGGACCGGCTGCTCTGCGGAGACGTCGGCTACGGCAAGACGGAGGTCGCGATTCGCGCGGCGTTCAAGGCGGCGATCGAGGGCAAGCAGGTGGCGGTGCTCGTACCGACGACGATTCTGGCGCAGCAGCATTACGAGACGTTCCGCGAGCGATTCTCCGGCTATCCGTTCAACATCAAGGTGCTGAGCCGGTTTCGTTCACGCAAGGAGCAGACGGATACGATGAAGGGGCTCAAGGCCGGAACGGTCGACGTCGTCATCGGAACGCACCGCTTGCTCTCGCAGGACGTCATCTTCAAGGATCTCGGACTGCTCATCGTGGACGAGGAGCAGCGGTTCGGCGTGACGCATAAGGAGAAGCTGAAGAAGATCAAGACGAACGTGGACGTGCTGACGCTGACGGCGACGCCGATTCCGCGTACGCTCCATATGTCCATGCTCGGCGTACGGGATCTATCGGTTATCGAGACGCCGCCGGAGAACCGGTTCCCGGTTCAAACCTACGTCGTCGAATACAGTCCGACGCTCGTGCGGGAAGCGGTGGAACGGGAACTCGCCCGCGACGGGCAAGTCTATTATCTCTATAACCGGGTGCAAGGAATCTACCAGATGGCCGAGCAGATCAGCGCGCTCGTGCCGGACGCGCGAGTCGCGGTCGGCCACGGCCAGATGAGCGAGCAGGAGCTGGAGCGGACGATTCTCGACTTCCTCGACGGGGAGTACGACGTGCTCGTCAGCACGAGCATCATCGAGACGGGCGTCGACATCCCGAACGTGAACACGCTCATCGTCCACGACGCGGACAAGATGGGTCTATCCCAGCTGTATCAGCTGCGGGGGCGCGTCGGACGGTCGAACCGGATCGCGTACGCTTACTTCACGTACCAGCGGGACAAGGTGCTGACCGAAGTCGCGGAGAAGCGGCTGCAATCGATCAAGGAATTCACGGAGCTCGGCTCCGGCTTCAAGATCGCGATGCGCGACTTGTCGATCCGCGGCGCGGGCAATCTGCTCGGCGCGGAGCAGCACGGCTTCATCGCCTCCGTCGGCTTCGATCTGTATTCGCAGATGCTCGCCGAAGAGATTCAGAGCCGGAAGCTGGAGATGGGCGGCGCGGTATTGCCGCCGCAACCGGTCAATACGCAGCTCGACCTGGGCGTCGACGCTTACTTGCCGCCGGACTATATCTACGACAGCATTCAGAAGATCGAGATCTACAAGAAGGTCGCGACCGCGGCTTCGCTCGACGACGTGAGCGACCTGTTCGAGGAGCTGATCGACCGCTTCGGGGAACCGCCGAAGGCGGTGCTCAACCTGCTCGCCGTCGCCAGACTCAAGGTGCACGGCCGCCGTTACGGCATCGAATCGATCATCCGCCGCGGCGACGAAGCGACGCTGAAGTTCGAAGAACGGCGCCGGGACGATATCGATCTGGCGAAGCTGAAGGCCATGGAATCGAAGTTCCAAGGACGCTTGGTCAGCGCGATTAACGCGCAGCAGCTGCTTCTTCGGTTCAAGGTGCGCGGACTCGATGAGAACGCTTTATTAGCGCTTGTCGAACAATTTCTGGTACAATATAAAGAAGCGACAAAATCGAAGGGAGAATTGCAGGATGTTGCACCATAAGCGCATGCCGAACCGTCGGCTCGCCGCATTGATGCTGGCGGCGATCATGCCCGTCGCGCTATTGTCCGGCTGCGGGAAGAACAAGGACGGGGATTTTCCGGGATCGAGCAAGGGGGACGTTATCGCCACATATAAAGACGGCGGTAAGGTAACGAGCACGGAATACGACAAATACGCGGCTTTCCAGATGTTCGTAAGCCCGGAGAAATCGATGTACATGACGATCGAACAGCTGAAGGAAAACTTCGTGAAGCAATACGTCGTCTCCAAGGTGTTCGCGCAGCAAATCTCCGACGACGACAAGAAGACGGTCAAGGAGTCCGCGGAGCAATTCGAGACGCAGCTGAAGGACGGCTTGAAGGGCGAAGGCTCGGATCAGATCAAGTCGTACATGGACGAGCACGACTTGTCCGTAGCGGAAGCGGTCAAATTCTTCAAGCACGATTACTCGTTCCAGATGTACTACAACGCGAAGCTGACCGAGCTCAAGGGCAAAGTGACGGAAGACGAATTGAAGGCCCAATACGACAAGGATCCTTCCGACTTCAACGTCGTGACCGTTCGCCACATTCTCGTTCAGACCGTCGACCAATCGACGCAAGCTTCCGTCCGCACGGACGAGGAAGCGCTCAAGCGCGCGCAGGAAGTCAAGGCGAAGCTGGAAGCCGGCGGAGACTGGGACGCGCTCGCGAAGGAGTATTCCGACGACGGGGGTTCCAAGGATAAAGGCGGCTTGTACGAGAAGGCGACCGTCGGCGGTTACGTCGCGGAGTTCAAGGACGCCGCGAACAAGCAAGAGATCGGCAAGATCGGCGATCCGGTGCAGACGCAGTTCGGCTATCACGTCATGAAGGTTGAGAGCCGCGAGGCGACACCTTACGATAAGCTGACCGAGGAGAACAAGGATACGTTGAAGTCGACCATCGCTTCGACGAAAGTCAGCGACTTCTTGACCGCCGAGCAGGACAAGCTCGAGATCAAGGTGACGTTGCCTGAGCCGACGGCAAGCCCGTCCGCTTCTCCGAGCGCGTCGGGATCGCCGGATGCATCGCCAAGCGCATCCCCGAGCGCGTCTCCAAGCGCTTCTTCGTCCGCAGAGGCGAAGTAATTACGACGAATACGAGAGTGCCCCAGGCGCGCGAAGGAACTTCGGTTCCCTCGCGCGTTTTTTTGGCGTTGTGATAAGATGGGGGTAAGAATGGAGGATTGCATCATGCTCAAGCGCCTGTTCCGGACGCTCACGCCGGGTACGTTCAAGAACCGCATCCTGCTCGCGTTCGTGGTGTTCCTGCTGCTGCCGATCGCGATGCTCGTCGCCTATAACTTCAGCGAGACAGAGCGGATGCTGCAGGCCGATGCCTCCGCCAAGAACATCGAGCAGCTTGAGGGGATCAAGACCGATCTCGTCGACTTAATGAGCCTCGTCATGAAGACGGGCATGCTGCTCGAACAGGATTCAACGCTCCGATCGGCGATGATCAATCCCGACCAATATAATCAACTGACGCGCAAGCGGCTCGTCGAGAACAAGTTCGCCGGCATCGAGAACAGCTTCTTCCTGACGGGCGCGACGGTCTACTATACGCTGATCGACTTGAACGGCAACGTCTATACGTCGTTCACGCCCCAGAACGCGCTCGTCTACGACGAGATCACGGCCGAGCCTTGGGTTCAAGAGCTGCGGCGCGAGGGCGGCGAGCGGTACGCGTGGAACCCGCAAGACGACAACGATGTCACTCGCGAGTGGACGACGAGCCGCAAGATGCTTAGCTTGTACCAACTGCTTCGGGACGAAGGGCTGAAGCCTTACGGCTACGGCCGGTTCAGCATCGATTACGAGCAATGGTTCGACCGAACGACCGCGGGTCTGACGGGTGAGGCCGCGTATTTCCTGCTCGACGCGGCGGGGAACGCGATGCTGAGCTCGGCGGCAGGCGAGACGCTGTCCGCTTCCGCGCTGAAGGGCATCGCGCAGTCTCGGGCCCAAGCGGACGCATCGTCGGTCGTCGACGGCGACACGCTCTATTCGTTCAGCCGCATCCAGGGCCTCGACGGCTATCTCGTGAAGAAAATGCCGCTATCCGCGCTGTTCCATGACGTCGACCGGCAGAAGCAGCGGTTCTACATCGGCTATGGGGCGATTCTGCTGCTATTCGTGCTGCTCACGTACCTCATCTCGGCGACGATCACGGTGCCGCTGAAGCTGTTCCAGAAGAAGATGGAGCGTTCCGTGAAGTCTAATCTGAAGGTGAAGCTGCCGGAGGAAGGACGGGGCGAGATTCTGGCGCTCACCCAGAGCTTCAACGCGATGATCGACGACATCAACGCCTTGCTCGAACGGCTTCAGCTGGAGGAGAGGCAGAAGCAGTACGTGCGGTTCCAGGTTCTGCTCTCCCAGATGAACCCGCACTTCCTGCTCAATACGCTGAATACGATCAAGAGCATCGCTCTCGACAAGGACGATGACGATATCTACGAAATCTGCGTCGCGCTCGGCAAAATTCTGGAGACGACGCTGAACACCGAAGTCGACCTTATTCTGCTGAAGGACGAGCTGGTGCTTATCGAATCGTATATGGATATCCAACGCCGGCGCTTCGGGCACGGTATAGCGCTCGAGTACGACGTCGACGAAGAATTGCGGTACGCGCTTATTCCGAAGTTCTGCCTGCAGCCGCTCGTCGAGAACTCTCTTCTTCACGGCTTCGGCCAGACCGGGGCGGAAGGCATCATCCGGATCCGCGTCTGGGAGCAGAATCGGACGCTGTACTTGGAAGTCGCGGACAACGGCGTCGGCATCGATCGGGCGAAGGAACGGAAGGTCGTCCGCAAGCGCAAAAGCATCGGGGTGCAAAATATACGGGAGACGTTGGAGCTGATGTTCAAAAATCAGAGCACGGGACTGCGAATCCAATCGACCGACGAAGGCACGCAAGTGCAGCTGCACATGCCGATGCTGCTGTCCAAGCCGTATGCGAAGGAGGGGAACGGGAATGTGGAGAATGCTGATCGTGGATGACGAGGGGCCGGCGCGCGCGAGCATGCGCAAGCTGTTCGGCAAGGCCGGCATTCCGTTCGAGATCGTCGGCGAAGCCGATAACGGGGAAGAAGGGCTCAAGCTCATTCGCGAGCTGCGTCCGGACGTCGTCGTCTCCGACATCGACATGCCCGTCATGGACGGCGTCAAGCTGTTGCAGTCGGCGCGCGCGGAAGGCTTCGAATGCCGCTTCGTCATGCTCACGGCGATCAGCGAGTTCGAGTACGCCCGCCAGGCCGTCGAGCATGGCGCCTCGGGCTACTTGCTGAAGCTGTCGTTGGATCTTCAGGGCATTAAGCAGGCCATGGATAAAGTCGCGATCGAGCTCGAGAAGCAGGCGAAGCTGCGCAAGGCCGACAAGTGGTTCCCCGACAAGGCGAAGGACGAGCCGACGGATCATCCCGAGATGAACCGAATCATCGCGCATATCGAAGCGAACTACGCGGAAGAAGTGACTCTGAAGTCGTTGTCCGAGCTTATTCGAATGGACGCTAGTTATGTGAGCGACCTGTTCAAGAAGAAGACCGGCTCCACGTTAACCCACTTTATCCAGAACCGGCGCATTCAAGCCGCCCGCATGCTGCTCGAGGAGACCGACCTGACGGTCAGCGACATCGGCCGCAAGGTCGGCTTCGAGAACGACAATTACTTCATCAAGATCTTCAAGCGTTGGTGCGACGTCACGCCGAGCGAATACCGCAAACAACCAAAATCCGTTCTATGAATGTCCAAACGCCGTTCATCCCCCGATTCGCCGCCCGGTGATAAAGTTAAAGACGTAAAGAACAACAACAACCTTCCGAGGGGGAAGACGAAATGAAAAAAACGAAGTGGTTTACGGGCGCTATGAGCCTCGTGCTGGCATCGTCCTTGCTCGCTGCTTGCGGAGACAACGGCAATAACGGCAACAACGCCGGCGCGTCGCCGAGCGGCAGCGCAAGTGCATCGCAACCGAGCGGAGAGAAAGTGAAGCTGACGCTGTGGGGCGCGGTACCGGCGGAAGCGGGACCGCAAGCGGTCGTCGATAACTGGAATAAAGATAATCCCGACGTTCAAGTCGAGTACGTGCGTTACGTCAACGACGACGCCGGCAACCTGAAGCTGGACACGGCGCTCATGACCGGCCAAGACGCGGACTTGTACATCAACTACACGCTGACCCGCCTGCAGAAGCGCGTCGATGCCGGCACGGCGGTCGACCTGAGCGCGAAGCCGGATTATAACGTCGAAGAGAAGATGGGCTCCGACGCGGCGCAATGGAAGATCAACGACAAGTACTACGGCATCCCGACGAAGAAGAACATGGGCTTCATCTGGCTCAACAAGCAAATGCTCGACGACGCCGGCTTGCCGATCCCGCCGCTGGACTGGACGTGGGCGGACCTGCAAGACTACGCGAAGAAGCTGACCAAAGACGGCGTATACGGCCTGTTGCAGCACGACGCGATGTTCACTGCGACGATCGACGGCACGATCGCGGGTCTTGGCGTCACGAAGGCGGACGGTACGTCGAACTTCGACAACCCTCTCTGGAAAGAGCAGTTCGAGACGTTGCACGAGATGATGTTCGTCGACAAGTCGACGCCTGAATACGGCGAGCAGCTGACCAGCAAGATGCCGGTCGACACGATGTTCCTGAAGGGCGAGAGCGCGATGCTGAGCGCGGGCGAGTTTATTTTCCGCAACGCGAACAACCTGAAGGACTTCCCGCACGACTTCCAGATCGCGTTCGCGACGATTCCGAAGGTCAACAAGGAACAGACGAACTACAAGTATTCCGGCGGTCTCGGCGACGTGTTGTCCGTCAACGCGAAGTCCAAGCACCAAGAAGCGGCATGGAAGTTCGCGAAGTGGTACTCCGACGGCGGCATGCTGCCGATGGCGAGCGGCGGACGCATTCCTTCCTCGAAGAGCGTAGACAACGCCGAAGCGATGAAGCTGCTGCTGAAGGGCGTCGAAGACAAGTACGATACGGATTCGATGAACAAAGTCGTCTTCGGCCAATTCGAATCGTTCCAGCTTAGCGTGCCTCAACAAGCGCTCGACGCGCGCAAGGAAGAGTATGAGAAATATCTCCTGAACAAGCAGGATATCGATACGACGCTCAAGAACATGGCGAAGCGCCACCAGGATTACATTAAGTAAGCCACCCATAGGCACGACACGACAAAGAGAAGAAGGTACATCGCTTCCTTCTTCTCTTTGTCGCATCCAGAAAGCTGTATACGAAAGGCGGCGATACCGTGAAACGGAGAAGCTGGATTCAGAAGCAAGGGTGGATCGGATACGCGTTCATCATGCCGAACATGCTCGGCATCCTCGCGTTCTTCATCTTGCCGGCGCTGTTCTCGTTCGGACTGATGTTCACCGACTATCAATTCGCCAATCCGAACTGGCATTACACGGGACTCGACAACCTGAAGCGGATGTTCGAGGACGATAACTTCTACGCGGCGATCAAGCATACCGCGATCTTCTTGCTCTCCGTTCCGGTATCGCTCGTGCTGGCGTTCCTCGTCGCGATGGTGCTGAACCGGAGCGTCTACCTGAAGGGCCTCTTGCGAGGGATGTTCTTCCTGCCGTACATCTCGAGCGGCGTCGCCGTCGCGTTCGTCTGGATGCTGCTGTTCCAGCCGTCGCACGGGCCGATCAACGAGGTGCTTCGCTGGATCGGCATCGCGTCGCCTCCGGGCTGGTTCGCCGATTCGGACACGGCGATGTACGCGATCGACATCGTGCAGATCTGGTTCATGCTCGGCTACAACATGATCATCTACTTGGCGGCGCTGCAGGAAGTGTCGACCGAGCAGCTCGAAGCGGCGAAGATCGACGGCGCCGGCACGCGGACGATCACGTGGAAGATCGTATGGCCGCTCGTCAGCCCGACGACGTTCCTCCTGCTCATTACCGGCCTGATCATGACGATCAAGTCGTTCTCGCTCATCCAGGCGATCACGCAGGGCGGTCCGAGCGGAAGCACGACGATTCTGTCGCTGTTCGTCTACAAGACGGCGTTCAGCTATTACGAGATGGGCTATGCGTCCGCGATCTCGTGGTTCTTGTTCGCGGTCATCCTGGTCATTACCGTTATCCAATGGGTCGGCCAGAAGCGCTGGGTTCATTACTAGGAAGGAGGGAATCTCATGATTGAAACCGGAAAAAGGGTGAAAGCGCCCGTCACCGTCGTCATGCTTATCGCGGGCCTGTTCATGATCCTTCCTTTCCTATGGATGATCAGCACGTCGTTCCAGACGCCGAGCGAAGTGTTCTCGAAGTGGCTGCCGTCGAAGCTCGATTGGAGCAACCATAAGCGGATTTGGACGGGCGATTACAGCTTCGTGCCGTATTACCTCAACTCGATCAAAGTAGCGGTCATCTCGACCGTCGGAGCGGTATTCCTGTCCGCACTGGCGGCGTACGGGTTCGCGCGTACCGAATTCAAGGGCCGCGATACGTTGTTCATCGTGTACTTGTCGATGATGATGATTCCTCCTCAGGTTATTTTCGTGCCGAAGTTCATCATGTTCAATTGGCTTCATATCTACAATACGCACTGGGCGCTCATTCTTCCTGGCATGTTCTCGATCTTCGGAGTGTTCATGCTTCGGCAGTTCTTCATGAGCGTGCCGAAGGAAATTACGGAATCGGCGTTCCTCGACGGAGCGGGCCACTTCCGCATCTTCTTCCGTCTCATTCTGCCGCTGGCGAAGCCGGCTCTCGCGACGTTCGCGATCATCGACTTCTCCTGGCACTGGAACGACTACGAGAATGCGCTCGTGTTCCTGACGAGTCCGGATTTGTACACGATTCCGCTCGGCCTGCAGAACTTCATTCTCGAGAACAACGTCGACTACAACGGCATGATGGCGGCATCCGCCGCGGCGATCATCCCGATGATCGTCATCTTCCTCGTCGGCCAGCGATATATCATTCAAGGCATTTCCAGCTCCGCCGTCAAAGGCTGATCCGGAATCGTAATCCCAGGAGGTCATAGGCATGAGACAAGAAACGGTCAGAACGGACATTACCGTCGTCGGGGGAGGCTTGGCCGGCATCAGCGCCGCCATCGCCGCGGCCCGCATGGGGCTTACGGTGTCCCTCGTGCAGAACCGTCCGGTGCTCGGCGGCAACTCGAGCTCCGAGGTGCGCGTCTGGGTGTGCGGCGCGACGAGCCACGGCGTCAACCGGTTCGCTCGGGAGACTGGCATCATGGGCGAGCTGTTCGTGGAGAACCAGTTCCGCAACCCGGAAGGCAATCCGTACCTGTGGGACGTGACGCTGCTCGAGGCGGTGAAGGCGGAGCCGAACATCGGCTTGTACTTGAACACCGACGTGCGCGAAGTCGAGGCGGAAGGCGAGTTGGACGACAGGACGATCCGCAGCGTCACCGGCTGGATGATGGGCTCGGAGCGGCTCATCCGCTTCGAGAGCGAGATGTTCCTCGATTGCTCCGGCGACGGACTCGTCGGCTTCCTCGCGGGGGCGGCGTACCGGATCGGACGCGAAGCGCGCCATGAGTACGGCGAAGATTGGGCGCCGGAAGTCGCCGACGATATTACGCTCGGCAGCACGCTGCTGTTCTACACGAAGGACGTCGGCAAGCCGGTTCGGTTCGTCGCGCCGTCGTTCGCGAAGGACATCGAGCAGACGTCGATTCCGATCAAGCGCGTTATCCGCAGCGGCGACTCCGGCTGCCATTATTGGTGGATCGAGTGGGGCGGAGAGCTGGACACGGTGCACGAGAACGAGCGAATTCGCGACGAGCTGTGGTCGGTCATCTACGGAATTTGGAACTATATTAAAAACAGCGGCAAGTTCGAAGCGGATAACATGACGCTCGAGTGGGTCGGCTCCATTCCGGGCAAGCGCGAGTATCGCCGCTTCCTCGGCGACACGGTGCTGACGCAGAGCGACGTTATCTCGCAGCGGCCGTTCGACGATCGGATCGCCTTCGGAGGCTGGTCGATCGACCTTCACCCGCCGCAAGGAATGTACGCGCAGGAGAGCGGCTCGAAGCATCTGCATCCGGACGGCATCTACCATATTCCGTTCGGCTCGCTCTACTCGAAGAACGTCCGCAACCTGCTGTTCGCGGGCCGCAACGTTAGCGCGACGCACGTCGCGTTCGGCACGACGCGCGTCATGGCGACGTGCGCGGTCATGGGCGAGGCGGCCGGGTTCGGCGCGGCGCTGGCGCTGAAGAAGGGCATTACGCCTCGCGAGCTGCGGGAGAAGCATCTGGCGGAGCTGCAGCAGACGATGCTGAGGCACGATTCGTCGATCATCGGGCTGCGTAACGAGGATGCGGCGGATCTGGCGCGGGACGGGGCTGCGAGCGCTTCGAGCGTCATGGGAGAGATCCGGTTGGACCGGCCGGCGGATGCGTATGCGCTGGAGAAGGACGTAGGCTTGCTGTTCCCGGTAGCGGGCTCGCTTGGCGGGTTGAGGTTATTGGTGTCCGCGAGCGAGGCGACGACGCTTCGGGTCGAGCTGTGGGATACGGGCCGCGCGGAAAATTACGTGCCCGCGAACGAGCGTTATGCGGTCGATATTGCGGTGGCAGCCGGGGAGTCGCAATGGGTGGACGTGCCGGTCGCGGCGGATCTGTTCGGCGACGAGCCTTGCAACGCCTTCCTAATCGTTCGGGCGAACGATGCGGTCGGGTTGTTCAAGTCGGCGGTACCGATCACGGGCGTCATCGCGTTCGAACGAGGCACGAAGCCGCTCGTCAGCTCCAACCTCGAGGACCATCAGCCGGATCAGCCGGTCGTCGAATGGACCCAGCGCCGGCTCGTGCGTCAGCCGTTCTGCTTCGACGTCAAGACGGGCGCGTACGATGCGGCGAAAGCGATCGACGGTTATGCTCGCCCCTACGGCGGTCCGCATGCGTGGGTGTCCGAGCCGCTCGCGGCGGGCGGGGCCGAGTGGCTGGAAGTCCGCTTGACGGGCGGCGCGGCGGACGTGTCGGAAGTCCACCTGACGTTCAACGACGACGTCAACGAAGATCTGATCAACCTGCACCACCACGAGACGCCGTTCGCGGTCATTCCCGAGCTCGCCAAGCGCTACGACGTCGAAGCGCTCGCCTCTGGCGAGTGGAAGACGATCGCGAGCGTCGACGATAACCGCAAACGCAAGCGCGTCCATCGGTTGGCCGCGCCGATGCGCGCGGAGAGCATCCGCGTCGTCGTCCGCGAGACGAACGGCGGGGAGCGGGCGGAGATCGTGGAAGTAAGAGTGTACTAAGGTATATGCGGTAAGCGGACGCTCCTTCGATGCGAAGGGGCGTCTTTTCATGGGCAGAAGTGGAATGCACCCGTGTAACGTTATGTGGTAACGCTACAGCGCCGCGATTAGGGAATACGCCGATGCAACGTTATGTGGTAACGCTACAGCGCCGTGGATGGGGAGCGCGCCGGAATAACGTTATGTGATGGCGCTAAATCGCCGTGGATGGGGAGCGCGCCGGAATAACGTTATGTGATAGCGCTAAATCTCCGTGGATGGGGAGTGCGCCGGAATAACGTTATGTGATGGCGCTAAATCTCCGTGGATGGGGAGTGCGCCGGAATAACGTTATATGATGGCGCTAAATCGCCGCAGATGGGGATCGCGCCGACCGTGCAACACTCGCGAAGAACCCGACACAAACCCGCAGTTTTGTCATTAAATCGCATTATAATGTTAATAAAACTAACATAAACTATGAGGACGTTGAAGATTTTATCCCGAAAAATAGATATTTCTCAAATGTTATGTCATGTATATTGACACCACATAGAAAATCGCCATATAATGGATTCACGAACGGTGAGGTTGTGGAGAGAACCTAACGTTCGGATTTAAAGAGAGAAACCATACAAAAGATCGGGGAGTGGAAGGATGAGGAAGGGTAATTGGATCAAAGGGTTCGTATTGGCATTGAGCGCGAGCATGGTGCTCGCGGCGTGCGGCAACAACAACGACAACGGAGAAGCGGGGAGCTCGTCTTCGGCGCCGGCGTCGTCCGCGGCATCGGGAGACACAGTCAAGGTCGGTATTCTGCACTCCTTGAGCGGCACGATGGCGATCAGCGAAGTGACGGTCAAGAACTCCGAGCTGATGGCGATCAAAGAAATCAACGCCAAGGGCGGCGTGCTCGGCAAGCAGATCGAAGCGGTCGTGGAAGACGGAGCGTCCGACTGGCCGACATTCGCGGAGAAGGCGCGCAAGCTCTTATCGGAAGACAAAGTCGCGACGGTATTCGGCGGATGGACGTCCTCCAGCCGTAAAGCGATGCTTCCGGTATTCGAAGAATTGAACGGCCTGCTCTGGTATCCGGTGCAATACGAAGGCTTGGAATCATCCCCTAACATCTTCTACACCGGCGCAACGACGAACCAACAGATCATCCCTTCCGTCGACTTCCTGCTGGAGAAGGGCAAGAAGAAAGTGTTCCTGCTCGGCTCCGACTACGTATTCCCGCGTACAGCCAACAAGATCATCAAGGCGCAGCTCGCCGCCAACGGCGGAGAAGCCGTCGCGGAGGAATACACCCCGCTTGGACATACGGATTATACGACGATCATCGCGAAGATCAAGGAAGCGAAGCCGGACGTCGTGTACAACACGCTGAACGGCGATAGCAACGTGGCGTTCTTCAAGCAATTGAAAGATGCGGGCATCTCTTCCGCGGACCTGATGACGGTATCCGTCAGCGTCGCGGAGGAAGAAGTGAAGGGCATCGGTCCCGAATACTTAACGGGCCACCTCGTCGCGTGGGACTACTATCAGACGACGGATACGCCGGAGAACAAGGCGTTCGTCGAGAACTTCAAGAAGGAATACGGCGCGGACAGCGTTACGAGCGACCCGATGGAAGCCGGATACGTGGCGGTCTATCTGTGGGCGGCAGCGGCCGAGAAGGCCGGTTCCTTCGACGTAGACAAAGTGAAAGAAGCTGCCAAGGGAATTGAATTCAACGCGCCGGAAGGCAAAGTCACGATCGACGGAGACAACCAGCATATCTATAAGACCGTGCGGATCGGCGAGATCCAAGCCGACGGTCAAATCGTGGAGCTGTGGAACTCCGGCGGTCCGGTGAAGCCGGATCCGTACCTGAAGACTTACGAATGGGCGAAGGGGCTCAGCGAAGGGTCGTAATCTAGCCGCAGCACAAGCAGGGGAAGCGTTCGGCGTTCAGCCGGGCCTTCCCCTCGCTTTTACCGAAGGCAAGGGAGGTTATCGTCGATGGAAATATGGGTAACGCAAATGTTCAACGGCCTCAGTGTCAGCTCCATTCTGCTGCTTATCGCGCTCGGGCTCGCGATTACGTTCGGTCTTATGCGGGTCATCAACATGGCGCACGGCGAATTCATCATGATCGGCGCTTACGGCGCTTATATGACGCAAGAAATCTTTAAGTCGTCTTTTCCCAAGAGCATGTTCGACGCCTACTTCCCGCTGGCCATTCTCGTGAGCTTCGCGCTCGCGTTCGCGATCGGGTTCCTGCTGGAGGTCACGTTAATTCGTTTCTTGTACGGCCGGCCTCTGGATAGCTTGCTTGCCACCTGGGGCGTCGGTCTCATGCTGCAGCAGCTCGCGCGTTCCATCTTCGGGGCGCCCAACGTCGGCGTCGAGAGTCCTTCCTGGCTGAACGGCGGACTGACTTTGATGGGCGGGGTCGTGCTTCCGTACAAAAGGCTGTTCATCATCGCGCTCGTCATTCTCATCCTGGTCGGCATGTACTTGTATATTTACCGCAGCGGCGCAGGGCGTCGGATGCGCGCGGTCATGCAGAATCGCGACATGGCGGCATGCCTCGGCATATCGACGCGCAGGGTGGATGCCATCACCTTCGCGATCGGCTCGGGCATCGCGGGCATCGCAGGTTGCGCGCTTACGTTAATCGGACCGATCGGGCCGTCTATCGGCACTTATTATATCGTCGACGCGTTCATGGTCGTCGTCCTCGGCGGAGTCGGCAAGCTCGTCGGCACCGTGGCCGGCGCGCTTGGCATCGGGGTGTTCAACACGCTATTCGAATGGTGGACGGACGCTTCGCTCGGCAAGGTTCTCGTCTTCCTGTGCATCGTGGCTTTCCTGCAGTGGAAGCCGATGGGCATGTTCGCGGTTCGGACGCGTTCGCTCGACTAAGCTTCGGAGGTTCGCGCAAGGCAAGGGATATTCGTAGGGAAGCAGGTGATCGCGTTGTTGTCTTCCATTCATGCGTCGCGCCGGATTTGGCTGCTCGTCGTCTATGCCGTTTCCGCCGGCGCGCTGCTGTCGGCTCCGCTCTACTTGAGCGATTTCAGATTGAACTTATTGGCGAAGTGTCTCGCCTTCGCGATCGTGGCGCTCGGCCTTGATCTGTTGTGGGGGTACACCGGCATTCTCAGCTTGGGCCACGGCGTATTCTTCGGCCTCGGCGCTTACGCGATGGCGATGCACCTGAAGCTCGAAGCGAGCGGTTCGCGCTTGCCCGACTTCATGGATTGGATGGGGCTGACGAAGCTGCCGTGGTTCTGGGAGCCGTTCAAGAGCTTCGCCTTCGCGGCCGTCATGGGCATCGTCATACCGGCGGCGCTGGCGCTCGTGCTCGGTTTCTTCACGTTCCGTAACCGGATCCGCGGCGTTTATTTTACGATTCTGACGCAAGCGCTCGTTATCATTACCGTCACCCTGTTCGTCGGTCAGCAGGCGTACACGGGCGGGACGAACGGATTGACGGGCTACACGAAGCTGTTCGGGTACAGCTTGAAGTCCGATACGGCCAAGACAATGGTGTATCTCGCGACGGTCGTCGCGCTCCTCGTCGCGTTCCTTGTCTGCAGATACTTGGTCAAGAGTCGGTTCGGCAAGGTGCTGCGCGCCATTCGAGACGGGGAGAACCGCACCCGGTTCCTCGGCTACGATCCGGCGAAGTATCAGATGGCGGCTTTCGCCGTATCCGCGGCGTTGGCGGGGCTCGCGGGCATGTTGTTCGTGTTCCACGTCGGCATTATTTCGCCTACGATGATGGCCATCGTGCCGTCGATCGAGCTCGTGCTGCTCGTCGCCATCGGCGGCCGGGGAACGCTCGTGGGCGCGGTCATCGGGGCGATCATCATGACGCAAGCGAAAAGCGAGCTGAGCGCGTCTTATCCGGATTTCTGGCTGTTCATGCTCGGCGCGTTGTTCATCGTCGTGACGGTATTCCTGCCGGGCGGCATCGTCGGCGTCATTCGGCAAGGGGGGCAACTACTCACTAGGAGGCGGAAGACGAATGAAATCAAGCTCAATTCTGTCGTGCCAGAAGGTAACCGTGTCGTTTGACGGCTTCAAAGCCGTTCAAGAGATGAGTCTGGAGCTGTTGCCCGGGGAACTGCGGTTTCTGATCGGCCCGAACGGGGCGGGGAAGACGACGATGCTCGACGCGATCTGCGGCAAGGTGAAGCCTGCCGGCGGCTCGGTGCTGTTCAACGGCAAGAGTGGCGCCGTCGACGTGACGAAGCGCAAGGAGCACGAGATCGCGCAGCTCGGCATCGGACGCAAGTTCCAGACGCCTTCGATCTTCGCCGGGCTGACGGTGGAGGAGAATCTGGAGATCGCCATGGCGCAGAATCGCGGCGTCTGGTCGACCCTTCGCGCCAAGATGCGCAAAGCCGACCAAGAGCGGATCGACGCCGAGCTTGCGCTCATCGGCCTCGGCGACAAGAAGGAGCTGCGTGCGGGCTTGCTCTCCCACGGGGAGAAGCAATGGCTCGAGATCGGCATGATGCTGTTGCAGGAGCCGGAAATTCTGCTGCTCGACGAGCCGGTCGCGGGAATGACCGACAAGGAAACCGACAAGACGGGCGAGCTGTTGCAGGAAATCGTGCGCAAGCGGACCGTCGTCGTCGTCGAGCACGACATGGAGTTCGTGCGCAATTTTGCAAGCAAGGTCACCGTTATGCACGAAGGGAAGCTGTTGAAGGAAGGTTCCATGGACGAGGTGCAAAGAGACGATCGGGTAGCGGAAGTCTACCTCGGCAAAAGGCGGGATTACGATGCTGTCAGTTCAACGGCTTGAAGCGGGTTATGGGGAGAGCGTCATCCTGCGCGACGTGACGTTGACGGTCGAGCCGGGGCAGGTCGTCTGCCTGATGGGGCGCAACGGCGTCGGCAAATCTACGCTCGTGAAGAGCATCATGGGGTTGCTTAAGGCGAGGAAGGGGTCCGTCTCCTTCAAGGGCGCGGATGTTACGAAGCGGGCGCCGGGGGAGCGGGCCAGGAGCGGGATCGGTTACGTGCCGCAAGGGCGCGAGATCTTCTCCCAGCTGTCCGTGTACGAGAACCTGCGCATCGGACTCGAGGCGAACCGCGATTCGGCGAAGCGCAAAGGCAAGGACATCCCGGCTGTCGCCGTCGAGAAATTCCCGATCCTGCCGGAGTTCTACGGCCGGAAGGGCGGCGACCTGAGCGGCGGCCAGCAGCAGCAGCTCGCGTTCGCGCGGGCTCTCATCTCGGATCCGGAGCTGTTGCTGCTCGACGAGCCCACCGAGGGCATACAGCCGTCGATCGTCGAGGCGATCCAGGACGTCATTCGGGGCATACGCGATGAGGGGAAGACGGCGATTCTGCTCGTCGAGCAGAGTCTGGACTTCGTCCGTAGCGTCGGGGACCGGTTCTATATTATGGAGAAAGGTACGATCGTGTGGCATGGCGGTCGCGAGGAGCTAGACGATCCGGCGGTCATGAAGTATTTGACGGTGTAACCGAACATTGAAATGAAATATGTTAAAAAAACTAACATGCTTATTGACGAATCACACAAACAGTTGGTAGTATGTTAGTAAATCTAACAACTATATATCGGTTTCCCGAACGATCATGGGAAACGCCAAGTCGTCTAGGGTTCCGTTGGCTGCGCCAAGCTGGTCCGAGAGACGGCGCTTGGCTAAGGCGCGCGATCTGCCGCCTCGGTCAATTACACGGAAGGACAAAAGCCTGGGAGACCCTCTCTCTCAGGCTTTTTCTATTCTAAACAGACAAATAACAAAGGAGTGGGAGAGTCATGAAACCGATTGGATTACGCCCTCGCAAGTTGATGTCCGCCCTACTGTCGGTCGTGTTGGTCAGCAGCCTCCTGTTGTCCGCTTGCGGTAACAAAGATAACGCCGGAAGCGCGGACGGACCGATCAAGATCGCGCTGAGCCCGTGGCCGGGCTGGTTCTTCTGGTTCCTGGTAGAGGAGAAAGGCTTCTTCGAGAAGCACGGCGTCGACGTTCAATTGGAGTGGTTCCCGGTATACAGCGACTCCCTGCAGGCGCTCGCGACCGGCAAAGTCGACGCGAATAGCCAAACGCTGTCCGACACGCTCGCGCCGCTGTCCAAGGGAATCGGGCTGAAGGCCGTCCTCGTGAACGACAACTCCGACGGCGGAGACGCCATCGTCAGCAAGCCGGAGTTCAACTCGATCCAAGATCTGAAGGGCAAGACCGTCGCGACCGAGCTCGGCACGGTCGATCACTTGCTGCTGCTGACCGCCCTTGAACAGAACGGCATGTCGGAGAGCGACATTAAATACACGAACATGACGGTCAACGACGCCGCGCCGGCCTTCATCTCCGGCAAGACCGACGCCTCCGTCCTATGGGAGCCGTTCCAGACGACCGCGGTCAAGGAAGGCAAGGGCAAGATTCTGTTCTCGTCCAAAGACACGCCGGGGCTCATTCCGGACCTGCTCGTCTTCAAGGAGAGCGTCGTGGAGAACCGTCCGGACGACGTGCAGAAGATCATCGACGCATGGTTCGATGCGCTCGCCTACTTCAAGGACCATGAGCAAGAGTCGATCGAGCTGATGGCGAAGAAGGCGGAGACGTCGCCGGAGGACTTCAAGCTCGGGCTAGAGAGCATTAAGCTGTTCACCGCAGAGGACAACGTGAACGCGTTCGAAGTTCGCGAGGAGTATACGTCGCTCGCTTACACGGGCAAGAAGACGGCGGAATTCTTGAAGGGACTGGACATGATCTCGTCCATTCCGGACGTAGAAGCGCTGCTGGAACCGAAGTTCGTCATTAAAGCCGCAGGAGAGTGATCGCATGAGTATGGCGAACGAGCAATTGGGAGGACAGCAAGTCGCGGCCGCCGCGCAGCCGTCGAACGCGAAGACGAGCGCAGCGAAGCCGGCGGCGAAGAAACGCAGCGCGATGCGAATATTCGAGGACGTGCCGAAGACCGGCTTCACGATCGTGGCCGTCGTCTCCTTCGCCGTCATGCTGGCGGTCTGGGCGGTGCTCAGCTACGGAGAATTCGTGAATCCGATCTTCCTGCCGACGCCCGGCACGGTGCTGAACACGATGTTCGACCTGCTCGGCACGTCCGCGTATTGGAACCATATCGGCGTCAGCGTGTTCCGCGTCAGCGCGGGGTTCGCGCTCGCCTGCCTCGTCGCGATCCCGATCGGCTTGTTCGCCGGCACGTTCAAGTACGGGGAGGCGTTCGTGGAGCCGCCGATGGAATTCATCCGCTATATGCCGGCCGTCGCGTTCATTCCGCTCATTATGGTGTGGGCGGGAATCGGCGAATGGGCGAAGGTGCTGCTTATCTTCATCGGGTGCTTCTTCCAGCTCGTGCTGATGGTCGCCTCGGACGTTCGTCTCGTCTCCAAGGACCTCGTGCACGCGTCGTTCACGCTCGGGGCAAGTCGCTGGCAGGCGATCCAGACCGTCATCATTCCCGCCGTCCAGCCGAAGCTGCTGAATACGATGCGCCTCATTCTGGGGTGGGCGTGGACGTACTTGGTCGTCGCCGAGCTGATGGCCGCCAACACGGGACTCGGATATTCGATCTTGAAGGCGCAGCGGTTCTTGAATACCGATCAGATCTTCGTCGGCATCATCGTGATCGGCTTGCTCGGCTTGATCTGCGACCGGATCTTCGCCTTCTTGAACCGTCGCTTGTATCCATGGGTGTAATCATCTACGTAGAACGAAGGGGGCGTTGGCTATGAGCGAAGCGGTACGGCAAGTCAGCGCTTCGGTCGGATCGGGAGCGATCGCGATTCAAGGCGTCGGCAAGACGTTCAAGGCGAAGAAGACCTCGTTCCGAGCGCTGGAAGACATTAACTTGTCGGTCGGCGCGAACGAATTCGTGACGATTCTCGGTCCTTCGGGCTGCGGGAAGTCGACCATTCTGCGCATCGTGGCGGGCTTGGAGGAAGCGGACGAAGGCGAGGTGCTGCTGGACGGCGCGCCCGTCGTCGGTCCCGGCGCGGACCGGGGGATGGTGTTCCAAGGGTACACGCTGTTCCCTTGGCTGACCGTCCGCGAGAACATCGAGTACGGTCCGAAGCTGAAGAGCGTACCGATTCTAGAGCGGCGCAAGCTCTCGAACCATTATTTGCGCGTGACGCGTCTCGAGCGATTCGCGAGCCATTTGCCGAAGCAGCTGTCCGGCGGCATGAAGCAACGGGTGGCCATCGCGCGGGCAATGGCGAACGGGCCGAAGGTGCTGCTCATGGACGAACCGTTCGGCGCGCTCGACGCGCAGACGAAGCTGGAGATGCAGGAAGCGCTGCTGGACGTATGGGACAAGGAGAAGACGACCGTCCTGTTCATCACGCACGACATCGACGAAGCGATCTTCCTATCGCAGCGAATCATCGTCATGGGCGCGGGGCCGGGTCGCATTCTGCGGGAATTCCCCGTCACGCTGCCCGCGGAGAGGACGCCGGACGTGCGCGAGCATCCCGAGTTCCTGAAGCTGCGGCGCGAGCTGGCGGCACTTCTTAAACATAAGGAAGATTAGCTGACATAACTATTGACGAGCCTCTCCGGATCGGGGATCATTATGGAAACAAGGAGGGGATCGACGTGCACATTCCAGACGGATTCCTAGACGTTAAATCGTGCGTGGCGGCAGGGGCGTTGGGCGCCGGCGCGCTCGCGTACAGCCTGCGGAAGTCCCGAGATACGCTCGTCCGTTCCGAGGTGCCGAAGATCGCGCTCATCGGCGCGTTCATCTTCGCGGCGCAGATGCTCAACTTCCCGATCGCGGGCGCAACGTCCGGACACTTCCTCGGCGGGGCGCTGGCGGCGATTCTGTTCGGCCCCTCGATCGCGGTTATCGTCATGTCTTGCGTGCTCATTATCCAGGCGCTCGTGTTCCAGGACGGCGGCTTAACGGTGCTGGGAGCGAACATTCTGTGTACCGGGGTTATCGGCATTTACGCCGGCTACGGCGTCTATCGCGCGGGACTCGCGTTGCTGAAGGGCCGCGCGTCCCCCGTCGTGACTTTCATCGCCGCTTGGGTCTCGATCGTAGCCGCATCGTGCGGCGTCGCGGTATTGCTCGCTTGGTCGGGAACGTTCCCGCTTGACGTAGCGCTCGCCGCGATGGCCGGCTGGCATAGCCTCATCGGCATCGGCGAAGGACTCCTCACGGCGATGGTCGTCGCCTACTTAACGGAACGGAAGCTCGCGATCTCGCCGATCGCGGCGAAGCGGGAGGTGCCGCTCTCATGAACGAACCGCGTCAAGTAACGGGCAACAAGAAGAAGTGGATCGTCCTTGCGATCGTCACGCTGCTGGCTGGAGGGCTGATCTCTTACTTCGCTTCCCCGCATCCGGACGGTCTGGAACGGGTGGCGGAAGACCACGGCTTCCTGGACGAGGCCAAGGAGCCTTCCTGGACGGCGTGGATTCCGGATTACGAGGTGCCGGGCATCGGCGTTCCGATCGTGAAGGTCGGGCTTGCCGGGGTGATCGGCATCGGCTTGATGTACGGGGCGTTATATCTGTTAACCGGAACGTTATCGCGCCGGAGTAAGGGGGATGACGATGTCGGGCAAGGCGACCATCGTCCTTCGTGAGAGCGAAGGCGTCAAGCCGCTGATCGTCAATCCAACCTATCGACTGTGGACCGTCGTCATACTTCTCGTCGCGATCGTCGCGATAAGGCAACCCGCCGTTCTTGCCGGAACGGCCGGGTTGTTATTGTTTATCGCGCTTTGGTGCGGCATTCCGCTTCGGACGATCCTGCGGAGAATGCTGCTGCTGCTCCCGTTCGGGGCGGGCGCGGCTCTGTTCGTTCCGTTCCATACGGCGGGCGAGCCGGCGTTCGACGTACTCGGATTTACGGCGACGCATGAGGGAGTGGAACGTGCGACCGTCATCTTGCTGAAGCTGGCGAGCGCCAATCTGCTGCTTACCTACTTGCTGGCGGCGACGCCGATCTTCGTGCTCATTCGCAGCTTGAGGGCCGTCGGCATTCCGGCGGTCATGCTCGAGATCATGGCGCTCTTGCTGCGGTACTTCTTCCTGCTCAAGGAAGAGGCGCACGGCATGTCCAAGGCGCAACGATCGCGCGGGATGAATACGACGGGGTGGCTGTGGAACGCGATCGCGTACAAGCGATTCGGACAGCTCATGGGCGCGTTGTTCGTCCGGGCTTACTCGCGAAGCGGGCGGATCTATACGGCGATGTTGGCAAGAGGCGGATTGGAAGGGGGATATCCGGTGAAGGACGAGCAGGCGGCTAGTGGCGCGAAGGGGCCCGTCGTGGAAGTGAAGGACGTCGGCTACGCTTACGGGAGCATTCCGGCGTTGAAGGGCGTCAGCTTCGACATTGCGGCCGGCTCGAAGGTAGCGCTTATGGGGCCGAACGGGGCCGGCAAGTCGACGCTTATCTCGCTGCTGAACGGACTGGAACCGGCGCAAGCGGGCGAGGTGCGGTTGTTCGGGGAGAAGGTTACCCGAGCGAACGAGCACCGGTTACGGCGGAGCGTCGGCGTCGTGTATCAGGATCCCGACGACCAGATCTTCTCGGCCACCGTCCTGGAGGACGTCGCCTTCGGCCCGCGCAATCTGGGGCTGACCGCCGAGGAAGCGTCCGAGCGGGCGGCAGAGGCACTGGAGAGCGTCGGCATGCTCGAGCTAAGGGATCGGTCGCCTTTCGAGCTGAGCTACGGTCAGAAGCGCCGCGTCGCGATCGCGGGCGTGCTCGCCATGCGTCCGGCGTTCATGATTCTGGACGAACCGATGTCGTTCCTCGACCCGCGAGGACGCGACGAGCTGCAGGCGTTGCTCGGGAAGCTGCACGAGGGAGGGCTTACGATCATGGTCGCCACGCACGACGTCGATTTCGCGGCGGAGTGGGCGGACCGGGTGCTGCTGCTGAAGGACGGCAAGCTGCTCGCTTCGGGAACGGCTGACGTGCTTTTCGACGACAAGCTGCTCGAGCAAGCATCGCTTCATCTTCCTCGGCTGGCCCGACCGTTCCGGTTGCTGCAGGGTGCGGGCGCCGGGAGCGGGGCAGGGGTCGGGGATTACCGCCCGCGCACGGTGAAGGAAGCGGCGCAGCTCATCTGGAAGCTGCTGTCGCGCGGCGGGGAATATGCCAAAGAATCGGGGAAATCCTTAGAAGGCGAACGAATCGCCAAGCCGTGAATGACCGCCCGCGGCCGGATTTGGCGGAATGATCCAGAGCAGGGGATGCGCATAAGAAAATGGGAGAGGTTGAATACTACACTCACGACTTGATGACACCATTTTCCGACCGTACTCCAGCGTTCGCCATAAAGGCCGGAAGTCATTGGCACCGGTAGCAGGCAGGTTAATACATCAATGAAAGTGGGGCAACACGAGCTATGAAAGCAACCGGGATTGTACGTCGCATTGATGACCTGGGGCGGGTCGTCATACCGAAAGAAATTCGCCGCACGCTTCGGATCCGGGAAGGCGATCCGCTGGAAATTTTCGTGGATCGGGACGGCGAAGTCATTCTTAAGAAATATTCCCCGATCGGCGAGTTGGGCGACTTCGCCAAAGAATACGCCGAATCTTTGTCGGAGAGCACGGGGCACATCTGCTTGATTTCCGATCGCGATACCGTCATCGCCGTCGCGGGAGCGTCGAAGAAGGAATTCCTAGACAAGGCGATCGGCGCTCTTCTGGAGAGCTGCATGGAGAACCGCAAGATTCTGCTGGAACCGAGCGCCGGCAATCACGAGATCATGCGCGACGGCAACGACGCGAACGGCTCGTTCGTCGCGGCTCCGATCGTCGCCGGGGGCGATCCGATCGGAACGGTCGTCCTGCTGAGCAAGGACGATACGGCGAGCGTCGGAGAGATGGAGAGCAAGATGGTGGAGACGGCGGCAGGGTTTCTCGCGAAGCAGATGGAACAATAGGCGCCGCCGCGCCGACCGCATAAATAGGGCAACGAAGCGTCTGTACCTTCCATCGCGACGGGACAGGCGCTTTTATGTGGATTGGGGTGTGGCGGTGGCGGTGCAGAAAAATGCTGCAACGTTGCTGTAACGGTGCTACGCACAGTTAGAGGCGCGGAAAGCGCGTCAGTGATCGTGCAACGGTGTCACGTGCCGTTAGAGAGGCGGAAAGCGCGTCGGCGATCATGCAACGGTGTCGCGCACCGTTAGAGAGGCAGGAAGCGCGTCGGCGATCGTGCAACGTTGTCGCGCACCGTTAGAGAGGCGGAAAGCGCGTCGGCGAACATGCAACGGTGCCACGCACAGTTAGAGGCGCGGAAAGCGCGTCATTGATCGTGCAACGTTGTCGCGCACCGTTAGAGGGCGGACGTTCCCGGTGCCGTGCTGCGGTTCTTTTTGGCGTACGACGAGCGCAATCGCTTATAATGGTTCTATTGTGCAACGATCAGGAATGGGGAATGGGCGTCGATGTCGGTCGATCTGGAATCCGGGCAAGGCAAGCAATCAGCGAAGCAGGCGTTATGGCAAGGGGCCGCGCTGCTCGGAGGAGCGGCGCTGCTGTCGAAGGTCATCGGCACGCTGCAGAAAATTCCGCTGCAGAACATGGCCGGCGACGAGACGTTCGGCTTGTATAGCGCGGTATACGCGCTAGCGATCATGTGGATGACGCTGGCCGCGGCCGGCGTGCCCGTGGCGGTCAGCGCGCTGGTGGCCGAGCGCGTGGCCGCTAGCGACGAGCACGGAGCGCGACGAGTGCTGCGTTGGTCGCTCGGTTTGCTCGTCGCGAGCGGGTTCGTCATGTTCGCGATATTGTGCGTCTTCGCGGAGCAATTCGCGAGCTGGATGGGCGTTGAGTCGGCCGCTTCCGCGATCCGCATGTCGTCCATCGCGCTGTTATTCGCGCCGGCTACCGCCGTGCTCAGAGGCTATCGGCAAGGCCGAATGGAGATGGCTCGGCCCGCCCTCTCCCAGATCGCCGAGCAAGTCGCTCGCGTCGCCTTTATGTTGATCATGCTTATCTATGCCGTTCGTATGGCTTGGTCGCCTGCTTCGACGGCGGCCGCCGTCCATGGGGGCTTGGCGGCCGGAGCCGTAGCCGGCCTGATCGCGATGCTCTGGCGTTGGCCTTGGCGGCGAACCGAGCCGATCGTCATTCGGGGCAAGGGCGCCAAGAGCGGTAAGGCCGGCAAGCCGGGTGGGGCTGCTGCGAGCGATGGGGCGCGCAAGGTTCAGTTGCCCGAATCGCGCGGCAAGCTGCTCAGGCGCATCGCGGCGGTTGCCGTGCCGGTGGCGCTCGCGTCCGTCGTCGCTCCGCTGATCGGCTTGATCGACGCGTTCTCCATCCCGAGGTTGCTGGGACAGCATTCGGATACGGCCGCCGCACTCTCTCTCTCGGAGTTCGGCGTCTACAACCGCGGCATCGCCTTAAACCAGCTCGTCATTATGGCGGCTGCGGGCGCGGCAGCCGCGCTCGTGCCCGCGCTGACCGCGGCGCGCGCTCGCGGAGACGGCGAATCGATCGTCGCCGGCGCGCATCGCGCCACCCGGCTGGCGTGGTGGTTCGGCGCGTCGGCCGCCGTCGGCCTCGCCGTTCTCGCCCAGCCGATCAACGTCGCGCTGTTCGCCGACGATAACGGCACGATCGCGCTGGCGCTCCTCGCCGTCGCCGCCCTAGGCGGCACGCTGCAGGCGGTCAGCTCCGCGCTGCTACAGGGGCTCGGCGACATGCGGTCGCCCGCCGTCAACCTGGCCGCCGCCGCGCTGCTCAAGCTCGCGCTCAACGCGGCCCTCGTCCCCGCGTACGGCATCCGCGGCGCCGCGATCGCCCTAGCCGCGGCCTTCGCCGCCGCGGCAACCCTGAACGCGCTGAGCCTGCGCCAGCGCGTCCGACTGCCCGCCCCGCGCCTAAGCGTCGCGGGACGCTCCGCCGCTGCGCTCGCCGCCATGGCGGCGGCGGTCGCGGCATGCGCGCTCCTGCTGGGCGCCCTGACCGGCGCCTTGCCCGCGCGCGCATCGGCGCTCCTCACCGCGCTGCCCTGCATCGCGGTAGGCGCCGCCGTATTCGCCGCGTCGCTCGTCGCCTTCGGCGCCGCGCTTCCTCGCGAGTGGCGAGTGCTGCCCGGCTTGTCCGGCACCCGCGTAGATCGCTGGCTGGACCGCGTCCATACCTACGCGGATGCCGTCTCGAACAGAAACCGATCCAAGGAAGGATGACTCATACCTATGCCAGCTTCCATTACCGTAATCGGCCTCGGCTCCGGCGGCGAGGACCAGCTGACGCTCGGCGCGTTGAAGGCGCTCGAGCGCGCTTCGCGCCGCTACGTCCGCACGTCCGATCATCCCGCAGTCGCCGACCTGAGCAAGCGGGATATCCGCTTCGAGTCGTTCGACGCGATCTACGAGCAGCATGACGCCTTCGAGGACGTGTACGAAGCGATCGCCGCGAAGCTGCTCGAACTAGCCGGCGCCGAAACCGACGCCGAAGCCACTATTATCTACGCCGTACCCGGCCATCCAATGGTCGCCGAGCGCGCCGTGCAATTGCTGCGCGCCCGAGCGCCGGAGAGCGGCATCGCCCTACATATCCTCGGCGGGGAGAGCTTCCTCGACCAATCGTTCACGCGGCTCGGCTTCGATCCGATTGAAGGCTTCCAGCTGCTCGACGCGTCCGGACTGACGCGGGACATGCTCCGCCCGCGCCTGCATACGGTCATCGGCCAAGTGTACGATTCGTTCACCGCTTCCGACGTGAAGCTTGCACTCATGGGCGTCTATCCGGACGATCATCCCGTCACGATCGGCCAGGCGCTCGGTGTGCCCGGCCGGGAATCGATCCGCGTCGTGCCGTTGCACGAGCTCGATCGCCAGCCGGATTACGGCAACCTGATGCTGATCTACGTGCCGGCCAGCGACGACGACAAGCTGCGCCGTGGTTCGTTCGAGCGGCTGCACGAGATCGTCGCGACGCTCCGCAGCCCGGAAGGCTGCCCGTGGGACCGCGAGCAGACGCACCTGTCGATACGCAAGAACTTCATCGAGGAGACGTACGAGGCGGTCGAGGCGCTCGACAACGACGATCCGGACGGCATGAAGGAGGAATTCGGCGACGTCATTCTCCAAGTGCTGCTGCATAGCCAGATGGAAGAGGAGGTCGGCACGTTCGACGTGTTCGACGTGCTTGCCGAGCTTAACGACAAGCTGATCTTCCGTCATCCCCACGTGTTCGGCGGGGAGAACGCGCAGGACGCCGAGGAGGCGCTCCGCAACTGGGAGCAGATGAAAGCCGAGGAGAAGAAGCGCAAAGGGCGCGAGAAGCGCGATTCGATTCTCGACGGCATTCCGAAGGATCTGCCCGCGTTGCCGCGCGCGCATAAGCAGCAGAAGAAGGCGGCCGGCGTCGGCTTCGATTGGCCGGACCTGACCGGCGTGTTCGACAAGATCGAGGAGGAGCTCGAAGAGCTTCGCCACGCGTCCGCGCACGAGGATCGGGACCGCCAGCAGGACGAGCTCGGGGACCTGTTGTTCGCCGTCGTCAACGTCTCCCGATTCCTCAAGGTCGATCCTGAGGAGGCGCTAGCGGGCACGAATCGCAAGTTCGCCCAGAGGTTCCGCTATATCGAAGAGAGGCTGCGTATAGACGGCCGAACGTTCGGAGATACTAGCTTGATAGAGATGGAAGCTTGGTGGCAGGAGGCCAAAGAGCACAAATCCACCTAAAATCTTTGTAAATTGCGACGAAATTCCCATACTTTCTACCTATTTCGCGATTTTTTTTGAATGTTCGGCAGGATTTTTTTAGCAACGGACAGAATAGTATTCATCGTGTTTTAAACAAGCAACGTTCCAGGCCCTAAGCGGCCTCGCGGGACGAAATATGAAACGACCTATTAGGAGGAATCTGTACCATGAACAAAACCGACCTGATCAACAACATCGCAGACAAAAGCGGCTTGACGAAGAAAGACGTAGAATCCGTATTGAACGGCTTCCTTGGCGAAGTAACCGACGCTCTTGCCAGCGGCGACAAAGTTCAACTGATCGGCTTCGGCACGTTCGAGACTCGCAGCCGTTCCGGCCGCGTAGGCCGCAACCCGCAAACGGGCAACTCCATCGAGATCCCTGCTTCCAAGGTTCCTGCTTTCAAAGCGGGCAACAAGCTGAAAGACGCCGTTAAGTAATTCATGCGTCTGGATAAATTTTTGAAGGTGTCGCGGCTCATTAAGCGCCGCACCGTCGCGAAGGACGTGTCCGATCAAGGGCGCGTCCTTCTCAACGGTAGAGAGGCTAAGCCGAGCACGACGATCAAGGTCGGAGACGTGCTCGACGTTCAGTTCGGACAGCGCACGCTGACGGTCAAGGTCGAGCGGCTGAGCGAATCGACGCGCAAGGAAGACGTCGAGGGCATGTATACGGTGCTGAAGGAAGAAGCGCGCAAGAGGGACGAAGATCCGTTCCTGTAAAGCGACTTCGCTCAACCGTCACCACGAACAGCACCGCCTTCGGGCGGTCTTTTTTTACGATTCGGCCGCCTTGGGCGGGTAAGGACGAAAGGGGATTGCAAGCATGGCTGGAGCATTCGAAGTATGGATCGGCGCGTACGGCAAGAGCGAGGACGTCGGGATTACCCGGCTTAGGCTGGACCCGGACTCGGCGCAGCTGACGAAGGAAGCGGAATTCACGGGAATCGAGAACCCGTCGTTCTTGACGATGGACCGTTCGGGCAAGTATCTGCACGCGGTCAGCGAAGTCGATACGCTTAACGGTCAACCGGGAGGGGAAGTCGTCACGTTCCTCGTCGAGGAAGGGGAAGAGGGTTATTCGCTGCAGGAAGCGATGTCCCATCCGACGCTCGGCGCTCATCCGTGCTTCGTGATGCTAGACGCGAGCGAGCAATGGATCGCCGTATCGAATTACAGCGGCGCCTCGGTCGTCGTCTATCCGATCGATCAGAGCGGCGTGCCCGGCGCGGTGAACGTCCGGTTCCGCCATTCCGGCACGGGCCCGAACGCGGACCGCCAAGAAGCGCCGCATCCGCATTCGGCGGTGTTCAGCCCCGACGGGCGCTTCCTGTTCATTCCCGATCTCGGCATGGATAAGATCATGGCGTACGCGCTGGGCGAAGAACGCCAATGGGCGGTGCACGACGCCGTCAGCCTCGAGCCGGGCGCCGGCCCGCGGCACATGAAGTTCCACCCGTCGCAACGGTATGCCTATGTCATCAACGAGCTGGACAGCACGGTGACCCGGTTCGACTACGATGCCGAGGGCGGCAAGCTGACGAAGCAAGACAGCCTCCCGACGCTGCCGGCTTCGTTCGCCGGCGAGAGCTGGTGCGCGGAGATCGTCGTCTCGCCGGACGGCCGATTCGTCTACGGCTCCAACCGGGGGCACGACAGTATCGCGATCTTCGCGGTCGACGAGACGACCGGCGCGCTGAGCTCGGCGGGCTTCGTCTCGACGCGCGGCAAGACGCCGCGCAACTTCGCGATCACGCCGGACGGACGGTGGCTGCTCGCCGCGAACCAAGGCTCGGACACGGTCGTGCTGTTCCGGATCGATACCGCTTCCGGATTGCCGGTCTACGCGGGCAGCGAAGTCGCGGTAAGCAAGCCTGTCTGCGTCTACATTCGGGGCTAAGCGTCTGTTCTAATCGTAGCCTGTCCCCCATAAGCTAGTCTTAAAGGCTAGGGGGGACGCGCCATGGAACACGCCAAAGGCATCAAGCATCAAGAAGTTCGCATGTTGAACCGCAAGTCGCTGGACATTACCGGCGTCAACAACGTGGAGAGCTTCGACAACGAAGAATTTCTGCTTGAGACCGAATGCGGGTTTCTGACCGTTCGTGGCCAAAACCTGCACATGAAGAACTTAAGCCTAGAGCAGAAGCTCGTCTCGATCGAGGGCTCGATCCATTCGCTCGTCTACCTGGACGGCCAATCCGCGAACAAATCGAAAGGTTTGTTCGGAAAGTTGTTCAAATGAACGCGGCGGCGCAATGGACGACGATCGGAGCGATGATCCTGAGCGGACTCGCCATGGGCACCGTATTCGACGTCTATCGGGTCGCGAGCCATCGGTTTCATGTCGCGCGCTGGTTGCTGCCGGGTCTAGACGTCGTCTATTGGGCGGCGGCGACGCTCGCGGTATTCAGTTTGCTGCTCGACAGCAACCACGGCGAAGTGCGAATGTACGTGTTCCTGGGCCTCGGCATCGGCGTCACCGGCTACTTCGGGCTGTTCAGCCGCACTGTGGCCAAGCTGTCCGGCTGGTTGATCGAGCGACTGCAGCAACTGTCCAGACTGCTATGGCGAATCGGCAACGCGCTGGTCTTCAAGCCGGTGCGCTGGATCGTTCGCCTGCTGGCGAAGATACTGGATATTACGTTCATCGTGACGGCGGCGCTGCTGCTATGGGTCGGCAAGCTGCTCTACAAGCCGCTGTCGGGGCTCGCCAAGTTGGCGTGGAAGCTGCTGTTGCCGGTTCGCGTCAGGCTTCGTCCGCCCGCGATGCGGGTCGTTCGGGCGGGGCGGTACGCGAGGGACAAGTGGCGCGAGATCATGGCGGTGTTCCGCCGAAAGTAGCGTCGATGTTTCGACATGTCCCGCGTGGGTAATTGCATCGTAAGAAGGATATTTTCGTTTATCCAATATATGCTATAATAACACCGTGAAAGGAGGCATCGGAATGTCATCTCGCACCATGGCGACGACTACATCGGCAATGACGGGCGCGCGCAGAAGGTTGAAGCTGCTGTTATTTGTCATGGTTATTTTCATGAGCTGGGCAGCTTACGTGCTATACGTCCAATACGGCCAGATGAGCGATCGCTCCAGCGATTTGCGAGAGGCGAACAAGAAGCTTACCGATGCCACCGTCCAGAGCGACGCGCTGAAGCAAGAGATCGTCAGATTGAACGATCGGGAATATATCAGCGAGATCGCGCGCAAGGAGCAAGGCTTGGGTTATCCGGGAGAGATCCCGCTGAATATCGAAGAATAAGGCTCGTCCCCTTTGGCAGTATGGTCTAACGTCTGTTGACCTTGGTTTCCGTTCTCGGTTATAATCGGCATAACCGAACCTATGTCGTTCGGGTACAATTATGTTCAGGGAGGAACATCTGTTTTTATGGCCATCGAAGTAGGCACCAAACTTGAGGGTAAAGTTACCGGCATTACGCATTTCGGAGCGTTCGTGGATTTGACGGGCGGCGTTACGGGGCTCGTTCACATCTCCGAGATCGCAGACAGCTATGTGAAAGACGTTCATGAGCACTTGAAGATTAATGACATGGTTACGGTCAAGGTCATTAACGTGGACAAGGACGGCAAGATCGGTCTGTCCATTCGTCAAGCCGTGGACAAACCGCCGGAGCAACAAATGCAGCAAGCGCAACAACGCGGCCCGCGCGATCGCGGAGGTCGCCCCTTCAAGCAGGGAGGCCCGGGAAGATCTCCTTCTTTCGATGACAAGCTCTCCAGATTCATGAAGGATAGCGAAGAGCGGATTTCCAACCTGAAGAAGAGCACCGAATCCAAGCGCGGCGGACGTGGCGGACGCCGTTCGTAATAGATGAAGCTGCAGCCGAACCGATGAGGTTCGGCTTTTTTTGTGCGCGGAAATAACTAGCGGCACACACGCCATTACTTCGGCGCGCCCCCGCCGCCGAGACACATTAGCGGCACCACACTCCGCTAAATCGGCGCGCGCCCGCCACCGAGGCACATTAGCGGCACCACGCTCCGCTAAATCGTCGCGCCTCCGCCACCGGTGCACGTTAGCGGCATCACACTCCGCTACATCGTCGCACCACCGCCACCGAGGCACATTAGCGGCACCACACTCCGCTAAATCGGCGCGCCTCCGCCACCGGTGCACGTTAGCGGCACCACATTCCGCTAAATCGTCGCGCCCCCGCCACCGGGGCACTACCCCGCATCATACCCATCCGTTCGATCGCCCAACAACATTTGAAAATTTTAACCCCGTGCAATCATTCGCGGGTATCCGGCAAGCTCGCGCGGATGCCGTCTACTGGCGTAATCGGAAGAAGCGCCATCCGCCGTCGGATGCGCGCCGTATGCGTTGTCGGATTCCGAGCCGCGCGAACGCGGGACGGCGGACTGTTCGCATGCCGAATCCCGTGCTAGCGGGAACGAAGGCCCGAAGTGTTCGCATCCCGAATATGTCGCATCTGTGTCGCCGCAACCGCGCCATGATCGGCGTTAAAGTGTCGGAAAAAACTTTTTCCCCGCCTCCTGTTTCTGACAAACTTCCTTTGGGTACCCCCCTATAATTAAGAACACAATTCAATCTGGTGAATGGGGTGTACGTAACATGGACAAGCCGTCCGTTATTCCTTTCGTGCCGCGTCCGGGGACCGGGCCCGCCTACGCTCCCGCGGCGAAGCGGAAGAAGAGGTGGTTCAATAAAGGCGAATCGGACGATCGATCGGCGAAGAAGGGAGATCCGCCGGCCAACGCGTTCGGGCGATGGCGAGAGGCGGTGCGGGAGCAGATATGGCTCATCGTCGTCATCGTCGCCGGGTTCTTGCTCGGACGAGCCGTCATGCTGGAGGGGCTCGCGCCGTTCGCCGCCGCGTTCTACGGCGTCGTGCTCTATCTGCGAAGGGATCTGGCGTTCTGGGCGGCGATCGCCGTCGCGGCGGGCAGCTTCTGGTCGCCGGACCCGATGCCCGCGCTCATCTGCGCGGAGATCGGGGTTATCTATTTGCTCTATCGGGGGCTCGTGCTCTATGAAAGAGCCGATCTCTCGCACGCGCCGGTCGTCGTCTTCGCGGCGACGCTCATCGTGCGGCTGTTCGATACGGTACTCATGGACGAGCCGACTTGGCTGCCTTATGTGCTGACGCTTACCGAGGCGGGATTGGCGTTCGTGCTTACGCTGCTGTTCATACACTCGATGCCCGTACTGGCGCGTACGAGGAGAGCCGCTCATCTGCGGCACGAGGAGTGGGTCGGCGTCGTCATCTTATTAGCCTGCTTGCTCACCGGATTAACCGGATGGACGATCTATGGCGTTGCTATCGTATATGTGTTGTCCCGTTACTTCGTTCTATTGGCGGCGTTCGTCGGCGGTCCCGCGATCGGGACGTCGGCCGGCGTCGTAGCCGGCATGATCCTCAGCTTGTCCGATCTGGCCGCCGCCTCGAACATCGGCTTGCTGGCGCTCGGAGGACTCATGGCCGGACTCATACGAGAAGGAGGGAAAGCCGCGACGGGATTCGGAATGATACTAGGCACTTCGGTATTGGCGTTGTACGGAGGAGACGCGGCTGGCACGATGGCGTCGACGTGGGCGACGGTCGCTGCGGCCGTCATGCTCCTGCTCACGCCGCGGTCGGCGGCGGAGTCACTATCAAGATATGTGCCGGGTACGCTCAATTATGCGCAGAATCAACGAGAATACGCGCAGAAAGTGAGAGATTTGACCGCCGAGCGGGTCGAGCGGTTCTCGGAGGTGTTCCGCCAGCTGTCCCGCAGCTTCCGGCAAATTACCCATGCCGGAGAGTCGCTGAGGCAGAGCCAGGATATCGATCACTTCGTGAACGCGGTCCACGAGGGAGCGTGCGACAGCTGTCATAAGCGGGGGCTGTGCTGGGACGGACAGTTTTTCCAGACGTACAAGCTGATGACCGACATGATGACGACGATCGAGAACAATCCCGCCGTGAGGGCGGCTCAATTGCCGAAGAGCTGGAACCGGACCTGCGTGAAGGTTCCTCTCGTGCTCGACGTGCTGAAACGGGAGTACGACATGTACCGCCACGACTTGCATTGGCGGCAGCAGCTGCAGGACAGCCGGTTCCTCGTCGCCGACCAGCTGTCCGGCGTATCGCAGGTCATGGACGACCTCGTGAAGGAAATTCGCCGCGAGTCGAAGCAGATGGAGCAGCAGGAAGAACAAATCCGCGATGCGTTGGACCGCCTGGGGCTGGCGATTCAGAGCGTCGATATTATAACCCTGGAGGAAGGGCACGTGGAGATCGAGATGGTGCACGCGTTCCGGTCCGGCTACGACGAATGCCGGAAAATGATCGCGCCCATCCTCACCGAAATACTCGGCGAGACGGTTACCGTAAGCTCGGAGCGATCGGGCGTGCCGGCGGCTCATCTGTCGACGGTCATGTTCGCCTCCGCCAAGGTGTTCGAGGTCGAGACGGGAGTCGCCGGCGCCGCCAAAGACGGCGACGTGCTGTCGGGAGACAGCTTCAGCATGATGGAGCTGCCTACCGGCAAGTTCGCGGTCGCGCTGAGCGACGGCATGGGGAACGGGATTCGGGCGCGAGAGGAGAGCAGCGCGGCGCTGTCGATGCTCGAGCAGCTGCTCCAATCCGGCATCGACGAGCGGCTGGCGGTCAAGTCGGTCAATTCCGTCCTGCTGCTCCGCTCCCCGGAAGAGATGTTCGCGACGGTCGATCTTGCCCTCATCGACTTGCACAGCGGACATGCCACGATGCTGAAGATCGGCTCCACGCCGAGCTTCATTAAGAGAGGGAGGGAGATCATCCCGATCGCCGCGAGCAACTTGCCGATCGGCATTCTGCAGGACATCGAGATCGACCTGCTGCGCGTTCAGCTGCTGCCGGGCGATACGCTCGTCATGATGACCGACGGCATACTCGATGCGCCGGGACACGCGCTCAACAAGGAGCAGTGGATGAAGCGCGTGCTTCAGGAACTGGACGCGGACGATCCGCAGGACATCGCGGACGCGCTGCTGGAAACCGCGCTGCGGCAATATCCGGGCGGCGTGAAAGACGATATGACGGTCATCGTGACGCGAATGACGCGCCACCAGCCGGAGTGGGCGGCCTTCCGATGGCCGGGCTTCCACCGGATGGAACGGCCAAGGACGGTGAGCTGATCTCGTTACCGAGAGATAGGAAGGTTCATATAGATGAAGATGAAGCCCCCATTCGATTCGGCGCGAGAGGCGCCGGACGAAGCGGGGGCTTATTGCGCGTCCGGTTTCGTCATTCGGTATGGGACATGCTAAGCTAGTAAACGACGAAGGAAACGAATATGGAGGCGAGCGATCATGACACCGAAGAAGATGACGATAACGACTGCCGCCGTCAACCCGAGCATACAAGCGCATCTCGCAACGCCGGAGGACGCGCCGCGCATCATGGAGCTGTTCAGAATAACCGCGGAGTGGCTGCGCTCGAAGGGCTCCGCCCAATGGGCCGACTTGCTTGTCGGCATCGATCGGCACGATACGGCGGCTGCCATCGAGAGGCTGGAGGTTATCTTGTTCAAGCAAGACGACAGTCCGGCGGCCGTCGTTATTCTGATGCCCCGTCCGAGCGAATGGGACAACGGCTTGTGGGGCGACCTCGCCGCGGACGAGCATGCCGTCTATCTGCACAGGTTGTCCGTCCATCGCGTCTTCGCAGGTAACGGACTCGGGCGGCAGATTATGAAGTGGCTCGACGAGGGCGTTGATTTTCCTCCGGGCAAGACGTGCATCCGGCTAGATTGCATCGCAAGCAATCCGACGCTGAATGCCTTCTATAGGGAAGCCGGCTACGCGTATATAGGCGAACGAGACGGATTCTGTCTCTACGAGAAGTCGTTACCCGGTCGCGTAACCGAATAACGATCGTCTAAACCTCTCATTCCTTGGCGACAATGCTAATAGGAACGATAGAATGGGAGGAATAGCGATGATGAAGCAAATATTACTCATTACGGACGGGGGCTCCAACGTCGGAGACAGCCCGGTCGTCGCAGCCGCGCAAGCGTTCGCGGAGGGTATAACGGTTAACGTGGCGGGCATTATCGACGAGGGAGCGATCGGGGAGTACGGCGCCACGGAAATCGCGGAGATCGCGAGAGCGGGCGGCGGCATTAGCCGAATCGTCACGAGCGCGCAGTTGTCCCGGACGGTGCAGATGATGACGCGGCAGACGATCGCGGGCAGCATCAAGCAGGCGGTGAATCAGGAGCTGCGGCAGCTGTTCGGCGTGGAGAACGTCGGCGCCTTGCCGCCGACGAAGCGCTCCGAAGTCGTGAAGGTCATGGAAGAGATGGAGGAGACGATGTCTCTGTCTGTCGCCTTGCTCATCGACGCGAGCGCCAGCATGAAGCCGAAGCTTCGCGCGGTAGAGGAAGCGATTCGCGACCTGACGCTCAGCTTGCAGGCGAGAGAGGGCAGGAGCGAAGTCGCGGTGTTTCATTTCCCCGGCAATTCCCAAGACGAAATCTGCGTGCTCGATTCCGAATGGACGGACAGCCCGTCCAAGATCGGCAAGCTGTTCGGCCAGATCCGGATGAAGGGAACGACCCCGACGGGGCCGGCGCTCCAGCAAGTCGTCGCGTATATAGGCGAAACATGTGGTAAGATCAGATCAGAGCCGGCGAACGCACGGCAAGAGGCAACGAGAAGCGTATCTAACGAGGTGCGGAGTGACTACGTCGTCTGAAGTCGAAGCGAAGCCTTTGCCGCAAGGCACGGTGCTGCGCGGCAAGTGGAACGGGAATACGTACCGGCTGGAGAAGCTGATCGGGCTTGGCGCGAACGGGCAAGTGTATTTGGCGACGATGAACGGCCATTATAAGTGCGCGGTGAAGCTCGGTCTCGAAGCGGCCGAGCTTCAAGGCGAAGCGAATATCTTGGCCGCACTCGACGGCGCGGAGAAGAAGCGCAAGCCGTTCTTGCTCGACGTCGACGATGCGCTCCTGAGCGGGCGCGAAGTTCCCTACTATAGCATGAAATATATATCGGGCGTGCCGGTGAACGCGTTCATCCGCGAGCACGGCCCGCAGTGGGTAGGCGTCGTCGGCTATCGCCTGCTCGAGAGGCTCGCGCAGTTGCACGAGGCCGGTTGGGCGTTCGGCGACCTGAAGAGCGACAACGTGCTCGTCGGCCAATACGGCAAGCTGGAGCTGGTCGACTACGGCGGCGTGTCGGCGATCGGGCGCAGCGTCAGGCAGTTCACCGAAATCTACGATCGCGGCTATTGGTCGGCGGGCAGCCGCACGGCCGATTCGGCGTACGATTGGTTCTCGGTGGCCGTGCTGTGGCTGCACGCGCTGGATCGCAAACGGCTCATGCAGCTGACTCAGACGCTGCTGCCGCAGAACAGGCATCCGGGCGAGCTGATGAAGCTCGTTCGCACCAACGCGCGGTTGAAGCCGTTAGAGGGCTGGATGGAGCGGGCGCTCGCGGGCCGGTTCGCCGACACGAGGGACGCGGCCAAGCAATGGCGCGAGGCGCTTCAGCGGTCGCAGCTGGCGAAGCCGGCAACGGGCCAAGTGCCTGTCTGGATGGCGAGCCTGTTCGCGGGGACGGTGATCGCCAGCGTCTCGGTCGTCGCCATGTGGTTATTCCAATAACGATCGCGAGGGAATGAAGGTGCGGCAGCAAGACGAATTGGCCGTCCGCTTCGCGGCGGACGCGAGCGCGGAAGGCTGGTTGAAGCGAGACGTCGCCGTCTTGGCGGCGGTATCGGGCGGCCCGGATTCGATGGCGCTTCTGCATCTGCTGAAGACGCTGGCGGAGCATACGCCGATGCGCATCGTCGTCGCCCACGCGAACCATCAGTTCCGGGGCGCGGAATCCGACGCCGAGGAAGCGCTTGTCCGCGGCGTAGCGCGCGACTGGGGGCTGCCGTTCGAGGCGGCCGCCTTGAACGTTCCCGCTTATATTGAAGAGACGGGAATGAACGCGCAGACGGCGGCAAGGGAGAAGCGGTACATTTTTCTAAGGGAAGTCGCGTCGAGGCACGGCTGCTCCTACGCGATGTTCGGGCATCACGCGGACGATCAGGCGGAGACGGTGCTCATGCGGATCATTCGGGGCACGGGTCCAGGCGGACTCGCCGGCATCCCTCATCGGCGACGAGAAGAAGAAATGGAACTGATTCGTCCGCTGGTGCGTATAACCAAAGGTGAGCTTCTCGCCTATTGTAAGCGAAATGGGGTGCCTTACGCGGTTGATAGCAGCAACGTCGACCGTCACTACTTCCGCAACGCCGTTCGGCTCGACGTGATGCCGATGCTGGAGACGTTCAATCCCCGGCTGAAGGCTTCGCTCGCCAGGCTGGCCGAGCTCGCGGCCGCGGACGACGCGTACATGGAAGCGGAGACGCTTCAAGCTTTCCGGCTCGGCGTAACGGCCGACGGGGAAGGATATCGGGTTGGGCGGCGCCGGTTCCGCGGCCTCCACGTCGCTTTACAACGCAGATTAGTTAAACTAATATTAAGTTGTTCTGAGGGCTTGGAGCGGCAATTCGACTATCGGCTCGTGGAGGACATCGTCTCGGTCGTAACGCCGGAGCTGCCCGCGGCCACTCGAATGGAGCTCGGCGGCGGTTGGGAGCTCGTACGGGAGTACGATGAGGTATATATCGGTCCTATCAGGCCGAATCCGGCAAGCTACTGCTATCCGATCGATACGGATACGGATGCGGTCCTCGTCGGGGAGACGGGCGAACGCTTCGCGATCGAACGGCTGCAGGGCGCCGCGAAGAGTTCGGGCGATCGATCGGCCGAAGCTTGCTTCGACGAGGAAGAGCTCGTCTATCCGCTTCGGATTCGCAGCCGGACGCCCGGAGACGTCATGGAACCCCATGGATTAAACGGCTCCAAAAAAGTGCAAGATATGTTCGTCGATGCCAAAGTACCGCGTTACCTGCGGGACCGCATGCCCCTGCTCGTCGACGGGGAAGGGCGCGTCCTATGGATTCCGGGGCTGAGGCGTTCGCGGCACGCGTTGATCGGGGAAGGCACCCGGAAGACGCTGCGCATCGCGATCGAACATCCGGAAAACTAGGGCATTATCGAAGGAACACCGTCATACCGTGTAATAATCTCGCTAGGAGGCACCATCTTTGCGCAACGACATTCAAGAAGTTCTTTACTCGGAAGAAGTCATCCAGAAGAAGGTACAAGAACTGGGAGCCGCGATTACCCGCGACTACACCGGACGCAATCCGCTCGTGATCTGCGTTCTGAAAGGCGCTTTTATTTTTATGGCGGACTTGTCCAAGAACATCGCGATCCCGATCGAGCTCGACTTCATGGCGGTGAGCAGCTACGGCAATTCGACGCGCTCCTCCGGCGAAGTGAAGATCATCAAGGATTTGGATGCCTCGGTCGAAGGCCGCGACGTCCTTATCGTCGAAGATATTATCGACAGCGGATTGACGCTGAGCTACTTGATCGACGTGCTGGAGCGCCGCAACGCGCTGTCGGTTAACGTGGTGGCGCTGTTCGACAAGCCGGGTCGCCGTACGGTCGACTTGAACGCGGATTATACGGGATTCACGATTCCGGATGCGTTCGTCGTCGGATACGGGCTCGATTACGCGGAGAAGTACCGCAATCTGCCGTACGTCGGCGTGCTGAAGCCCGAGATTTACTCGAGTTAATACGGGCGGAATCGCGCGGCGTTATGCGGCGGTGCGTTCTATTGAGATGCCAAGACAGGCTATGGTAAAATGATGTAAGCGTGTCGAGAGGAGGTCAGGGATGAATCGGTTCATCCGGAATACAGGCTTTTACCTACTTATCTTTTTGGTGACCGTCGGCATCGTTCAGTTCTTCATCGGCAAGAACGAGACGACGAAGGACCTGAACTACAATCAGCTCGTTCAGACGGTACAGCAGGGCAACGTGGCCAAGCTGACCATTCAAATTCAAAGCGGCACTTATCTCGTAACCGGGGAATTGAAGCCGACGGACGGCAGCGAGAAGGGCGAGACGTTCACGGGACGCGCTCCGCTTGCCGATTATTCCATGAAGCAATTCACTGATCTCGGCATAGAGAAGAACTTCGAAGTCGAAATCAAGAAGATGCCGGGCCAGAGCTTCTGGCTGACGTTCTTGACTTCCATTATTCCTTTCATTATTATGTTCGTTCTGTTCTTCTTCCTGATCAATCAGGCGCAAGGCGGCGGCGGCAAGGTAATGAACTTCGGCAAGAGCCGCGCGCGTCTCTATAATGAAGAGAAAAAACGCGTAACGTTCGAAGACGTGGCCGGAGCGGACGAAGAGAAGCAAGAGCTCGTCGAGGTCGTCGAATTCTTGAAGGACCCTCGCAAGTTCGCGGCGCTCGGCGCCCGCATTCCGAAGGGCGTCCTGCTCGTCGGTCCTCCGGGTACCGGCAAGACGTTGCTCGCCCGCGCGGTCGCAGGCGAAGCCGGCGTGCCGTTCTTCACGATCTCGGGTTCCGACTTCGTCGAGATGTTCGTCGGCGTCGGCGCATCCCGCGTCCGCGACTTGTTCGAGAACGCGAAGAAGAACTCGCCTTGTATCATCTTCATCGACGAGATCGACGCCGTCGGTCGTCAGCGGGGCGCAGGCCTCGGCGGCGGTCACGACGAGCGCGAGCAGACGCTGAACCAATTGCTCGTCGAGATGGACGGCTTCGGCGCGAACGAAGGCATTATCATCGTCGCCGCGACGAACCGCCCGGACATTCTCGATCCGGCGCTTCTGCGCCCGGGACGCTTCGACCGTCAGATTACGGTAGACCGTCCGGACGTGAAAGGCCGCGAAGCGGTACTGAAGGTTCATGCGCGCAACAAGCCGCTGAACAAGGACGTGCGCCTCGGCACGATCGCGAAGCGGACGACCGGCTTCACCGGCGCCGACTTGGAGAACCTGCTCAACGAAGCGGCGCTCCTCGCGGCTCGGAAGAACAAGAAGGACATCGCGATGCAAGAGGTAGACGAAGCGATCGACCGCGTCATCGTCGGTACGGAGAAGAAGAGCCGCGTGATCAGCGATCGGGAGAAACGCATCGTCGCTTACCACGAGGCCGGACATACGATCGCGGGCTTCTTCCTGGAGCATGCCGACACGGTCCACAAGGTTACGATCATTCCGCGCGGCAAGGCCGGCGGCTACGTCATCATGCTGCCGAAGGAAGATCGCATGCTCGTCACGAAGCAAGAGCTGCTCGATAAGGTAACGGGCTTGCTCGCGGGTCGCGCCGCCGAGGAAATCTACATCGGCGAGATCGGCACCGGCGCTTATAGCGACTTCAAGTCGGCGACGAGCATCGTACGCGCGATGATCATGGAATACGGCATGAGCGAGAAGCTCGGCACGATGCAATTCGGCGCGACGCAAGGCCAAGTGTTCCTCGGCCGGGACATCGGGCACGAGCAGAACTACTCCGACGCGATCGCTTACGAGATCGACCAAGAGATGCAGAGCATCACTCGCGATTGTTACGATCGCGCGAAGAAGCTGCTCACAGAGAAGAGCCGGGAGATGCACCTCATCGCCAAGACGCTCCTCGAGGAAGAGACGCTCGACCTGGATCAGATCAAGCAACTGATCGAGACGGGCGAGATCAACGAAGAAGAAGGCGGCTCCGCGGCGATCGAGGAATCGAAAGCCGAGCCGATCGTCGATACGCTCGGCAGCGGCGTTCGCGTGCGCATTCAGACGCGCGACGACGAGCCGACGCAAGATACGCGTCCTCCGGAAGGCGACCCGGAAGATAACAAGTAACGCAATTACGCAACAAGGTGTTCCCATTGCCGCATGGCGAGGGAACACCTTGTTTTTCATTAGCGGGCCCGGAATCGTCGGCGTCGGTTAACCGTCAGGTTTCGGGAACGTCTATTTGCTTGATTTTCTTCTGAAATTTTACGCAGCCGTATGCAAGCAACAGCGAAGCTAGCAGCTGAATGCTCATCAGGACGATGAACACGTTGCGTATGACGGGCTCATCATCATTCCTGAACGCGTTGAAGGAATTCACGATCAACAGGAAGAGGTTAAGGATTGCAACGACGGCCAACGTGAACTGTACCCTCCGATAAAGCTGCTTCAAGGAGGAACGGTCCGTATAGATCTCCGCGGAATTGCCTTCCGAATACGGTCTGCGATAATAATGCCAGCCCATGATCGAACCTGCTAGCGTCCAGCCGGAATCCTCGAAGAAGGCAACGTACGTCTCCAGTTCCTTCGCGTCATGAATCGTCTGATAATCGAGTCGATATTCGTACCGCACGGAAGAGTCCTGCTCGAATCGATAGCGGAATACGCCAGGCTTCGTCAGGTGCAAACCTTGGGCCGACAAGTCGCTCAGCCATTTCTCGTCAGTCCGGTAATTCCATACGAGCGATAATCTCTTCCGGTATACAACGGGGTTGCTCGCGTTCATCGTTATCGTCATCATCGTTCTCCTCCTATCGGTCGGACCGCTCTTCTTCCATTCTCCAATAGCTCTTCCAGTCGATCCATCTCGGCTCTCAATACCGCTCTGCCCGTGTCGGTAATCGCATATAGCTTGCGTCTGGGATCGGCGTTGTCGACTCCGGCCGAATAGTCGATCATTCCTTTCTTCTGCAGCGTGCCGAGCGCCGTGTATAAGGTGCCCGCGCCGATGCGCACCCGTCCGCCGCTCAGTCGTTCCGCGTCCTGCATGATCGCATAGCCGTGCGCGTCTCCCGAATAGAGAACAACCAGGATGTAATAGAACGCTTCGGTCAGGGGAAGTAGCTCCTTCATTCGTTTCACCTCGAACGGTCATTTTGTCATCGTCGATATATCGCCGATCAATATATCGTATGACGATATAATAACAGACGATATATCGATCGTCAATATAGTAAGAAGAGCACCGTTGACGAATCCGTCCAACCGAGACAAGCGTTCTCAAAAAAGGGCGGAATCTTCTTGTCCAGATCAATTGACAGCCTATCTCGACGAGTGTAAATTGGTGTTAATGAGAAACCGCATTTTAACGTTCGAATGAGAGGATTCTCGACCTAGCTTGTGCTTTCATTCACAAAGTTGCGCAGTAGGTTAGGCGTTATTATAATCGATTCGCCAGACGAAGCATCATTGCAATCTATTATCGCATCAGGCCACGGCACGTGCTCAGGCCGTAGGGAGGAGACCGACATGGAAGCATTAGCCCTGGAACGCAAGGCGGAGCAGAACCGCGAGCTTCGCGAGCGTCTGCTGCAGCTGAAGAAGGAACGCAATGCCATCATTCTCGCGCATTATTACCAACGCGATGAAATACAAGAGGTCGCGGATTTCCGCGGGGACTCGTTCTTGTTGGCGCAGAAGGCAGCCGAGACGGACGCGGAGGTCATCGTATTCTGCGGCGTTCACTTCATGGGGGAGAGCGCGAAGATTCTCGCTCCCAACAAGGTCGTGCTCGTGCCGGACGAGCGCGCGGGCTGTCCGATGGCGGATATGGTCAATCCGATCGGCCTGCGCGAGTTGAAGGCGAAGCATCCGAACGCGAAAGTCGTCACGTACATTAACTCCTCCGCGGACGTGAAGGCAGAGACCGACATCTGCTGTACGTCGGCGAACGCGGTCAATGTCGTCAATTCGGTCGACTCGGACGAAGTCATCTGGTGTCCGGACAAGAATCTCGGTCACTACGTGCAGCAGCACACGGACAAGAAGATGATCATCTGGGAAGGCTATTGCAATACGCACGACATGCTGACGATCAAGGACGTCGAAGAGATGCGCGCCAAGCATCCGAACGCGCAATTCGTCGTGCATCCGGAATGCCGTCCGGAAGTCGTCGAGATGGCCGACTTCGTCGGCAGCACGACGGGAATTCTGAAGTATTGCCGCGAATCCTCCCACCAGGAGTTCATCGTCGGCACCGAGGACGGAACGGGGTACCAGCTCCGGGTGGACAGCCCGAACAAGACGTTCCACTTCGCTTCGAAGTTCCTCGTCTGCCCGAACATGAAGGTGAACAACTTGAAGAAGGTCGTCAAATGCTTGGAGACGATGCAACCGCAGATCTACGTGCCGCAAGACGTCGCGGACAAAGCCCGACTGTCGTTGGAGCGCATGCTGCTCGTTAAATAAAACGCGAAGAAGCCGACCATTGGTCGGCTGTATTCGTATATGGCGTTAGACACGGAGAACGATTCTCTCGAGGTGAGACGAACAACCATGATTCCACGTTACGTAGTCGATTTCGATCTAGACAAGCTTCCGCGCGTGCAGACCGACGTCATCGTGATCGGCGCCGGCATTGCCGGCTTATATACGGCGCTCAAAGCGAGCGAATCGAAGCGCGTCCTCATGATCACGAAGAAGTCCGTGTTCGACAGCAATACGCGCTATGCCCAAGGCGGCATCGCCGCCGTTATCTCGGATGACGACTCGCCGGCGTTCCACATGCAGGATACGATGATCGCGGGCGCGGGCCTCTGCGACTCGACGGCCGTCGACGTCCTCGTGCACGAAGGCGCGCACGGCGTGCAAGAGCTCATCCGCTTCGGGACGAACTTCGACGAAGAAGACGGGCATTACGCGCTGACGAAGGAAGGCGCGCATAGCCAGCGCCGCATTCTGCACGCGAACGGCGACGCGACGGGCTACGAGATCGTCCGGGCGCTCGCGGACAAGGCAAAGTCCGATCCGGGGATCGAGCTGTGGGACGATCATCTCGTGCTCGATCTGCTGACGGAGAACGGCGAATGCGTCGGCGCGATCGTGCAGAAGCCGGACGGCGAGCGCGTGGCCGTGTTCGGCAGCGCGACCGTGCTCTGTACCGGCGGTACGGGTCAACTGTATCGCTATACGACGAACCCGGACGTCGCGACCGGCGACGGCGTCGCGATGGCATACCGCGCGGGCGCGATCATTCGCGACATGGAGTTCATCCAATTCCATCCGACGTCGCTCTGCTATCCGGGGGCTCCGCGGTTCTTGATCTCCGAGGCCGTACGCGGAGAAGGCGCTTATCTGCGCAACATTCGGGGCGAGCGCTTCATGGAGAAGTACCATCCGCAGCTCGAGCTGGCGCCGCGGGACGTCGTCGCGCGCGCGATCGTGGCCGAGATGGAAGAGACGAAGTCGACGTACGTCTACATCGACATTACGCACGAATCGCCCGAGCTCATCCGGCATCGGTTCCCGACGATTCACGAGTATTGCTTGAACTACGGACTCGATCTGACGACGGATTGGATTCCGGTCGCGCCGGCTGCCCACTATATGATGGGTGGCGTGAAGACGGACTTGCAAGGCGAGACGAACATTACGCGCCTGTTCGCGTGCGGGGAAGTGTCGTCCACCGGCGTGCACGGCGCGAACCGGCTCGCGAGCAATTCGCTATCGGAAGCGATCGTCTTCGGCCAACGGATCGTCGATCGCATTAACGAGCTGTCGCCGATCGTCATCTCCGAGCTTACGATCAGCAATCATCCGTATACGCTGGACGAAAGAATCGCTTCTCTGATGGGAACCCTTGTAGAACGCAGGTTGAAGCTGCAGAAGGCGATGGTACGCTACGTAGGCTTGCACCGGGATCGGGGCGGCTTGCTTAAGGGGCTTGAAGAGCTGAAGCGGCTGCTGCCGATCTTCGAGACGCGTCTGGAGAAGCGCGAAGAGCTGGAGCTTGCGAATCTGCTCACTTGCGCCATTCTCGTCACCGAGGCGGCGATCAACCGGGAAGAGAGCCGGGGAGCGCATTACCGGGAAGATTATCCCGAGCGGGATGACCGCTTCTGGCGCATGCATACGATATTGCAGAGGGAAAAAGGGATCGGAAAAGAGAGGATCGACGATGTTTGAGAAGATGAGCGATTGGGCGATTGCGGGCCCTGCGATAGAGATGGTAAAAGCGCAGCTGCGAGAATGGCTGGCCGAAGATATCGGCTCCGGCGACGCGACGACGATGGCGACGGTGCCGGCGGGGCACGTGTCCCGGGGGATTATCCATGCTAAGCAGCCGGGCGTGCTAGCGGGCATTCCGCTGGCAAGGCTCGTCTTCGAGGTCATCGACCCGGGCTTGACGTTCCGGCCGCAGGCGGCGGACGGCGATCGCGTCGAACGCGGCACGGTGCTCGCGGTCGTGGAAGGCGCGTCGCATAGCATTCTGACGGGCGAACGGCTGGCGCTGAACTTGATGCAGCGGCTGTCGGGCATCGCGACGAAGACGAGCGAATACGTCGCCGCGGCGGGAGATCGTCCGGTGCGCATCGCGGATACGCGGAAGACGACGCCGGGACACCGGACGCTCGAGAAGTACGCGGTTCGCGTCGGGGGCGGTTACAACCATCGCTTCGGCTTATACGACGCGGTCATGATCAAGGATAATCATATTAAGGCTGCTGGCGGCATCACGGCAGCGGTCACGGCGGCCAAGGCGCGCATCCCGCACACGATGAAGATCGAGGTCGAGGCGGAGTCGCTGGAGCAAGCGCAGGAAGCGGTGCAAGCGGGCGCGCACGTCGTCATGTTCGACAACATGAGCACGGAAGCGATGACCGAAGCGGCTCGCGTGCTGCGAATCGCCGCTCCTCATGTCGTACTGGAAGCTTCGGGCGGCATCGTGCCTTCGCGCGTCGCCGAGATCGCGGCTTGCGGCGTCGACGTCATCTCCGTCGGCGGGTTAACCCATTCGTTCAGCGCGCTGGACATCAGCCTCGATCTGAACGAGATCAAGAAGGGGGCGTCCGAATGATACTCGTCGTCGATGTCGGCAATACGAATATCGTACTCGGACTGTACCAGGACAAGGCACTGACGCACCACTGGCGCCTGAGCACGAATCGCTCTTCTACGGTCGACGAATACGGCATACTGATTACGAGTCTGCTGCAATTGGCGGGCGTCCGGTGCGACCAGATGGATGGCGTCATTCTGTCTTGCGTCGTTCCGCCGCTCATGAACACGCTGGAGCAGCTGTTCGTGAAATACGTAGGCAAGGCACCGCTCATCGTGGGGCCGGGGATCAAGACGGGACTGAACATCCGCTACGAGAATCCGCGCGAGGTCGGCGCGGACCGGATCGTCAACGCGGTCGCGGGTATCGAGCAGTACGGCACGCCGCTCGTCGTCGTCGACTTCGGGACGGCGACGACGTTCGATTATATCGACGCGTCGGGGGCGTATCTCGGCGGCGCGATCGTGCCGGGCATCGGCATCTCGGCCGAGGCGCTGTACCAGCGCGCGGCGAAGCTGCCGCGGATCGAGCTGACGAAGCCGAAGACGGTCATCGGGCGCAATACGGTGACGGCGATGCAGGCGGGCATTATTTTCGGCTATGCCGGTCAGGTCGACGGAATCGTGCGGCGTATTTGCAACGAGTTCAATGTACAGCCTAAGGTGATCGCGACCGGCGGACTCGCCGAGCTGATCGCGGGAGAGTCGGAGACGATCGAACACGTCGATCCGCTGTTGACGCTGGAAGGGCTGCGCATGATCTATGAACGGAACATCTAACGGCTAACGCAACGCAGAATAAAGGAGCACGACACAGATGAAGGACGAAATCGTACGCGGCACCGCGTGGAACGGCGGCATCCGGGTGTTCGCGGCGCGGACGACGGCGCTCGTCTCCGAGCTGCAACGGCGGCACGACACGATGCCGACGGCTACCGCGGCATTGGGCCGGACGGCGACGGTCGGCGCGATGATGGGCATTATGCTCAAGGGCAACGAGAGACTGACGATTCAAGTGAAAGGCGACGGGCCGATCGGCAAAATCGTCGTCGACGCGAACGCGGAAGGGGAAGTGCGCGGATACGCGGACCATCCGCACGTGCATTTGCCGAGCAATAGCCAGGGGAAGCTGGACGTCGCCGGAGCGGTCGGCACGAGCGGCTACATCTATGTAACGAAGGATCTGGGATTGCGCGAGCCGTATAGCGGCAGCATACCGATCATCTCGGGCGAGCTGGCGGAAGATTTCACGCTGTACTTCGCCGATTCGGAGCAGACGCCTTCCGCGGTAGGTCTTGGCGTGCTCGTCGATACGGACGGATCGGTCATCCATGCCGGCGGCTTCATCGTGCAGATCATGCCCGGCTTGCCGGAAGAGCGGCTCGTGCAATTGGAGCGCGCGATCGGCTCGATGCCGCACGTGACGGCGCTGCTCGATCAGGGGGAGACGCCGGAGTCGTTGCTTCAATTCCTCGTCGGGGACGATATTACGATCCATGACCACGTCGAGCCGGTATTCCGCTGCAAATGTTCGCGGGAACGCGTCGAGGGAACGCTCGTCAGCTTGGGAACGGAAGAGCTGCGCAGCCTGATCGACGAAGACGGGAAGGCGGAAGTGCATTGCCACTTCTGCAACGAGAGATACCAATTCTCTCGGGAAGAGCTGGAACACATACATAACCGGACGCTGAGCCAGTAAGAGGGGGCGGTGCGAATGAGGGAGACGATACGGCTATGGCCGCTCGTACTGCTTGCCCTCTTCACTTGGGTATTGTCGGGCTGCGATTCAAGCTCGCCCGACGCTTCGGAGCTGCCGTCGCTTACGCCTAGCGCGAGCTCGGCGCTGCCGACCGAAGGCGCAACCGACTCGCCCGTTCAGACGCATTCGGCGGTCGAGCACGCGAACGACATCGTCGCCAAAGTCGGCATCGCCGCGATCACGCGCGAGCAGCTCGCCGAACGGCTGCTGTCGCAGAGCGGCAAGCAGACGCTGCGCGAGCTGATGCTGGCCGCGGCGGTTGAGCAGGAGGCGGAGTCGCTCGGCTTGCAGGCGACGGACGAGGAGCTCGAACAGGAGCTTCTCGCCATGATGCAAGGCTACGACGGGGAAGCGCAGTTCTACGATTCGATGCGCGAGCAGCTGGGCATGAGCCGGGACGACGTGCGGAAGGAAGCGCGGTATCGGCTCTTGACGGAGAAGCTGTCCGTTCGGAACGTCATCGTATCGGACCGGGAAGTGGACGACTACGTCGCCTCTCACCCGGAGCTGACGTCGGAGCGTAACCATTACGAGCTCGCGCAGATCGTCGTCGAAGACGAGGAGACGGCAAGACAGCTATTGTCCCAGCTGGAAGGCGGCGCGTCGTTCGAATCGCTGGCGGAGCGTTATTCGCTGGACGAATTCTCGGCGGAAGAAGGCGGCGCGCTCGGATGGATCGACGAACAGGATCCGTTCATCGATCCGGAGGTGCTGCGAAGCGCGGCCGAGATGACGGTGGGCAGCATCGCCGGTCCGATCGCTACGGGCGACGGCTTCGCGATCCTGGCCCTGAACGGCCGTTCCTCGGAGCAATCCCGTCCGATCGACGAGATTCGGACGGCCGTCCGGCGGGAGCTGGCGCTCGGCAAGGCGGAATCGCCGCGGGCGCTGGAGCAGGCGCTGCTGACGAAGTACGGCGCCGAGGTGCTGGACGAATCGTTGCGATGACGCAAGAACGGATGCAAACGGATGTGCGATCGGACGAATGGATGAGATTGGCTAATCTGGGCCGGCGGTCTTGACAATCCGTCCTTCGATTGATAAGATGAAAGCAAACACAATGCCGACTGATTTAGTCGGATTAACGCAAAAAAGCGGCAAGGCCGCATTTCATTCGGGAGGGAATCATCCAATGGCTAGAATTGTCCAGAACGTGACCCAATTGATCGGCGATACGCCGCTCGTCAGACTGAACCGCGTCGTGCCTGAAGGAAGCGCGGAAATCTACGTGAAGCTCGAGTACCAGAACCCGGGCTCCAGCGTTAAGGACCGCATTGCGATCAGCATGATCGAAGTGGCCGAGCAACAAGGTCTCATCAAGCCGGGCGAGAGCACGATCGTCGAGCCGACTTCCGGCAACACGGGTATCGGCCTCGCGTTGGTCGCCGCTGCGAAAGGCTACCGCGCGATTCTCGTTATGCCTGAAACGATGAGCTTGGAGCGCCGCAACCTGCTTAAAGCGTACGGCGCGGAACTGGTGCTTACGCCGGGTTCCGAGGGCATGAACGGCGCGGTTAAGAAAGCGGAAGAAATCGTGAAGGAGAATCCGAGCTACTTCCTGCCGCAACAATTCAAGAACCAAGCGAACGTTAAAGTTCACCGCGAGACGACGGGTCCCGAGATCGTGGAAGCGATCAACTCCTACGACGGCAAGATCGACGCGTTCGTAGCGGGTATCGGTACCGGCGGTACGATCTCCGGCGCGGGCGAAGTGTTGAAGAAGGCTTTCCCGAACATCAGAATCGTCGCGGTCGAGCCTGCGGCATCCCCGCTGTTGTCCGGCGGCGGTCCAGGCCCGCATAAAATCCAAGGTATCGGCGCGAACTTCATTCCGGATATCTTGAACCGCGAAGTATACGACCAAGTCATCACGATCGAGAACGACGAAGCGTTCGAGACGGCTCGCACGGTCGCTAAGCAAGAAGGCCTGCTCGTCGGTATTTCCTCCGGCGCGGCTATCTTCGCCGCTCTTAAAGTCGCGAAGGAACTCGGCGAAGGCAAGCGCGTCGTCGCGGTCGTTCCGTCCAACGGCGAACGTTACCTGAGCACGCCGCTGTTCAACTTCGACAACTAATCATAGGTTTGGCATACTGCAGCCGAGCGGGGTGATCCCGTCTCGGCTGTTTTGTCTTATTTGCGGCTTGCTGCTGGATACGATTGATAAGATTGTATCGCAGTGGAGAGTTCCTTCCTGACACACTGATGTCAACAAGGGTGGCTTATGATGATCTTAGATGATTGTTCATCAAACCACTACGGTATGCAAAAGGAAGGAACGGTACAAATGGCAAAGGCGCATAACAAACTAGCCATCATCGTGGGAGGGCTGCTGCTCGCTATTCTGATGGCCTCCATGGATAACACGATCGTCGCTACGGCGATGGGAACGGTCGTCGGCGAGATGGGGGGACTCGACAAGTTCGTGTGGGTCACCTCTGCTTATATGGTCGCCGAGATGGCGTGCATGCCGATCTTCGGCAAGCTGTCCGACATGTACGGCCGCAAGCGGTTCTTCATCTTCGGGATCATCGTGTTCATGATCGGCTCCGCCTTGTGCGGAATGGCGCAATCCATCGTCGAGCTAAGCGTCTATCGGGCGGTTCAAGGCGTCGGGGCCGGGGCGATGGTGTCGATTGCGTTCACGATTCTGTTCGATGTCGTCTCGCCGAAGGATCGCGGCAAAATGATGGGGGCATTCGGAGCCGTATTCGGATTGTCGAGCGTGCTCGGACCGCTGCTGGGCGGATACATCACCGATCACCTTAACTGGTCTTGGATCTTCTACATCAATCTGCCTCTGGGCTTCATTGCCCTCCTCATAATCGGGCTGTTCTACAAGGAGTCCGCGGTGCACTCGAAGCAAAAGATCGATTGGGCGGGATCTATTCTGCTCGTCGGGGCTGTCGTCTGCCTAATCTTCGGACTCGAGCTTGGCGGCGGCAAAGCCTATGCCTGGGATTCTCTGCAGATAATCGGTCTGTTCGCCGGGTTCGTCGTGCTTACTCTCTTGCTCGTCGTCGTCGAGAAGAAAGCCGAAGAGCCGATTATCTCCTTCCGCTTGTTCCGCAGCAGACTGTACACGACGAGTAACCTGGTCGCGATGCTCAGCGGCGCGGCGTATATGACGGCTGCGATCTTCATTCCGATCTACGTGCAAGGCGTGCTCGGCGGTTCGGCGTCCAATTCGGGGCTCACGTTGTTGCCGATGATGATCGGTTCGGTTATTACCGCGACGCTGGGCGGCGTGCTGATGACGAAGCTGTCCTATCGCGCGATAATGCTGGGGACGTTAGCGGTGTTGCTGGCAGGTCTTGTTCTCCTCTCGCAGATTACGGTAGAATCGTCTCGACTTCTGATTACCGTGATTATGATTCTGATCGGACTCGGGATCGGCGCTTCGTTCTCGGTGTTAGGCTCTGCGGTCCTTCACTCGTTCCCTGTCGAGCAACGGGGGGCCGCAAGCGCGACGTTGAACTTCAACCGGTCGCTCGGCATGGCGCTCGGCATTACGATCTTCGGAATCGTGCAGAGCCACAGCCTGCTCTCGAAGCTCACGCAATCGCTGGGCACGGGCAATACGGCAATTCCGGCGGAACTGGATCTAGGCGATCCCCATGCGTTGCTGCTTCCGGAGTTCCGTCAATCGATCGATACGCAGCTGCTCGATACGATTACGAACGGGCTGTCTAGCTCGATCGGAACGACCTTCGTCTGGAGCCTCATTCCGGCCGCGCTGGCGCTGGTCGCCGCGTTCTTGATGACGAAGGATAAGATGGACCCGGCTGCCGAAGGAGAAGGATTCGCGGCAGCGTACTAATCAACGACATCGGCGAGCGATATGCCGGCCTAGGAGAGATGGCGATGAAGCTAGAGCGACTCATGACCATTACGATTCTGCTTCTTAATCGGAGACGGATTCAGGCGCAGGAATTGGCCGAACGGCTGGAAGTGTCTCTGCGCACCGTGTATCGCGATCTCGAGACGCTCGGCCAGGCCGGCATACCTATCGTCTCCTATACGGGCATGGAGGGCGGCTACGAGATTATGGACAGCTTCCGGCTCGATCGGCAGCTGCTGTCCTTCGAGGAGTTGACCGCCCTATCGACCGCGCTCCGCGGTCTTGAATCTACGCAAGCTTACGCACGTTCGAATATGGATCTTCTTCTCGGCAAAGTGGGCGCGATGGTGGCGCAAGCGGAGAAGGGTCGAGCGGGCGAAGAAGGCGATCGCATTCATATCGACTTCACCCCGTGGAAGAACGGCGAAGAAGACCGAAGCCGTTACGAATCGCTTCGTCAAGCGACGAACGATCGGAAGCTGATTCGATTCAAGTACACGGGCAGGCAAGGAGACGAGCAAGAGCGCGACGTGGAACCGATGGCGCTCGTGCTCAAGACCTATGCCTGGTACCTTCACGGCTATTGCCGATTGCGAGGCGATTACCGGATCTTCAAGCTGTCGCGAATCCGGGAATTAAGCGTACGGTCCGACACTTTCATCCGTCGCGATAGATCGCTCGAGGAACTTAACGAGCGATGGAAGAAGCCGGAGACGAACGGGGCGAATGCGGCAATCCCTGTTGTTCTACAGTTCCAAGCATCGGCTGCCGCGTCCGTGATGGACCGGTTCGAGGACAAGAATATCGAACGGCTGCCGGATGACAAGCTGATCGTGAGAACGACGTTCCCGAACGAGGATTGGCTGATCGGCACGGTTCTTCATTATCGAACGGACGTCGTCGTTCTTGAACCTGCATGGATAGCCGCGAAGGTAAGACGGGAGGCGCTAGCCATTGCCGGGCAGTATGTCGGCGTTGACGAGGTTTAAGCGGAGGAAGGAGAGGAAAGCTATGTCCTTAAGCGGCAAAATAGCGATTGTAACCGGCGGCGCCCGAGGAATAGGGAGGGCGATCTGCATTCGGTTGGCCAGACAGGGCGCGAAGGTGGTGGTCAACGATTACGGTTGCGACCAGGCCGTGGAATCCGTCGTGTCCGAGATTCGGGCGGAAGGCGGAGAGGCGATGCCGATTCAGGCGGATATCCGCAGCGCGGAGCAATGGAACTCTCTCGTTCACGCCGTGATGGAAGCATTCGGACGTATCGACGTTCTCGTCTGTCATGCCGACACGGGAGTTCATGCCAGATCGTTCGCCGAGATCGCCTGGGATGACTTCGAGCGGCAACTGTCGGATGAATTGAAGGCGGCGTTCGAATCGACGAAGGCTGTTCTGCCGACGATGCAGGCGCAGCGATTCGGCCGGATCGTCTATGTGTCCAGCACGGAAGGCAGAGACCCGAGTCCCGAGCATATTGCGTTCGGTACGGCGAAGGGCGGACTCGATTCCTTCGCCCGCCATATCGCGCAGGAATTCGGTCCCTATGGGATCTCGGCGAACGTCGTCGCGCCCGGCTTCGTGAGATCCGAATCCGGCGAACCGTATACCGAGGATGAAGGCCGCGTGGTGGGTAGCTTCACGCCGCTCGGCCGGATCGCGGAGCCGGAGGACGTGGCGGGAGTCGTCGCTTTTCTCTCCGGAGACGATGCGCGCTTCCTGACCGGAACCTACACGCCCGTAACCGGCGGGCTCGTTATGGAGTAAGGGAATAGATATAGCGGGATATAAAGGGACATAGCGCACTAAGGCCATCGCGCGGATGGCCTTTTTCTATGGAGAAATCGAATAACGGCATGAGATTCCGTTAACGACTTCGGGGAACTTTCTTCTAGGTTGCGGTGTCTAAATAAGCAAGAGGTGAGCAGATGGAGCCGGACTATTGGAGGAACATTGAGGCTTTCGGCTCGGAAAGCTTCCGGGAGCTGATGGAGACGTACGGTCAGACGGTGTGGGACTACGCGTACTACGTGACGGGACGATTCGATCTCGCGGACGACGTAGCGCAGGACGTGTTCTTGGCCGCCTATCGCCGAATCGCCACGTTCAGGGGCCAGTCGTCGATGCGCACGTGGCTGCTCGCGATTACGCGCAACATTGCGCTGAACTATCGGCGGACGGCATTCCTGCGGCGCGTCATTCTCGTCGATCGGCCCGGGGAGCACGGAAGAAATGCGCATCCGTCTGCGGAGCAGGAGGCGCTTAGCCGCAGCCGTTCGGAGGAACTATGGCGAGTCGTGCTGGCGCTGCCGGTGAAGTTCCGCGAGGTGCTGCTGCTGGACGCGAAGTACGGGATGAGCCTGGCGGAAATCGCGGGAGTACTGGACGTGCCGCTCGGCACGGTGAAGTCGCGGCTCGCACGCGCTCGACGGAAGGTGTCCGAGGCTTGGAAGGAGGAGTTGGCGTATGAGCGAGTCTAATCGCGAGGAGCAGGGACGGCCGGAATGGTACGAGAGGCTGCGCGCGGACGAAGAGTTCCCGGGGCGCACGTTCACGGCGGACGCGATGGATCGGATTGAGCGTCGCGCGTTGTCCGGGGAAGCGGGGAGAAGCGCGATGTGGCTGAGGTGGAGCGGGATAGGCGGGGGAATCGTCGTTGCCGGGTTGGCCGTGTGGTTGACGCTAGCTGGACCGTTATCCGGTAACGGAAAACCCGAGGGGCAGGCGGCGGAGGTTCGAGGGCCGCTGGTAGGCGATTATTGGCCGATCGAGTCTCCGGAATTGCCGATTCATTCCGGACCGTTGCCATTGCCCTCGCCTTCGCCCGAATCGCAGTCTTCGTCAAGTCCGTCCCAAGAGGTGCAGACGGTCTATTTCCTGAAGGGACCCGTGTTGGCATTGCCAGAGTCGCAACCTTATGCGACATTCGCGGTATTCGAGGGCAACGGGACGGATACGTACACGGTCGCCGATCGAGCGGCGGAACATGCGAAGATCGTCGATGCCAATGGCAACGCGGGATGGATTCCGGCATGGTACTTGGTCGACGAAGGCGATACGGGCGAACGAGTCGAGACGGTTGCCGAATCCTACCCCATGATCGTCGACAAGCCGGTCACGTACCGGCTCTATCCGGATGAACCGACGCCGTCGGGATTCGAGCTGTGGGCGGGCAAGGTCGTGAACGTCATCCGTACGTTCGGCGACGACTGGCTGGAGATTCAGGTCGTCACCTACGACTCCCCCTATATGGAGAACAAGTGGGTACGCAAAGACGAATTAATCCCGTACGAGGACGGCAAGGCGAAGGAAGGACTCGTGTACCCGTCGAGGCAGACCGTAACCCTCTACAACGTGAACGGAGAGGCGCAGCAAGAGCTCCCGCCGCTGACGACCGTCTATATCGAAGGCGAACAAGGCGATCGCTATCGCGTGACCGCGGGTGGCGGAGTCGGCGGCTACATGAACAAGGAGGACTTCCTGCCGAACCCGTTCAGCATGAAAGTCATCGACCAGTCGAATATCGAAGAGCTGGGCCTATAAGCCCGGCGAATGACGGCATCGGGAACGCGGGAGACGCGTCCTCGGTGCCGTTCGCGCGCATGGATGTCGGCTTTTGTGGTATTCTGCTTACATAGAGAATGGATGAGGGGTTCCGGCATATGCAGTACATACGATACGAACAGTGGAAAATATGGCTCGAAGAAGGCCGCGACAACGGCGGAGAGCCCCGATATACGCTGCTGCCTTACGTTACGAAGCTCGAGCTCCCGCCAGAGACGCCCGCTACGCCGCTCTTCTGGGACAATTTCTGGCAAGACGCTTCCCCGTACGCGATGTTGCTGGAGAGCGGCAAGGGCGGCCGGTATACGATCGCGGGACGCGAGCCGGTATCCGTCATCGAGGGCAAAGGCGACGGCGCGCGGGTGCTGACTGCCGTCGGCGGCCCGGACTGGCAGGTCGCGAGCGAGCATGAAGGCAAGCCGATCGCGCAAGTGCGTCGGTGGATGCAGCCGTACCGCGCGCCGAAGCCGGACGGCTTGCCGGATTGCATCGGCGGCGTCATCGGACTATGGAGCTACGATATCGTACGCAGCCTGGAGCGGTTACCCGTATCGGCCGCGGACGATTCCGGCATTCCGGACTACGCGTTCATGCGATTCGAGGAACTGTGGATCGTCGATCACGCGGAGCATGCGGTCTACTGCGCGGTTCACTTGCCGATTACCGGCGAGATCGCAGCGGACGGCGAGGCATTCGAAGCGCTGTATGCTTCGGCCCGAGACCGCGCCGAAGCCATGGCGCAGAAGTGGCGCGAATGGACGGCGATCAACGAGGACGAGAACGCGCGGCGCAGGCACGGCGACATGCTCGGGAAGATGGCGGCCGACCAATTGCAGATCGACATCGAGAGTCTTCCTAACCTCGCGACTTCGATGAGCAAGGAACAATTCCATCAGGCGGTCCGCCGCATCCAGGCATATATCGCGCAGGGCGACGTGTTCCAAGTGAACCTGTCGATGCGCCAGAGCCGTCCGACGGACGCGTCGCCGGAGTCGCTCTACGAGTGGCTGCGGCTAGTCAACCCGTCGCCTTACATGGGCATGTTGCGCGCGCCGTCGTTCACGCTCGTCAGCGCTTCGCCCGAGCTGCTCGTGAAGCTGGACGGCGGCAAGCTGTCCACGCGGCCGATCGCGGGCACGCGCCGCCGCGGGCGCACGCCGGAGGAAGACCGCGCGCTGGAGGACGAGCTGCTCTCCAGCGACAAGGAACGCGCCGAGCACGTCATGCTCGTCGACCTGGAACGCAACGATCTCGGACGGGTATCCGAGTACGGTACCGTCAAAGTACCTGAGCTGCTGACGGTCGAACGGTATTCCCACGTCATGCATCTCGTCTCCCAAGTCGAGGGCCGTATCGCGCAAGGCAAAGACGCCTTCGACGTGCTGGCCGCGACGTTCCCGGGCGGCACGATTACGGGAGCGCCGAAGATCCGAACGATGGAGATCATCGAAGAGCTCGAGCCGACCCGCAGAGGCCCGTACACCGGTTCGATGGGATGGATTGACTATAGCGGCAATATGGAATTTAATATAATTATTCGTACGATCGCCATGCGGGAAGGCGTCTGCCATATTCAAGCGGGCGCGGGCATCGTGATCGACTCGGTTCCGGAGCGGGAATTCTACGAGAGCCTGAACAAGGCGAAGGCGCTCTGGAAAGCGGTACAGTACGGGGAGAGACAGGGGGAGCGGCCGATATGATATTGGTGATCGACAACTACGATTCTTTTACGTATAACTTGGTGCAATACTTGGGCGAGCTCGGCGAGGAGATCGTCGTCCATCGTAACGACGAGATCGATCTGGAAGGCATCGCGCAACTGGCTCCGGACCACATCCTCATCTCGCCGGGGCCATGCACGCCGAACGAGGCGGGCGTTAGCCTTGCGCTGCTGGAACGGTTCAAAGGCGAGATTCCGATCTTCGGCGTCTGCCTCGGCCATCAGGCGATCGGACAAGCGTTCGGCGGGGACGTCATTCGCGCGGATGCGCTCATGCACGGCAAGACGTCCGAGATTACGCACGACGGCAAGTCGATCTTCGAGGGCCTGGAGTCCCCGTTCACGGCGACCCGTTACCACTCCTTGATCGTGAAGCGCGACACGCTGCCGGATTGCCTGGAGATCAGCGCTGAGACGAGCGACGGACTGATCATGGGACTGCGCCATAAGGAGTACGTCGTCGAAGGCGTTCAATTCCATCCGGAGTCGATCATGACGGAGAACGGACTGACGATTCTGCGCAATTTCTTGAAGAACAAGTCGGGCATCAGACAATGAAATTGCTCTGGAACGGACAACTGACGGATAGCAAGACGACCGTGATCTCGGCTTTCGATCACGGTTTTTTGTACGGTATGGGGTTATTCGAGACGTTCCGCACGTATGGTGGGAAGCCTTGGCTCCTTGATCGCCATGCCAAGCGGCTGCGCGAGGGGTGCGAACAGCTCGGCATCGCTTACGAGCCTGACCTGCCTCGTCTGGAAGACGCGATTGCGCGGCTTCTCGACGCGAACGACCTGAGCGAAGGCTATATCCGCCTGTCGGTGTCGGCGGGCGAAGGCGCGATCGGCCTGCCGGCGGATACGTACGACAAGCCGAACGAGATCGTGTACGCGAAGGCGCTCGCGCCGGACCATCCGGATACCCGGAGCGGCAAGACGCTGCGGCTGCTCAAGCAACCGCGCAGCACCCCGGAAGGCGCTATTCGGTTAAAATCGTTCCATTATATGAATAATATTGTGGCGAAGCGGGAGCTCGTCGCCGCCGGAGCGGGCATGGGCACGGAAGGCTTGTTCCTGGACGGCGCCGGGCATATCGTCGAAGGCATGGTGAGCAACGTGTTCTGGATCGCGAAAGGCGTTCTCCATACGCCTTCCCTAGACACCGGACTGTTGCCAGGCATTACGCGCGAATACGTGCTGGAGCTGGCGGCGGAGCTTGGAATCGGCATCCGGCAGAGCGCCGAATACCGGTGGGAGCATCTGCTGTCGGCCGACGAAGTATTCCTGACGAGCTCGATTCAAGAGCTTGTTCCGGTGACGCGGCTAGAGAACGATAGAGGCGAAGCGGGCCGTCCTGGAGGAACGGCGGACATCGGTCCGATCTCTCGGCAACTCATGCAGGCGTACCGCATGCGGGCGGAAGGAGCGAACGCGCGATGAGACCGACATTTTACGAACGTACCTACAAGTTTCGCGATGGACTCTCGCTAACGCTCGGCGAACGTACGCTGATCATGGGCATTCTGAACGCGACGCCGGACTCGTTCTCCGACGGAGGGCGGTTCGACCGGGTGGACGCGGCGGTCGAGCGGGCGAAGCAGATGGCGGCGGAAGGCGCGGACATCATCGACGTCGGCGGGGAGTCGACGCGGCCGGGGCATGCGGCGGTGCCGCTCGAGGAAGAGCTGCGGCGCATCATCCCCGTCATACGGGCGGTACGCGAAGCGGTGAACCTGCCGATCAGCGTCGACACGTACAAGGCGGAAGCCGCCAAACAGGCGCTCGCCGCGGGCGCGCATATCATCAACGACGTGTGGGGCTTCCGCAGGGAACCCGAGATCGCGAACGTCGCGGCCGAATACGGCTGCCCGGTCATTCTCATGCACAACCGGCAGGCGCGCGATTACGCAGACTTCGTTCCCGACGTGCTGGACGATCTGCGCGATAGCGTGCGGATCGCACGGGAAGCCGGCGTCGCCGAGGCCGACATCTGGCTCGACCCGGGCATCGGCTTCGCGAAGGATTACGCGGATAACGTCGAATTAATGGGCCGATTGGACGAGGTCGTCTCGCTCGGCTATCCGGTGCTGCTAGGCACGTCGCGCAAGACGTTCATTCGCCGGACGCTGGACGTGACGCCGGAAGACGCGGTCGAAGGAACGGGCGCGACCGTCGCGCTCGGCATCGTGCAAGGCTGCCAAGTGGCGCGGGTGCACGATATTAAGCAGATGAAGCGGGTGGCGGCCATGACGGACGCCATCGTCTATCGACAAGCGGGAAGAACGGGGAGATCGTAGATATGGATCGGATGCTGCTGAAGCGAATGGTTTTCTTCGGCTATCACGGGGTAATACCGGAAGAGAACCGGCTAGGACAGAAGTATTACGTCGATCTCGACATGCGCCTCGACTTGGACAAGGCGGCGCGGTCCGACGACGTGAACGATACGGTGAATTACGCCGAGGTGCACGCGCTCGTGAAGGCGATCGTCGAAGGCCCCCACGTGAAGCTGATCGAGACGCTCGCGCAAAAGATTGCGTCGGCCCTGCTCGGTACGTATACTAGTATCATCGAAGCGACGGTATCGGTCACGAAGCCGAATCCGCCGTTCGATATTACGTTCGACGGCGTTACCGTGGAGCTCCGCAGGCGAAGGGGCGAGGACGGAACCGTCGAACCCGCAGAGGATTGAACCTACTTGCAGGATGCATACGTGGCGCTCGGCGCCAATCTCGGCGATCGCGAAGCTTCGCTGCGCGAAGCGCTGAAGCGGCTCGCCGCCGAACCGGGCATGGAGACGCGCGCGATTTCCCCGGTTTACGAGACGGCTCCGGTCGGCTATACGGACCAGCCTTCTTTTCTGAATATGGTCGTCAGGCTCTCTACGGGACTGTCTCCGGTAGAAGTGCTGCGCCGGCTGCTCGCGATCGAACGCGAGATGGGGCGCGTCCGCGACATCCGTTGGGGACCGCGCAATATAGATTTGGACTTGCTGCTCGTCGGAGAGACGAGCATGGATACGCCTGAATTGACGCTCCCGCATCCCCGCATGGGCGAGCGGGCGTTCGTGTTGGTGCCGTTGCAAGACGCGTGGCCGGAGGGGAAGCCCTTCCCTTGGGCCGGCGAGCTCGGCGCCATGTCTCTCGAGCAAGAGGGCATCAAGCAATGGGCGATCTGGCAAGGAGAGGAGTGAAGGTACATGCTGAGAATCGGCAACGTGCAAATGAACAACAACGTCGTGCTGGCCCCGATGGCGGGCGTCTGCAATCCGGCGTTCCGGCTCATCGCGAAGGAATTCGGCTGCGGACTCGTCTGCGCGGAGATGGTTAGCGACAAGGCCATTCTGCACGGCAACCAGCGCACGCTGGAGATGCTATTCGTGGACGAGCGCGAGAAGCCGTTGAGCTTGCAAATTTTCGGGGGCGACAAGGAATCGCTCGTCGAAGCGGTCAAGTTCGTCGACCAGAACACGAACGCGGACATTATCGACATCAACATGGGCTGTCCCGTGCCGAAGGTCACGAAGTGCGACGCGGGCGCGAGATGGTTGCTCGATCCGAAGAAAATATACGAGATGGTGTCCTACGCCGCGGATGCGGCGAAGAAGCCGGTTACCGTCAAGATGCGCATCGGTTGGGACGATGAGCATATCTACGCGGTCGAGAACGCGCACGCGGTCGAACGGGCCGGCGGCGCGGCGGTCAGCATCCACGGACGCACGCGGGAGCAGCTCTATACCGGCGTAGCGAACTGGGACATTATTAGGGACGTGAAGCAGGCGGTTTCCATTCCGGTTATCGGCAACGGCGACGTGTTCAGTCCGGAAGACGCGCAACGCATGCTGAACCATACGGGCGTCGACGGCGTCATGATCGGACGCGGCGCGCTCGGCAACCCGTGGATGCTGTATCGGACCGTTCATTTTCTCACGACCGGCGAACTGCTCCCCGATCCGACCCCGGGGGAGAAGATCCGCATCGCGATGCTTCACCTCGACCGCCTCTCCGATCTGAAGGGCGAGAGCGTGGCCGTCCGGGAAATGCGCAAGCATCTGGCCTGGTATCTGAAGGGACTGCCGGACTCGGCGAGAGTGAAGGATTCGATCATGGATCTAACGACCCGCGTCGGCGTTCAGACGATTCTGGAGGACTACGTGCGCAACGTGGAGCAGCAGCTCGCCGATGAAGCGGGCGCCGCCCAAGCGAGCGTGCACTGATTTGAAGCGGTTACAACTAACCGTTTCCGCGAATTGACATTTTTCAGGGGTTGAAATATAATCAGTACCAATATTCGCGAGACATACAGAAAATTGCTTCCGTGGCGCCGCGTTGTGGTCATGTAAGCGATGGCCCGCCATATATTTGAGTAACCCCTCTGAAAACCTTTGCAGACAGGAGATCGGTGAGATGAGCGATAAGGAAGTGCTTCTAACCCCCGATGGGCTGAAGAAGCTGGAAGACGAACTCGAGAACCTGAAGTCGGTCAAGCGCCGCGAAGTCGCGGAGCGCATCAAGATCGCGATCGGTTACGGCGACATCAGCGAGAACTCCGAATACGAAGACGCGAAGAACGAGCAAGCGTTCATCGAAGGCCGCATCATTACGCTCGAGAAGATGCTGCGCAACGCGCGCATTATCAATAACGAGGAGATCGACCTGGAGACGGTAAGCATCGGTTCTACCGTTATCGTGGAAGACCTCGAATTCGGCGACTCGATGGAATATACGATCGTGGGCACCGCGGAATCGAATCCGTTGCAGAACAAGATCTCGAACGAGAGTCCTGTCGGCAAGGCGATCATCGGCAAGAAGAAGGGCACGACGGTGGAAGTGAACGTTCCTGCGGGCATTATTCAATACAAAATTGTCGATATCAAGAAGTAATACCGGCGGTTAAGCGCATGGAACGCGTAAACATAAGCGATACGATGTCACCAGCGGCATGGAAAGCTTCCTCGGGAAGCTTTTTTGCCTGTTAATCGAACATTAGCGGACAGAGCAACGAAGGAGAACGAGCGAACATGGAACATGTGGAAAATACCGAAACAGCCGAATTAAGCGAACTGCTGCAAATTAGACGGGACAAGCTGGATACGCTGCGCGGACTGGGCATCGATCCGTTCGGCACGAAATTCGACCGTACGCACGAGGCGGGCAAGCTGGTCGCCGCATACGCGGATCTCGCCAAGGAAGAGCTGGACGAGAAGGCCTTGGAAGTGAGCATCGCGGGACGCATCATGACGAAGCGCGCGATGGGCAAGGCGTCCTTCGCGCATCTTCAAGATCTGAGCGGCAAGATTCAAATCTACGTGCGCGCGGACTCCGTCGCCGAGCATAAGTATCAAGCGTTCGACCTGCTCGATATCGGTGACATGATCGGCGTGACGGGCATCGTCTTCAAGACGAAGACGGGCGAGCTGTCGATCAAGGTTACGGATCTGGAAGTGCTGACGAAGTCGCTGCTTCCGCTGCCGGACAAGTTCCATGGCTTGAAGGACGTCGAGACGCGCTACCGCCAGCGTTACGTCGACCTGATCGTCAATCCGGACGTGCAGAAGACGTTCATTACCCGTTCGCGGATCATCCAGTCGATGCGCCGGTACCTCGACGATAGGGGTTACCTGGAAGTCGAGACGCCTACGCTGCACGCGATCGCAGGCGGCGCGTCCGCTCGTCCGTTCATTACGCATCATAACGCGCTCGACATGCAGTTGTTCATGCGGATCGCGATCGAGCTTCACTTGAAGCGCCTCATCGTCGGCGGTTTGGAGAAGGTGTACGAGATCGGGCGGGTATACCGCAACGAAGGCATCTCGACGCGCCATAACCCGGAATTCACGATGATCGAGCTGTACGAGGCGTATGCCGATTACCAAGATATCATGAACCTGACCGAAGCCCTCATCGCGCATATCGCGAAGGAAGTGCACGGTACGACGGTCATTACGTATCAAGGACAGGAAGTCGACCTGACTCCGGCTTGGCGCCGCGTATCCATGGTCGATCTGATCAAGGAAGTCGTGGGCGTAGACTTCTCCGCGCATATGACGGACGAAGAAGCGCATCGCCTGGCGACCGAGCATAAGGTGCCGGTCGAGAAACATATGACGTTCGGCCACATCGTCAACGCGTTCTTCGAGACGTTCTGCGAGCATGCGCTCATCCAGCCGACGTTCGTGACGGGCCATCCGGTCGCGATCTCGCCGCTGGCTAAGAAGAACGCAGCCGACCCGCGCTTCACGGACCGGTTCGAGCTGTTCATCGTGGCGCGCGAACACGCCAACGCGTTCACCGAGCTGAACGATCCGATCGATCAACGCCAGCGGTTCGAAGCGCAGCTGCTCGAGAAGGAAGCAGGTAACGACGAAGCGCACGAGATGGACGACGACTTCATCCGCGCGCTCGAGTACGGCTTGCCGCCGACGGGCGGTCTCGGCATCGGCGTCGACCGACTGGTCATGCTGTTGACCGACGCGCCGTCGATCCGCGACGTATTGCTGTTCCCGCATATGCGGGATCAAGCGTAATCATTATCGGGAAGACCGGCGAACGCCTTGCGCGGACGCCGGTTTTTTGGTTGTTATGAGGGTCGGTAACATTTGTTTGAAATTTCCTTCGCCTAGGGGGTTGCAATCGGGTTTTGATTCGTGATATATTACTTAAGCCGCTTCACGAGGCGGCGCGATAACGAAACAAAACAGCAACACAGCTTGTTCTTTGAAAACTGAACATCGAGCGTAATTTACGGTAATAAATCGTTCACTTCGGTGAACAAACCAGCAATACAGATTGAGCCGAAAGGCTCTTCGATAAAAGTTTCACTTTTATGGAGAGTTTGATCCTGGCTCAGGACGAACGCTGGCGGCGTGCCTAATACATGCAAGTCGAGCGGAGTTATTCCTTCGGGGATGGCTTAGCGGCGGACGG
>NZ_JBHTGV010000017.1:0-98148 GCF_042675445.1 Cohnella sp. GCM10027633 | reverse complement strand
AACGCGTGCAGCTGACGAGTACTAATCGGTCGAGGGCTTATCCTAATGATACGGATGGCCAACGGATGTTTCATACACTTTCACCAACGCTTTGTTTCGCATCCAGTTTTCAAGGCGCAAGCCTTGAGGTAGTTCAGTGTGGCGGTGTAGCTCAGCTGGCTAGAGCATTCGGTTCATACCCGGAGGGTCGGGGGTTCGAGTCCCTTCGCCGCTACCATACCTTTCCTTAGCAGTATCCCGTGGAGGCTTAGCTCAGCCGGGAGAGCATCTGCCTTACAAGCAGAGGGTCGGGGGTTCGATCCCCTCAGCCTCCACCATATTTACCACTTGTTATCGCGGAGCCGTGGTGTAGTGGCCTAACATGCCTGCCTGTCACGCAGGAGACCGCGGGTTCGAATCCCGTCGGCTCCGCCATTATTTCCCCAAAAAGTGACGTTGACCTCCGAAGATGATTCCGATTACTTTTCGGGGACCCCGGTCGCAGGGAAGTAACTTGTATGGCTCGATAGCTCAGCTGGTAGAGCAGAGGACTGAAAATCCTCGTGTCGGCGGTTCGATTCCGTCTCGAGCCACCATTCGTATTATCCGATCGATCATTATTGGGTATAATGATTATCGGCTCTTATCGTGGAGGCTTAGCGAAGTGGCCAAACGCGGCAGACTGTAAATCTGTTCCTTCGGGTTCGGTGGTTCGACTCCATCAGCCTCCACCAGTTTTTCTTTAACCCAAATGGACTTCGAGCCATTAGCTCAGTTGGTAGAGCACCTGACTTTTAATCAGGGTGTCGTAGGTTCGAGTCCTACATGGCTCACCACTCGAACAAACGAACAGACGTGCAAACGTCTGTTTTTTTTGCGTTCTCGTATGCCTTGCCCTCGCGAAGGAGAACTTATAAGCAACTCGCTTGACCGGGGGTGTGGACCATGATGTATTTGTATGCGCTCGTATTCGCCTTTACGCTCGTCCTGCTGCTCGTTCCAATCGTTCGGCATTATGCGATTCGACTTGGGTTCGTGGACCGGCCGTCCAAGAGGAAGATCCACGCGGAGCCGGTTCCGTTGTCCGGCGGTCTAGCGATATTCGTCGGAGTCATTCTGACTTCCTTCCTCTTCATGGGACACCCCGCGGTGTTCCGGACGCTCTTGATCGGCGGCACGACGCTAGTCGCCATCGGGCTCGTCGACGATTTCTTCAAGTCCCGAGGACGGGAGTTTCCCGTCTGGCCGAGATTGATCGCTTACATAGCCGTAGCTTTCGTGCCCGTCTGGCAAGGCATCGTCATTCAAGGCGTATCTTCGCCGTCATCCGCCGCGATGATCTTGTTCACTCCGATGATCGGCGATTTCGTCACGGTCGTCTGGGTGTTCGCCCTCATTAATATGCTGAACTTCATCGACGGCGTAGACGGGCTTGCGTCGGGCGTCTGCGTCATCTCCTCCCTGACGTTGTTCGCGGCTTCCTTAATAGGGGATCAACGCAGCACGGCGGTCATCGCCGTGGCGCTCGCGGGCTCGTGCTTGGCCTTCCTCGCTTACAACTTCCACCCCGCGCGAATATTCATGGGCGACGCCGGCGCGACGTTCCTCGGCTATACGCTGGCCGTTACCGCGATCGACGGCACGCTGAAGGGCGCCACGATTCTGTCCTTGCTCGTGCCTTTGCTCGCAATCGGCGTTCCGATATTGGATACGGCCATCGTGTTCATCCGCCGTCTGATCGAAGGGAAAGGACTGCATCGCGCGGATAACCTTCATACGCACCATAGCCTCATGAAATGGGGGCTGACGCAAGTGCAGACGGTATCCTTCCTCTACTTGATCGCCGCGGTGTTCTCCTTGCTGTCGATCGTCGTCTTGCTGGCCTTACGATAAATAGCGAGCGGATGCCCGTTCCCCGCGCTCAGGCAGCGTCAAATATGGTACAATGACGCAGAGATCGCATCCTTACTGACGAGGGGCACAAGCCATGAATAAAACCAGACTGCAGCAGCTAGAGCAATTGCTGGGTGCGCCGGTCGTGCCGAAGACGCTGACGACTGCCGAATGGGAGCGCGAAGGCGGCAAACGGCTGCCCGAAGTCGGCGATTCGGTCGCTTTGAAGCAAGGCGTACGTATTGTCGCGCGGGTGAACGGCGCCGAACTGAGCGTACTGGAAACCGGCGCGAAGCTTACGCCGTTGGAGGAAAGGCTGCTCAGCTACGTTCTTCAGCAGAACCTAGCGAAGCCGCAAGCCGTCTCCAACGATCTTGAACGTCAAGCCAGACGTCTGGGCGAGTGGATTCAACAATCGGTTACGGCGGGAGAGTGGCGCGCGGAAGTGCCCGACCGCATGGAACTCCGAAATCGGCTATTCGACGGCATGGTGCCGTTCATGCTTCTGTGCGAACAACTGGAAGATAAAGAACCTACATATACGGAATTGGAGAAGACGATCCGTTCCTACATCTCCGACGAGACGCTTCTCATTCCGCTGCGAGAGCACGAATGGTTGATCCTCAGCACCGATCGCGTGCTGACGGAAGCCGAATCCGACACCGAAGAGGTGCTCGGACCGGAGGAGACGAAGGAAGTGCTCGCCTCTCTCGCCGAAGGGCTCCATCAATTGGTGACGGGGGAATGGGGCGGCGAATGCCATATCGCGGTCGGCGAGCCGATCATTCCTTCCGAGAACGTCGTGAGGATCGTAGGCACCATGAGGGAGACGATATTCCTGGGCCGCAAGTTTCACGTGGGCATGCAGGTGCACTTGCCGTGGCTCGTTCACTTGGAGCGTCTGCTTAGCGGCATTCCGGAGCTCGTCCGTTCCCGGTTCGTCGAAGAGATGATGGGCAGACCGGACTTATTCACCGATTCCGAGACGATCACGACGCTCGACGCGTTCTTCTCCATGGACTGCAACGTCAGCGAAACGGCGAAGAAATTGTATATCCACCGCAACACGTTATTGTACCGATTGGATAAGATTAAGCACGAGGCAGGACTGGATGTCAGGTCGTTTAATGACGCAGTATTAGTACGCATATTATTGCTATTGTACAAAGTCACGAAAAGGAAATGAATTTTTTGTACGCTTTGTGCATAGTCATCCGGCTTGGGTCTGAGGTAAGATAGTCGTGTACCTTCAAACGAAGTTTAGGGGGATAAGCAAATGGCAGGCGTACGCTTAGAACACGTGTATAAAAAATATGCAGGAACCGACAAAGCATCGGTTACCGACTTTACCTTGGATATCCAAGATAAAGAATTTCTCGTTCTTGTTGGTCCATCCGGTTGCGGTAAATCCACGACGTTGCGGATGATCGCAGGTCTTGAAGAAATTTCCGAAGGCAAGCTGTACATCGGCGATCGCGTCGTGAACGACGTCGCTCCGAAAGATCGCGACATCGCAATGGTATTCCAATCCTACGCATTGTATCCACATATGAACGTTTACCAGAACATGGCATTCGGCCTGAAGCTGCGTAAGTTCCGCAAAGACGAAATCGATCGTCGCGTACGCGAAGCCGCACGCACGCTCGAAATCGAACACTTGCTGGACCGCAAGCCTAAAGCATTGTCCGGCGGTCAACGTCAGCGCGTTGCCCTGGGCCGCGCAATCGTCCGCGAACCGCAAGTATTCTTGATGGATGAGCCGCTTTCCAACTTGGATGCGAAACTCCGTACGCAAATGCGGGCTAACATCTCCAAACTGATGAAGCGTCTTGAGACGACTTGCATCTACGTAACCCATGACCAAACGGAAGCAATGACGATGGGCGACCGTATCGTCGTTATGAAAGACGGCTTCATTCAACAAGCCGCTACGCCTGAAGTGCTGTACAACCACCCGACGAACCTGTTCGTCGCTGGCTTCATCGGCGCTCCTGCGATGAACTTCATCACCGGCCAACTCGTGGAAGACGGCGGTTCCGTACGTTTCCGCGCTACGGGCTTCAACGTTGAAGTTCCTGAAGGCAAAGCGAAGCTGCTTCGCGGCAAAGGCTACATCGGTAAAGAAATCATCCTCGGCATTCGTCCGGAAGACCTTCATGAAGAGCCAGTATTCATCGAAGCTTCCCCGAACAGCATCGTTAACGCAACGATCGAGGTTTCCGAGAACTTGGGTCACGAAATGTTCTTGTACTTGAACGGACTTGGCAAAGACAACGTGATCGCTCGCGTTGACGGCCGCTCCGGTCTGCGCGAGAACCAAAACGTGAAGCTCGCTATCGATATGAACAAAATTCACGTGTTCGATAAAGAGACGGAACAAAACATCCTCGAACACGAATAAAATTTGCGATACGAGAGACCGTTCGGCTTGCTTGCCGGACGGTTTTTCTTGTTGTGCGGAAGGCAAGCCGCAATCCCGATTGCGTTGTCGGATTATTTTCGATACGATGGGAAGAGGAAACTGGAAAAAGGAGCTGTGCGATGGCTAAGAAAGTGAAAGTATCCGAGCTCGTGCAGCAATTTCACCTGGAGATCGTCGCGGGTGAAGACGGACTGCGCCGGATAATCGTAACCGACGACTTGAATCGTCCCGGCTTGGAGATGGCCGGTTACTTCAATTATTACCCTGCGGATCGCGCTCAGATTCTCGGCCGTACCGAGCTTGCGTTCTTGGAGACGCTGACGACGGAAGAACGCCGAGACCGCATGGAGCGAGTGTGCCATGAAGAAACGCCATGCATCATTATTACGCGAGGATTGGACGCTCCCAAAGAGTTGGTCGAGATCGCGAACGAACGTCATTGTCCGGTGCTGCGCAGCGGCGTGGCGACGACGATTCTGCTCAGCCGCATTACGAACTTCCTCGAGAAACGGCTGGCGCCGTCGGCTACGATACACGGCGTTCTCGTGGACGTCTACGGGGTGGGAATGCTCATCACCGGGGGAAGCGGCATCGGGAAGAGCGAAACGGCGCTAGAGCTCGTCAAGCGCGGACACCGGCTGATCGCCGACGATGCGGTCGAGATTCGTCAGACGTCCGATAACCAGCTGTTCGGAAGCGCGCCGGATCTGATTCGCCATCTGCTCGAGATTCGAGGTCTGGGCATTCTGAACGTCATGACGCTGTTCGGTGCCGGCGCCGTCCGTAACCAGACGAATATCAACTTGGTCGTGAAGCTGGAGAATTGGCAGCAAGACAAGCAGTACGACCGTCTCGGGTTGGACGAAGAGAAGACGAAGATCATCGAGACGGACGTTCCGCTCCTTACCGTGCCGGTTAGACCGGGGCGCAACTTGGCGGTCATTCTCGAGGTCGCGGCGATGAACTACCGCTTGAAGCGAATGGGTTACAACGCGGCGCTGCAATTCACGAATAAGCTTACCGAAGCAATCGCCGAAGACGAATTCGAATAAGAGGCTACGGAGGATGGGTATGTTTCCATTAATTTTGGACCCGATCGCGTTCGAGCTCGGGCCGATCACGGTGCATTGGTACGGAATTATTCTGGGGCTTGCGGCTCTGGCGGGGTTATTGCTCGCGATTCAAGAAGGCAAGCGCTTCGGCATGCTGCCGGACTTCTTCTTGGACTTGCTGCTGTTCGGCGTGCCTTCCGCGATTATCGGCGCGCGGCTCTATTACGTCTTGTTCAAGCTGGATTATTACGTAGATCATCCCGGACAGATCATTCAGATCTGGGAAGGCGGCATCGCGATCTACGGCGCGCTCATCGGCGCATTGGTGTGCGGATTCTTCTACATACGGGCCAAAGGGTATTCCTTCTGGCGCATCGTCGATATTTGCGTGCCATCGCTATTGATCGGACAGATGATCGGTCGTTGGGGCAACTACGTGAACCAAGAAGCGTACGGCGGTCCCGTCGAACAATCGTTCCTGCGGGATACGCTTCACCTGCCATCTTTCATCGTCGATCAGATGAACGTACAGGGCGTGTTCCATCACCCGACCTTCCTGTACGAATCGATGTGGAGCTTGCTCGGCTTGGTCGTCTTGTTCGTCCTTCGCCGTCAGCGCTTCTTGCGCGCGGGCGAGTTGTTCTTCACGTACTTCATCTGGTATTCGATCGGCCGCTTCTTCATCGAGCCGCTTCGCACGGATAGCCTCGCGTTCGAAGGTCCGGGTTGGCTCGCTTCGCTTATGAACGGACTGTGGTCGCCGATGGAACTCCTGTCGTTCGATACGGGGTATCTGAACCCAGACGAAGGCAACGTCCGCATCTCGCAACTGCTGGCGCTGCTCATTATCGTCGTGGGCATCGTGTTGATCGTGCTGCGCCGCCGCATGGGCTGGGCGAAGGAGCGGTATTCCGATCCGCTCGTAAGCACGAAGCCGACCGCGGCAGCAGTCGCGGTCGCGGGAGCGGAGACGGGAGCATCGGCAACGACCGAGGCTACCGGCGGGCAACAACGCAAGGAAACGGAGACAACGGAGAATGACGCCAAGCAACAAGAAGATCCAAGCCGTCCTGTTTGATCTGGACGGGACGATCATCGACACGAATGAACTCATTATCGAGTCGTTCCTGCATGCTCTGAAAGGCATCGTGCCGGAGAGCTTCGGAAGGACGCATATTATCCCGAGCATGGGCCAGCCGCTCACGATGCAGCTGCAGCAGTTCTCCGGACGGGAGCAAGTCGACGACTTGACCGCCTTGTACCGGGAATACAATCATCTTCGTCACGACGAGATGGTAACGTTGTTCCCGGGCGTGGCGGAGGTTGTACCCGCCTTGAGCGAAGCAGGCATCCGAATCGGCATCGTCACGACGAAGATGCGGGCGAGCTCCATACGCGCGCTAGAGCTGCTCGGCATCTACAAGTACGTCGACACGCTGGTGTCCCTGGACGACGTGACGCATGCGAAGCCGCATCCCGAGCCGGTCGCCAAGGCTATCGCAGCGCTTGAGGTCGATCCTGCGGCAACGTTCATGGTCGGGGACAGCTCCGTCGATATGAAGTCCGCGATCGCGGCGGGAGCCGTTCCCGTCGGCGTGGCATGGTCGCTCAAGGGACCGGACAACTTGTTCGAAGCCGGAGCGGTTCATATGCTGCACGGCATGGACGAGCTTCTCATTCTAAGCGGAATTGCGGGTGGCGGCGATTGAGGAAGGTGGAGCGGTATCCGGTAGATGGGCCGAACGCGCTCTGGCAAGTGTATCGGACGGTGTCCAGATTCAAGGCCGTGCGCAACTTCGTCTTCATCCAGATCGCCCGTTATTGTCCAAGCCTGCCGGCGAAGAACTGGATCTACCGCCGGGTGCTGGGGATGAAGGTGGGACGCCATACTTCGTTCGCGCTCATGGTGATGGTCGACGTCTTCTTCCCGGAACGGATCAAGATCGGGGACAACAGCATTATCGGATACAATTCCACGTTGCTCACGCATGAGTACTTGATTAAGGAATACCGCTTGGGCGACATCGTCATCGGCTCGGAAGTGATGATCGGAGCGAACGTGACGATATTGCCGGGCGTGACGATCGGAGACGGCGCCGTGGTGGCGGCCGGTTCGGTCGTTACGAAGGACGTAGCGGCTGGCGCATTCGTCGGCGGCAACCCGATCCGGGAGATCGAGCGCAAGACGGAACGAACCGAATAACGACGCAGGATTGGAAGCCGCCGAGAGGCGGCTTTTAAATTTTAACATTGAGATCACACTCCGATAACATTACAATGAGTAAAGTCAACCTAGGTTATGATAGGAGTGGAAAATATAGTGAAAGTCGCCTGGAAGGGATTTTTGCGGACACCGTTCGTGCTAACGTTCGTATTGCTCATGCTCAAGATGGTCCTCTTCCGTACGTTTATATTCGAGAACGTTCAATTCAGCGGCCTTATGGCCGACGCAGCCGCGATTCTAACGCTCATGTGCGTGTTCGAACTCGCGGTCCCCTCGAGATGGAAGGCGCTCGGCCACGGCATCTTGAACGCGATCGTCTCGATGCTGCTGTTCGCGTCGACGGTATACTTCAGTTACTACGGCACCGTGCCGATCTATACGGCGCTCTATAGCCTCGATCAAGTGGGACAAGTTCAAGACAGCGTGGAGTCGTCGATCTCGATGTCGAACTACTTGCTGTTCGTCGATCTGTTGGCGCTTGCCGTCGTTGGCGTATGGAGCTTGCTGAAAGGCGTACGGATCTTCCGGATGCATCGGGTCGCCAAACCGATGAACGTCGTTATCTCTCTGATTGCCTTCGCCGTCATCTCCGGCGGCTTCATCCGGGCGAACCACGATATTCCGAACGAGCTCGTGCAAGCGGAGAGCCTCGGCTTCCTGAACTACGAAGTAACGGCGGCCGTGAAAGTCAGCCAAGAGGAAGGCGTATCCGAAGAAGAAGTCGACGGAATCTCGAAGGAGCGGCAAGAGCTGGAGGAAGTATTCGCGCAGATCGGCGGCACGACGATACCTTCCGCGGAGGAAGCGAAGCTGTTCGGCGCCGCGAAAGGCAAGAACGTCATCGTCATTCAGCTGGAGGCGTTCCAGAACTTCGCCATTAACCTGTCGATCGACGGACAAGCGATTACGCCGAACTTGAACGCGTTGATCGGCGAGAGCTTCTACTTCCCGCGATTCTTCCAGACGATCGGACAGGGGAATACGTCCGATGCGGAGTTCATGTCGAACACCTCGATCTACCCGACGGGCGTCATCGCGATGTCGACCGGCTACGGCGATCGCGAGATTCCGAGCATGCCGCGGCTGCTCGCGGAAGACGGCTACGTCTCGAACACGTTCCATGTTAACGACGTCACGTTCTGGGACCGCAACCGGATGTACCCGGCGCTCGGCTTCACGAAGTATTACGACAAGCCATCCTTCAACAACGATAAGTTCAACGCGTTCGGCGCGTCCGATATCGAGCTGTATCGGGTAGGGACGGAGAATCTGAAGGAGCTGCACGACGAGAACACGCCGTTCTACGCGCAGTTCATAACGACGTCCAGCCATCACCCGTTCAAGGTGCCGAAGGATCTGCAGCGGATCAAAGTGCCGGCTTCCTTGGAAGGCACGCAACTCGGCAACTACTTGATCGCCTTGAATTATACCGACTACGCGATCGGGGAGTTCATTAAGGGATTGAAAGCGGCAGGAATGTGGGACGACACGGTGCTCGTCATGTACGGCGACCACTTCGGCTTGCAGCCGAAAGACAACGATCCGGCATGGGTAAGCGAGCAGCTCGGCATCACGTACCAAGAGCGGATCAGCAGATTCAACATTCCGTTGTTCGTGCGCGTGCCCGGCGTCCAAGGGGGAATAAAAGAGCAAGTCGGCGGACAAGTCGACATCATGCCGACGATCGCCAACTTGCTCGGGATTTCGTTCGAGGACCGGGGGTACACCGCGTTCGGCCACGATCTAATGAACGTGGAACGCAACGTAGTGGGCATGCGCTACTACTTGCCGACAGGCTCGTTCTTCAACAATGACATTCTGTTCGTACCGGGCAAAGGCTTCGACGACGGAACCGCGGTCGATTTGAAGACTTTGCAGCCGGTAGCGGATTTCAGCCAGTATCGCAAAGACTATGATTATATTCTGTCGCTTCTGAAGCTGTCCGATCAGTACGTGAAGTCGTTGCCTAATAGATAAAAAGAAGATAAGTTCAGGTTACTTGTAGGTAACGCCGACGTACGCGAGCACGTCGCGGATGATCATGAACAATTCGCCGTTCGTCAATCGGTTCACGTCGTTCACGTTCGTGACCGTATCGTTGCGGATCCAGGTCCGGCCGATTAACTTCGTTAATTCGGTTCCCGGCTCGGCCTCCAGTCCGATCGCCTTGGCGATTACGTATGCCGTCTGTTCCAGCGTCAACGGAGCAGGCGGCTTTTCCGTCGAGAGCAAGCCGGATACGTTATGATTAAAGTTGAATGGGTACATTAATTGCAGTCTTCGCATGCCGCTCAGGATCAACGATGGATTCGCGGGATCGTCCAGCTTCCAGGCATCGTTCTTGTAGCCTCCGGTCGTCAGGAACAAGCTCGTGGCGGCGACCAAGCCTTCATAGCTCGGATGCTTCGCGTAAGCGGGCTTAGCGAACGGGCGCATCTTCAGATCCATGCCTTGCTTCGTCAAGCGGCTACGTAATTCCGCAATCGCCGGACGCGAGGCAGACAGCTGTCGGAACGTCAGGTTGCGCTCCTTGGCGAGCTTCGCGGCTGCTCCCGCGGCTTGGCCCGTCGCCATGCCGAGCGGTACGACCCGCGCGCTTCCGTGCGGCAGCGAGTCGAAGCTGGCGGAGCGACCGACGACGAGCAAGCCGTCGATCTTCTTCGGCACGAGCGAGCGGAAGGGCACGCCGTACTGCTCGGGCATCATCATAATCGCGCCCCAAGAAGCGGCGTTCAGCGTCTGAATATCGACTTCGTAGGAGCCGTAGGCGATCGCGTCCCAATAGTCGCGGTTCTCCATCAAGTCGACCATGCGCAGCCTATACTCGCCCGTCAAGTGCCGGGACTCGCGTACGTACAGCTCCGGCGCGACGCCAGCGAACTTCAAGTTCTTGAACGGCTTGTACTTCTTCTTCAAGTAATCGACGATGAGAGGCGCTTCCTTCGCGCCGATCGCGAGACCTTCCTGAACGGAAGCGGGATCGAGCGGATCGACGTCGTAGATCTGCATCGAGTTGATCAGAATCGTGTTGTCGTCTTGGCGTCCGATGTTCAGGCCGCGCATCTTCACGCGCGTCGGATTCGAGGACGGATATTCCTTGGCGTCGGCGTAACCCCAGATGCTGCGCGAGTCGAACCCGGCTCCCGGGTAACGCTGCATCTCGCGCCATACGGCGTCCGTGACGCCGCTCAGCTTGAAGACGAGAGTGACGGCCATGCGCGCTTCCGGCTCGCCGATATCTTCGCGGCCCATCGTGAACGGGGCGCCGGCGGCTGCCGCGACGTCTCCGTCCTGCGTGGCGTCGATGACGGCGCCCGCCCGTACCTCTTGCTCGGAGCCGTCCGCCTTCACAATGCGCAGGCCGACGATCGCGCGACCGTTCATGATCGGATCAAGCTGCTTCGCTTTCATAAGCACGTCGATGTTCGGCTCGTCTTGCACGAGCTTCTGGAACGCGCTCGCCGCACGGTTCACATCGAACGAGGTGCCTTCTATCAGGCCGTACCATTGTTGGAAGATGCCTTGATTCAAATAAGGAGAAGGATATGTAGAATTGATGACGGGCGATTTGTTAAGGTCTAGCGAGTTGAGCCATCCGAGCGTCAGCAAGCCTCCGAGGACGTTGCGTTGTCTAGGCTCGACGAGCAGCACCTTGAGGCCGTTGCGTGCCGCGGAGACGGCGGCCGTCACGCCTTCGGGATCCGTGCCGGCGACGATAACATCGTAAGCGGGCTTGACCGTCTGGACGGAAACGATCGGAGCGGGCGGTTTGAGCGTGACTTTGTACGGGGCGGCGTAGGCCGTGGTCGGGCTCGTCGCGGTCCAGAGCAGCAGGATGGCGAGCAATGCCCAGAGATACGTAGCAATGCGCGGTCTAGGTTGCCGGGTAAGTCGGTTCATGCGGCGTAGTCTCCTTAACATTCTTGTAAATGGCACCCAAAATGGTACAGAATATCTAGCTTCGTGTAAAGAGAGATTTAATCGAAAGAATAGATGAAACAAATGGGATTCTGTAACGTATATAGGTTGGCGCCATTGTTTGCTTGTCGAATTGTAGCGGACGACGTGTTATGGTGTAGAAGATTATCTCTAATCCTACTAGCGCAAGATAGAGAGAAAGTTAGAAGTTCAGATAGAAAGCGAGAGTACACATGATAGCCAAAGGAATTACGAATCGAAGAATGCTGATTAAATACGCGCGGGCGTTCGTCGTGCTCGCGCTCGCTATTTTCCTCCTTATGCCTCAGCCGTTCGCCGCGTCGTACCGCGTCTCGATCCAGTCGAAGCCGCTCTCCTCGACGGCCAACTTGGCAAGCGCCTACGACGTCGTCGTCGTCGGAACAGACCCCGAGGGCGTTGCGGGGGCCGTCTCCGCGGCGCGGAACGGGCTCAAGGTGTTGCTCGTAGAGACGAGGCAGCGCCAAGCGCTCGGCGGCTTAATGACGCTCGGCTGGCTGAACTCGTTGGACATGAACAAGTCGCCGGTCATTAACGGCAAGTACCCGGAGAAGACGCTGAACAAGGGCATCTACCAAGAGTGGTACAGCATGATCGAGGGCACTTCCTTCGACGTGAGCCGGGCAGCGAACGCGTTCCGGAAGCTCGTGCAGGAAGAGCCGAACATCCACCTGCTCATGAACGCCAAGCAAGCGACGCCGGTGCTGCAGGGCTCGAAGGTGACCGGCATGAACATCGTGAGAGAGAACGGGAAGCAACTGAGCATCCGCACGGCTGCCATTATCGACGCGACGCAGGACGCGGATGTTGCAGCGATGGCGGGAGCGCCGTACACGCTGTTGCGCGAGGATCTCGGAGATCCGCCGGATTTGCGGATCGCGGTTACGCTCGTGTTCAAGATCAAGGGCGTTACCGACCAGGTGTGGCAGGAGATGCGCAAGGATCCGAACACGTCGGGATCGGATGCGCGAAGCATATGGGGGTTCAGCAACGCAAGGGAGTACGTGTCCTCCAACCCGGATCGCGTGGGCATCCGCAGCTTGAACATCGGACGGCAGGACGACAATTCGATATTGCTGAACACGATGCAGATCTACGGCATCGATCCGCTCGACCCGGCTTCGCTCGAAGAGGGCATCCAGATCGGCACGAAGGAAGCGCCGCTCATCGTCGATTACTTGAAGAAAAAATACAAGTCGTTCCGCAACGTGTCGTACGGGGGCGTCGCTCCCGAGTTGTACGTGCGGGAATCGCGCCACATCGTCGGCGAATACCGGCTGACGATCGCCGATTTGCTGGAGAACCGCGATTTCCCGGACGCGATCGCTTACGGTTCTTACGAGGTCGACATCCAAGGTTCGAGCATCGGTACGACCGGCAAGCCGCAGAGAGGCTCGATTCTGATGAAACCGAAGCAGTACGGCGTGCCGTTCCGCGCGATCGTTCCGCAGAAGATCGACGGCCTGCTCGTCGTGGGCCGCGCGGCGAGCTTCGATACGCTACCGCACGGCAGCGCGCGCGTTATGCCGCTCGGGATGGCGACGGCCGAAGCCGCCGGTAGCGCGGTAAAGCTCGCGAAGGAGAAGAAGAAATCCTTCCGGGAGCTGTCCCGCTCGAGCGCGGACATGAAGGAGCTGCGGAGCCGGCTGACGAAGCAGGGCATGGATCTGCGGATGAGGCCGATCGCGAAGCAGCCTTATCAGGAGCATAAGGATTATGCGGGCCTGCTCACCGCGGTCAGCTTGTACGCGACGGTCGGGGACTACAACAATAAGGCATGGAAGCTGGACGAATCGTCTAATCCGGTGAGATTCACGAACATGTTCCGCAGGCTGCAGAAGAAGTTCCCGGTTCAATTCCAGACGGAGCACAATATCTCGAAAGTATTGAAGGACGACACCGCCCTTCCGTTAAGCTGGGAGGATGTCGCGTATCTGCTCGCGAAATCGGCGGGCGCGCCCGTCGATCGGAAGCAAGCGCCCGCTTGGATTCTCGAGCAAGGCTGGGTCGCGGAGAAGACGGTCGCGGGGTTCGCGGACAAGAACAAGCTGACGAACGGGAATACGTTCATGGTGCTGCGCGATCTGGCGGAGAACGTCGCCGGCACGAAGTTTAGGTAACGAGAAGGGGCTGCGCCGAAGGGGTGCGGCTCCTTTTCCGTATGTTGGCACCCGTTCCACGAAGAGGAATTTTCGCAACTTATGCCTGAGCAGGCACGTCTATTGGATATGCTGACTAGGGAAGAGAAGGTGTCCATACATGACAAGAGAACGCAATCCGCGGAGATCGCTCGTCGCGCTGCTCGCCGCGACGCTGCTGGCTTCGTCCGCGTCCCCTGCCGCCGCGGCGGGCAACGGAGACATGTCGTCCGGCACGACGTCGGTCGTCCTCTACATAGACAATAAGGAAGCGTTCCTGAACGGCGCGGAAGTCACGCTCGATCAGGCGCCGGTCGTCTTGCAAGGCAAGACGTTCGTGCCCGCCAAGTTCCTCGGCGACGCGCTGGGCATGAAGGTCGAATGGGAAGAGAAGACGCGGACGGCGTACTTGGAGACGCCGACCGCGCTCATCCGCCTGGATACGCTCAACAAATCCGCGTGGGTGAACGACTACTGGTACAAGCTGGACCAAGTGGCAGCGATCGTGAACGGCAAGCTGCTCGTGAAGCTGACGTGGCTCTCCGATTATATGGGGGCGAAGTATACGTACAACCCGGAGCTTCACAGAATCGACGTGCTCCACGTGAACAAGCCGGCGGGCGCGTACGACCCGGCGACGGACAACTCGCGGCCGGTGGCGAAGTTCATGCTCGGCAAGGGCAGCTACAAGATCGGCGAGCCGATCAAATACGTCAACCTGAGCTACGATCCGGACGCGGAGGCGCTGAAGCTCGAGTGGGAAGGCAAGGAGGAAGCGTTCTTCGAGCCGGGAACGCATCCGGTGACGCTCGTCGCGACGGACAAGAGCGGGAACAAGAGCGCGCCTTTCACCCGCAACGTCGTCATCGAGGACGACACGTACTTGAGCGAGGTCGAATATCCGATCTATACGAAGCCGATCGGAAGCTACATGACGACGGACTGGTCGTCGTTGTACTTGAACTTCTTCAAGCTGGCGCAACTGCAGAAGCAGGTATCGGAGGATCGGTCGCGCTCGCTGCTCGTCAGCGACAGCCCGGAGACGTTCAAGGAGACGGGAATCCTCTATCAGGATACGGTCACGGGGAAAACGCGGCTATACGCGAACCATCAGAACGGAACGCCGAACAAGGTGTCGTTCGCGATATTGGCGACGAACGAGAGCGATCGGCCGGTGACGGTAGCGACGACGCGGCAAGGCGAGGTGTATCCGACGATCTACGCGATGCAGATGGGCAGCGAAGCGAGCGTCGACTTTCTAATGAACGATCCGGTGGACGAACGCATGACGATTCCGCCGGGAGAGACGTACGTCTACAAGCAGTTCCCGGACTTCTATCCGGGGCAGGGCGTCAACCTGCTGTACGACGTCGATTCCGACGGCCCGGTGCAGTACACGTTCGCGGTGTCGGATGCCGTGTCCGCCGACATGATCGATCTGCCGAAGCTCGCCTTCAACGGACACATTCGCGGTACGTTCCCGATCACCGGGTTCGATTGGAAAGTCGATCTGACGGCGAAAGGCCTGGATCAGCCGAAGCTGCTGATCGTCGGGGACGGCAAGACCGACGCTTTCCAGAAGGGGGTAGATCCGCTGCGCGGCACCGAAGCTATCGATTCCGGCAATTACGGCACCGTGTATCGCATTCACGCCGACCGTCCGCGGAAAATGGCGATTCTGGTGCTGGCCAGAGGCGGCGCGTTCAAAGGCCCGTTCAAGATCGACGGAGAGATCCGCAAGGTACCGGGCTCGGGCGTGCTGACGGCGTACGACGGGATGGTCATCCTGCACAAGACGACGGGCAAGGAGGCGAGCTTGGACATCGAGTTCACGCCGCCGGCCGGCTCCGCGTTCCCGATCAACCTGATCTTCTATCCACTGGACGAACGCGCGAATTGACGGGCGGCGGCAGGGGGCCGAATCTTGCGGACAGCGTCCGCGAGAGCGGCCCTTTCCTTATGCGCGTTTGCTCCTTGCATCGGGTTGACGATCGCGCGTTAGCGTGCTAATATTACGATTAACATTCTTTATTTTGGCAGTATGGTAACTTATTATCGCTTTAACGCATTGAAGTATTATGGGCGATGATGAATGAAAACGAGGTGCGACAAGGTGACGAAACCGAAAGTGTTCGAGAAGCCGACCGGCGTCAAAGATTACCTGCCCCATGCCGTAACGAAGCTGCGCCGGATCGAGCAGGACGTGCTCGCCTGCATGCAGCGCTGGGGCTACGAGCAGATCATGACGCCGACGATCGAATATTACGATACGGTCGGGGTGGCGAGCGCCACGTCCGATCAGAAGCTGTTCAAGCTGCTCAACCAGAGAGGCACGACGATCGTGCTCCGCTCCGATATGACCGCGCCGATCGCGCGCGTCGTCGGCTCTTTATTGAAGAATAAGGCTTATCCGCTGCGGCTGAGCTATCACGGCAACGTGTTCCGCGCGTTCGAGGAAGAAGGCGGGCGCGAGGCGGAGTTCTACCAGACGGGCGTCGAGCTCGTCGGCGACGCTTCGCCGGAAGCGGACGCGGAGGTCATCGCGCTTGCGATCGCTTCTTTGCAGGCAGCGGGCGTGCCGTCGTTCAAGATCGCGATCGGCCACGTCGGCTTCCTGAACGGCTTGTTCGAAGAGACGCTGCCGGGGCGGACCGGCGAGCAGACGAGGTTGAAGGAATGTTTGCTGCAGCGGGATTACGTCGGCTACCGCGACGTGCTTCGCGCGTTGGAGCTGGACGAAGCGGTGAAGCGGGAGCTGGAAGGCATCCTGAGGCTGCGCGGCGGTCAAGAGGTGTGCGACCAGGCGCTCGTGCTGAGCGGGAACGCGGACGCGCAGGCGGCGATTCGCCATCTGTGCGAAATCTACGACGTGCTGGCCGCTTACGGCGTTCAGGAGCACGTGCTGATCGATTTGACGATGATCGGGGACTTCTCTTACTATACGGGAATGACGTTCGAGGGCTATGCGTCGAATCTCGGATTCCCGGTATGCAGCGGCGGCAGGTACGACAACCTGCTGGCTCAATTCGGCCGTCCGTCGCCGGCGACCGGCTTCGCGCTCAAGACGACGCGGATCATGGAAGTGGTCGGGGATCATCTGGAGCAGCCGGAGCGAGTGCTCGTCGCCTACGCGCGAGAGAAACGGCAATCGGCGCTCGAACAAGCGACGCGTCTGCGGGAGGCGAACCGATCGGTCGTCACCGCGTTAGCGGAAGCGGAAGAACTGCTCGGATTGCTGGCGCTGCGGTCGGCCGGAGAGTCGATCGTATTCAACGGCGAGACTTACGACGAACTGGTGCTCGTCGGCGGCAAGGAGGAATCGGCATGACGGACAACGGCATCTTGAAGGTCGCGATGCCCAAGGGGCGCATCTATAAGCAAGCGAGCAAGCTGTTCCGGGAAGCGGGCCTTCCGATTCCCGAGGACTTCGACGATTCGCGCAAGCTGATCATCCCGGTTCCGGAAGCGAACATGGAGTTCATCATGGCGAAGCCGGTCGACGTGCCGACGTACGTCGAATACGGCGTGGCGGATATCGGCATCGTCGGCAAGGACGTGTTGATGGAAGAGAGCAAGGACGTCTACGAGCTGCTCGACCTCGGCATCGCCAAGTGCCGGATGTCGGTCATCGGGCTGCCGGACTGGAAGCCCGTCATCCATCCGCGGGTGGCGACGAAGTATTCGAACGTCGCTTCGCAATACTATCGCGAGAAGGGCGAGCAGGTCGAAGTGATCAAGCTGAACGGCTCGATCGAGCTGGCGCCGTTGATCGGCTTGGCCGATCGCATCGTCGACATGGTGGAGACGGGCACGACGCTGCGCGATAACGGACTCGTCGAGATGGAGACGCTGTTCCAGGTAACGAGCCGGCTGATCGCGAACCGCGTCAGCTACAGGCTGAAGAATACGGCGATACAGGCGTTGTGCGATCGACTGGGAACGGTCATTAAGGTCGAAGCGTAAGGCGCCGGGATTGAAGACGGATCGGAGGGTTGTCGGATGTATATAGGGAAAGCGGAAGGGTTCAAGCTCGACCGCAAGGTCGAGTACGGGACGATTGAGCAAAACCAGGCAGTCAGAGAGATCGTGAACGCGGTCATGCTTGAAGGGGACGATGCGTTGATCCGCTACTCCGCGAAGTTTGACAACGTATTGCTGACGGCTGGGCGGCTGCGGGTTACCGAGGAAGAAATTCAAGGCGCTTACGAGCGGGTGGAGCCGGAGTTCCTGACGGCGCTCCGGCAAGCGGCCGCGAACATTACGGCTTTTCACGAGAAGCAGAAGCGCGGTACATGGGTCGACGTGCAGCCGGACGGCACGATGCTCGGCATGATCCACCGGCCGCTTCGACGCGTCGGGCTATACGTCCCGGGCGGCAAGGCGGCGTACCCGTCGTCGGTGCTCATGAACGTGCTGCCGGCGAAGGTCGCCGGCGTGCCGGAGATCGCGCTCGTGACGCCGCCGGCGACGGGAGGGCGCGAAGGCATCGACCCGTACATTCTGGTGGCGGCCGCGGAAGCGGGCGTCACGGAGATGTACCGGGTCGGCGGCGCCCAAGCGGTAGCGGCGCTCGCCTTCGGGACGGCGACGATTCCCGCCGTCGATAAGATCTGCGGGCCCGGCAACATCTACGTGGCGCTGGCGAAGCGCGAAGTGTACGGCGCGGTCGACATCGACAGCATCGCGGGCCCGAGCGAGATCGTCGTGCTAGCCGACGGCGGCGCCGATCCGCGGTACATCGCCGCGGATATGCTGTCGCAAGCGGAGCACGACGAGATGGCGTCGGCTGTGCTGGTGACGACGTCGCAAGCGCTCGCGGACGCGGTCGCGGCCGAGCTCGACCGTCAGGTAGCGACGCTGCCGCGCGTCGATATCGCGCGCAAGTCGTTGGAGGCGCACGGCGCGATTCTCGTCGTGGACAGCCTGGACGAAGGCATTGCCGTCGTGAACAAGCTGGCGCCCGAGCATCTCGAGGTGATGACGGAGGAGCCGATGGAGCTGCTCGGCCGCATCGAGACGGCGGGAGCGATCTTCCTCGGGCCCTACAGCTCCGAGCCGGTCGGCGACTACTTCGCCGGACCGAACCATATTCTGCCGACGAACGGGACGGCGCGATTCTCCTCGCCGTTGAACGTCGACGACTTCGTGAAGAAATCGAGCCTTATCCGATATAGCAAGGAAGCATTGCTGAGAGACGCAGCCGGCATCGCCACGCTAGCCCGCCATGAAGGGCTGGAGGGGCATGCGCGCGCGGTCGAAATCCGATTGGAAGGACGGGAATCCTAAGATGAGCGAACTGGAAAACAAGCAAGGCCGCAACGCCGCATTATCCCGCCGCACGAACGAAACCGATATTAAGCTGTTGCTTGGCGTCGACGGCTCGGGGGACGTCTCGCTCGAGACGGACGTTCCGTTCTTGAACCACATGCTGGACCTGTTCGCGAAGCACGGGCAGTTCGACCTGAAGGTCGACGCGCGCGGCGACGTGGACATCGACGACCACCACACGGTCGAGGACATCGGCATTTGCCTCGGGCAGGCGCTGCGCGAGGCGCTCGGCGACAAGGCCGGCATCAAGCGCTACGCGAGCGTGTTCGTTCCGATGGACGAAGCGTTGGCGCAAGTCGTCATCGACATCAGCAACCGGCCGCACTTCGAGCTGCGCGGGGAGTTCCCCGCGGCCAACGTCGGCAGCTTCACGACGGAGCTCGTGCACGAGTTCCTATGGAAGTTCGCGCTCGAGGCGCGCGTGACGCTGCACGTCATCGTCCACTACGGACGCAATACGCACCATATGGTCGAAGCGGTATTCAAGGCGTTCGGTCGCGCGCTGGACGAAGCGACGACGATCGATCCCCGCGTGAAGGGCGTGCCCTCCACGAAAGGAGTGCTCTAAGTGATCGCCATCATCGACTACGGCATGGGCAACCTGCATAGCGTGAGCAAAGCCGTCGAGCGGCTCGGCCGCGAGGCCGTCGTCACGGCCGACCCGGAGACGATCCTGGCGGCGAGCGGCGCCATTCTGCCGGGCGTCGGCGCGTTCGGCGACGCGATGGCGAACTTGCGGGAGACCGGGCTGGACGCCGTGGTCAAACGTTACGCCGAGACGGGCAAGCCGCTGCTCGGCATCTGCCTCGGCATGCAGCTGCTGTTCTCGGAGAGCGAGGAGCACGGGGTTCACGAAGGGTTGAACCTGTTGCCGGGCCGCGTCGTGCGGTTCCAAGGCAATTACAAGGTGCCGCACATGGGCTGGAACGAACTGGCGTTCAAGCAAGAGAGCCCGTTGTTCGAAGGCGTCGAGCCGGGCCACGTCTACTTCGTGCACTCGTTCCACGCGTTGCCCGAGCGCCCCGAAGACTTGCTCGCGGTAACGGATTACCACCAGCCGGTGACGGCGATCGTCGGACGGGGATCGCTGTACGGCATGCAGTTCCATCCCGAGAAGAGCGGAACGCTAGGCATGCGGCTGCTGGAGAAGTTCGTCGATATCGCGAAGCTTGCACCGGCGCCGGCGCGAAAGGACTGAGAAGACGTTGCGGTTCAGACCGTGTATCGATATTCATCAAGGCAAAGTGAAGCAGATCGTCGGCGAGACGCTGCAGGTGGACGCATCGAAGGTCGTGGAGAACTTCGTCTCCGAGCGGGGAGCGGACTACTACGCTTCGCTGTATAAGGAAGACGGGCTAACGGGCGGTCATATCATCATGCTCGGCGGCGGCAATCGCGATGCGGCGTTGTCCGCGTTGCGCGCGTATCCGGGCGGGCTGCAGATCGGCGGCGGCATTACGGCGGACAACGCGGCGGAGTATCTCCGAGAAGGCGCTTCGCACGTCATCGTGACGTCGTACGTGTTCCGCGACGGACGTCTGGACATGGATAACCTGCGCCGGATCGCGTCCGAGGTCGGCAAGGACCGGCTCGTGCTCGATCTGAGCTGCAAGGAGAAGGAAGGCAAGTGGTACGTCGTCACGAACCAATGGACGACGTTCAGCGATCTAGAAGTGAACGAAGCGAACGTGAGAGAGCTCGAAAGCTATTGCGACGAGTTCCTGATCCACGCGGTCGACGTGGAAGGGAAGCGGGAAGGCGTGCAGGAGCGGTTGGCGGAGAAGCTGGCCGAATGGTCGCGCATTCCCGCGACCTATGCGGGCGGCGCGCGCTCGATCGCCGATCTGTCGCGGTTCCGCGACATTACCGGCGGCAAGCTGGACATTACGATCGGCAGCGCGCTCGATATTTTCGGAGGGACGCTTCCTTACCGGGAAGTCGTCGACTATTGCGATTCCAAGCGGTCGCGATAGAGGGGAGGAACGTACTTATGTTGGCCAAACGAATTATTCCTTGCCTCGACGTGAAGGACGGACGGGTCGTGAAGGGCGTTAACTTCGTGAACCTGCGCGACGCCGGGGATCCGGTGGAGCTGGCGGCGATCTACGACCGCGAGGGCGCGGACGAGCTCGTCTTCCTGGACATTACCGCTTCCGTCGAAGGTCGCGCGGCGATCGTCGAGGTCGTCCGCCGGACGGCGGGCGAGATCACGATTCCGTTCACCGTCGCGGGAGGCATCTCCACTGTCGAAGACATGAAGCGGCTGCTACGCGCGGGGGCGGACAAGATCGGCATCAACACGTCGGCCGTCCGCACGCCGGACCTGATCACCGAAGGTTCCCGGATGTTCGGCGCGCAGTGCATCGTCGTGGCGATCGACGCGAAATGGAACGCGGATTGGAACGATTGGGAAGTGTATACGCACGGCGGGCGCAACCCGACCGGCCTTCGCGCGATCGAATGGGCGAAAGAAGCCGAGCGCCGCGGCGCCGGCGAGCTGCTGCTGACGAGCATGGACGCGGACGGCACGAAGAACGGCTTCGATATCGCGCTCACGCGCGCCGTATCGAACGGCGTCGGCATTCCGGTCATCGCTTCCGGCGGCGCGGGCACGGCGGAGCACTTCGTCGATGTCTTCGCGGAGGCGAACGCGGACGCGGGGCTGGCGGCGAGCATATTCCACTTCAAAGAAATCACGGTACAGGAAGTCAAAGATACATTGCGCGGCAAAGGAGTGAACGTACGATGACGGCGACATTCAAAGCGGATGGCTTGCTGGAGCAAATCGCGTGGAACGCGGACGGTCTCGTGCCGGCCGTCGTGCAGGACGCGCTAAGCAAGGAAGTGCTTATGCTTGCTTATATGAATAAGGAGTCGCTCCGCCTCTCGCTGGAGAGCGGCCGGACCTGGTTCTGGAGCCGTTCCAGGGGCGAGCTGTGGAACAAAGGCGCGACGAGCGGACATACGCAGCAGATCCAGTCGCTGCACTATGATTGCGACGGAGACACGCTGCTCGTGAAGGTGCTGCAGCAAGGTCCGGCATGCCACACCGGCGCGTATAGCTGCTTCTATCGCGCGGCCGAGCAGGCCGATGGCGATAGCGCGGAAGAACAAGTGAAGTCGGCCGACGCCGACCGCTTCGGTCCGCTCAGCCGCCTCGAGGCGACGATCGCCCAGCGCGACGCGGAGCGTCCGGAAGGCGCGTACACGACGTATCTGTTCGACAAGGGCGTCGAGAAGATCGTCAAGAAGATCGGGGAAGAATCGGCCGAAGTGATCATCGCGGCGATGAAGCGGGACGGAACCGAGCTTCGCAGCGAAGCGGCGGACTTGATTTTCCACCTGATGGTGCTGCTGCGCGAGCAAGGCATTCCATTCGACGACGTGCTCTCCGAGCTCGAATTCCGGCACCGCAAGCCGGTCAAGAAAGACTAGGTGATCGCATGACGACGAACGCGGGCGCGGATAGCGCCATCGGCATGCCGATCGATTACCATACGCACAACGTGCGCTGCGGCCACGCGGTCGGCGAGCTGGAGGAGTACGTGCAGAGCGCGATCCGGCAAGGCATGACGCAGATCGGATTGTCCGACCATATGCCGCTCGTCAACTTGTCCAACGAGGAGCATCCCGACATCGCGATGCCGATGGAGGAGCTGCCGCGCTACTTCGAGGAGTGCCAACGCCTGAAGGAGAAGTACAAGGACGAGATCGCCGTGCGCGTCGGGTTGGAGATGGATTACGTCGAAGGCTTCGAAGAGGCGATCGGGAAGATCGCGACCGCCTTCCCGTGGGACTACTTGATCGGCTCGGCGCACTTCCTCGGGACGTGGGACGTGACGGACTTCCGTCAAGCGCGCAGGTGGGAAGGCCTGCGGGTAGTCGATGCGTTCGAACGGTACTACGACGCGATCAAGAAGGCGGCCGCGACCGGATTCTACGACTATATCGGGCATATCGACGCGATCAAGCGGTTCGCTCCGCATGCGCCGGAAGCCGACGTCGCGGCTCTCGAAGAAGAGACGCTGCAGGCGCTGAAGAAGCACGATCTCGCGTTCGAGCTGAACGTGGCGGGCATTCACGCGCCGTGCAAGGAGCAGTACCCCGCCTTCCGGATTCTGGAACGCGCCCGAGCGCTCGACATTCCCGTCACCTACGGCTCGGACGCCCATCATCCCGATAAAGTCGGACAAAAAGGGGCAGAAGCGAGAGCGATGCTGATTAAGGCCGGTTATACGCGACTGGCGACGTTTGAAGGGCGCAGGAGGTTCTTGAATCCTTTTTGAATTCCGCACGTATAGGATGTATAATGGGAGATGGTTTTGACGGATTTCGACATCAGCTTGTCGAAAATTTATTTTGGAGGGTCACATGGACAGCAGCAGCAGTAAGCTTCGTATTTTTTCCGGATCATCGAATCCTTTATTGGCAAGCAAGATCGCCGAGCGTCTCGGAGTGCCGCTAGGGAAAACCAAGCTTTCCCGGTTCAAGAGCGGCGAGGTATACGTTCACTACGAGGAGACGATCCGCAACTGCGACGTGTTCATCGTCCAATCGTTATCCCATCCGATCAATGACCATTTCGTCGAACTGCTCGTCATGATCGACGCTGCCAAACGCGCTTCGGCCCGGACAATTAACGTAGTGCTGCCGTATTACGGTTACGCCCGCCAAGAGCGCAAAGCCGCTCCGCGCGAGCCGATCTCCGCGAAGATGGTCGCGGACGTACTTACGACCGTAGGCGCGCACCGGATCGTGACGATCGATCTTCACGCGCCGGCGATCCAAGGCTTCTTCAATATCCCGGTCGATCACTTGACCGCTCTCGATCTCATCAGCGATTATCTGAAATCCAAAAATATACGCAATCCGGTCGTCGTCTCTCCGGACGCGGGCCGCGCTTCGACGGCGGAGAAGCTGGCGAACCAGCTCGACTGCTCGTTCGCGATCATGATCAAGAAGCGCCCGGCGCACAACGAATCGGTCATCACGCACGTCATCGGCGAAGTCGAAGGCTGCACGCCGATCATCATCGAGGACATGATCGACACGGGCACGACGATCGTGAACGTTGTCGAAGGCTTGAAGGAACGCGGCGCGGAAGATCCGTTCGTCTGCGCGACGCATCCGCTGTTCTCCGGTCCGGCGCTTCAGCGCCTCGACCATCCGAGCATCCGGGAAGTCGTCGTCACCGACTCGATTCTGCTGCCGGAAGACCGCTCCTCGCGTTTCAAGATCATCTCCGTCGCTCCGATGCTGGCCGACGCGACCCGCATTATCATGGAAGGCGGCTCGATCAGCACGCTGTTCAAGGACGCCGGCGTGTAATTCAAGGCCTTTTTTCAACCGCATATAGACCGCTGACAACTGTTGGTGTCGGCGGTTTTTATTTTATGGAACGGGCGCGCTGTGTTATAATCTCTATGATTCTAGATCAACAGGAGGTGCCTTGCCGATGAGTCAGCGGAAGCGCGCGGCCAAACCCCGACGTCCCAAAGTCATTCCGATTCGACTGGATGCGACCTTTTTCTTCGAACGCGCCGTGCAATCGCTTGACCGGTATCACTACGACAAGGCATTGAAATATTTCCGCAGGGCGGTCGAATACGAGCCGGAGAACCCGGTCAACCATTGCAACATGGCGGGCATTCTGTCGGAGATGGGCCGTTACGAGGAATCGAACGACGTGCTTCGTTCCGTGCTCGACCGGATCGATCCGGCGATGACGGAATGTTATTACTACTTGGCGAACAATTACGCGAACATGGAGCTGTACGAGGCGGCCGAAGAGGCGCTCGTCCGCTACCTGGAGAACGATCCGGACGGCCAGTTCCTGGACGAAGCCGACGAGCTGCTGGATCTGCTGAAGTTCGAGCTGAATCGTCCGACCAAGCTGTCGACGATCAAGTCGAAGGAGAACGTATTCGCGCACGACAAGGCCCGCGAGTTGCTCGAGGCGGGACGCTTCGCTGACGCGGTCAAAATATTGGAAGACATTATCGTGCGGGAACCTACCTTCCTGGCGGCGCGGAACAACCTCGGACTGGCATACTATTATATGGGACTCTTCGAGAAGTCCGTCGTCACCATTACCGAGGTGCTGGAGTCGGAGCCGGGCAATCTGCACGCTCTGTGCAACCTGGCGATCTTCTATCAGCACTCGAACCGGGAAGGACCGCTGCGCGAGCTGGTGGAACGGCTCAACAAGACGGTGCCTTTCCATCCCGAGCACGTGTTCAAGATGGCGACGACGCTCGGCATCGTGGGCGAGCATCGCGAGGCTTACCGGCATTTCCGCCGGCTGCTGCGCACGGGGGAGCTGGCCGGGGAGCCTAGCCTGCACCACTTCGCGGCGGTAGCGGCGACGAATCTGGGCAGGTACGCCGAGGCGGAGCGGCATTGGAACCAAGCCGAGAAGCTGGACGCGGGCTCTCCGGTGCCGGCGTATTACTTGCGCAGGCTGGAGAAGGTGCGCGCGGGCGAAGAGAACGCGCCGTCTCATTACCACTATCATCTCCCCTTCGAGGAGCAGTTCCGTCAATGGGAGAACGATCCGGGACTCGTGACGGAAGCGCTGAAGCGCGAACCGCTCATCCGGTCTTCGTTCTTCTGGGCGCTGCGCCACGGCGACCGCAAGACGAAGGTGCAAGTGATCCAGGCGCTCGGTCTGATCGCGGACGAAGAAGTGATCGAAGCTCTGAAGGCGTTCTTGATCGACGCGGACGAGGAAGACGAACTGAAGCGCGTCGCGGTGCTCGTGCTGCGCTCGATCGGCGTGCAGGATTCGCTTCCGGTTACGTTCGGCGGACGGACATTGACGCTCGAGGCTCGCCGCAAGTCCGCCAGGCTGCCCGTCTGGGACAGCGCGTGGCAGACGGTGCTGGAGCAAGCGCTTGCCGGCATGTCGGGACGTTACGACGTCGTTCAGCAGCACGATATGATGACGTTATGGGTCGATTATCTGTCCCGCGTCTATCCCGAGGTGCCGAAGCTGCACAAGTCGACGGGGTGGGCGGCGGCGCTCGAATATTGGACGGCGAAGATGCATCGCAGGACGGTTACTTACGCGGATCTCGTCAGCCGGTACGGCGTATCCCAAGCGAGTATCAGCCGATACGCGAACCGGATTGATGAAGCATGCGGCATTCGGGAGAAACTGGACTTGACGACTCCGTCGTTCCATTGAACCCGAACAGCAAGACTAGGAGGCAAGCAAGATGCATAAATGTATCGTGATCGGCACCGGCCCGGCCGGATTGACGGCGGCGATCTACTTGGCGCGGGCGAACCTGTCCCCCCTCGTCATCGAAGGACCGGAGCCAGGCGGCCAGTTGACGACGACGACCGAAGTCGAGAACTTCCCGGGCTTCCCCGAAGGCATCATGGGGCCCGATCTCATGGCGAACATGCGCAAGCAGGCGGAACGGTTCGGAGCGGAATTCCGCACGGGATGGATTAACGAGGTCGACCTGTCGCGGCGACCGTTCACGCTGTCGCTCGAAGGCGGCGAGACGCTGAAGGCGGAGACGCTCATTATCTCCACGGGCGCGTCGGCGAAGTATCTCGGCATTCCCGGGGAGAAGGACAACGTCGGCCGGGGCGTCAGCACGTGCGCGACTTGCGACGGCTTCTTCTTCCGCGGGAAGAAGATCATCGTCGTCGGCGGCGGGGATTCGGCGATGGAGGAAGCGAACTTCTTGACGCGCTTCGCGAGCGAAGTGACGCTCGTGCACCGCCGCGAAGAGATGCGCGCCTCGAAGATCATGCAAGACCGCGCTCGCCAGAACGACAAGATCGCATGGGGTCTCAATAAGACGCCGGTCGAAGTCGTCGCCGGCGGCAACGGGGTTACCGGCTTGAAGGTTCGCGACAACGCGACCGGCGAAGAAGAGGTCATCGAGACGCAAGGGCTGTTCGTCGCGATCGGCCATACGCCGAATACGAAGTTCCTCGGCGGGCAGATCGACACCGACGAGACCGGCTACATCAACGTGAAGCCGGGCACGACGGAGACGAACGTGCCGGGCGTGTTCGCCTGCGGCGACGTCCAGGATACGAAGTACCGCCAAGCGATTACGGCGGCCGGCAGCGGCTGCATGGCGGCGCTCGACTGCGAGAAGTTCCTCGAGCATTCGGCCGTCCACGATTGGAGCCAGACGCTCGGCTGAAGCTCTTAACGGGCTTACATTCATACCGCTAACGCGTTAACCATTATTCCTTATGAGGTGTCGACTAACATGTCACAATTGCTGTACGTAGGCGTAGATCTTGGCGGAACCGCCATTAAAGTAGGACTTTGCAACGCTTCTGGAGATTTGCTTCGCACGCACGAAGGCCCGACCGGGTCGGCGGGCGGCTCGGACGCCGTTCTGGCCAACATCGCGGAATACGTCAAGGAGCTCGTCCCGCCCGGAACGCCCGAGTGGGAAGCGCTGGCCGGCGTAGGCATCGGAATCGCGGGATTCCTGAACATTCCGGAAGGAATCATCGATTTCTCCGCGAACCTGCCGTTCCGCAACGTGCCCGTGAAGCAAATCATGGAAGAGAAGCTTGGCAAGCCCGTCAAGATCAATAACGACGCCAACGTGGCGGCTCTCGGGGAAGCATGGGGCGGCGCGGGCAGGGGAATTCCGAACTGCGTATGCTACACGCTCGGCACGGGCGTCGGCGGCGGAATCATCCTGAACGATCGGCTGATCGAAGGATCGAAGGGAATGGCCGGCGAGCTCGGCCATATGTCGGTCGTGCCGGATCTGGAAGCGATCCAGTGCGGCTGCGGCAAGATGGGCTGCCTAGAGACGGTATCGTCGGCGACGGGCATCATCCGAATGGCGCGCGATGCCGTCGGACGCGGGGACCGGACGTCGCTGTCGCTGCTGGAGAACGGCGTGAACGAAGCGAAGGAAGTATTCGACGCCGCGAAGAACGGCGACGAGGTCGCGCAGCGGATCATCGCTCGCGCCGCCTTCTATCTCGGGAAGTCGATGGCCGCCGTGGCGGTCGTCGTGAACCCGCAGCGGTTCATTCTCGGCGGCGGCGTAAGCAAGGCGGGAGAATTCCTGTTCGCCCAAATCCGCGAGGTGTTCCAGAAGCTTACGCCAGGGGCGGCGCAAGAAGGCGTCGAGATCGTGGCGGCCGAGCTGGGGAATAACGCCGGCGTCGTAGGAGCCGCGGGACTGTTCCTACGCGCGTGACGCAAGAAGCATCGACGCTTGGCTCCGCCGTTCTCGCGGCGGGTCAAGCGTTCTGTCGTTCATAGCCGATCTTTGATCGATTTGGGGGAGAGGAAGCTTATGGATACGATAACGCAGCAACCTACGCTGGTCATTATTACGGGGATGTCGGGAGCGGGGAAGACGATCGCGGTGCAGAGTTTGGAAGATCTCGGGTTCTTCTGCGTCGATAACTTGCCGCCTGTGCTTATTCCGAAGTTCGCGGAGCTGATCGAGCAATCGCAAGGGCGCATCGCGAAGGTAGCGCTCGTCATCGACTTGCGCGGCCGGGAGTTCTTCACCGCGCTGTCCGAATCGCTCAACTATATCCGCGAGCACTATACGATCCACTACGAGATTCTGTTCCTGGATTCGACCGACAGCGTGCTCGTGCAGCGTTACAAGGAAAGCCGCCGCAGGCATCCGCTCGCGCCGGACGGCATGCCGCTGGACGGCATCCGCCTCGAGCGCAAGTTGCTGGAGGATCTGAAGGGCTGGGCGACGCAGGTTATCGACACGAGCAACCTGAAGCCGGCGGCGCTGAAGGAGAAGATCATCGGCCGGTTTACCGACCTCGACCGCAACAGCATCTCGATCAATGTGACCTCGTTCGGCTTCAAGTACGGCGTTCCGATCGACGCGGACTTGATCTTCGACGTCCGCTTCCTGCCGAATCCGCATTACGTGGAACAGCTTCGGCCGAAGACCGGCCAAGAGCCGGAAGTGTACGACTACGTCATGAAGTGGCCGGAGACGCAGACGTTCCTCGCGAAGCTGCTCGACATGCTGCAATATTTGATTCCTCTGTATCACAAGGAAGGCAAGAGTCAAGTCGTGATCGGCATCGGCTGTACGGGCGGCAAGCATCGTTCCGTGGCGCTTGCGGAGTATCTCGGACGCAGGCTCGGATCGAGCGAGACGGAGTACGTACGGGTTAGCCATCGCGACGCGGATCGCGATCGCCAGAGTTGAGGTGAAGCGATGACAACCAAACCGAACTTACCGCGCAAGCCGCGAATCGTCGTCATCGGCGGAGGCACGGGCTTGTCGGTCATGCTGCGGGGGCTTAAGCAGAAGCCGCTCGACATAACCGCGATCGTGACGGTCGCGGACGACGGAGGAAGCTCCGGCATTCTAAGGGAAGAGCTGCAAATTCCGCCGCCCGGAGACATTCGCAACGTGCTGACCGCGTTAGCCGATACGGAGCCGCTATTGGCCGAAGTGCTTAAGTACCGCTTCAACAGCGGCGGCGCGCTCTCCGGACATAGTCTGGGCAATCTGATTCTCGCCGCGATGACCGATATTACCGGAGACTTCGTGACCGGAATCACCGAGCTCAGCCGCATCTTCGCCGTTCGCGGACGCGTGCTTCCCGCCGCCAATCAGGCGATCGTGCTGAAGGCCGAGATGGAAGACGGATCGATCGTCGTCGGCGAGTCGACCATTCCGAAGTCGGGTCTGGCGATCCGCAAAGTGTTCATCGAGCCGGAGGCGGTCGAGCCGCTTCCCGAAGCGGTGGAGGCGTTGGAGCAAGCGGATGCGATTCTGATCGGTCCGGGCAGCTTATATACGAGCATCATTCCGAACTTGATCGTACCGAAGCTGGCGGAGGCGATCGTGAAGTCCGAAGCGGTGAAGCTGTTCGTCTGCAACGTCATGACGCAGCCCGGCGAGACCGACGATTATTCCGTCAGCGACCATCTGGTCGCGATTCATGAACATATCGGCCATCATCTATTCGATTACGTCATCGTGAACGACGGCGAGATTCCTCCGCAAGTACAGAGCCTGTACGCGGAGAAGGGCTCCAAGGCGGTCCATCTGGACCTCGAGGAGGTTACGCGCCGGGGGTACAAGGTCATCGCCGACAAGCTCGTGCTGTTCCGCACGTACTTGCGTCACGATGCCGCCAGATTAAGCGATCATATCTATCATCTCGTGGAAGACTGGATGATTCGAAAGGAGGGCTAGAGCATGTCTTTTGCCGCGCAAACGAAAAAAGAGCTGACGATGGTCGTCGCCGACGGCTGCTGCGAGCGCGCGGAATTATCCGCGCTCATCCGAATGAACGGTTCGGTAGCGCTAACCGGCAAACGCATCGTCCTCGATATCGCGACGGAGAATGCCGCCATTTCCCGCCGAATCTATACGCTGTTGAAACGGCATTTCGTCGTGCCTACGGAACTGCTCGTCCGCAAAAAAATGCGTCTGAAGAAAAACAACGTGTACGTCGTTCGAATACCCGGCGGCGTAGAGGAAATTCTAAAGGAACTGTCCATTACGACGGAAGGGTTCCAATTCCATCCGAGCATCGACAAGAACCTGGTCAAGAAGCCTTGCTGCAAGCGCGCGTATCTGCGCGGGGCATTCCTGGCGGGAGGATCCGTCAACAATCCGGAGGGCTCCTCGTATCATTTGGAGATCGCTTCGATATACGAAGAGCATTGCCAAGCGCTCGTCGATCTGGCGAACAAGTTCCAGCTGAACGCCAGGTTCATCGAGCGGAAGAAGGGCTTCGTTCTCTATATCAAGGAAGGCGAGAAAATCATCGAATTCCTGAGCATTATCGGAGCTCACCAAGCGCTTTTCAAATTCGAGGACGTTCGAATCATGAGAGACATGCGCAATTCGGTCAACCGGATCGTCAATTGCGAGACGGCCAACCTCAACAAGACGATCGGCGCGGCCGTCAGGCAGATCGACAATATCAAGCTGCTTCAGAAGGAAGTCGGTTTGCACAATTTGCCCGATAAATTGCGGGAAGTCGCCGAAATCCGCCTTCAGCATCCGGACATGAATCTGAAGGAAGTCGGCGATCTGCTTAAGGGTCAGGTCAGCAAGTCCGGCGTCAACCATCGGTTGCGAAAATTGGATGAATGGGCTGAAAAAATCCGAAACGGCGGCGCTTAGACGTATAGCGTATTTGTCGTCTTCAATGTTATAATAGTCAAGAAACGATGTACGGGGTTCCCGATGAGCGGGACGATTAAAGATAGGGGGTAGCCGTTCCATGACGAGACAGCCGGTGGTTGTTCGGCTAAAAACGGGGCTTCACGCCAGACCGGCGGCACTGTTCGTGCAAGAAGCCAATAAATTCTCCTCTGATGTGTTCGTGGAGAAGGATGACAAGAAAGTTAACGCCAAAAGCATCATGGGAATCATGAGTCTTGCGATTAGTTCCGGTACGGAAGTCTCGATCAGCGCGGAAGGCTCCGACGCAGAGCAAGCTGTAACCGCTTTAGTGCAGCTCGTGAGCAAAGAAGAGCTGGAGAACCAATAATACCGAAGCTTAAAGCTCCCGCGACGGGGGCTTTTTGCATCCCGATAGAAACCAGGAAGCAGATGGCAACCTTGCCTGCATCCTGGTTTTTCTGCATGCAGGGAATCGGATAGGAACGCAAAAAAACCGCCCTCCGATTGGAAGGCGGTTCATATTGATGCGAGCTTACGCTTCTTGGTAGTTGTTCAGTTGGCGAATGCTGATGGCTTCTTCGAGCAACTCGATGAACTCGAGCGACAGATTCATCTTCTTGGCTTCCCGGTACACTTCCAATAGATGTTGATCTTGCAGCGGGCGAAGCAACGAGGCTTTATCGCTTAGCCGGCGGGCGGCTATAGGTTCGATATCGCGAGGCTGTTGGTAACGCGCACTGTGCTCGGTATGGTTGCTGATGACATACGGATAGGACCGTTGGTTCATGCTAGATCCCCCTCTTCCATTGTTCCTAGGTGCTGACTAGAACTGGAGGTATATGGTATTCCCTCTGTGTGATAGCATACCATGGATTGTCCGAACGGAAGAGGGGGGATTCAAAGATTTGAATTTTGCTTGACAGATGATCCGCGGTGTGTTATTAGCCGATCTTGTCGATGACTTTATCGATCAAGCCGTATTCGCGAGCCGTCTCGGCTTCCATGAAGTTGTCGCGGTCCGTGTCCTTCTCGATCCGTTCGATCGGTTGGCCCGTGCGCTCGGATAGAATGCGGTTGAGCTTGTCGCGCATCTTCAGGATGCGGCGGGCGCGAATCTCGATATCGCTCGCTTGGCCTTCCGCGCCGCCGAGCGGCTGGTGGATCATGACTTCGCTGTTCGGAAGCGCGAAGCGTTTGCCTTTGGCGCCGGCCGCGAGCAGGAACGCGCCCATGGAAGCGGCCATGCCCACGCAGATCGTGGATACGTCCGGCTTGATGAATTGCATCGTATCGTAGATGGCCATGCCGGAAGTGATGCTTCCGCCCGGGCTGTTGATGTATAGGTGGATGTCCTTCTCGGGGTCTTCAGCGGCCAAGAACAGCAGCTGCGCAATGATGGAGTTGGCGACTACGTCATTCACCGGAGTACCCAGAAATACGATGCGGTCCTTCAGCAGACGGGAATAGATGTCATAGGCTCTTTCCCCGCGGTTACTTTGTTCGACGACCATTGGAATGAAACTCATGTTTGACGTCCCTCCTCATGATTTTAGTTTCCTTATCATAGCGAAATCGCGAACAAAAGTCAAAGAACGTCAAAGAGGCTTGCGCAACAAAAAAACCGGCCGTATGGAACGGCCGGTTCTGCTGTATGCTATTGGTTGGTTCGCGTTAGCGATTGTTGGCGCGCCCGCGAGGAATCGAACCTCGATCTCAGGCTCCGGAGGCCTACGTCATATCCGTTGGACCACGGGCGCAAGTTAATCGGTAGATACCAATTAAGAGTGACAGCAAGAGTTATTATAGGTCATTCGGTCTCGAAAAGCAAGCGATTCTACAGGAGTAAATTTGTTCATTTCGTGGACGTTGGTGGTTGCATCGTTCAACGATTTTCGATAATATAGTGGTGGGACTTAAAAGTAAGTGGTGGGACGATTCGTGACCAACGAATCGCAATCGCATGAGTGCCGAGGATGACTGTCGGTTGCCGGGAGGATAGACGCGGATACATGCGAAAAATCGTGGACATACAAAAGAAGCTCATCCCGGACATTCTCCAGACGATGGAGAAGCGTTACGATATTCTGCGGCATATCTTCGTGTCGGGAACGATCGGACGGCGAACGCTCGCGTCCGGCGTAGATCTGACCGAGCGCGTCTTGCGGTCCGAGCTGGAAGTGTTGCGCGCCCAAGGCTTGCTCGAGATCGGAACGGTCGGCATGGCGCTTAGCGATGCCGGACGGCAACTGGTCGAAGAGATGGAGCCGGTCGTCAAGGAGCTCTTCGGATTGTCCGACATGGAGGAGGCGGTTCGCCGGGCTTTCGGGCTGAAGCGGGTCATTATCGTTCCGGGAGATTCCGATTCCTCCGACCATATCAAGCGCGAGATGGGGCGCGCGGCCGGACGAGTGCTTCGCGAGAGCTTATCCTCCGGAGACGTGGTGGCGGTCATGGGCGGCTCGACGATGGCGAGAATGGCTTCGCAATTCCAAGCGCCGACGCAACTGAGGGACAATTGGTTCGTACCGGCTCGCGGGGGACTCGGCGAGAGCGTCGACTACCAAGCGAACACGATTGCCGCGGAACTGGCCAAACGGACGGGAGCAAGGTACCGGATGCTTCACGTGCCGGATCATCTGAGCGAGGAAGCTTATCAGACGCTCATGCAGGAGCCGAACGTACGCGAAGTCGTCGATATGATCCGCAGCGCGAGAATCGTCGTGCACGGGATCGGGGACGCGCTTACGATGGCGCGCAGGCGGAAGCTAAGCGACGGCACGAAGGATGAGCTGGTGAAGGACGGCGCGTTGGCGGAGGCGTTCGGATATTATTTCGATCGTACCGGCAAGGTCGTGCACCGAATGGCGACGGCGGGCTTGCGGCTCGAAGATATCGAGGCGGCGGGCATCGTGATCGGCATCGCGGGCGGACGCAGCAAGGGCGAAGCGATCGCTTCGGTCATGCGGTTCGGACACGACGACGTGCTCGTGACGGACGAAGCGGGCGCGGAGGAAGCGCTGAAGCACATTTGATTGGGTAATTCATGTATGGAAGCTAGGAGCTAGTTGTCCCGGCGCGAACCCGCGCTTGACATAGATCAAATCAGAGTGGCTATTCTAAGGAGGAAACCCTAATGGTAAAAATCGGTATCAACGGCTTTGGACGTATCGGTCGTAACGTATTCCGCGCATCCCTGAACAACCCTAACGTCGAAGTCGTCGCAATCAACGACTTGACGGACGTAAGCACGCTGGCTCACCTGCTCAAATATGACACTACGCATGGTCGTCTGGACGGAACCGTTGAAGTGGGCGAAGGCGCTCTTATCGTCAACGGCAAAACGATCAAAGTGTTCGCAGAGCGCGATCCAGGCAACCTTCCTTGGGCTTCCGTAGGCGCTGAGATCGTCGTTGAATCGACGGGTATCTTCACCGCGAAAGAAAAAGCCGAGCTTCACCTGAAAGGCGGCGCCAAAAAAGTCATCATCTCCGCTCCCGCAACGAACGAAGACATCACGATCGTTCTGGGCGTTAACGAAGATAAATACGATGCTTCCGCTCACACGATTATCTCCAACGCTTCTTGCACGACGAACTGCCTCGCGCCGTTCTCGAAAGTGCTTAACGACCAATTCGGCATCGTCAAAGGCATGATGACGACGATCCACTCCTATACGAACGACCAAAGCGTTCTCGACTTGCCGCACAAAGACCTGCGTCGCGCTCGCGCGGCGGCAGAGAACATCATTCCTTCTTCGACGGGCGCCGCGAAAGCGATCGGTCTCGTATTGCCTGAACTGAAAGGCAAGCTGAACGGCATGTCGTTCCGCGTTCCTACGCCTAACGTATCCGTAACGGATCTCGTTGCCGAGTTGAAAGTAAACGTAACGGTAGACGAAGTCAACGCTGCTCTGAAAGCTGCTGCCGACGGCCCGCTTAAAGGCATCTTGAACTACTCCGACGAGCCGCTCGTATCGAGCGACTACAACAGCGACCCTGCTTCCTCCACGATCGACGCGCTGTCGACGATGGTCGTCGAAGGCAACATGGTTAAAGTCGTTTCTTGGTACGACAACGAGTGGGGCTATTCCAACCGCGTAGTCGACCTCGCCGCATTCATCGCAAGCAAAGGCCTGTAATCAAGCTATAAGCAACCCCAGGATCCCCCTCTCGCAGGGGGATTCGAGGGAGTTGCCCCTCGGACACCCTTAGCGGTGACAACCAACCGCGGCTAACGCCGCCGGGTAAGGTTGCGCAGCGGGTGTCCTGCTTCATGGATAGGCAATGTAGAGGCTACCCGAGGAGGAATCGTACTTGAATAAGAAAAGCGTAAGAGATGTTGAGGTTGCAGGCCAAAGAGTGCTCGTTCGCGTGGACTTTAACGTCCCGCTCGAGAACGGCGCCATTACGGACGATACGCGGATCCGCGAGACGCTCCCGACGATCCGTTACTTGATCGAAGGCGGCGCGAAGGTCATTCTGGCGAGCCACTTGGGCCGTCCGAAAGGCGAAGTCGTGGACGGCTTGCGCTTGACGCCGGTCGCGGCACGCTTGTCCGAACTGCTCGGCAAACCGGTCGCGAAGGCGAACGAAGTCGTCGGCGCTGCCGTTAAGGCGCAAGTGGACGCTCTGAATAACGGCGACGTGCTTCTTCTCGAGAACGTGCGTTTCGAAGCGGGCGAAGAGAGCAACGATTCCGCGCTGGCCCAAGCGTTCGCGGAGCTGGCGGACCTGTACGTGAACGACGCGTTCGGCGCCGCTCACCGCGCGCATGCATCCACGGAAGGCGTAGCGCACTTCTTGCCGGCCGTATCCGGCTTGCTGATGGAGAAGGAGCTCGACGTGCTCGGCAAAGCGCTCAACAATCCGGAGCGTCCGTTCACGGCGATCGTCGGGGGTTCCAAGGTCAAGGACAAAATCGACGTCATCAACAAGATGATCGAGATCGCCGACAACATCGTTATCGGCGGCGGGTTGTCCTACACGTTCCTGAAGGCGCAAGGCAAGGAGATTGGCCAATCGCTGTGCGACAACTCCAAGCTGGATCTGACGATCGAATTCCTCGAGAAGGCGAAGAAGCTCGGCAAGAACTTCTACCTGCCGGTCGATATCGTCATCACCGACGAATTCAGCGCGAAGGCGAACACGAAGATCGTCGACACCGACGGCATCCTTCCCGATTGGGAAGGCATCGACATCGGGCCGAAGACGCGCGAGATCTACGCGGACGTCATCAAGAACTCGAAGCTCGTCGTCTGGAACGGACCGATGGGCGTATTCGAGATCGAACCGTTCTCCCACGGCACGTTAGCCGTCGCGCAAGCTTGCGCGGAGACTGCGGGCTACACGGTCATCGGCGGCGGCGACTCCGCGGCGGCCGCGGAGAAGTTCCACTTGGCCGATAAGATGGACCATATCTCGACGGGCGGCGGCGCATCGCTGGAGTTCATGGAAGGCAAGGCTCTTCCAGGCGTAGTCGCGCTGAACGACAAATAGGAGCGAGAAAACATGAGCAGAACACCGATTATCGCAGGCAACTGGAAAATGTTCAAAACCGTCTCCGAAGCGACGTCCTTCGTCGCCGAAGTGAAAGGCAAAGCGGAAGTCGCCGGCGTCGAGAGCGTCATATGCGCTCCGTTCACCGCGCTTCCGGCATTGGTCGAAGCGGTTAAGGGAACGAGCATCAAGATCGGCGCGCAAAACCTGCACTTCGAAGACAACGGCGCGTACACGGGCGAGATCAGCGGCGTCATGCTGAAGAATATCGGCGTGGACTACGTCATTATCGGCCATTCGGAGCGTCGCCAGTATTTCGCGGAGACGGACGAGACGGTCAACAAGAAAGCCCACGCCGCGTTCAAGCACGGCATCGTTCCGATTATCTGCGTCGGCGAGAAGCTCGAAGAGCGCGAAGCCGGCCAGACCAAAGAAGTGTGCCGCGTGCAAACCGAAGGCGCGTTAGTCGGTCTATCCGCCGAGCAAGTCGCGGCCGCGATTATCGCGTACGAACCGATCTGGGCGATCGGAACGGGCAAGTCTTCGACCGCGGACGACGCGAACGAAGTAACGGCCTATATCCGCCAAGTCGTCGCCGGCCTATACGGCGCGGACGTAGCGGCGAAAGTCCGCATCCAGTACGGCGGTTCCGTTAAGCCGAACACGGTCGCGGAGTACATGAGCAAGTCCGATATCGACGGCGCGCTCGTTGGCGGCGCCAGCCTTGAACCGGCGTCTTACGTGGCGCTCGTCGAAGGGGCGAAGTAAGATGGCTGCACCGAAACCCGTAGCGCTCATCATTCTCGACGGCTTCGGCCTTCGCCAGGAGACGCACGGCAACGCCGTGGCCCAGGCGAACAAGCCGAACTACGACCGTTACTGGAACGCTTACCCTCACACGACGCTGGTCGCTTGCGGCGAGGCCGTCGGCTTACCGGAAGGTCAGATGGGCAACTCCGAGGTCGGCCACCTGAATATCGGCGCGGGACGTATCGTGTACCAAGACTTGACCCGCATCACGAAGTCGATTCGCGACGAGGAGTTCTACGCGAACGAGACGTTGCTCGGCGCAATCCGGCACGCGAAGACGAACGGCAAGAAGCTGCATCTGTACGGCCTGTTGTCCAACGGCGGCGTCCATAGCCATATCGACCATCTGTTCGCGCTGCTCGAGCTGGCGAAGAAGGAAGAACTGAACGACGTGTACATCCATGCATTCCTCGACGGACGCGACGTCTCGCCGGATAGCGGCATCAACTTCCTGCATCAGTTGCTCGCGAAGATCGAGGAAGTCGGCGTAGGTACGCTTGCGACCGTTCAAGGCCGCTACTACGCGATGGATCGCGACAAGCGCTGGGATCGCGTCGAGAAGTCGTATCGCGCGATGGTGTACGGCGAAGGCCCGACGGCGGTCGATCCGATCGCGGCGGTGCAGGAATCGTACGAGAACAACGTATACGACGAGTTCTTCGTGCCGACAGTAATCGTGGGCGCGGACGGCAAGCCGAACGCGGTCGTCGAGTCCGAAGACGCGGTCATCTTCTTCAACTTCCGCCCGGACCGCGCGATTCAGCTGTCGAACGTGTTCACGAACGAGGACTTCCGCGGCTTCGATCGCGGTCCCGGCGTTCCGAAGAACTTATACTTCGTCTGCATGACGCTGTTCGCTGAAACCGTAGGGGGCCTTGTCGCGTATAAGCCCAAGGAGCTCGACAACACGTTCGGCGAAGTGCTCGTGCAGCAAGGCAAGAAGCAATTGCGCATCGCCGAGACGGAGAAGTACCCGCACGTCACGTTCTTCTTCAGCGGCGGACGCGACCACGTGCTCGACGGCGAGACGCGCATCCTCATCAATTCGCCTAAGGTCGCGACCTACGACCTGCAGCCTGAGATGAGCGCGTACGAAGTCGCCGCGGCGGCGGTGAAGGAGATCGAGGCGGATAACCACGACGCGATCATCCTGAACTTCGCCAACGTCGACATGGTCGGACACTCCGGCATGCTGGAGCCGACGATCAAGGCGGTCGAAGCGACGGACGATTGTCTCGGCCAAGTGGTCGACGCGGTTATCGCGAAGGGCGGCGTCGCCGTGATCATCGCGGACCACGGTAACGGCGATATGGTCATCGACGACGACGGTCGCCCGTTCACGGCGCACACGACGAACCCGGTGCCTTGCATAGTCACGCAAGCGGGCGGCGCTCTCCGTGAAGGCGGCATCCTGGCCGACGTCGCTCCGACGCTACTGAAGCTGATGCAGCTGCCTCAGCCGAAGGAAATGACGGGCACGTCGTTGGTGTAAGTCGCGTAAATCAGTCGTACGGAATCAATGCCCTCTCCAGCCGCTGTTCTCATCCCTTAGCCTGATTGAATTTTTAAGGTGGCTAAGGGATTCGAAAGGCGGACGCTTCGCTCTTCCGAGAGCATTGTTCCTTCCGCCTTTAGCGCGACAGGTATGTGTAGGCTTAGATGGATCGGTCGCATCGTCGACCGACTATTAATTATTAACAAGGAGTGTTCTTCTCATGACGATTATTACCGACGTTTACGCACGCGAGATTCTTGATTCCCGCGGCAACCCGACCGTAGAAGTAGAAGTACGCCTCGAATCCGGCGCGCTCGGCCGCGCTATCGTTCCATCCGGCGCATCGACCGGCGCATACGAAGCCGTAGAGCTTCGCGACGGCGACAAAAGCCGTTACCTCGGCAAAGGCGTTCTGAAAGCAGTCGAGAACGTCAACTCCATCATCGCGCCTGAAATCATCGGCTACGATGCGCTCGACCAAGTCGAAATCGACAACAAAATGATCGCGCTCGACGGCACGCCGAACAAAGCGAAGCTGGGCGCCAACGCGATCCTCGCGGTATCCATCGCGGTCGCTCGCGCGGCTGCAGAAGCTCTTGACGTGCCTTTGTACCAATACCTGGGCGGATTCAACTCCAAGAAACTGCCGGTGCCGATGATGAACATCATCAACGGCGGCGCGCACGCGGACAACAACGTCGACGTGCAAGAGTTCATGGTTCTGCCGGTAGGCGCTCCTACGTTCGCGGAAGCTCTTCGCACGGGCGCGGAGATTTTCCACGCTCTGAAATCCGTACTTAAAGACAAAGGCTTGAACACGGCAGTAGGCGACGAAGGCGGCTTCGCTCCGAACTTCGCGTCCAACGAAGAAGCGCTCTCGACGATTATCGTCGCGATCGAAAAAGCCGGCTACAAGCCAGGCGTCGACGTATTCCTCGGCATGGACGTCGCTTCCACCGAGTTCTTCAAAGACGGCAAATACCACCTCGAAGGCGAAGGCAAGTCCTACACGCCTGCCGAGTTCGTCGACCTGCTCGCTAGCTGGGCCGACAAATATCCGATCATCACGATCGAAGACGGCTGCTCCGAAGACGACTGGGAAGGTTGGAAGCTGCTTACCGAGAAATTGGGCGGCAAAATCCAACTCGTCGGCGACGATCTGTTCGTAACGAACACCGAGCGTCTGTCCACGGGCATCGAGCAAGGCATCGGCAACTCGATCCTCGTTAAAGTCAACCAAATCGGTTCCTTGACCGAGACGTTCGACGCGATCGAGATGGCTCAACGCGCCGGCTACACGGCCGTTATCTCCCACCGTTCCGGCGAATCCGAAGACAGCACGATCGCGGACATCGCGGTCGCTACGAACGCGGGTCAAATCAAAACGGGCGCTCCTTCCCGTTCCGACCGCGTCGCGAAGTACAACCAATTGCTCCGCATCGAGGACAAACTGGGCTCCACGGCGTCCTATGCAGGCAAAAAAGCGTTCTACAACCTCAAGAACTTCAAGTAATTCGAGGCATACGAGTTCTCGAATTCCGGCACGACCACATAACGAAGAAGGACGGACCCTTGCGCTGTGCGCGGTCCGTCCTTTTTTACGTTGCGGTTGCCTAGGGGATGTATTCGAAATTTCATATTCGTAGTGTGGCCTAAAGGTGTTTTGGTCCGTTGTATATGATATTTCGAATAGATTTTGCGCTTGAGTTCGATAAACGGAAATTATATATGATAAATCAAATACATCGGTCTATAGCCGGCCAAAGAGCAAATATGAACATGAAAAACCGAATACATCGGCGAGAGCGAGAGGGTTAGCGGTGGCGCCTGCTCCCGAATTCCGAACCCCGATCCAGCACCCCGATCCAGCCCTAAACACACCGATCCAGCACACCGATCCAGCCCTAAACACACCGATCCCCCCGGCACCCTCGCCTACTCCGATGCCTTCTCCTGATACTCTCCCGGCGGAATGCCGTAATGCTGCTTGAACACGTAGGAGAAGTGCTTCACGCTGACGTAGCCGACCTTCTCGGCGACGTCGTACACCTTCTCCGGCGGCTTGATCCGCAGCAGCGCGGCGGCGTTCTCCATCCGGATTCTCGTAACGTACTTGATATAAGACTCTCCGGCGCTCTTGTGGAACAGGCTGCTCAAGTACCCCGGCGACATGCCGGTCGCCTCGGCGACGAGCGCCAGGCTGAGAGGTTCGCCGTAATGTTCGCCGATATATCGCTTCGCGCGAGCGACGATGTCGTGCTCTTCGTCCGGCGCGACGGCCGGCGAAGAGGCGGCCTGAACCCGCTGCAGCATGCGCCGCAAGGCGATGACGACGTCTTCCGGGGAGCGGATATCAGGGGCGTTGGCGGCGTCCCTAAGCGCGATCCACGCGCCACCGGCCCATGCTTCCGCCGATTCCTTGGAGAACGCGGCCAGCCGGTTCATCAAATAGGCGCCGAAGCGCGCGATCGTCCGATTATCGCCGATGCCGTTCCGCAGCGCGAACGTCTTCAATGCGGCGTACAGCTCGTCGTCTTGGCCGTTCGCGAATGCGGCATGAATGTCCAGCGCGTCCTTGTCGAGCCATCGGATCTTCTCCTTGTCCGCATCCGTCTGATCCTCGCCGAGCAGGCAAGCTTCTCCCCGGAACAGACGAAGCTGCAAGGACTGCCGCGCCTTGCGGTAGGAGGCGACCACTTGCAGGACGTCCATCTCGCTGGAACCCGCCGCGCCCCACAGGCCCATGCCGGTCATGCCGAAGATCGCCGAGGCCAGCTCGCGGTACAGCCTCTCGCACTTCGCCCGGACGTCCGCCGCGTCGTCGCCCGGGACGAGCACCGCCGTCCGCTGTTCCCGGTCGAAGAAGACGGTGCCGCCGATATCGCCGCCCGCGAGCTCCGTCGCCGTCTGGTGCAGGATGTACCGGAACAGCGTCGCCTCGCTCGGCGAAGCGGATCGCCCCAGCAGCTCGCCTTCGTCCAGCGCCAGCAGCAGAATCGCGCCCTCGGCTTCGATCAGGCTGAGCTTCAGCCGGAACAGAATCGGGTACAGCGCCTTCGTCTCCGCGTCGTTGTCCGCCGCCAGCGCGCTCAGGAACTGCCGCGCCACTTGCTCCCGCGACGTTTCGGAGAGGGCCAACAAGCTTGACCGGTATTGCCGGTCCGCCTTATCGGCGTCCAGCCGAAGCTTCGTCTTCTCGAGCGCGGCGATCAGCTCTTCCTTGACGACCGGCTTCAGCAAGTAGTCTTCGACCCCGTAGCGGATCGCTTCCTTGGCAAGCGCGAATTCGTCGTAACCGGAGAGGATGATCATCCTCGTGCGAATGCCTCTCTCCGAGACGCGCCGTACGAGCTCCAGGCCGTCCATGACCGGCATCTTGATGTCGGTAACGATCAAGTCGAACGTCTCCCCGCGATCGAGCGCGTCCAGAGCGTCCTGCCCGTCCTCCGCTTCCCCGGCGCATTCCCACTCCGGATGAAGCGATGTTACGTTGTTGCGGATATACGCGCGCACGAACGGTTCGTCGTCCACGATCAACAGTCTATACATGGTCATCCCTCGTCTCCTGCGCCGCGGGCATCGTTACGGTTACCGTCGTTCCGCTCCCCGGGGCGCTCTCGATGCTCAGCCCGAACGCCTCGCCGTATCTGGCCTTCAGCCGCTTGTTGACGTTCGCGAGCCCGATGCCGGTATGCGCCGGATTCGCTCCGTCCTCGCCCGGCAATCCGTCGACCTTATCGCGCAGGGCGACCAGCGTCTTCTCGTCCATGCCCGGGCCGTCGTCGCTTACCGAGATCGCGATCCGGTCCGCTTCAGCGCGGCCGATTATCGCAATCGTCGTCTTGCCCTTGCGCCGTTCGCAGCCGTGCACGACCGCGTTCTCGACGAGAGGCTGCAAGAGCAACGCGGGAACGTCGATACCGAGCAGCGACGAAGGGATGTCGATCTCGTAGCAGAGCCGCCCTTCGTAGCGGCTGCTCTGGATGCCCAAGTACGCGTGCAGCAGCTCGAGTTCCTTGCCGAGCGCGATCTCCTTGTCCCATTGGGACATGCTCCGGAGAATGCTGCTCAACCGGTTGATATGAGAGATCGCCTTCTCTTGCTCGCCGGACTGCATCGTCAGGCTGATCAGGTTCAGCGTGTTGAACAGGAAGTGAGGCCGAATCTGGCTGAACAGCGCGTGGATCTGCGCCTCCTGCTGCAGCAGCTTCGATTCGTACACTTCCTTGACCAGCTTCGTGTTCTCGCTCAGCATGCCGGCGATTTTGCCGACAAGCCGGTTGAACGCCGAGCCGAGATAGCCCATCTCGTCCTGCCGATCGCCGCGGAAGACGACGTCCAGGCGTCCGTGCTCGACTTCCTTCATCAGTTTCACCACGGACAGGAGCGGCGCTAGGAACTTGCGGATCAGGTATACGAGCACCGCGATTCCGAACAGGGCGCAGCCGACGGCGAACAGGAACGCGGTGTTGCGGGTCTGGATCGCGCCTTGCTTCATCTCCGCGACCGAGTTGACGGAGACGATGCTCCAGCCGATCCGGGAGATCGTCGCCCGGTTCAGCAAGTAGTCGCCGTGCGTATCTTCGCCGGCGGCTATCGCCGACAGCACCGTCTCTTGGAAATCGTCGTCGGAAGAGTAGATGAAGTGGTTCTTGTCGTCAAGGATGAACAGGCCTCCGTCTTGCCCCATCTGCACGCGGCCGGCGATGTCCGCGATGCCGTTGTAATTGGCGTCGGCCTTGATGACGCCGATGATCGTCTGCGTATTGCTAATGCTGCGGAGTTGCTTGACAATCGAGAAGACGGGCACGTTGCCTTCTCCGGAAGGTTGCGCGCTCGACGGCACGAAGATATATTCCTGGGAAGACAACGCCTTCTTGTACCAGTCGTACGATTCGACGTCCTCATCGGGCACGAGGCTGGTCGGCAAGCGGGCGCTCGAGTAGATCCGGTCGGTCATGATCGAGACGCGCAGAATGTCCTTGCGGGGATAGATAAGCGACTCGTCGAGGAAGCCTTCGATGAGCCTTCTTTTCTCCAACTGCCCAAGCTCCGAGCGGTCGCCCTCTTCCTCGAGCGCCTTCATGATCGCGGCGTTGCGATAAGGGAACAGCGTCAGCCTGTACAAGTCGTCGAGGTAGGTGTCGATGTTCAGCGCCACTTGCTCGATGATCTGCTGGACCTTGTCCGACGATTGCCGCTCGAGGTCTCTCGTGTACTGGGTATAGGACAAGTACGATTCAAGGAACACCGAGCCGAGCAGCAGCAAGCCGGTCATCGTCAACAGCTTCCGTTTGATGCTCCATTCGCGATAGCTTTTGACCCGCAACGAGCGGACGTTCATCGGACAACCCCTCTTTCGGCAACGCGTTCGTCCCTCTATTTTATATATAGGTCACCTGCGAGCGTATGTAAATCGGATTCGAAAAAACCGCACCTTCATCGTCGTTTTCAGGTATTTAATCCGGCTCGGCCGGTCCCGTATGCTGAAGATGCAAAGCCACTATACCTAAGGGGAGATCAGGCAATGGTACGCAAAAGCGGGTTCACGTTATTGATCCTGGCATTGACGGCGGCGCTGATAAGCGCATGCGGTTCGAACGACAACGGCAACGGAAACGCAGAGCCTTCGGCAAGCGCCCCGGCTTCCGTCAAGCCGAGCGAGTCAGCCGAACCGAGCAAAGAGACGCAGGAGAAAGTTACGCTGAAATTTTTCACCGGTAAAGTAGAGACGGTCGAGCTCATCAACGACATGATCGCGAAGTTCGAGGACGAGAACCCGAACATCAAGGTCGAGCAAGAGTACCAGAAGGACGCGAGCAGCGTCATCAAGGTGAAGTTCGCGTCCGGCGACGTGCCGGACATCACGACGGTCGTCTCGCAGGACTACGTCGACCAAGGCAAGTACCTGGACCTGTCCGGCGAAGCGTTCTGGTCCCGGGTGCTTCCGGCGATCAAGGACCTCAGCACGGACATCAAGACCGGCAAGCAGTTCAAGGTCGCCACGAACGTCACGATGGCCGGTATTTTCTACAATAAGACGCTGTTCGAAGAGCTCGGCTTGAAGGAAGCCCATACGTGGGCGGAGTTCCAAAGCAATCTGCAGGCGATCAAGGACAAGAAGCCGGACGTTACGCCGATGTTCGTCGCGGGCAAGGAATCGTGGACGCTCGGCCACCTGATCGAATTCATGGCGCACGGCGTCATCAAGCAGCAGTACGGCGTCAACGACGCGCGCAAGGCATTCATCGGCAACGAGTCCGACAAGCTGCGATTCGACGCCGCGGGCGGCGCGATCGACGCGTTCGCGGGCCGGCTGCTGGCGCTGAAGGAAGCGGGCCTCATCAACAAGGACGCCCTGACGGCGACGTACGACAACCAGAAGGAAGCGTTCGCGGGCGGTCAAGCCGGGCTCATCAGCCAAGGCATGTGGGTGCTCGGCGACTTGCTGAAGCTCAATCCGGACGTCGCGGCCAGCATCGGCTTCTCCCCGTTCCCGCCAGTCGTCGACGGCACGAAACCGGTTACGCTGTCCGCGGAAGACTCCGTGTACGCGATCACGTCCGAATCGAAGCATCCGGAGGAAGCGAAGAAGTTCCTCGAGTTCCTCTTCAAGCCGGAGAACCTGAAGGCGTACAGCGAGTTCCTGAAGTCGCCTCCGGCGTTCACCGACGTCTCCGCGGACTGGGGTCCTCTCAAGGACCAAGCGGCAGCGGCGCTCCAATCCGGCGTCAACATCTCGTTCACCGACACGCCGTCCGGCTTCTCCGGCGACGATGCCGGCCGCATGGTGCAAGAGCTGCTCGCGGGCAAGTACGATTCCCTGCAGTTCGCGAAGGCGTACAACGAAGCTTGGAACAAGGCATGGAGCGCGACGAACAAGTAAGTTCCGTGCGAGAGGAGGGAATCGTCCATGGCCATCCTTCGTAAAATCAACGCCAACCTGCACCTGTACATGGCGCTTCCCGCCATCGCGCTGTTCGGCCTGTTCTTCATCTATCCGCTCGCGCAAGGGATCGGCATCAGCCTGACCGATTCGAACGGCGTGACGGCGCCGAACTTCGTCGGCTTGCGGAACTTCGCGGACTTCTTCCAAGACGACCGCGCCCGTACCGACGTGACGAACACCGTGCTGTTCGCGCTCGGAAGCGCCCCGCTGCTCAATCTGTTCGGTCTTCTGTACGCGCTGCTGCTCGATCGGAAAATGGCCGGCAGAGGGTTCGCGAGAGCGGCCGTCTATCTGCCGGCCGTCATCAGCCCGCTCATCATGGGCTATATCTGGTACTTCATCCTGCAGCCCGGCCGGGGGTACTTGTCCCACGCCCTCGGCGAGCTCGGGCTCGGCTTCCTGGACGGCAATTGGTTAGGGGAGAGCTCTTCCGCGCTCGTCGTCCTCATCGTCGTCAACGTGTGGCAATACGTCGGCATGACGATGATCGTCTATCTGGCGGGTCTGCAGAACATTCCGGCCGATCTGTACGAGGCGGGCGCCATCGACGGCGCGGGACGGCTCGCTTCCCTGCGGTATATCACGCTGCCGCTGCTGTACCCGGCGATCAAGATCAACGTCGTCACGAACATCATCGGCTCGCTGTCGGTGTTCGAGATCATCGTGGCGCTGACGGACGGCGGTCCGGGATACGCGACCGAATCGCTCAGCATCTATATCATGCGCATGCTGTACGGCAGCTTCACCGGCTATTCGACCGCGGTCGCGCTCATCTTGTTCGCGATCATCATCGTACCGGTGCTCGTCTTCCTGCGGCTGACGAGAAAATCCGAGTACGAGCTGTGAGGGGGCGAGCGACATGACAAGCATCCGATCCGTCCCTAAGTACGCGGCAGCGGCGTTCATCGTTCTGCTCGCCATCGTCCCGTTCTACGTGCTCGTCTACTTGGCGCTGAGCAAGCCGTCCGTCAACGTGTTCGGAGGCGTGCTGCTCATACCGGACTTCGACTTCGGCAACTTCGCCGAGGCGTGGCGGGTTTCCCGCATGGGCAAGGCGATGGTCAACTCCTTGATCATCACGGCCGGCGGCATCGCGCTCGTCGTCTTGGCCGCGAGCGCCGCTGGCTACTCGATCGCAAGGTTCAGGCATAAGGTGAACGCGGCGATCTTCAATGCGTTGCTCGTCTGCCTGATGATCCCGGGGATCATCATTACCGTACCGCTGTACACGCTCATGAAGGAGATCGGGGGCATCAACACGCAATGGGCGATGGTGCTGCTGACCGCTTCGAACGCGCTGCCATTGGCGGTGTTCCTGTACGCGAGCTTCATCCGCGCGCTTCCGAAGGAAGTCGAGGAGTCGGCGGTCATCGACGGCTGCACGTACTTCACGGCGTTCTGGCGGGTGACGTTCCACTTCCTGCGGCCGGTCACGTCGGCGGTCGTCATTCTGATCGGCCTCGGCATCTGGAACAATTACGGACAGGCGGTGTTCTTCCTGCAGAGCCAGGATGCGCGAACCGTTCCGCTCGCCGTGTCGATGTTCTTCCAGACGTACGGCGCGAAGTGGAACCTGATGGCCGCGGCCGCGCTCATCGGCATGGCGCCGGCGGTGACGGCGTTCCTGCTGTTCCAGCGTTACTTCATCAAGGGCATTATGACGGGAGCCATGAAAGGATGATCGCACAGATGATAGAGAGCGGAATCCGCATCGTCGATTGTTATCCGCTGAAAGCCCAGTACGCGAGCGGGGAGATCGTCGAGCTGGCGATCGAAATCGCGAACGGTTCGGACTTCGCGAGAACGGTCGGCGTACGCTGCGCGATCCGCGAGCTGGACCGCGTGACCGAAAGCCGCGAGCACGCGGCGGTCGTGGCGCCGGGAGGGACGGAGACGATCCGGCTGCGCTTCGGCCCTTACGAGACGGCGTTCTCCGGATACGGCGCGGACGTGGAATTGCTGAGGGGAGAGGAGACGGTCGATCGGCTGTCCACCGCCTTCGACGTCGTCGACGATTGGCGGCGCGCGACGCGTTACGGCTTCCTGAGCGACTTCGGCGCCGCGGAGGCGGGAGACGAGGAAGACGTGAAGTGGATGGCGAAGCTGCACCTCAACCTCGTCCAGTTCTACGATTGGATGTACCGGCATGACGAACTCGTCGGCGAAGAGGCTGAATATACCGATCTGATGGGGCGAGTCGTCAACCGCGGCGTCGTAGAGGAGAAGATCCGCGCCTGTCATGCGCTCGGCATGAAGGCGATCGCGTACGGCGCCGTCTACGCGGCGAGCCGCGCGTTCGCGGACGCTCGTCCGGACTGGCGGCTATACACGAGCGCGGGGACGCCGTATGACTTCATCGGCATCTTCGCGATCATGAACACGGCGCCGGACAGTCCGTGGCACGCGCATATCATCGACCAGTATCGGCAGGCGGTCGAGCGCATGGACTTCGACGGCATTCACCTGGATACGTACGGGTTCCCGAAAACCGGCTGGTCGCGCTTGAACGGCGAACGTCGGCTGGAGAGGTTGGAGGAGCATTTTCCGGTGCTGATCGACGGGACGCGCAAGGTGCTCTCGGAAGCGAAGGAAGACGCATGCCTCATCTTCAACAACGTCGGCAACTGGCCGGTCGATACGGTCGCGAGGGCGGAGCAGGACGCGATCTACGTCGAGGTGTGGAAGCCGTACGAGCGGTATTCGCAATTGCGCGATATCATCGGATGGGCGAAGCATCTGAGCGACGGGAAGAACATCATTCTCGCCGCGTACCTGAAGCCGTTCCGGATTCCCGGGCCGCATGGGGCCGACGGCGCGATGAACGCGTTCCGGCTGCTGAACGCCGTCGTCGCGGCGCACGGAGCCTACCACTTGCTGCATGGCGAAAACGGGGGCGTGCTGACCCAAGGGTATTACGTGGACCATTCGCTCTTGGCGCCTGATCAGCTGAGGGTCGTGAGAGACTACTGCGACTTCGGCGTACGCTACGGTCACGTCACGCACGACCGCGGGCTGCGGGACGTCTCGATGACGCATGCGGACGGGGACAATCTTGAATACGAGTTCACGAGATTCGATTACAGCACATACGGCGAAGCGGGCAAAGTATGGACGGTCATCATGGAAGGCGGCGGCCGCAAGCTCGTTCACTTCATTAACTTCTCGGGCTTGGCAGACGATTATTGGAACGAGGACAAGGCGGCGCCGACTACGGTGGCGGGTCGGACCGTATACGTCGCGATCGACCGGGAGGTCGAATTCGTACTGCTGGCGAGCCCAGACCGAGACGGCGGGCGTCCGACGCGGCTGGATTGCCGGGTCGAGCGGCATGAGCGCGGGCTTCGGGCGGTCGTGGAGCTGCCGGAGCTGGCGTATTGGGATTTGTTGATTATCGAATAGAGGGATGCGAGAGAGCCCGAACCATTGCCGCGGCAACGGTTCGGGCTCTTTGCGTTCGGCGGACAAGTTGCCCATTGCGAGGCGGACTGCATCCTATTCGATCGCATCTTCATAAATTCGAAAGAAATCGGATTGTTGTTTTGTCAAAAATAAGCTTTATCCTAGGTATAGGCAAGATCGAACGGGAAGAAGGCGATTCAGTGACCAAGTTCCATGTACTCGTCGTTGACGATGATGCGGACATACGAGATGCGATCGAAATTTACTTATGCAGCGAAGGGATGGACGTCACCAAGGCCGCGGACGGAAGTGAAGCGCTCCGGCAGTTGGAGGAGAACGAGATTCACCTGGTTATCCTCGACGTCATGATGCCGCAGATGGACGGTATTCAAGCGACGTTCAAGATCAGACAAGCCCGCAACGTTCCGATTCTCATGTTATCCGCCAAGTCGGAAGATCAGGACAAGATCCTAGGTCTGAACGTCGGCGCGGACGATTACCTCACGAAGCCGTTCAATCCGCTGGAGCTGATCGCGCGGGTGAAATCGCAGCTGCGCCGATACACGAATCTCGGTCGGTTCGAATCCGAGGAGAACGGCGGAGAAGTGCTGCAAGTTCGGGGCCTCGCCATGGATCGGTCGACGAAGACGGTCACGGTCGACGGGGAAGAAGTGCGGACGACGCCGACGGAGTTCAAGATCCTCGAGCTGCTGATGTCGAACAAGGGGCGCGTGTTCTCCATCGACGAGATCTACGAGAAGGTGTGGAAGGACCCCGCGCATAACGCGGACAACATCGTAGCGGTGCACGTGCGGCGAATTCGCGAGAAGATCGAGATTAACCCGAAGGATCCGAAATATTTGAAGGTGGTGTGGGGCGTTGGCTATAAAATGGACAAGTAAAGGAATCTCCTTGCTGCTGCTCGCCTGCGCTCATGTGCTGTGGGCGTTGACGCTCGTATCCGCGGCGGATATCTTGAATAATCGCAAAGATCTCGGCGAACGCGACTATTTCAAGAGCCATGTCTTTCAATCGGAGATGCAAGAGCTGCTCACGATGATCATCTATCGGCACAATGGAGGACCTCCTCCCGGAGCGGAGCGTTATTGGGATATCCGAGAGCCGAACACGGTTCAATACGCGATCAAGGATGAGCGCAGCGGCAAGTCTTATACCAATATGGATCCGATTCCGAACAATTGGCCGAAGACGGGGGCGAAGGTGCTGCGGCAGGTCGAGATCGTGCCTAGAGATATGGTCGACAGCGACGCATCGGCATTGCATTACATCGTGAACGACTGGAACGGTACGGTGCTATTCTTGAGCACGACGCCGAGCAATAATGTCATTCAAGCGCAATCCGAGCAATTCGCGACCGAGCATGAGCTCGTCAAGGAACGACTGCGGAAGCAGATCATATTCTTGGCCGTTTACTTAATTGCCGCAAGTTTGCTGACGTACTACTTGGCGCGCCACCGCTTCGGACACCTCTCGCTGAGCGGTCTGCGAGCTTGGTACGCGCGGAAGTTCCCGCTCGACGTTCGCGCGGGAGCGGTGATCGTCGTGAGTATCGCATGGCTGATATCGGTCCAAATGATCGACCGCGTCTATGTCCCGTTCGCGGTGTTCGACGATTCCCTGGCCATTTTGATGATGACGCTGATGAACGGATTCCTATTTTACAACGCATTAGGCGCGCTTACCTTGATCAACAACGGAGAAGAGCTCGGGCGGCAATGGCAGGACAGCGTACTCATGCAGCTTAAGGAATGCATGGAGAGACGCGGGCTCCTATTCAAGTTCCTCGTCTTCGTCGGAATCGCGGTCGCGCTCGGATGCATTCCGCTTACGGCGCTCGCCGCGGAAGGCGATGACGAAGGGTTCGTAGGAGGAGCGGTATTCCTCTATTACCTGTTCCTCTTCTTGATCGTGATTCCTTACCTGGTCCGCAAGCTCGTATACCTGAGCAAGATCGTCCGGGGCGTCTCGGCGCAAGCGTCCGGAGATGTCGCGAGCATTCCGGTCAAGGGAAATGGCCAGCTGGCGCAGCTCGCCGCGAGCATTAACAATCTGAAGCATGGGCTGCAGAAGTCGCTCGAGAAGCAGGCGGTGAACGATCGGCTGAAGACGGAGCTCATTACGAACGTCTCGCACGATTTGAAGACTCCGCTGACGTCCATTATTAATTACGTTGATCTGCTGAAAAAAGAAGGTTTGACGCCCGAGCAGACGACGCAATACGTCGAGGTGCTCGATCGCAAGGCGCAGCGCTTGAAAGCGTTGATCGACGATCTGTTCGAAGCATCCAAGATGGCTAGCGGGTCGGTGGAGCTGCAGCTGGAGCGAGTAGATCTGGTGTCGTTATGGAATCAGGCAATGGCGGAATTCAGCGACAGAATCGAGCAAGCGAATCTCTCGTTCCGGGTCAACGTTCAACAGCCGCATTTGTATGCGCGGCTGGACGGCAGGAAGACGTGGCGAGTCTTCGAGAATCTGATCTCGAACGCGGTGAAATACGCGTTGCCCGGGACGCGAGTATTCGTGAACTTGACGGAGACGGAAGCCGGAGCGGTCATGACGATGCAGAATATGTCCGCCTATGAGCTGAACTTCGACGCGGATGAACTGTTCGAGCGGTTCAAGCGGGGCGACCAGTCACGGCATACCGAAGGCTCGGGGCTCGGACTCGCGATCGCGAAGAGCATCGTCGAGCTTCAAGGCGGCCGGCTAACGATCGCGATCGACGGCGATCAGTTCAAGGTTACGATCGTATTCGCTCGCGCCGCAGCAGAATGAATGAACAATCGCCGGCGAACCGTCGCCTATAGAGGCGCGGGTTCGCGGGCGATGTTCGTTGCTTTTATAACGCCAACTGCTCCTGTACGTAGCTCTTGATCTTCTCTTGGTCGATCGTAAGCACCGCCATGCCGTCGATGTTCGCGTCCTGGAACGCGCCGGTCTGCGGCAGTTGGATGCTGGCGATGTCGGACGTGTCGAGCTTCATGCCGAGACGGGCCAGCTTAAGCAGATCGCCCGGAGGAATGTCGGTCTCGATATACGGCGCGATGCTGCTGAGCACCTGAGGCAGACGGATAAGCGAAGTCGTCTTCTTCATCTCGTCGGCGATCGCGGACAGGAACTTGCGTTGGCGGTCGGAGCGGCCGTAGTCGGACTGGATGTCGCTGCGGAACCGGACGTATTGGAGCGCCGTCAAGCCGTCCATATGCTGCATGCCGGCTTCAAGGTCGATGTTGTATCGCGGGTCGTCTCGCTTATCCACGCGGTGCATCGCCTTGTCGACTTCGAAGTCGATGCCGCCGAGCGCGTCGATGAGCGAGATGAACCCTTCGAAGTCGGTGTAGACGTAATAGTGGATCGGCAAGCCGACGAGGTCGCCTACCGTGCTCATCGCGAGGCGCGGTCCGCCGAACGTGATCGCCGAGTTCACGCGATTCGAGCCGTGGTGGGCGATCGGCACGTAAGAGTCGCGCAGCAGGGAGAACAGGTGGACGTCCTTGGCGACCGGATCGATGGACGCGATCATCATCGTGTCGGAGCGCGGATGCGCGTCGCTCTTCACGCCTCTCGAGTCGCCGCCGAGCAGCAGCACGTTGACGCGTTCGGTGCCTTCCCACTCGGGAGGCGCCGGAATCGGGACGGGCTCCCCGCCGCCGATCGGAGCGGTGTCCATCGTCGGGATGTCCTTGGAATTAGCGTAGATGTCGCCGGCGAAAGAGTAGAACGAATGAATATAATAAGCGACGGTCAGCCCGATGGCGAGCACGACGCTCAGGCTCGTATACAGGATGATTCTACGCGACTTCGGCGACATGCGCTTGCGGGCGCGCGAGGGCGCGCGAGGGGGAATCGGCGTCGATAGTTCGCCGGTAGACGTCGGTTGCTCCGGGTTCACGAGACCCATCCTTTCCGATTTGGAGTGTTCAGCTAAATATACGACGCAAAGCGGCAGAAAGTTTTTCCTCTTGGGAATAAATGTCGTCAAGCTCGTCCGTCATCTTCCAAAATGCCATATAAAAAAAGCAAAAATGCTCGTTCGTGGCGGCGCATGCATTCGCCTATAATGAAGAAGAGTAAGGACGCGATCACATTCCATTAGGATGGTGTACACAATGAGTAAACCGCAAGTAGGCATTCAGCTGTATTCTTTGCGCGACCGCAGCGAGAAGGACTTCCTCGGCACGATTCGGGAAGTCGCAGACATCGGATATAAGAACGTAGAACTCGCTGGCTACTACGGCCACTCCGCGGCTGAAGTACGCAAGACGCTGGCGGACGCGGGCCTGAACGCGCCATCGGCTCACATCGGCTTGTCCGTAGGCGACGCGGCGATCTGGGACAACCTGAAGAAGCAGATCGAATTCGCGCAAGAGCTCGGTCTGAAGAAGTTCGTCGTGCCGTACTATCCGCTCGGCGACAACCCGACGATCGACGACGTGGCGAAGTTCGCGGACACGATCGGACAAGCGGCGAGCATCGTGACGGAAGCGGGCCTCGGGTTCGGCTACCATAACCATGCGTTCGAGTTCAAGCCGGTCGACGGCAAGCTCGTCATCGACCACCTGTTCGAGCGCGTTCCGGCGAACTTGCTGTTCGCGGAATTCGACCTCGGCTGGGTGAAGGTCGCGGGCCAAGATCCTGCGGAATACGTGAAGAAGTACGCGGGCAGACTGCCGCTCGTACACGCGAAGGACTTCAAAGCGGACGGAACGGATACGGAAATCGGCAAAGGCTCCGTCGATTGGGATTCGGCTCTGGCCGCGTGCGAAGAAGTCGGCGTAGAGTACGTCATCATCGAGCAAGAGCGGTACGACGTATCCTCGCTCGAGAGCGCGAAGCTGAACTTCCAATGGTTCAAAGCTCGCGGCTGGGTGTAATAGACGGAAGAGATACGGAGAGAAGCTCTTCAAGGAAGCCCGGCGCTGCCGGGCTTCTTCGCGTTCTCCGGACGCGTTAGCGCAAACCGGGACGTTAATGTTACGATAGCGTTAACGATGTACATAAGGAGAGATGCGGCATGACGATCAGACGGTTAAACGGAGAGGACTTCGAGGAACGGATGGCGTTGTCCGAATTCGCGTTCCAGTTCCGATTCGGCGAGAATGACTTAGAGTCGATAAGGAAGAAGTGGAAGCCGGAGCACGATTGGGGTTACTTCGACGATGACGGAAGACTGCTGTCGGCGGCGACCGTCATTCCGTTCGAGACGTGGGCGCAAGGCCGGAAGCTCGCGATGGGCGGCGTAGCCGGTGTTGCGACGTGGCCGGACGCGAGACGGCAAGGGTGCGTACGCCAGCTTCTTCTCCACTCGCTGGAGCAGATGAGGAAAGACGGCCAATCGGTTAGCTTGCTGCATCCGTTCGCGTTCGCCTTCTACCGCAAATTCGGGTGGGAGATGACGGTCGAGCGCAAGCAGTACACGCTGTCGGCCGCCCAACTGCCGAAGCGGGAAGACGCGCCGGGGTCGGTGAAGCGGGTAGCGAAGCCGGACGTCGCGATGCTGAACCGCGTCTACGAAGCGTTCGCTTCGCGGTATAGCGGCACGCTCGTCCGGACGGACGAATGGTGGGCGGACAAGTGGCTGTCCAAGAAGGGCACCTGGGCGGTGTACGAGAACGATAGCGGAGAGCCCGAAGGCTACTTGCTGTACGAGGTCATGAACCGCAAGCTGACGGTGCTCGATTGGGCGAGCACGACCGAAGCGGCACGGGTCTCGTTGTGGACGTACGTCTCCAACCACGACTCGATGGTCGACGAGGTGACGCTGACCGTCCCGGTCGACGATCCGCAGACGTTCCTGCTGGCCGATCCGAGAATCAAGCAGGAGGTCATCCCTTACTTCATGTCCCGGATCGTCGACGCGGAGGCTTTCGTGCGGCATTACGCGTGGGCGCCGGGCGGCGCCGAAGGCGAGACGCTGACGCTGAGGCTGTCCGACGCGCACGCGCAGTGGAACGAAGGGGCGTTCCAATTGTCTTGGAGCGCGGATGGGCAAGGGAAACTGGAACGGGGCGAAGCGACAGGAGCGGGGCCGACGCTGACGACCGATATCCAAGGACTGACGGCATTGTTGCTCGGCAACCGGCGTCCTGCGTTCTTGGCTCAGGTCGGGCGAGTCGGCGCGGATGCGGAGGCGATCGCGCTGCTCGAGCGCCGGATCCCGGCAAGGACGACGCATTTGGCGGATTTCTTCTGACGGCGCCGATGGGTCGGCAGCCAACATTGTCCATAATGGATACTGGTTGTCAATAAGACTGGCAGTATGTTAAAATGAGAATACTGTTTTTGTATAGGTACCCGTAGAGGTGCCAAGGGGGTGTAAGCGTGGACGTATTTTTCAAAATTCTCCTGATCGTGTTTTCCTTGGGTCTGATCGCCGTCGTTCTGCTGCAACGCGGTAAGAGCGCAGGTCTCTCCGGCGCCATCTCCGGCGGTGCGGAGCACTTGTTCGGCAAGCAGAAAGCCCGCGGCCTCGATCTGTTCCTGCAACGCGTAACGGTCGGTCTGGCTGTCGGATTCTTCGTTCTTTCCTTGGTAGTTGCTTACGTGGTCAACAATTAATATCGAATACGCGGTCGCGCGAACGAGTGGGGAGCCTAGGCTTCCCGCTTTTTTTGCGCTCGCCGATAGTGGTATCTTTGCAGGATTTTCGAGCGAATCCGCCATAAATTTCCTTGCCATCTTGTGGAATCCGATTCAAAACGTTTATTCTTAATGAAAGGACAGGGGCGTTCATCCGATTGCCGACGTCGCTAGCTGTGTATACTATATGAAGGACGAGGTGATACGGATGCCAATGTGTACGGAGCAGGAACTGCTGGACTTCATGCGCGAGACCGCGTATAAGCCGATGACGTACCAAGAGCTGGAGAAACATTATGGCATATCGGACGCAGTGGAATTCAAGAGTTTCCTGCGAATGCTGACCGATATGGAGCAAGAAGGCAAAGTGATTATGACGCGGACGGACCGCTACGGCGTGCCGGAACGCATGAATTTATTGCGAGGACGGATTCAGGCGCATCCGAAAGGATTCGCGTTCCTCATTCCCGACGAGAAGGACCACCCGGATCTGTACATTCACGCGAACGACATGAAGGGGACGATGAACGGCGATATCGTACTGGCGCGAGTCGGCGGCACGAACGCGGCCGGCAAGCTGGAAGGCGAGATCGTTCGCATCGTGAAGCGCGCGGTGACGCAGGTCGTCGGCGTGTTCAACCATCATGAGAGCTTCGGGTTCGTCGTGCCCGACGACAAGCGGATCCAGAAGGATATTTTCGTGAAGGCGGAGAACTTCAAGGGCGCGGTAACGGGACAGAAGGTCGTCGCGAACATTATCCGCTATCCGGAGGGACGCTCGCAGGCCGAAGGCGAGATCATCGAGATTCTCGGCCATAAGGACGATCCGGGCGTCGACATTCTAAGCATTATCCGCAAGCATGGCTTGCCGGAGAGCTTCCCCGAGGAGACGATGGCCGAAGCGGAAGCCGCTCCGGACGCGATCACGGATGAAGAGATCGCCCGGCAGGGGCGTCGCGACTTGCGCGGCAAGACGATCGTTACGATCGACGGCGAAGACGCGAAGGATCTGGACGACGCGGTGAACGTGGAACTGTTGGATAACGGCAACTACCTGCTCGGCGTGCATATCGCGGACGTGAGCTATTACGTGCGCGAGAAGTCGAAGCTAGACGAGGAAGCCTACAACCGCGGGTGCAGCGTGTACTTGGTCGACCGCGTCATTCCAATGCTGCCGCACAGGCTGTCCAACGGCATCTGCTCGCTCAATCCGCAAGTGGACCGGTTGACGATGTCGTGCGAGATGGAATTCGATCCGAAGACGATGCGCCGGGTGCGCCACGACGTGTTCACGAGCGTCATCAAGACGAAGGAACGAATGACGTATACGAACGTGCGGAAAATCTTGAACGAAGAGGATCCGGAAGTTACGGAGCGTTATGCGGACTTGGTCGATACGTTCAAGCTCATGCAAGAACTTGCGATGAAGCTGCGCGGCCAGCGGATGCAACGCGGCGCGATCGACTTCGACTTCCAGGAGTCGAAGGTCATCGTCGACGAAGTCGGCAAGCCGGTCGACATCGTGAAGCGGGAGCGCTCGATCGCCGAGCAGATCATCGAGGAATTCATGCTGGCGGCGAACGAGACGGTGGCGGAGCACTTCCACTGGCTGAAGGTGCCGTTCATCTATCGGATTCACGAGGATCCGGACGGCGACAAGCTGATGCACTTCATGCAGTTCGCGGGCAACTTCGGTTACGCGGTGAAGGGCAAGGGCAATTCCGTGCATCCTCGAGCGCTGCAGACGTTATTGGAAGAAATCCGCGGCACGAAGGAAGAGACGGTCATCAGCACGATGATGCTGCGGTCGATGAAGCAGGCGAAGTACGATCCGGAGAGCCTAGGGCACTTCGGACTCGCGGCCGAGTTCTATACGCACTTCACGTCGCCGATTCGGCGCTATCCGGACTTAATCGTTCACCGCGTCATGCGCGAGGTGCTCGAGAGCGGCGGCACGCTGCCCGAAGGGCGCTTCGAGACGCTGGCGGCACGGATGTCCGACATCGCGACGCAATCTTCGGAGCGCGAGCGCGTGGCCGTCGAGGCGGAGCGGGACACGGAGAAGTTGAAGAAGGCCGAGTTCATGCTCGATAAGGTCGGCGAAGAGTTCGTCGGCATCATCAGCGGCGTGACGAGCTTCGGCATGTTCATCGAGCTCGAGAACACGGTGGAAGGACTCATCCGTCTGAGCGATCTGACGGACGATTACTATCACTTCCACGAGCTGCATATGGCGTTGATCGGCGAGCGCACGTCGAAGGTGTACCGTATCGGCGACGAGGTGAAAATCCGCGTCGGCCGCGTAAATATGGACGACCATACGATCGACTTCGAGATGGTCGACATGAAGTCGCGCAGCGGCAACCGCGTAAGCTTGGTGGACGCGAAGGGGCAGAAGGGCTTCGGCGGCGGCTTCAAGAAGAAGAAGCGCGGTGGCGGCGGCTTCGGAGCTGCGGGACTCGGCGGACGCGGAGGCAATGATCGCGGCGAGCGAAGCGGCGATGACCGCGGCGGGCGCGGCAGAGGCGGACAGCGCGGCGGAGGCGGCAAGCCTGCGTTCGGCGGCGGTAAGCCTGCGCCGGGCGGCAAGAGCGTCGCTAGCGGCGCTAAGCCGGCGTTCGATGCAAGGCCGGCTACTGGCGGCAAGCCTGCGACCGGCGGCAACGGCGGCGAGGGTCAACCGCCGCGCGAATTCGCCGGCAGAGGCAAGCGTCGCGGCAAAGGCGGCAAGGGCCACGACAACGGCAACGGCAACGCGGAGGCGGCGGGTAACCGCGACGTTCTCGGCGGGCAAGGCGGCGGCAAGTTCTGGAGCGAAGACGGCCCGGTCGAGACGAAGGCGGTGCAAGGGCGCGGAGGCCAAGAGGAGCGGCTTCGCCGTAATCCTGCCGCGGCCGCGGCGGCCGTAGTCGCGCCGGAAGCGCAGTTGGCTAAGCGCAAGGGCGGCAAGAAAATCGACATGTGGGGACTTCCCGTGTCGGGGCTCTATGCGCGCACCGGCGATGACGGCGGCGAAGGCGGAGACGGCGGTAAGCCGCAGCGCGATCGCCGGGGCGGCGGACGCGACCGCAAGCCGGGCGTCGGAGGCGGCCAAGGTCGCAGGGGCGGCCCGGGTGCGGGTGCCGGCAAGAACGGCGGCAACAAGGGCAAGCCGTCCGGCGGTGAACAAGCGGCGCCGCAGGCGGCCGAAGGATCGGCTTCGCCGAAGCCGAAACGGCGGAAGAAACCGCCTGCCGAATAAGCGATGGGGAACCACCTGGCACGTTCGTTGCCGGGTGGTTTCTTGCGAGCGGGGAAGGCGCCGGACCCATTAGACAAAAGTCGACGTATCTTATAGGATAGAGAATAGTGTGTGTACGGGGAGGCGGATAAGGAATGGCAGAGCTGTATCATGTATTGGGAGCGAAGCAATTCACGAGGGACGAGCTGGAGCAGCTGTTCGACTCTGCGCAGGAGATGGAGAAGGTCGTCGCGGGCGGCGGAGATCGCCGCTACGAAGGCAAGATCATGACGACGTTGTTCTTCGAGGCGAGCACGCGTACGCGGCTAAGCTTCGAGTCGGCGATGCACCGGCTCGGCGGCGGCGTCATCGGCACCGAGAACGCGGCGCAGTTCTCTTCCGCCATCAAGGGCGAGACGCTGGAGGACACGATCCGCATCGTCAGCGGCTACAGCGACGTCATCGTCATGCGCCATACGGACATCGGCGCAGCGAAGCGGGCGGCGAAGGTATCTAACATTCCGGTCATTAACGCCGGCGACGGCGCGGGCGAGCATCCGACGCAGGCGCTGCTCGACGCGTATACGATCCGCAAGGAATTCGGCAAGATCGACGGTCTGAAGATCGCGATGGTGGGCGACCTCGCCTACGGACGCACCGTTCACTCGCTGAGCTACATGCTCGCGAACTATCAGGACGTCATGATCTACTATATCTCGCCGGATAACGTACGCATTCCGGACAACGTGAAGAAGTATATGGACGAGAAGGGTATCCGCTACGTAGAGACGACCGATCTCGATTCGGTCGCGGGCTCGATCGACGTGCTGTACCAGACGCGAATCCAGAAGGAACGGTTCCCTTCGGTCGAAGAATACGAGAAGGCGTCCGGCCAATATATCGTCGACCGCGAGCTCATGAGCCTCTTGAAGCCGGAAGCGATCGTGCTGCATCCGCTGCCTCGCGCGGGCGAGATCACGGAGGAAGTCGACGACGATCCGCGGGCCGCATACTTCCGCCAGGCGGTTAACGGACTGTACATTCGGATGGCGATCATCGACCGGTGTTTCGGCGGTGGGAGCCAAGGGTAATATTTTGCGCGGAGCGCGCGGGCGGGGCGATTGAAAGCGATCTTCGGCGCGTGATATAATGAATGTCCGGTCAAGTAGGCGGAGGAGGTGAAGGAACGTGGCGAAGAAGAAGGATTTTTTCGATAAGCCGTTAGCTCAGAACAAGAAGGCGTCCCACGATTACTTCATCGAGGAAGCCATCGAGGCGGGCATGGTACTCACGGGCACGGAGATCAAGTCGCTCCGCAATGGGCGTTCCAACATGAGCGACGCGTTCGCGACGATCCGCAACGGGGAAGCGTTCATCCATAACTTCCACATCAGTCCGTTCGAGCAGGGCAACCGGCACAATCCGGACGACCCCACTCGCGCGCGCAAGCTCCTGCTGCACAAGTCGCAGATCAAGAAGCTGCTCGGCACCGTGAAGCAGGAAGGGTATACGCTCGTGCCTCTCAAGGTGTACATCAAGAACGGCTACGCGAAGCTTCTCATCGGCGTCGGCCGAGGGAAGAAGCAGTACGACAAGCGCGAGACCGCGGCGAAACGGGACGTGCAGCGCGATATCCAGCGCATTCTTCGGGAGAAGCAGAAGGTCAGCTTCCCGAAGTAAGCGGTTATGGATATGGCACCGATGGTACGTAACGGTATCGTTGGCAGTAAGACTTCGAGCAATACCGCTTCAAGCGTGCTATAATGAACAAGTAACGAATCGCAAGTCGCTTTACGGTTACCTTGACGGGTAACCTTAACAGGAAGTCCCATCGCTGAGACGATGCGGGCGTTCCGCTATCCGGGGCCGTTTATGGATTCGACGGGGATAGTTCGAGCACGGTAAGCGGGTAGCAGGGCTGTGGCTGCTTCAACAACGCGGAAAGCCTATTAAACGGCAAACAACAACAACCTCTGGCTTTGGCCGCCTAAGAAACGGTCTCCAGGCTTCTACTCTCCATCGCCCATGTGGCGGGATAGGGGCTCAACTTTAGTGGGATACGCCGTCTAGTCTCCGCCTGGGGCTAGCTGAAGAAGACAATCAGGCTGACCCAACGAGAAGCCGGTTCCGGGGCGTCTCTCGGGTGACATCAAATCCGTAGCTACACCCGTAGAAAGCTGTGTGTCGTTGTCTTCGGACAGGGGTTCGACTCCCCTCGGCTCCACCATAAAAACTCTGACCGCATGAGGTCAGAGTTTTTTTGTTATGGTGGAATTGCCGAGGGGCGTCGATAGACCCCGAATCCGAAAGAGGACATTGGGTTCGATCGCGCGGAAGACTGCGACGCAGTCTGAGCACGCAATTCTATTCTACCTCTAAGCAAGTCATCGTCGAGTAATCTTCGGAGCCACTTCAATCAAGAATGGAATACTCCCACGGCGGCGCCACCATAGAACAGCGACACAAGCACCGCCATGAAATGAGGCGGTGCGTTTGGGGAGCAAATGTGGAGCAAAAAGGGGGTCGCCCCGATCCGAAGGAGGATAGGGGGTTCGATCGCGCGGAAGACTGCAACGCAGTCTGAGCACGCAATTCTATTCTACCGCTAAGCAAGTCATCGTCGAGTAATCTTCGTCAGCCACTTCAATCAAGAATGGAATACTCCCCCGGCGGCGCCACCATAGAACAGCGACACAAGCACCGCCATGAAATGAGGCGGTGCGTTTGGGGAGCAAATGTGGAGCAAAAATGGTGAGTCGCCCCGATCCGACCGCGCACAGGGAGCGAAGCGGACGAGCACGGCATCTAATTCTACCGCTAAGGTTGTCATCGTCGAATTATCTTCGAAAGCAAGTTAATAAGGAATTGGCATAAAGAGGACATTGGGTTCGATCGCGCGGAAGACTGCAACGCAGTCTGAGCACGCAATTCTATTCTACCGCTAAGCAAGTCATCGTCGAGTAATCTTCGTTAGCCACTTCAATCAAGAATGGAATACTCCCCCGGCGGCGCCACCATAGGACAGCGACACAAGCACCGCCATGAAATGAGGCGGTGCGTTTGGGGAGCAAATGGTTTTGTTCCGCCCCCCAACGCACTCCGAGCAAGCAATCCCATCTTGCTCAGAACAAAGACTAATCCTCGTCATCCTCGCCGCTATTCCTATAAATATAAATCTTCGTGCGATACATATCGCCGCAAGTCACTACACGTTCCGCCTCCCACCCCGGCATCGCGAAGCATATGCTCATTACCATAGCCCCGGGCGGCAACTGGTTGCGCAATATCCCGCTTAAACGCTTCATCGCGCCGGGATACAAATAACAGACGACGAGGTCCGCTTTCCGATAATCATATAAGTATAAGCTTCTGCGGACATAGCTTATCCGACCTCTGGCAAGAAGCCTTGCCGCGAGTAAGGGAACCGGCGAATTCTCGATACCGATGACTCGCTTTTCGGGGAATCGCCCGAGAATGGCCTGACATAGCGTTCCCCAGCCGGAGCCGGCGTCCACGATCGTTTGCGCTTCCGGATTACGGCTCAACTCTTGAACGACGGCTCGCCGCACCGCAGCCGAGGTAGGCATCGGCGATATTCCGTTACGCCAGCTGGCATAGACGATCGAGATCATGGCTACCGAAACCAGTCCGATCGTGCATAGGGTGAAATAGGTTGCGTAGGGGATAGGCCGAATCCTCCTTCTGCGATCTGAGAGACATGATTCATTATACACTCTGTTCGATGTAAAGCCGACAATCGCATGTCTTCGACGAAAACTTTAAGATATAAGTCTCTATACATTCGCCGTTTAATGTGTTAAATTATACCTAATATTAACGATCGGACACGGAAGCACCGTGCGCGCGAAGTAATCTTCGCATGCACGGTGCTTTTTATTGTCCGCTAAACCGCGGGAGGCTAATTATGTATCCAAAAGTAGGAAGTCCTAAGAAGGTCACGATGAAGTGGTTGGACAAGGCATTCGCGCCGCTGAGGGACTATTTGCACGAGCATCATCCGGATAGCGAGAAGGAGATCATGAGTTGGATGACGTACAAAGGGAACTTTGACGATCTATACCTCTACGAGAACAGATTGACTCAAGGATTAATTGAATTCGATCGTACGGGGAAAGTCGTTCATTGCGACGCCAATGTCATGGACTATGAATACGAGCTCGGCTACGAGCGGATTCCGGTGGAAACGGACTTTATTCATCCCAACGTGGATCAATGGATCAGCCGTAAGGTGAGCGCGAAGAAGGCGGATATTTTCCGCGAAGAGTTGAGGTTGTTTCTGCAGCACGTGTGGGGACCGATGGCGAATTTCGATTTCCGCGACTTGAAGGTGGGCTATCCGCTTCAAGGCAGAGGATCGAGCTATTGCTTATATGTGTACCCGTCAAAATTCAACAAGATGATCGCCTTTCAATTCGTCGGAGACGAGATCGTAGAGAAAAATTGCAGTCTGCGGGAGTATCAAAAATATGAGAGAAGCGAACGGGAATTCATGTATCAAGGCTGGCATCTAGCCACGCTCATTCGCGAGCATTTGGCGTTCGAGCCGGATCTAACCACTACGCGGGAAGTGCTCAAAAAGGGAATGGAGTGGGCCGACTTGCGAATCGATGAGGACACGGAATTTGTCCTTACAGCGGAAGCGATCCGAATGATAGAGCAGCTAGAGAAAGAAGAGTCGGAGAAAGTTTAGAATCGTTACTTAGATGGCGCTGTTCTAACGCCCACCCTATCGAATACGCATGAAGAGATGCCATTCTCAAGATGTATCGATAAGGTGGGAGACCGTTATGCAAATTCATACCATACAATCCGGCCAATCGCTGTACCAGCTGTCGCAGACGTATGGAGTTCCCGTCGAAACCATAGCGGAAGCGAATGAAATTTCGCCGTCGAAGTCGCTGGTCGTGGGGCAAACGTTAGTGATTCCGATCGTCGGCTCGTATTATTGGGTACGTCCCGGAGATACGTTAACCGGCATTGCCAGTACACAGGGCACGACCGCGCAACGGCTGGCGGAAGTCAATCGAATCCCGATCGGCGGGGCTTTGACTCCGGGGACAAGATTGTACATTCCGCCGCGAGAGCGACGGCCGGCGGAGATTAACGCGTACGTCGAGCCGCGGGGGAACAGCGTGGCGCCGGCGCTGCTCGAGGCGTCTCGCGAGGCGGCGCCGAGCTTGACGTATCTCGCTCCGTTCAGCTTCCAGATCAATCGGGACGGGACGCTGAAGCCCCCGCCGATCGGCGGTCTTGGTGAGATTGCGCGTCAGCATGGAGCGGTGCTGATGATGGTCGTCACGAACCTGGAGAACGGCCAGTTCAGCGCGGAGCTCGGGCAAGTCGTCCTGAACGACGAGCAGGTGCAGAATCGGCTGCTGGACACGGTCATTCGGACGGCGAAGGAATCGGGATTCCGCGATATTCATTTCGACATCGAGCATCTTCGTCCGGCGGATCGCGAGGCTTACAACCGCTTTCTCCGCAAAGCCGCCGATCGCATCCACGGGGAAGGGCTGTTGATCTCGACGGCGCTCGCACCGAAGACGAGCGCGACGCAGGCAGGGGAATGGTACACGGCGCACGATTATCATAAGCACGGACAGATCGTGGACTTCGTCGTCATCATGACGTACGAATGGGGCTACAGCGGAGGGCCCCCCATGCCGGTATCCCCGATCGGGCCCGTGCGACAGGTGCTCGAGTATGCGCTGACGGAGATGCCGGGATCGAAAATCATGATGGGCCAGAATCTATACGGTTACGATTGGACGCTTCCGTTCGTGCAGGGTGGCGCGTACGCCAAGGCAGTCAGTCCGCAGCAGGCGATCGATATCGCTCGCGAACATAACGCCGAGATTCTCTACGATGCGAAGGCGCAGGCGCCGCATTACAACTATTGGGACGATAAAGGCAAGGAGCATGTCGTCTGGTTCGAGGACGCGCGCTCGATTCAAGCGAAGTTCGATCTGTTGAAGGAGCTGGGATTGCGAGGCATCAGCTATTGGAAGCTGGGGCTCAGCTTCCCGCAGAACTGGCTGCTCATCGACGAGAATTTTCGCGTGGTCAAGAAGTAGCGACTTGGACGGCCATCCGTGGGCGTTCTCGGCCGCATGAATGCGCAAAGGCACTTCCTATTCGGGAAGTGCCTTAGGAGGCCAACGCTTCGTTCGTAATCTTCTCGATATCGATGGGAGACCGAGAGCCTTCGCTTACTAAGTCCGGCAAGATATTATCCAGAAAATACGCCACGCAATGAAGCTTGATTTGCTTGATTTTGATCAGGGCGTTGCGGTACATGACGATAAATTCCTTTTCCGTATTTCCTCGTTGGAGCTCCGCGAAGGCCTCGTAAATTTGGTCCATTTTATCGGCGACTTCCAAGATTTGTCCTTCCACCGAGTCGTCTTTGCCTTCGCGTAGCTGTCTGCGGAAAATGCGCTTGAATTCCTCGGGAATATGCTCGTCGATGAAGTGTTCGACCATGCCTTCTTCTACTTTTTGCAGCATGGCCCGGAGCTCCAGCGAATAGTGCTTCACGGGCGTCTTGATATCCCCGATGAAGATTTCGCCGTAATCATGGCTGCTCGTGATTCCGTACAGCTTCTTCCAATCCACGACGACTCCGTTGCTCTCTTCGATATCGGCCAAAGTCTTCGCGTATTGGACGACCTTCCATGAATGGGCCGATACGCTGTGCTCCTGAAACTTGAATTTACCCGGGCAGCGAATGATTCGTTCTAGATCGGTCAGCGATTGAAAATACGTATGGATGCCCATTTCGCGGATTCCTTTCTGTGATGAAGGATGGGATGGTTGCTACGTATAGTATAGATTCGTTTTGTTAATGGACGATTAACTCGGCAGAGGAAATCGGTCCCTGCCCCGCCTGCAACACTCTGGCCGCTTAAGGTTTAGAGTTTTTTATTTTGAAGTCGGATTGCCTTTTTCCACGGAAATCATATACCCTATTAACAAATACCGCCGAACGATTGCGACAAGGAGGCATGGGCAACATGAGGTTACGCTATCGGGCCCCGTCGCCGAGATCGCTCAAGGGAAGGCTTGCGTTGATTCTGACAATCGCGACCGTCGTTCCCCTGTTGCTGACGGGCTATGTCTCCTATCGCTGGATTTACATCGTTCAAACGGAGAAAATCCAACAGGACTGGGAGGACAGAACGCGACTCGAGCGGGACGAACTCGACCGCAAGCTGGACGAGCTGGCTAGAGTGTCGCAATTGCTCGACGTCGAGGGAGGCATCGGCCGCGACGTCGTCCAGTTCATCGGAAGCGGAACGCCTTACGAACGTTCGGTGTTGTATCGGAACATCACGCAATCGATGGCGAACGTCAATTTCTCGAACCCGAATCTCGGGGTTCTGTTATTCTATGCGCCGGAGTTGGAGGAGAAGGTGCTCTTCCCGAACACCGGCGCCAAATTCGATTTTCGGCCGGAGACGATGAACGCGTTCTACAAGCAGAAGTCGTTCGTCTACTTCGGGCCGTTGCCGTCCTTGGACGGCAAGGAACTCGTATTCGCGCTGTTGCGCAAGCTGGAATACGGCAACGGAACGCCGCTGTACGCCTACATCGAGACGAAGACGGTCGGTCTTGACGCAATGTTCGCCGACGCGGGCGAGCGCGGTAACGGTTCCAAGGACTCCGTCTACCATGTGCTGACGAATCCGGACGGAACGGTGGCCTTCAGCAATCTCGCGGGAATGGCACCGGGAACGGCCTATAAGATCCCGGCCGGAGCCTACAAGTCCTTCGAAGCGACGGGAGACCACGGCTGGACGATCCGGCAACTCATTCCGATCGCCGACTACGACCGCGAGATGAACAAGTGGCTGGTTCAATTCGTTCTGCTTGCTTCTTTGTCCTTGGCCGTCGGCATCGGACTTGCTTGGCTGATCTGGCGAATGGTGTATCGGCCGATCCGCATCATCAACCGGGAGATTACGAGGTTCGCCCACCAACGTCCGATATCCGCCGCGCCTTCGACGGGACTGACGGAGTTCGACAGGATTCTGGGCAACTTCGGAGAGATGAGCCTGCGAATATCGGAGCTGATCACGGACGTCGAGGAGAACGAGAAGCGCAGGGGACAGCTCGAGGTGGAGAAACTGCTCGTGCAGATCAACCCGCATTTTTTGCACAATACGTTGAACACGATCCAGTGGCTTGCCCGCATGCAGGGCCAGGCGAACATCGCGAAGCTGGTCTCGATTTTCACCCGGGTGCTGCATTATAATCTCGGGAAGAAGAATATTATCGTCACCGTCAGGGAGGAAGTCGATACGGTGCGCGATTATATCGAGCTGCAGAACATCCGGTACGATCATTCCTTTAACGTGTCCTTGCAGGCGGATCCGGATACGCTGGACGTTCCCATTCCGCGCTTCATTCTCCAGCCTCTTGTCGAGAACGCGCTGTATCACGGCTTCGAAGACGACGAGAAGGGGTTCATCGAAGTATCGATTAGACGCGAGAAGGACGGAATATCGCTTCGCGTTCGGGATAACGGACGAGGGATGCCGGAAGAGAAGCTGCGGGAGCTGTTCGAAGAGGACGCGGAACGTCCGCGGGGGTCCGGTCTTGGCATCGGGCTCAGATACGTGAATAAAATGCTGGCGGTACATTACCGGGAGAAAGCGGAGCTGAGCGTGCAGAGCGAGTCCGGACGGGGCACGACGATCTCGATCAGGCTTCCGGACGTCTTGGAAGGAGCGGACAACGATGATCAAGGCGCTGATCGTGGATGACGAAAGCTTGGTGCGCAAAGGGTTAAGGCTCCTGTTCCCGTGGGACAAGCACGGGATCGAGATCGTCGGGGAGACGGCGACCGGAGAGAAGGCGATGCAATTCATCCGCGCCCAACCGGTTCAACTTCTCATGACCGATATTACGATGCCGGGCATGTCCGGCATCGAGCTCGTGCGTCAAGCGCTCGATTACGACCCGTCGATGAAGGCCGTCATCCTGACCTGCCATCAGGACTTCGATTACGTGCAAGAGGCGCTAAGGCTCGGAGCGATCGACTATATCGTGAAGACGCAGTTGGAAGAGCTCGATCTCGACCGGACGCTGGAGCGCATCGTTCGGGCGGTCCGGCGGGACGAAGCCGGTCGGCAAGATCTGAGGAAGAACCAGTCTTCCGACCCTTCGATCGTCGGAGAAGCGGCCGCCGGTATTTCTTGGCTAGCGGACGATGCCCGTTATGCGGTGCTGGCCGAGGCGGTATCGGCTTGCGGGGAGGGCGGCGCGGCGGATGGGTTGGATGCCGTTCTCCGGAAGGCGCTGAAGAGCTGGACGAGAAGCTTGCCCGCATTCGATTGGGCGGCGATCGGCGATCCGCCGTCCGGGGCGGGAGCGGCGGATCGCTGGCTGCAAGGCATACGCGAAGCCGCGGGCGTCTGGCTGCGGCGCCCGGGCTATTCCGAGGACGTGCTTGCGGCGATCCTGCGGGCGGCGGACCGGATCGCGGAACGTCCCGGCGGCGCGCAGAAGCAGGAGGAGATCAGCGCGGCGGTCAACTTGAGCAAGAGCTACTTCAGCAAGAGCTTCCGCGATATTACGCGGATGACGTTCGTCCATTACCAGCAAGCGATGAGCGTCTATACGGCGCGCGATCTGCTGGAGACGACGAACCATCCCGTCTATTGGATCGCGGAGCAGTGCGGATTTATCGATCAGAGGCACTTCAGCAAGCTGTTCAAGGAGCAAACCGGCCTGCTGCCGAGCGATTACAGACAGCGGCATTTGGGACGCGAATGAGAAGAAGCGCGGGCGATTATCGCGCAGGGAAGACCGTCGGGACATCGTTCTTGGCGGTTTTTTTGCGTTAGAGGTGGGTTTTGGTCTCCGTTAAGGAGATAGAGATGACCGGGGAAGCGATAGCGGAAGATAATAGGCGCAGCATCTCGCGATGGCTCTCGCTCACGATCGGGCGACCGGGCTTGTTATACTGGACTTGCATCGGAATCGACACTGAAGATAAGGGGTTGTTCGGCACGATGAAACAGAAAAAAGGAATGGCAATCTTGCTGTCTTCCATCATGGTAATGACATTGGCGGCATGCTCGGGGAATAACGGAGACAACGGCAACAACGTTAGCCAGCCGACCGGTTCGGCCGGAGCAAGCGGCGGCGCGAGCGCTTCCGCGGAAGCGCCCGCCGATCCTCTCGGCGCGTACGCGCCGCCGATCGAAGTGACGGCGGTCCGGCCGATCACGGAGGGAACGAAGTTCGCCGAAGGAGACGCCATCGACAACAACGTCTGGTCTCGCGCTTACGAGAGCGAGCTGGGCATTAAAGTGAAATACGACTGGACGACGCCGGCCGGGCAGTACGACCAGAAGCTGAACATTTCCATCGCCTCCAACGATCTGCCCGACATCACTCCCGTCAACGCTGCGCAATTGAAGCGGCTCATCGAAGACGACCAGGTCGAGGACTTGACGTCGCTGTACGACCAATACGGATCGGAGCTTACGAAGAAGATCCTGTCCGAAGACGGAGGCAACGCGCTCAAGTCCGCGACGTTCGGCGGGAAGCTGTACGGCTTGCCGGGCATGAGCTCCGGTCTTGGTCAAACCCACGTGCTGTGGGTGAGGACGGACTGGCTGAAGAAGCTCGGCCTGTCCGAGCCGAAGACGATCGACGAAGTCGCGAACACGGCAAAAGCGTTCGTGACGGGCGATCCGGACGGCAACGGCAAGCCGGATACGTACGGGCTCGGCATCAGCAAAGATATCTTCGGCTTCTACGCCGGGATGGACGGATTCTTCAACGGCTTCCATGCTTATCCGAACGCTTGGGTGAAGGACGCCTCCGGCAAGCTGGCCTACGGAAGCATTCAACCGGAGGCGAAGAGCGCGTTGCAGAAGCTGCAGGAGATGTACAAGGACGGGCTGCTCGACAAGGAATTCGGCACGAAGGACGCGTCCAAAGTGAACGAATCCGCCAATGCCGGCAAGCTGGGCCTGTTCTACGGCTACTTCTGGAACGTCGGTTGGCTGCAGGACGGCAAGAACGCGAACCCGGACATGGAATGGAAACCGATCGCGTTGCCGTCCGTCGACGCGACTCCGGCCAAAGCGCAAGTTCCGTTCGCGATCAGCACGTACTATGTCGTGAAGAAGGGCGCGAAGAATCCGGAAGCGGCGATCAAGCTGTTGAACTTCGACCTCGAGAAGATGTGGGGAGCGACGGCAGAGCCCGAAGTCTATAACGTCAACAAGGAAGGCATCGCCACATTCGGTTATGCGCTGCTCTACGGGGAAGCGCCTCGCAAGAACCTCGATGCTTATCTCGACGTAACGAACGCGTTGGCATCGAACGACGCATCCGCGCTGAATCCGGAAGAGAAAGGCTACTACGACAACATCGTCGCCTACCGGGCTGGAGACAACAAGCTCTGGGGCAACGAGTTGATGTACGGTCCGGAAGGTTCCCTGTCCGTGATCGACGGCTACTCGAAGGGCGGCAACCTCGTGAACGACGCCTACTTCGGAGCTCCGACGCAAGGCATGACGGACAACAACGCGACGTTGCAGAAGCTGCAGCTCGAGACGTTCACCCGCATCATCATGGGCGGCTCGATCGAAGATTTCGATAAGTTCGCGAAGCAGTGGAACGATCTCGGCGGCAAGATCATTTCGGACGAAGTGAACGAATGGCAGGCGGCCCAATAAGGGAATCGCGCTTGTTCGCAAGGAAAAGGCGGTGTTGACATGAAGCGCAGAACGATAAGGGAACTGCCTTTCCACTTGATGATCCTGCCCGGTTTTCTGCTCGTGCTCGTCTATAGCTACGTTCCGATGGCGGGAATCGTCATGGCATTCGAGAAGCTGTCGCCGACCAAGGGGATGTTCCTGTCTCCTTGGGTCGGCTGGCAGAACTTCGAGTACATGCTCCGTCTTCCCGGCATCGGGCGCGTCCTGTGGAATACCTTGTTCATCGCGGGAATGAAAATGACGATGGGCATCGTCGTGCCGGTAACCTTCGCGCTGCTGCTCAACGAAGCCCGTAATCGGTATTTCAAGCGCAGCGTGCAGACGATTATCTATTTCCCGCACTTCTTGTCTTGGATCATTCTAAGCGGCATTCTGATCGATATCTTATCTCCGTCCACGGGCATCGTGAACGAGGCGCTCGGCGCGCTCGGCATACCGCCGACATACTTCCTGGGCGACTCCCGCTGGTTCCCGTTCACGCTTGTTATATCGGATACCTGGAAGGAGTTCGGGTACGGCACGATCGTCTATTTGGCGGCATTGGCCGGCATCAATCCCGCTCTCTACGAAGCCGCCGCGATGGATGGAGCGGGTAGGCTCCGCCAGACGTGGAACGTGACGCTCCCGAGCTTGCTTCCGATGATTATGCTGATGTCGATCTTAAGCTTGGGCAACGTGCTGAACGCCGGGTTCGACCAAGTGTTCAACCTGTACAGCGCGCAAGTGTACAGCACGGGAGACATCATCGACACGCTAGTCTATCGCATCGGGGTAGAGAACGCGAATTACGGCGTCGCGACGGCGGTCGGACTGTTCAAGTCGGTCGTATCTTTCGTCATGGTCAGCGTATCGTACCTGCTGGCTTACCGGCTGACGAACTACCGGATTTTCTAGCGGAAAGCGGGGTGGCTATCATGAATTACGCAACCGGAGGCAGACGGATCTTCGTCGCTTGCAACTACTTGTTCCTCGCCGTCGTCGCCGCGGCCTGCTTGTTCCCGCTGATTAACGTGCTGGCGATCTCGTTTAGCTCCAGCTCGGCGGTCGGAGCGGGCATGGTCAAGCTGTGGCCGGTCGAATTCACGCTGAAGTCCTACGAGTTCGTCATCGGGAAGCCGGAATTCTCCAGAGCTTTTCTCGTCTCCCTCGAACGGGTCGCGGTCGGCGTTCCGCTGAACATGCTGCTCACGATTCTCGTCGCTTATCCGTTGTCGAGAGACCGCAAGGACTTTCGGTTTCGCAACGCGTACGCCTGGTACTTCGTCGTGACGATTCTGTTCAGCGGAGGCTTGATCCCCTGGTTCATGACGATCAAGGCAACCGGCATCATCGATACGTTCTGGGCGCTCATCCTGCCGGGAGCCGTTCCGGTGTTCAACGTGATCCTTCTGCTTAACTTCTTCAAGTCGCTGCCGGAAGAGATCGAAGAAGCCGCCTTGATCGACGGAGCCGGCCGATGGCAAGCGTTATGGAGAATCGCGGTTCCGCTGTCGGCTCCGGCCGTCGCGACGCTGACGCTGTTCTGCATCGTTACCCATTGGAACTCTTGGTTCGAGGGGCTCATGCTTATGAACAGTCCGGAACATTATCCGCTGCAGAGCTATCTTCAGACCGTCATCGTCAATCGCGATATGACGCTGATGACGGCCGCGGACGTGGCGCGATGGTCGGAGATCAACGATCGGACGTCCAAAGCGGCCCAAGTGTTCGTGGCGATGGTTCCCGTCCTGTTGGTGTATCCGTTCCTGCAGAAGTATTTTGCCGAGGGGATCGTCATGGGAAGCGTCAAAGGATAGGCGGGCGATACCGCGCAGCGCGTAAGGCGCGAACCATCGGTTCTCATTCTAATCATCTTGAATAACGCATTTCCGAAGGAGCAGTGAACCACGATGTTGAAAATCGCATTCATAGGCGCCGGAAGCACGATCTTCGCCAAGAACGTGCTCGGCGACTGCATGATGACCCCGGCGCTTGCCGAAGCCCATATCGCCTTGCACGATATCGACCTGAAGCGCCTCGGCGAATCCGAGAAAATGCTGCAGACGCTCAACAAGAACAACGGCGGCAAAGCGACGATCAAAGCGTACGCGGACCGGAGAGAGGCGCTGCGGGGAGCGACTTACGTCGTGAACGCGATCACGGCCGGCGCTTTCGAGCCTTGGATTCGGCAGGACCATGAGCTTCCCCGCAAATACGGGATCAAGCAGACTTACGCGGATACGCTCGGCGTCGGCGGCCTGTTCCGGGGGCTGAGAACGGTAGGGGCCATGTTCGATTTCGCCAAGGACATCGAGGAGCTGTGCCCGGACGCTTGGTTCCTGAATTATACGAATCCGATGGCGATTCTGACGGGAGCAATGCTGCGGGGAACCGGCGTGAAGACGGTCGGCTTATGCCACAGCGTGCAGGTGTGCGCGAAGGAGCTGCTCGAAGGGCTCGGCATGAGCGCTGATGATGTTCGTTGGAAAATCGCCGGCATCAACCATCAGGCATGGCTGCTCGAGATCACCCGCCGCGGCGTCGATCTGTATCCGGAGATCAAACGGCGCGCGGCGGCTCGTCCCGTCCCGCACGACGATATGGTCCGCTACGAGATCATGAATACGTTCGGCCATTACGTGACCGAATCGAGCATGCACGGCGCGGAGTACGTCCCGTACTTCCTCAAGAACGCTTATCCGGAGCTGCTTACGCAGTATAACATCCCGACGGAGAATTATAAGGGATGGGGCAACAGCAACGACGAATATTGGGGTAAGGTCATGAACGAGCTGGTGAACAACGAGAGCTTGACCCACGTCCGGACGCACGAGTACGCTTCGTACATTATGGAAGCGATGGAGACGAACGTGCCGTACAAGATCGCGGGCAACGTGCTCAATACGGGCGGACTCATCTCCAACCTGCCGGAGGAAGCGTGCGTGGAAGTCAGCTGCGTCGTCGACGCGGAAGGCGTGACGCCGACCAGGTTCGGAGCGTTGCCTGAGCAATTGGCCGGCTTGAACCGGACGAACATCAACATGCAGCTGCTCGCCGTGGAAGCGGCGCTGACGCGCAAGAAGGAACCGATCTATTACGCGGCGCTGCTCGATCCGCACACGTCCGCGGAGCTGCCGATCGATCGGATCAAGGCGCTCGTCGACGACATGTTCGAAGCCAACGCGGAGTGGTTGAAGGATTACAAGTAACGGAATGCAACCGGACACGGAAACACCGTGCGCGCGAAGCGAACTTCGCATGCACGGTGTTTTTGGTCGTCCGCTGTAGTACCGAAACGAAAGCTCGGTCGGACTTCGGAAGATGCCGTAGTTCGCATCCGTTTGGCCCCATTGGCATTAGCTATTGAAGACGAGGTGTGATACAATGAGTTTATCGGGATCGTGACTGAATTCACATAGCGTAGAGGGTTATTCTTTCAGCGAGTAACCTTGTACGATATGTGAATTTTTTATTTCTCGTCGAATAAGAACGTCATGTAAGACGGCTAAGTGACCCCAGGCCGAGAATGTCGTGATACTGTAAACAACAACTTAAAGCTCCGAACGATACATCGTTTGGGGCATTTTTTATCGCTTCAACTATTTTAAGGAGAGAAGAGGGATGCTCGATTGTATTATTCTCGAAAAAGACCGCAGGAAGATCTCCCCCAAGAGTTAACCGCCATATGGTCATGCGCGCAAGAAGGCTGTGTCGGATGGATGAGAGATAATTTCGTTTTCTCCATCGTTCCCGTATGCTCCCAATGCCAATCCGAAATGGTCAAAGGCGAAAGAATGCTGGCTGTGGTTATCAATACTAGCCCTCTCCAGATTAAGCATTAATTCGAAATTCCCGCTAACGCAAAAAACGAATAGCCCTCCCCGTCCCGCGGCACCCTAAGCGCAAAGGAGTGCCGCCCTCATGACAACTACAGTTATGTCTTCCGTTCCCACAAAATCCAGAGGGGAGTTCGTTCCGGAATTAGCTTACTTCGAACCGGACGCGCTTCATTACCCTAAGGGCGAACGCATCTTCGAATGGGTGAAGAGCCAGGGCATCCCATATCGGATGACGACGTCCCACAACCGAATTACGAATCTGCCGGGCGATTCCGAGCTGGAGCAATACAAGATCGCGAAGCGAACGCTCGTCGTCGGCATCCGGAAGACGCTGAAGTTCGACACGTCGAAGCCGTCCGCGGAATATGCCATCCCTCTGGCCACGGGATGCATGGGACATTGCCATTATTGTTATCTCCAAACGACGTTAGGGGCCAAGCCTTATATCCGAGTCTACGTGAACACCGACGATATTCTCGAGCAAGCGAAGAAGTATATCGAAGAACGGGCTCCCGAAATTACGCGCTTCGAGGCCGCTTGTACGTCGGATCCCGTAGGAATCGAACACATCTCCGGCACGTTGAAGGAATATATCGAATTCATGGGCAGGGAACCCCTCGGCCGTCTCCGGTTCGTGACCAAGTTCCATCATGTGGACTCGCTGTTGGACGCGAAGCATAACGGACATACCCGGTTCCGGTTCAGCGTGAACGCCGATTACGTCATCAAGAACTTCGAGCCCGCTACCTCCAGCTTCGCCGACCGGATCGAAGCGGCGGGCAAAGTAGCGAAGGCAGGATACCCGCTCGGGTTTATCGTCGCTCCGATTATTTGGTACGACGGTTGGGAGCAAGGGTACGGCGAGCTGTTCGATAAGCTTGCCGACACGCTTCCGTCGGAGGCAACCCGGGATTTGACGTTCGAGCTTATTCAACATCGGTTCACGAAGACGGCGAAGACGATTATCGAGCGAAGATATCCGAAGTCGAAGCTGGAGATGGACGAAGCGAAGCGTCAATATAAGTGGGGGCGCTGGGGGCAAGGGAAGTACGTCTACCCTAAGGATCAGGCGGAGACGCTGAGGGAGTATATCACGGAGCGGATATTCGAGAAGTTTCCCGAGGCGAAGATCGAATATTTTACGTAGCTAAAAACCACTACCGAACGGGGGTAGTGGTTTTTGACGTTTATTGCGTGGTTGTCCTGCAATGCTGTTCGATCTTCGTCGCAAGTTCCTTGAAGGAATAAACATGGTTCACCATATCCACGGTAAAATCTTCAGCGGCTTTCGAATCCATGATGAAGTCATAACCGTTATACTTTAGAAAGACGACTAGCGAGACGAATGCCGTCCGTTTGTTCGCATTTTGAAACGGATGATTCTGTCCGAGCGATTCGAACAGCGCAACGGCTTTCTCGAATAACGAGGGATAGGCATCTTCCGCAAAGGCGGATGATTGGGGGCGATTGACGGCCGATTCAAGCATTCCCCCGTCTTTGACGCCAATGATTTCGCCGGGACTGTATTTCTGAATGAGAGCGACGTTAATCGCAATAACCTCTTGAACGGTGAGGTGCCGAATGAGTGGCATGTTAGCGATCCTTCAGTCCCTTAATCGTCTCATCGTACTGCTCGATGACTTGCGAGAGAGTATCCATGAAATCATGGCTGATTCCCGAAGGCAAAGTCACTTTCTTCGCCTTCTTAATGACGATTTCGTCATTATTGCCCCTTACGTCGATGGTGACGATGTCGCCTGCATCGAGTCCAATCTGTCGCAATGCTTCAGACATGGTGAGACCAAGACTGTTTCCGAATTTGGTTACTTTGCGTTCCATCTCATTCACCTTGTTCATAGGAATTCACTCCTTACCATCGTATTCAACTGTTATAACAATTATACAAGAAAATAGAAGCGGAGGAAATCGAATGACAGATCGCGATTACTCCGTCTGGGAGCGTGACCACGCATGACGAACTTACGCGAAGAGACCGAACTCTTATTATCCATATTCGATAGACTCGTCGAGATCCCGCCGGCGGAGCGGGAATACTTCCGAACGTTGGTCGATAGAAGAAGCGTGCCGGCACAGAGCCACTTCGCCCGCGCCGGGGAACCGACGGCGGATATCGGCTTCTGCTTGAGCGGGCTTTTCCGCCTTTACTATACGACGCCCGACGGCACCGATTATAACAAAAACTTCTGCGGGCAGAACGAATTCGTGGCCTCGTACAGCTCCTTGCTCATGGGGGAGCCTTCGTACTTCTCGATCCAGGCGCTTATGGACAGCGAACTGCTCGTCGTCCGGTTTCGGGATTTCGAGGCGCTGTTCGACCGGCACGCCTGCTGGGGGAAGCTCGGACGCTTAATCGCCCAGCATATGTTCGTCAGTAAGGAAAGGCGCGAACGGGAGCTGCTAATGTTGTCCGCGGAGGAACGGTACCGGCAATTCCTCGGGAGATACAAGCACCTCGAGAACAAGGTCCCTCAGTACCATATCGCTTCGTATCTCGGAATTACGCCCGTCGCGCTGAGCCGAATTCGAGGCAGATTAACCTAGGTTAATGATAATCTCCTCCAGTCGTTCTAGAGTAGAAGGACGAAGGGGGAGATGGTCATGAGACCGACGGGACATAAGGTGCTCATTACGGGGGGCGCCGCGGGAATTGGACTGGCGTTGACGGAACGGTTCGTTCGCGAGGGTAATCAGGTGATCGTCGTAGGGCGAGATCAGAATAAGTTGGATGCGGCGAGAGCGAAATTCCCTGGCATCGCCGCATACGTCTGCGACTTGCGTTCGGAAGAGGAGACGGATCGGCTTGCGTCCAAGCTTAGCGAAGAGCATCCTGACCTAAGCGTGATCGTCAACAACGCGGGCATGCAATACTTGGACTCTTTCCTCGATCAGCGGGACGAGAAGATCGGCGAGCGGATCTCCGAAGAGATCGGCCTCAATCTGATGTCGCCGATCCGGTTGACGGCTAAGCTTCTGCCCTTGCTCGCGACTCGGGAGGAAGCCGCCATCGTTAACGTAACGTCCGGGCTCGCCATCTCGCCGAAGAAGAGCGCGCCTGTATATTGCGCGACGAAGGGGGGACTTCGAATTTTCACGCAAGCGTTGAGATACCAGTTGGAAGAGACGAACGTGCGAGTATTCGAGATCGTTCCTCCGCTCGTGGACACCGACATGACGCGGGGAAGAGGCAACGGGAGGAAGACTTCGCCCGGCGAGCTCGCGGACGAGTTCTGGCAGGCGTACAAGCGGGATAAGTTCGAGGCGGCGATCGGCAAGGTCAAGCTGCTGAAAATCTTGAAACGTCTCGTCCCCTCCGTGGCTGACGGGATACTGAAGAACGGGTGAAACCAAGCAGGCAACGCCGGAAGAACGCCGACCGATCGAGGTTGGCGTTCTTTCATTGGGAGCGCGATATTGGATACCAGATTGTCGATCCCGTCTACATACACCTCGAGCGCCCGTGCTTATAATGTGAGCTATAGTATAGCCTGATCATTATAATCGTCGAGGAGAATCGTGCGATGGGGGCGTCTGAAGCGAAGAAGAGGGATTATCGGCTCTCGGGGCCGGAGAACGTCAGGGCGCAGGAGCGCGGATTGGCGTCCGCCGAATGGTACGCGAGTCCGATCCCGCGCAAGCGCATGAAAGAGCTGATGAAGCGGAAGAACGGTCCCGCCATTCGCGACACGGCGATCTGGCTCGTCCTGCTCGCGGCTTCCGGTTATGCGGCATACTTGTCGTGGGGCACGTGGTGGGCGATTCCCGCTTTTTTCGTATACGGCATACTGTACTGCTCCCCCGGGGATTCTCGATGGCATGAATGCGGGCACGGCACGGCCTTCAAGACGCCGTGGATGAACGAAGCCGTCTATCAATTCGCTTCCTTCCTGGTGCTGCGACCCGCAACGCCATGGCGATGGAGCCACGCCCGCCACCATACCGACACGTATATCGTCGGCCGCGACCCGGAGATTTCGCAGCCGAGGCCGCCCGTGTGGCGCAAAATCTTAATGGAAATCTTCCATCTGTACGCCGGACCGAGGGACATCAAGCGAATGCTCATGCACGCGGTCGGCATCATACACAAAGAAGAGAGAGACTATATTCCGCCATCCGAGTACCGCAAGACGTTCTGGGAATCCCGCGTCTACGTATTGATCTTCGCTTCGGTCATCGCGGCCTGCGTCTATACGTCAAGTATCTTGCCCGCGATGTTCGTCGTGCTGCCTTCGTTCTACGGAGCCGTGCTCATGCTGACGTTCGGGCTGTGCCAGCACCTCGGCCTGCACGAGGACGTCGTCGATCACCGGCTGAACGCGAGAACGATCTACATGAACCCGGTGTTCCGGTTCCTCTACTGGAACATGAACTATCATATCGAACACCATATGTTCCCGATGGTTCCCTATCACGCGCTTCCTCAGTTGCACAAGGAGATGCAAGGGGACTGCCCGGCGCCAAGCCCGAGTACGTGGTCGGCCGTCAAGGACGTCGTCCGGGCACTGCTCAAACAGAAGCACGATCCGACTTACGTGATCGACAGACAATTACCGCCGACCGCGCAACCCTATCGGTACAAACCGGAACCTATGACCCCGACCGGAGGAACGGAATATGCAGCAGCGATGGATTGAAGTATGCGGAGCGGACGAGATCGAAGAAGAGGACGTCATTCGGTTCGACCACGGCGAGCTTTCTCTCGCGGTCTATCGTTCGGCAGACGGAGAATACTATGCGACGGACGGCTTCTGCACGCACGAGAGGGTCCATCTGTCCGGCGGTCTCGTCATGGGGAATCTCATCGAATGCCCGAAGCATAACGGGCGGTTCGACTATACGACGGGCGAAGCGAAGAAGCGGCCGGCATGCAATGCGCTTCAGACGTACTCCGTCAAAGTAGAGAACGGGATGATATACGTTACAATCGGGTAACTCCGTTACAAGCCCAACATCGGAAGATGCTTGCGGCTATGGTAAGCAAGCGACGACGAGATGCACTGACGCAGCTCGTCTACCGGAATGTCTTCGTTCTCGGCGAATACGATTGCCCGATTGCCTTCATAGCTGAACGTATCGCCGTACCGTTCCTTAAAGGTTTCGACGAGCTTCGTTTTGCAGTTGAAGTACATGGCGAACTGACTTGGGTTTGATTGTTTCCAAGCGATTCGGATCGTGCTTCCGCGTGCGGAGACGTAGCTGGGTTCACCCCATTTGAGCGTCTCCTCCGGGGGAGGCATGCAGCCCATCTCCGAAGCGGTGTCCAGAATCAATCGGCGTAGGAATAATAGCTTATTACGAATAGGTGCCGGGGACCTTTGGAACACAGCCGCCACTTTGTCGTCGATCGTATTTACTTCGCTCATTCCTTTCCTTGAGCCGGATTCGGACGCTTAGCGAATCGCGATATAGATTTCCGCTTGGCCGTCGTTCGGATCGATATCCGGGCCGTAATATTCGAAATCGCCCGTGAACGCCCGATCGTTGCCGGGCAGTCGCGACCATTGCCATATATCGGCCCAAGCGCGTTGCACCTTCTCGATAACCGGTCCGCGCTCCGTGACGAATACCGCGTATTTAGCGGCGGGGACGGTGAACGCCGAGACGGAGTCGGGATATCGATCTCGCGCGGCTTCCCTCACGCGCAAGCCGACCAATACTTCGTAATGCCCGGCATCGCCTCGCTCATAGTTGTAATAACAATTGTATTGGCCGTCCTGCTGGCGATGGTCGGCGAGAAGATCTCCGATTCCGCGGGCGAAAAATTGTTCGAACAGCGTAACGATGCGGCCATTGCCGCTTAGTTCGGCAGCATTCGTCGTAACGGCGCTCAGTCCGGCCAGGGTGAAGGAAGGGAGCACCTCGATGCGTGCCGGTTCGATGCGTAGGTTCATCACTAATCATTCTCCTTGTCGTTGAATGAGCTTAGCGTAGCGCATCTAACTTGACAACTCTCTGTCAGGTTGCGGGAACATTACGATATAAATTCGCGACTTGTTCCGCGCGACTCGCGATGATCTCGCGCAGACGGGGAGGCTCGAGCACCTCCGCGTGGTGGCCCAAGCCGAGAATGAACCGGTATAACCATTCATCTTCGGGGTATGTCTTCCTCACCAGCCAACTGCCGTCATCCTGGGGAATAAGCTCCTCGATGCCGACCCATTCCTCGGCGATATGGCGGGCCGGAGCATGAAAGCGAAGTGCGAACGCGATCATCTTGGACGAATCGGAATCGGAGGCGCTCTGCTTATCGGCAGGCTCATGCGGGGGGAGCTCTCTGCGAAGGAATCGCCCGTCCGAGATGTTCACTTCCTTCATTCTCTTGAGCTTGAAGAGCCGGAATTGTTTTTTCGCTAGACAATAGGCTTGCAAGTACCATTGTTTTCCCTTGAGAATGAGCATGTGAGGCTCAACGGTTCGATTCGATACGATGCCTTCCGCATTGGAGTAGACGAACTCCGCTATGCGGCAGCGATCTATCGCTTCCTTCAAATGCCCCAGCTTAGGTCTTAACCGCTCATTACCGTCCCAAGGCGACAAGTCGATCAGGACGCGATTGGCCATATCTTGGAACTGTTCGGCGTATTCGGGCGGAACTACGCTGTTGATTTTCTCCAATAGCCGCGAATTCGGCTCGGAGCCATAGGAGGTCGAGATGCTGCGCAAAGCGGTGGCGATGGCGGCGAGCTCCTCGCTCGTCATCACGTTGCGATCCAAGCGATAGCCTTCCGTCAGCCCGATGCCTCCGTTCGTTCCCTGATAGGTGACGATGGGAATTCCCGCGACGTTAATGGCGTCGATATCCCGGTATATCGTCCGCACGGACACCTCGAAGTGTTCCGCGAGCTCCTTGGCCTGCATCCTTCGGCGGTTCAGCAGCAGAATAATGATGGATAATAGCCGCTCCAGCTTCATCGTATGTCCCCCCTCCCTCATTCGAATTCACATCGGCTTGGCTCATTTCCACGCTTACCGTCCTCACCGCCCCAGCAGCTTCCTCGCGTATTGCTTCGGCGTGCAGCCCGTATACCGCTTGAACAGCTCGTAGAAGTGGGCCATGTTCTCGATGCCGACCTCGGCGGCGATGTCGGTAATGACATCCGTCTTCGTGATCAGCAGCTGCTCGGCTCTGCGGATGCGCTGCCGGTTGACGTAGGAGGTGAACGATACGCCGACGCACTTCTTGAAGTACTTGGAGAAGTAGGAGTAGCTCATGCCGGCGATGCGGCTTGCTTGCTCCATATCGAGACGCTGCAGATGGCTGCCGACGTAATCCAATACCGGCTGGATCGCCGCGGCGTCCACGAATTCGTACGGCTGGAGCAGCTCGCGATCGTCGTTCCGAAGAAGCGTCAGCAATAGACGCTTCATATGCATGCTGATGGCGATCTCGTAGCCCTTCGGCTTGTTCATCATCTCGCGGTGCGCGTCGACGATGACTTGTCCGATCTCCCGTCTGACCTCCGCGTTGTCGATCAACATATAGTTTAATTCTTCGAGGGGGCTTACGATCTCCGAGAAGTGCCTGGCGTACATCATCGTCGCGTCGTCGAAGTAAGGCTTCAAATCCACGTGCAGCACGATGTAGACGAGCGGTTCGGCATCGACCTTGTTGCTGAGATGCAACTGCGAGGATCCGATCAGCACGACGTCGCCCGGGGAGAGGACGTAAGCGTTGTTAGGGGTGCGGATGTCGAGCCGGCCCTCTAGCACGACGATCAACTCGACTTCCGGATGAAAGTGCCAGCGTCGCGTGGGCGGATAGACCGTCCTGTCGTCCGCGAATTGCCACACCTTCATGCATAGACGATCGTTCTGATAATGAATCGGCTCTTGAAAAGTGTCCATCGGATCGATCACCTGTCAGCCCGCAAAGGCGAATATGGATACAAATAAGTTAAAACTCGTCATTCCGGCAGTCGAACCGTATCGGTACGATAGCCATATCAAGTATACAATACCGGAAAGGGCGAGTGAGTGATGAAAGTGGCGGTAGTCGGCTGCGGAGGAATGGGGCAGTGGCATGCGATGAGCTACGCGAGGATGCCGGGCGTGACCTTGGTCGGCGTATGCGATTCGGAATTCGAATTGGCGAAGGAAGCCGCGGGCAAAACGAATACGACGGCATACCGTTCGTTCGAGGAGATGGCGGCATCGGTGCCGTTCGACGTCGTCAGCATCGCGGTGCCTTCGTATCTGCATCGGGAGCTTGTCGCGCAAGCGGCCGCGGCGGGGAAGCATGTCATCTGCGAGAAGCCGATCGCGCTTCGGCAAGAGGATGCCGAAGCGATGATCCGTTGCTGCGAGGATAACGGCGTGCGTCTGTTCGTCGGGCATGTCGTACGCTTCTTCCCCGAATTCGCGCAGATCAAGCGGCAGATCGACGAAGGGGTCATCGGCAAGGTCGGCGTAGCCCACGCGAGACGCGTGGGCGGCCATCCCGGAGACGTGAAGCCATGGTTCAAGGAGGCGGACAGAAGCGGCGGCGTTATCGTCGACCTGATGGTGCACGATATCGACTTCATGCGGTGGGCGCTCGGCGAGGTGAAGACGGTATATGCGATGGGCCGAACCGACGATCGCATGGATTACGCGCTCGCGACGCTCGTATTCGAGAGCGGAGCGGTCGCGAACTTGGAGGCGTTCTGGGGTTATCCGGGCTCGTTCCGCTATTCGGCGGAGTTCGCGGGATCCAAAGGGCTGGTCAGCACGGACAGCATGAAGGCGCAGTCGTTGCAAATTCGCCGGACGGCGGAAGCGGACAGCGGCGGCAAAGTCGTCGAAATCCCGCAAAGCCCGGGCTTCGCCGATCCGTACGAGCTCGAGCTGGCGCACTTCCTAAGCTGCATCGCGAGCGGCGCCGAGCCGATCGTAACGGCTCGCGACGCGTGCAAGGCGCTCGAGATCGCCGAAGCCGCGCGCGAATCGATTCGGACGGGCCAAGTCGTCGCGCTGCAATAGCGCGAATTACGATCGGAGGAGGCAGCACCCATGACAACGTTGAAGGTAGGCATGATCAGCTTCGCGCATGGACATGCGTATAGCTATTTCGAAAGCTTGAACCGAATGCCGGAAGTGAGCGTCGTCGGCATCGCCGACGAAGAGGCGGGGCGCGTCCGCGACCTCGCGGAACGACATGGCATTCCTTATTACGCGGATTACGCGGAGCTGCTCGCCCAAGACGTGGACGCGGTCGTCGTCTGCTCGGAGAACGCGCATCACGCTCGGCTCGTCATCGATGCGGCTCGGGCGAAGAAGCACGTCCTGTGCGAGAAGCCGCTAGGAATATCGGTAGACGAGATGGAGCGCATGATCGCGGCATGCAGGGAGAACGGCGTTCAGCTCATGACGGCATTCCCTTGCCGTTACCTGGCCGCCGTCGTTCGCGCCAAAGAAGCGATCGACCGGGGCGAGATCGGCGACATCGTCGCGATCAAGGGAACGAATCACGGAAGCAACCCGGGCGGCTGGTTCGTCGATCCGGCCTTGTCGGGCGGCGGGGCGCTGCTCGATCATACGGTGCACGTGATGGATCTGATGCATTGGATCGTGCAAGCGAACGTCTCGGAAGTGTATGCGTACGCGGCAACTCTGTTCAAGGAAGAGCTCGCCGTCGACGACGCCGGCATGCTGCACGTGAAGTTCGACAACGGCGTCTTCGCCGTTCTGGATACGAGCTGGTCGCGTCCGCGCTCCTATCCGACATGGGGCGACGTGACGATGGAGATCGTGGGCACGCGAGGCGTCATCTCCGTCGACGGCTTCGCGCAGAAGAACGAGCTGTATAGCGACGATACGGGCAAAGGCGTGCATTCCTTCTGGGGCGACGACATGGATCGCTACTTGATTCGGGATTTCGTGACCGCGCTGCTGCAAGGCAAGGCGGTGCCGATTACCGGGGAAGACGGCTTGCGCGCGGCGCAGGTGGCGCTCGTCGCCTACGAATCGAACAAGCTGGGGCAGCCTGTTAGCTTATAGAGAATCCGTTTGACAACGCCGACCGCGAGGTCGGTGTTTTTTTGTCGACGTTTACAGTCCGCTTACACAAATCCGCATGGAAAATAATACCCGCGTAATAAACTGGGAATCAAACAGGCCTAAACGAGTTAGGGGATGTCACAATGCGGGATAAGATCGTGCATCTTACGATGAAATGGAAGTTAATCTTAAGCTTCGCGGCCGTCGCGCTGCTATTCGCGGGAACGGCTATTTACCAAGCGAATAAAACGCAGCATGTGGAAGTCGCTATGGAGTCGCAGAAGATCGAGATGGAGAATCGGATCGCGGTCGCCCAAGTGACCCAATTGCTGCAGCAGTTGAACGCGTTGGAGTCCGCGGTGGCCAAAACAAGCGATTTGGAGTCCGTCGACTTGTTCGGGGAGACGCAAAAGCAGCTGTTCGAAGTGATGGCATCGATCTCTTTTTCGGATTTGGATGCCTATCAAAAACTGCAAATCTCGCAAAGGCTGCAAGTTTTGCAAACCAAGGCAAAGGCGTACGTCGCGAACTTCGACGAATTGGTCGTCACGATGAACGACGCGGAAATGGATCCGATGGCGGTATTGGAGAAGATCGACGAGCTGCATTACAAGGCGCTCGATTCGATTCAAGCGATGCTGACGCTTAACGAGCAATTGTATAAGGCTGCTTCCGACAACGCCGACCAAGCGCAGAGCCGTTCGTTCGCGTTGTTGAACCAAGCGACTTCGTTTTCCGCGTATGCCGCGGTGTTCGTCTTTATTTTCACGATCGTGATCGCGGTATTGCTCATTCGCTCCTTCTTGATTCCGGTGGGCAGGCTGCAATCGGCGCTGCGGACGATCGCGGACGGCGATCTCAGGCACCAGATCAACTCGTCTTCGAACGACGAGCTTGGCCGCCTTAGTGACCACTTCGACCATATGGTCGTCCGCGTGCGGGACATGCTCCAGCAGACGCACGCCGTCGCTTCGTCGCTCGCGTCGTACTCGCATTCGTTCCGGCAATCGTCTTCGATTACCGCCCATGCGAATCAAGACATCGTCCATACGATACAGGAGATTTCCGTCGGCACGGAGCAGCAAGCCGGCCAGACGGAACGGAGCGCCAGCCTCATTCAGGATCTGCATCGGGAGATCGACGATATTACGGCCTACGCCGGCGCGATGCTGACGACGAGCGAAGACGCGAACCGGAACGCGCGGAGAGGGACCGCGGCCGTTACCGAGCTGCAGCAGGCTTCCGAGTTCTCCCGCGACTCTATCGGCAAAGTGTACGAGGCCTTAAGCAGGCTGACCGAGCTGTCGGAGAAGATCTCCCGGATTACGAACTCGATTACGGTCGTATCGAATCAGACGAACGTGCTCGCGCTCAACGCGGCGATCGAAGCGGCTCGGGCGGGCGTCCACGGCAAAGGCTTCGCGGTTATCGCCGAGGAAGTCAGGCTGTTGTCGGTGCAGACGAAGGAGTCGTCGGTGCATATCGGCGTCATGATCGACGAATTGAGTACGGGAATGGAGAACTTCCGCACGCATATGCTGGAGACGAGAGGGAGCTTGGAGGCGCAGGACCATAAGGTGTCCGAGACGCTGCGCTCCTTCACCGCGATCGACAGGTCGATCCAGGACATCAGCGAGCAGATCGGACGAATCCACGACAAGGTCGACGCGACTCAAGCGAAGAACGCCTCGCTTGCCGTCATCGTCCAGAACGTGGCGGCGATCGCCGAAGAGACCGCGGCCGGCGTACAGGAAGTGAACGCGACGAGCCAGCAGCAGGATAACGCCATTCGCGAGATCGCTCGGCAAGCGGCCGACATTAACGAGCTGTCGCAGAAGCTGTACCAGGGCATCAGCGCGTTCAAATTCGAGGACGAGATCGACAAGGACGACGAGGTCGCGGAATCGGTCGACGAAGAAGAGGCGAAGATAGAGGCGGACGAGAAGGTCGCGTAAAGAACCGCGCATCGTCGCGGACGTAAAAAAGACCGAACGAAGGCGGGAAGCCATTCGTTCGGTCTTGTCATTATGACGGCATGTCAGCCGATAACCGTCAGCTCTTTCGGGAACGACGTCAGCACGTCGACGCCGTCCTCGGTCGCCACGACGTCGTCCTCGATGCGGACGCCGCCGACGCCGGGAACGTAGACGCCCGGCTCGACGGTGAACGCCATGCCGGCGCGGACCTTGTCTTCGTTAAGGCCGTGCACGGAAGGATATTCGTGAATGTCCATGCCGAGCCCGTGGCCGAGCCGGTGCATGAAGTACGGTCCGTAACCGGCGGCTTCGATCGCCTCGCGCGCGGCGCGGTCGAGGCTGCCCAAGGTCGCGCCGGGACGGATCGCTTCGATCGCGCGCCGGTTGGCGTCCAGCACCGCGGCGTATATGCGCTTGGCCTCGTCCGGGACTTCCCCGACCGCGAACGTGCGGGTAATATCGGAAGCATAGCCGTCCGCGAAGACGCCGAGATCGAACAGCAGCAGATCGCCCTCCCGGATCGCCGTCGCGTCCGGTTTGCCGTGCGGAAGAGCGGATTTGGCGCCGGTCAGCACCATCGTGTCGAACGAAGGGCATTGCGCGCCGAGCTTCTTCATTTGGTATTCGAGCTCGGCGACGAGCTCGATCTCTGTCGTTCCGGGCTTCGCGCGGGAGACGCCTTCGCGCAAAACGTCTTCGACGAGACGCGCCGCACGTCTCATGCGGGCGACTTCGTCCGCGCTCTTCACCGCGCGCATGTCGCGAAGCGGGCTTCCGACGTCGACGTACGCTTCCGCGCCGATCGCCTCCGCGAGCTTCTCGAACGTCGCGACGCTGAGGTGCTCCTTCTCTACCCCTAGCGACCGCACGTTAGCCGGCATCAGCTTGCGCAGCACGTCGTGCGCGTTCTCCGTGTCCGAGTGCGTATGGATGCGCGCCATTCCCGTCGCGGCCGCGGCCGCCTCGTAGTCGAGCGCCGGCAAGAGCAGAGTCGGATATTCGCCGCGCGCGAGCAGCAGCCCGAGGAACCTCTCGTGGGGATCCGTCGCGAAGCCGGTCAAGTAATAGACGTGCTTAGGCGACGTAATCAACATCGCGTCGATCTTGTTATGGTCCAAATGCGCGTATAGATTGTCCAATCGGGAATTCGAATGCATCGTTCTCGACCGCCTTTCTCGTTGTATTATACCGCATTCGCCCGGTTATCCGCCCGCCGCTTGCGTTCCCGGATATTAGCGGCGCGGGAATTGCGGCGATCGCTCCGGAGGGGTTATGCTGAGAAGAAGAGATCTCGACAAGGAGGAGAAGAGACATGGAAGATCAAGCGAGACTGGCGTTGTTCGCGGATAACGCGAGAGCGGCCAAGAAAGCTTTCGCCTGGCGCAATGCCTCGGTTAACCGGCTGGCTGCGCTGCTGTATGCCGCGGAGGGGCGCGAGATCGATATCGAAGCCGTCCGGGACAATCTCGAGAGGGTGAAGCGGAGCACGGGCATGTTCTCGATGTTCAGGGGCGATTCGGCGATCAGCCTGGCGGCGCAGCTCTCGCTGTCCGGCGATCCCGAGGCGCGGCTGGCGGACGCTCTCGCCGTGTACGAATTGCTGAAGGACGCGAAGTTCAGGGCTTCTCCTTATCTGCCGATCGCGGCGTACCAGATCGCCGCGAATGCTTCGCCGGACCGGTTCGGTTCCACGGTCGCCAGGGCGCAGTCGTTCTATGCGGCCATGAAGGCGAATCACCGGTTCCTGACCGGTCAGGACGACTACATCTACGCCGCCATGCTCGCGCTGTCCGACGTCGAGGTCGAAGCGGGAACGGAGCGGATGGAGTGGCTGTACGCCGCGTTGAAGCCGGAGCTGCGGGCCGGCAATGCGCTTCAGGCGTTGACGCAGGTGTTGGTGCTCGGAGACGAGGGCGGCCGACCGGAGGAACGCGTGCTTGCCTTGAAGGGCGCCTTCCGAGAGAGAGGCTTTCCGATGGACCGGTCGTATACGCTCCCCTCACTAGGCGTGCTAGCCTTGCTCCCTCGCGAGAATCGCGACATCGTCGAAGAGACGGCGCTCTCGTTCGAATGGCTGCGCGAGCAGAAGGGCTTCGGCGCATGGTCCGTGGATAAGCAGGAGCTGCTGCTGCACGCGGCGGCGCTGGTCGCCTACCGGAGCATGGCGGACGGCGTCGTGCCGCTTTCTGCGCTCGCCACGAGCCTGACGAACCTGATCGTCGCGCAGCAAGCGGCTATCGCGGCGGCGGCCGCGACCGCAGCGGCGGCGAGCTCCTCCTCTTCGTCGTAATCCATCGGATCGACAAGAAGGCATCATCCTCCGCGCGAGGATGATGCCTCTTTTATCGTTATGGGTTAGCGACATTACTCCGAAGCTGCCGTGCCATAAGGGTTGAACTTGTAGCCCAGCCGATCGACCGTAACGATAAATCTCGGATTCGCCGGCGTCGGCTCGATTTTCCGTCTTAGGTTGGAGATGTGGGCCTTCACCGTGTCCTTGGAATAATTCGATTCGTCGTCCCAGACTTGGCGGTACAGCTGCAGCGGATGGAGCACTTGGTTAGGCTTCTTGGCCAACTCGACCAGCAGTTGGTATTCCTTCGCCAACAGCGGTACGGGCCGATGGTTCACCGATACCGTCATCCGTTCCAGATCGATGGACAGCCCGGGAAATTCCAGCCGATTGCCCGCATCGGGCGTCCGGTCGATCAGGCCGCTCCAACGCAAGTTCGCCTTCACCCGCAAGACGAGCTCTTCGGGATCGAAGGGCTTGTCGATGTAATCGTCTCCGCCGGACTTGAAGGACAGCGTCTTCAGTTCCGGTCGCATGGCGCCGGATACGAATAGAATCGGCCGGCGGTATTGTTTCCGAATGTTATCGCAGAGCGTAATCCCGTCCATGTCCGGCATCTGGATATCCATGATGATGAGGTCCGGCTCTTCGATCGCAAGCCATTCCAGCGCCGTGGAAGCGTTCAGCGCATTGCGGACGATATATCCTTCGTGAGTCAGGAAGGCGGTCACGAGCTGCTGGATATCCGGGTCGTCGTCGATGACGACGATAATGGCTGGCTTCATCTTCGCGGGCACCTCTTTATCGAATAATAGCGAAATCGGTCTATTGGTAGATTAACATTTTTAGGATGGCAGTGGTACTATGGAGGGAGCGAATATCGATACGGCTAAGGTAATAACTCCAGTCGCGGTGAGGGGGCGTCGCATGAGAAAGACGCTTGCGGAGCATAATCGGCTGTTCTACCTCATGGTAGGACTATTCGTCGCGGGCGTCGCGCTCGTCTGGATCCTGTTCATGCCGAAGGAAGGCGCGCCGGCGACGGCGGTCGAGCCCGGCGCGGCCGTTCGGTTGACCGAAGGGTTGGACAAGCTGAGCTTGAACGACGGCATGCAGGTGCTCCCCGATCCGGGCGGAGCGCTCTCCTTCGAGCAAGCGCAGGCATCTCCGGCGAAGGAACGGTTCGTGCCCGCGGACGGAGTCACGGCGTTCGGTCTCGACGGAGATACGTATTGGATACGGGCGACGATCGCGAACGAGACGGCCGAAGAGCGTTGGGTGCTGCGCTTATCGAATGCGGTCGTCGATACGGTGGCGGCTTACGCGGACGGGCAGCGGCTGCAAGGCAAGGAGATTGCCGGCGTCGGCAAGCAGCTGGACGATCACTATTGGGCTTACGAGCTCGTATTGCCCGCCGATCGCGCCGTCACGGTCCATCTTCGGGCGACGACGGGCGGATCGATGATCCTTCCGCTCGAACTGATGCGTTCCTCCGCCTATCACTTCCACCTGCGCGCGGAATACTTGTTATTCGGTCTATACTACGGGTTCGTGTTATTGATGGCGGCGTACTTCGTGTCGATGTACGTATTCTTAAGAAATACGGCCAATCTCTATTACTCGATCTACATCGCGTTCTTCGCGGTGTCCCAGTTGTTCTGGAACGGGCTGCCGCAAGAGTTGCTCGGAGAGAACAACGCGGTCATCCGGCTTCTGCTCCGCACGTTCGACTCCTACGAAGGCATCTTCTTGTTCTTCTTCATCATGTGCCTCTGGTTCGTGTTGTTCTTCCTGGATAAAATGCTTCAATTGCGCATCTACGCCCCGAGGCTGCGTTACGCGACGACGGCGGTGAAGTGGGCGTCGCCGCTCGTCGTATCGGGGCTGCTCTTCCACTGGCCGGGCTTCACGACGATCGCCATCTGGTACGAGTTCGGCGTCATGCTGGTTCTCGTCACGTCGATACTCGTCAGCGTGTTCCGGGGCAATATCGCCGCGAGGTATATCGTGCTCGGCATGATCGCGATTCTCGGCATCGCCGTCCCTTCCATCCTGTACACGTTCAGCCTCGCCGAATATAACGTGCTGACTCATTACGGGTATCAGCTCGGCTCCGTCGCGGAGTTCGTCGTATTCGCCTTCGCTCTCTCGTATCAGACTCGGCAGCTCGAGCTGGATAAGGACAACGCGCGGCAGCTTGTGATCGCCAAGCAAGAGGAATTGGTCCGCACGCTCGAGCGATGGAACGAGGAATTGGAGCACACGGTTCGCGAGCGGACGGAGAGTCTCGTGCAAGCGCAGCGGCGGCGCAACGAGCTGCTGCAGAACATCTCGCACGACGTCAGGTCCCCGTTGACCGTCGTGCAGGGCGGCATCCGGGCGATGATGCTCGGCATTCAAGTACAGCCGGGGGAGCAGGAGAAGCACTTGGAGAACCTGTACGGCAAAGTCCGGTACGTGACGCGGTTCATCGACGACTTGTTCAAGCTCAGCCTGGCGGAGCAGGAAGCCGCCGCTTCTTACGATGAGGCCGAAGAGCTGAGGATGAAGCCGTGGGTCGAGCAGGAATTCGTCTTTCTGGAGGAGTTCGTCCGAATCGCCGGCTTGCGGTGCGAGTCGACGATTCGCGCGGACGGCGATCCGGTCATGACGATCGATCCGCACGGCATGCGAAGAGCGTTGTCGAACCTCGTGCACAACGCCTGCAAGTTCTCGCCGGCGGACAAGCTTATCCGGCTCGAGGCTTCGATCGATCCGGACGGCGTTCGGATTGCCGTCGAAGACGAGGGTCAGGGGATCGGCGAGGACGACCTGAACCGCATCTTCGAGCGGAACAACCGCGGCTCGCAAGCCGACCCGTCGACGGGAAGCGGCCTCGGCTTGGCGATCGCCAAGGAGATCGTCGAGGCGCACGGCGGCACGATCTCGGCAGAGAGCGTGCTCGGCAGGGGGAGCCGGTTCGTCGTCCATATTCCCGCGAATCGCGGTTACGATTAAGAGACCGATCCGGTCTCTTTTTTTGTCCGATTTCGGGTTCGGTTTACCTAGATTTTACCGATAGGCGCTATCGTGGAGAGAGGCATGTCGATTCTTGCGGGAATCGGCCGAACTCGATCGCGAAAGGCGGAAAGGTTATGGGAGGAAGAAGAGTCGGACGGTGGAAGAAGTTCGTCGTCTGTTGGTTGATCGTCGCGATGCTGGCGCAGCTTGCGCCGAATCTCGGCTATTCGGACGCGGCGGCGAAGGCGGCTTTGGCGGACATGATCGCGGCAGCGGAACCGGCGGCGGGCAAGTCGGAGTCGAGAGAGATGGCCGACATCTCCGGCCACTGGGCGGAGACGGAGATCCGGGCATGGTTGCGGGAGGGGCTCGTCAAGGGACTGCCGACCGGGGAGTTCCGTCCGGACGGCAAGGTCGCCCGCGCCGAACTCGCGGCGATGATCAACCGGGCGTTCGGCTATACGGAAGAGGCTGCGGGATCGTTCCCCGACGTTCCGCGGGCAAAGTGGTACGCTGCGGACGCGGCGCGCGCCAAGGCGGCAGGGTATATGCAGGGCGACAAGGACGGCAAGTTCCGCCCGGAGGCTTCGGTTACGAGGGGCGAGGCGGCGGTCATCGCCGCCCGGCTGCTGAAGCTGAATGCCGGAGGCGGAGAGTCGGCTGCCGGCAAGTTCGCGGACGCGAAGGATATTCCGACATGGAGCCGCGATGCCGTCGGGGCCGTCTTCGTCGCGGGCTTGATGAAGGGGCAGGACGGCAATCGGTTCTCGGCGGGCGGGCAGCTGACGCGCGCCGAAGCGGTCGTACTGCTGGACCGCGCGAGCAAGCTGGCCGGAGCGGACGCTGTCGAAGGCGAGATTCCTTCGTCCATCGGCAAGACGGGGACGTACGGTCCGGCGTCCGGCACGGTCGTTCATGAAGGCGATCTGGCGATCAACGTACCGGACGTCGTGCTGCGGAACGTGAAGATTACGGGCAGTCTGTTGCTGGGCGAAGGCATCGGAGAAGGCGACGTTACGCTCGACCGGGTCGTCGTCGACGGGGCGACGACGATTAAGGGCGGCGGCCGCAACAGCGTGCACGTGCTCGATTCGACGCTGACCCGCGTGTTCATTACGAAGGTGGACGGACAAGTCCGTGTCGTCATCGAGGGCTCGACGGCCGTCGATCAGGTGACGGTTCAATCCGGCGCGACGTTGCAGGTCGCGAGCGGCAGCGGCGCCAGCTACGGCACCGTGACCGTATCGACGACGGGCGACGTGACGCTGGACGGCGACTTCCCGAACGTCGTCCTCGTCGCCGCGGCTCAACTGACCGTCGCGAGCGGCAAGGTCGACAACATGACGCTGACGAATCAGGCGGCGGGCGCCAACGTCACGCTGAACAAGAACGTTCAGGTAACCACGGTGAACGCGGACGCTTCCGCTTCGATCAAGGGAGACGGCGCGATCGGGACGGCTTCGGTCACGGCGACCGGCGTGACGATCGCGCAGAAGCCGACGCAGACAATCGTCGCGGACGGCGTATCCGCGAACGTCGGAGGCACGGTTACGACGGGGGCCGGATCCGGCCCGGGATCAGGGTCTGGTTCAGGGCCGGGGTCAGGCGGTTCGTCCGGCGTCGTTCGCGTCTCGGCAGCGATCGGCAGCGTTACGGCAGCCGGCTTCGAGCTGAGGCTTGCGCCGGCCGTGCCGAATCTGACGATCGCGGACATCGTCATGGTCAACGGCGACGGAATGCCCGCGCTCGTCTCCCGGGTCAGCAGCGTCGACGGCGGATCGACCTATCGGGCGACCGGGTTCTTGACCGGCGGGGCAACGTACTCGCTGTCGTTGGCGAAGCCCGGCTACGCGTTCGGCGCCGGATTAAGCGTCGTCGTGCCGGATGTTCCCGTCGTCACGGGCGCTCTGGTCGCGCCCGATCCGATGAAGCTAGTGCTCCTGTTCAATAAGCAACTGGCGGCGCTTCCCGACGCTCCGGCCGGCTTCTCCGTTACGTACGGGGGCGGAGCCGTTGAGATCGCGTCGGCGACGTTGACGGCGTCCGGATCGCGTATCGAGCTCGCGCTCCGCTCCGCGGTCGCTCCGGCAACGCTGGAGCTGCGCTATACGCCTGGAACGATCCGTTCCGTAGACGGCAAGGCGCTGCCGGCGCTCGTTCAAGGTGCGTTCGCCGGCGGCAGCACGCCGAGCGGCAGAGCCGCCTACGACAAGATGCTGGGCATGACCGCCGCGCAAGCGGCGACGGATCTGAAGGACAACGTGGGCGTTAGCGCCCCGGATGCTTCGAAGGCGCTGATCGAGGGCGGCTACAATACGAACGCGCTCGTGAAGGCGTTGAACACCGTGTACGGAATCAGCAACGAAAACATGCCGAATATGCTGCTGCCTAATGGGATCAGCGTCTATCATCTGTTGATCGGCATGAAGGAAGCTGGCATTCTGAACGTCGCTAATCTAGGCAAGAACTTCAGCACCTTGAACGGCGCGTCCGATGATTGGGTTAGGGCGCGCTCAAGCAGGTGGGGTATACCGATGCGGAGGTCGTGCAGTACGGCTGGTTCTACCCCAACGCGAAGCTGGCGGCTTCGATGCGGACGTACTACGGCATGACGAACGAGCGCGCCGCCAAGATCCTGCGAATATCCGCCGGTTCCAGCTATAGCGCGGATGTCGGACAGGTGTTGAAGGACGTGTACGGGAACGACGAACGGCAAGCCGCGGCTGCGATGAAGGCCGCCGCGATCGACGCGAGACGCGCCGGGCAGACGTTGCGGGACGTCTACGGGGCGACCGCGGGCCAAGCGGCCGAGCTGCTGAAGGAGTCCGGGTATACAGCGGAGAACGTCGGTGCGATGCTGGCGCTCGATTACGGCGCGAACGGGCCGGAGACGGCGAAGGCGCTGCGCGACGCGGGCTATGCGATCGGCGAGGCGTGGTTCGGTCTCGGTTACGCGAGCAACCACGGAGAAGCGATTAGAAGCGCGTACTCGGCGATGGAGACGTACGACTTCTTATGGGATTCGGACGGGCGGTTCGATTCGGCCGTGTCGTACATGAAGTCGGCCGGCTTCACGGCAGCCGAGACGGCAGCCGGTTTGCTGAAGCACCCGGTCGTCCGGACGAAGGCGGATTTATTGGCGCAGTTGATGCAGACGTATCCGGAATCCATGGCGACTTATCGCTACAGTCTGGCCGAAGCGATCGGCGCGGCGCGCCTCAGATTCGGCGGCGACATCTCGGAGTACGCGGCCATGCTCTCCCAACACGGCATGACGACGATCACGACGATGCAGCCCGGACAAGCTACGGTCGCCTCCGGTCTCGGCACGGCCGGATACAATCTGCAAGAGATCGCGGCGTGGCTCGCGCCGTCCAACTCGCTTACGCAGGCGCAGGCGAGCAACGTGCTGTTCGAATTACGCAATATGGGGTACAGGCTATCGGGCATGGGACCGTTATTGACCTCGCTGGCCAGGAAAGTGTATAGCGACACGTCCAACCAGAGCCTCGTCCGGCTGCTGGCGACGAGCGGGACCAACACGGCGACGGGCGCGACGATTCCGGGGTATTCGGCATTGGAGATCGCGCAGTTCTTGATCGCCGCGGGGCGCGCGAACAATTACAATCTCGGTCCCGATCTCACGGTCGCGTTCGCCAAGCTGGACGCGGTTAGCGCCATGAAGGAAGCGAGCGGCGCCACGCTGATCGATATGCTGCGCGCCCTGAGCGACTCCCGGCTGTTCACGGGGGCGGTCGATTACCTGTTCTTGGGCCAAGTGCTCCGGGACGTCTACGGCGCCGATCCCGTGGAAGCCGTGCTCGCGATGAAGGGATCGTCGATTCCGACCCTGTACGAGATGTATCCGATCACGGAGATCTTGAAGACGGCGTATGGGCACACGGATACGACGACGCTCATCCTCGACTTGTCGTCAGCGGGCTTCAATATGTACCAGATCGGCGACGCGCTAATGCTTAGCGGCGCATCCTTCAAGGCAGCCGGTTACGACGCAACGTCGGTCGCTCAGTTCATCTACCGCAAGCGGGGCGTGCAACTGGACGTCATGGTGCCGGCGCTGAAAAATCTCGGCTACGATCTGTACGAAGTGACGACCGCGCTTCGCGGTCTGTACGGCGGAGGTTCGTCGTCATCGATCGTCTCCCAGGTGACGGACATGCTGGACGATTCCGTCTACGGCTATCCGGCGGCGGAAGTAATGGAAGCGGTCGCGACCGTATTCGGCGTCGACCCGTTCGCGGTTCTGGCCCGGAACATGAAGGAGCGGAACTATCCGGCGACGCAGACGGCCGCTACGCTCAAGGCGCTGTACGAGGATATGGGCGCGATCGATATGGCGAGAGGGCTCGCGACCGCCGGGTATGATCAGGACGGCGTGTTGAAGGCGATCTTCCAGGTCTACTGCAACGGATATATTTACTCGCCGGGCGCGGCGACGACGATGGACGAAGTGATCACTTCCGTCTATCCGGCGGAGACGAACCGGTGGGACGCCACGTTGCGCGCCTCCGACGTTCGCACCGCCAAGTACGCGATCCAAGTGATGCGCTCGCTGGAGAAGCCGCTGAGCGACACGGTGGGCGTGCTGCAACGCGTATACGCGTTGAACGCGCTCGATGCGCTCCGTACGCTGCTGGAGATGTCCGCTTGGACGAAGGAGTTGCTGAACGCCGTCGGCGCCGCTTACGGAGAGAATCCCGTCGAGCTCTACTTGCGGCTCATGAAGGCGAAAGGCACGCATGCGAACGAAGCGCTGATCGTTCTGCAGCAGACCTTCGATTACGACGATAGCGTCGAGATAGGCAAGCTGATGTTCGGCGTCGGCTATACACGGACCGAAATTCTTAACGCGATCGACCGCTATTACGGGGGCGACGTTCCGAACGCGATCGCGCTCACGATGGTTGAACTGTTCGGCGAGAACGACATTCTGGCCGTCGGCAAGGAGCTTCGCGATCGGGGGTACGCTGCGCCGCTTATCTATAGCGCGCTGATGGAGGCGTTCCCGAACAGCTCGCAAGGCGACGTTCTCGTCGCGCTAAGAGACGTCGGCGTCGGAAGCTTGATCTCGACGTTGACGAGCATCCAGAGCGGCGACGCGACGGCGGTCGCGCAATTGCGGAATCTCGGCTTGCGGGCGGAGGAAGCGGGGAATTTCCTTGGCCGTTGGCAGTACAGCCTGCAAGACGGCATTCGGAACTTGATCGCGCTCGGTTATACGCTTCAGCAGGTCGGACGCGGCGTGGAATCCGGCTACGACGTCTTACCCGAACAGGCGATTCGGGCGATGCGCGCCATGAATTACCCGCTGGAGCGGATCGTCAAGATCGCATACGCGTTGGACGAGCGTCCGGCTCTTCTGTTGATCTACCTGTACAAGGAGGGATACACCGATATCGTCGACTTGATCAAGGCGCTCGGGATCGTGAACGAGGATCCGCTCCGATACGTCTACGACCTGTGGTCGACCAAGCTCTATGTCGAGAGCTATGTACAACAGAATCAAGGAGGAATTCGCCAGTGGACCGGGAAGACGCTGGCTATCGCGCTTGCGCAGCATTCCGATCTTACGCTCGCCGAGTTGGGACGCTCGTTCGTCCAGTCGAACTCCTTCACGAACAAGGATATCTACTATGCGCTCAAAGAAGTCGCGGAGATCGGCGTCAGCTTCATTCAAAGCGATCTGGACGCCGCCATCAGCGCGATGCTGACCGAGCTGTCGGAAGGAATCCCGTTCGCGATCATGAACGAAGCCGGCGTCTCTTCCAACGATGCCGCGAGGGTCATGAAGCAGCTCGGCTGGGATTGGATCCCGGCGTGCATCCAATTGGTACAGGCCGGCTACGGCGCAAGCGACACTTGGGACGCGCTATGGGACGTCTATCATAACGAGCTCGGCTTCCAGATTCTCAACATCATGTCCGCGGTCGCGCCTCTTGCGTCGCTGGGACTGGCCCAGAATCTATCGACGTTCGAGTCCGTCTTGAAAGGCGCGATGCAGAAGGCGATGATGAGCTACTTCACGAGGCGTTAACGAACGATCAGGAGGGGCATGCCGCGCAGGCATGCCTCTTCTTATGTGTGCCACGCATGACGATTAACTCGGCGGTGAAAGTCCGCTGTGGGGGCTTGTAGTTGCCAACCACTAGCCAAGAGCAAGGGTGTCCATCGCGAGGTGGAATCTGAAGGAAGCTGGAGGCAA